>CAZLBP010000003.1:0-160406 GCA_964557855.1 uncultured Ignavibacteriales bacterium | reverse complement strand
TGAAGACCCGTTCGGCACAAGTTTTTCGTATAGCAGGTGGTTGCGTGTCGGGTCACACGATCTGGCGCTGATAAGTAGTCCCGGCCTACTTTGGGCCCGACATAGCCGTCGCTCCTCACACATTCCTAATACTCTGCTACACTTTTTGTTGACGATTGCGCCTGAACATTTTACCAAGCGTAACAGTATATATTGGGTAAGCATATGAAATTGCGATTGGAACAGATCAACAAGGAATTCGGCGACACGAAAGCGGTCGACCATCTGTCGCTGACGGTGCCGGAAGGCGTCATCTACGGCATAATCGGTCCTAACGGGGCCGGCAAGACGACGACTATTCGGATGGTCATGAATATCACCGTGCCTGATTCCGGGAAAGTGCTTATCGACGACCAGCCGCCCGGCCCGGAGTTTAAGAACAGAGTCGGCTATCTGCCCGAGGAGCGCGGTCTGTACAAGAAGATGACATTGACGGAGGTCATTCTGTACATGGCCGAATTGAAAGGACGTGCTCCACAGAATATCAAACCGCACATCGGCCCGTGGCTGGAACGAATGGAACTGACCGGCTACGAGAAGCGAAAGGTAGAAGAGCTGTCAAAGGGCATGCAGCAAAAGCTACAGTTTATTACGACTGTTATCCATGAACCGGAAATGATCATTCTCGATGAGCTGTTCTCCGGGCTCGATCCTATTAACATGGAGATTATGAAGAACATCATACTGGACTTGAAGCGCGGCGGATGCACTATCCTTTTTTCCACCCACGTGATGGAGCAGGCGGAAAAACTCTGCGACCATATCTGCATGATAAACCAGGGGAGGAAAGTGTTGGACGGCCGCATGTCCGAGGTGAAAGCCCGCTTCGGCAAGAACACCATCCAGGTCGAGATGGACGGTGACGGGCGGTTTATCGGTGAATTGGCCGGCGTGAATAAGGTCACGGAGTTCACGAACTACATCGAGGTCGATCTCGAGGACGGGGCGGACAGCAATCAAATACTGAAGGCTATAACCGACAAGGTGACGGTCCGCCGATTCGAGCTGGTGGAGCCGTCACTATACGACATCTTTATCGATACGGCGCAAATCGATCCGGCCGAGTATGAAACGGCCGAGGGGCCCGCGAATGTCTAAGTTCTGGGTCATATTCAAGCGGGAATACGCTCAGGTGGTCAAGAAGAAGTCGTTCCTGGTGGGGGTCCTTTTGACCCCCGCGCTCCTGGCCGGTATTGCCGTCGTGCCGGCGTTGCTGGCTATGAGAGGGGCTTCCGAAACCGAACAATTGGCCGTAATCGACCAGTCATCAAACGACCTGGGAGAACGATTTGCGAAAGCGCTTGAGCAGTACAAACTCGATGATGAGGAGACATCGTACTACAACGTCCAGGCGCGGATTGAGATTGATCCTTTAGATGAGACGCGGTTTACGGAAGTTCACGATTCACTGGCGCACCTGATAAGTGAAAAGCAGCTAAAGTACATCGTCGTCTTCAAACCAAAAGCACATCGGTCCGACACCGGGGTCTTTGTTGTCACAAATTCGGACAATTTCCGGACGTTCAATCGTTTCGAGCGTCGCATATCCGATGTTCTGTCGTCGGTTCGGTTGAATGAGTCAAATGTCAATCTCTCGGTGGATTCGGTTCTTCATCTGACCCGGCGTATCGATCTCTCGATTCGCGACGCCAAAGGGGAATCGGTACCGTTCGAAGTGAAGTACTTCAGTGCCGTGATTTTTATATTGATTATGTTCGCCATGATGATCGGCTACGGGCAGATGGTCATGAGATCGGTCATCGAGGAAAAAAACTCCCGAATCATGGAAGTCCTGATTTCGTCCGTCAGTCCCTTTCAACTCATGTTCGGGAAGGTGATGGGGCTGGGCGCCGCCACTCTTACGCAAATTGCAGTCTGGTTCCTTATGGGCGCCGGGATCTATGTCATGAAGGGAACGCTCGATATCAGTCCCTCGGTAGATCGGGTGTTGTTTAATCCGGTTATAGTTATCTTCTTTATTCTCTTCATGATCTCCGGGTACCTGCTCTTTTCGACGATTTTTGCGCTGATCGGCTCTATCGTCAATTCGGAGAAAGAAGCTCAGAACTTCGTTATGCCGGTGACTTTGACATTGGTGCTGCCCCTTATACTGGCCATGTATATCATTCAGGAGCCGAACTCGACAGTGTCAATCGTTCTGTCGTTGATCCCATTTCTGACGCCGCCCATGATGACCATGCGGGTCATATTCGTGGCGCCGACGCTATCGGAGTACTCGCTGTTCAGCGGTATAGTCGGGGAGGCCGCGCTGGGTTTCATCCTGGTGTGTCTGACGGTGGTGGTGATGGTTTGGCTGACGGCCAAGATTTTTCGGATCGGTATTCTTATGTATGGCAAACGCCCCACGTTGCCTGAAATCGTAAGGTGGGTGCGGTATTAACGTTCGGACGAAAAGACGATAAGGAGGATATGATACCACGTCAACGAGTTCCCTCACTGTTATTGATGCTGGCGGTCTTCGTCTTCTTTTCCGCTAATTCCCTGTATTTTCTGGAAGCTGACGACATTCACGAACAGGCCGGCTTTCGCCGGGTCTGCGAGTTTGACTTCGACGACGTTCAGAAGGGCCCCTATCTCAATGTTAAGTCCGCCATTCTCGTCAACTATGAAAACGGCGAGGTGCTCTATGCCAAGAACTGTGACGCCGTTCGCCCGATAGCTTCCATCAGCAAGCTGGTCACCGCCATGGTCGTGCTCGACAAGGGGCTGGATTTGATGAACACGACGGAGACGATTACCAAGCAGGATGCCTACCGGTCCTCCCGTTCGCGGCTGCGCCCGGGATTCGAGATGACTTTGTACGACCTGCTCCATGCTTCTCTCATGAATTCGGACAACCGCGCCGCGCGCGCACTGGCACGGGCCATTTCCGGGTCCATTGATGCCTTCGTGCTCGAGATGAACAGTAAAGTACGGGCGCTGGGACTGAAGCGTACCGAATTCTTCGAGCCGACCGGTCTCGATTCGCGAAACATCTCGACCGCCCACGAAGTCGCAAAAATACTCCATTATGCCTTCGAATATGACCTCATTGCCGAGATTACGTCAAAGAAAAAATACAGGGTGAAGATTCAGAATCGGAGAAATACGTATCGGCAAATGGCCAATACGAACCTGTTGATTCACTCTCCTTACCACGTGCTGGCCGGCAAGACGGGGTACATTCGAGACGCACAGTACTGCCTGACCACGCTGGTCGCAAACGAGGAAAGAAAACTCACTTTAGTTGTGCTTGGCGCGCCCGGAGACCGGACTCGTTTTCGAGAAGCCCGCAAGCTGGTTGACTGGGGATTCAAGAGAGTAACGTAAGGCAGTGTCGACAAATATGGACATATGGTTCAGAGCCGGGGTAGACTGCGGACCGATTGACAGGCAAAGTAACATCGACATAACCCCTCTAACTCGATCTCAATTATGAAGCCGAAATCTGATATTCTGGTCGTCGGCGCCGGCTATGTCGGTCTGGCCACCGCCGTGTTCCTGGCCGACAGGAGCTACCCGGTGACGGTAGTGGAGAAGAACGATGAACTGGTTCGCTCCTTGCGACGCGGCGCCATTCCCTTCCGGGAGCCGGAACTGGCCCGAAGACTGAGGCGCGTGCTCAGAGCCGGCCGAATCTCCTTCGTGCCGCCGGAGCCCGAGCCGTATCGGCAGGCTGATCTTATTTTCGTGGCAATCGATTCGGTCGACCGGGAAATCCACCGCATGCGGATGAATTCGTTTCACCGCATGGCGGAGTGGATCGGCAGTGCTCGACGACGGAGGCCGGCAACAGTGATTTTGAAGTCCACGAATGCCTACGGCTTCGCGAGCCAGTTCCGCCGGCTGCTCGATAAGTCTCCGTACGGGAAAGACGTGCGGGTCATTGTGAACCCCGAGTTTCTGAGAGAGGGGTTTGCTTACGATGACACGGCTAGGCCGTGGCGGATCATTCTTGGCGCCGACGACAAGCGCCATCTGGCGCCGTTGAAAAAAGTCTACAAAGTCGCATACGGCCCATCCATCCCGGTCGTGGAGACAGACTGCCGCTCGGCTGAAATCATCAAGCTGGCGGCCAACGTCTACCTGGCCCACCGGTTGTCGTTCATTCATGAGATGGCCGATTTCGCCCGCCAGGAGCATCTGGACATCGGACCGATCAAAGAGGGGATTGGTCTCGATCCGAGGATAGGTCTCGACTATTTCGAGCCGGGCCTGGGCTTCGGCGGTTCCTGCCTCCCGAAGGATTGCGTCATGATAAACTCCCCGGACTCCCGGGCGGATTTCGTGTTTCAGTCGGCCCGAACGGCGCTGGCGGTCAACGACCGGCTGCTGGATCACATGGTCGCCTCACTGAAGGAACGTCTGGGGACCATGAAGGGCAAAAAAATCGCCATTCTTGGCATCACGTTCAAGGCTGACCTGGATGATACGCGCGGCTCACGCGCCGTGCAGTTAGCCCTGAGATTGAAGAAGGCCGGTGCGAGACTGGGAGTATATGATCCTTATATGACGAACCACGAACGGACGCCGGAAGGAGGGATTGCGCTGGAGAAGACCCTGGAAGACGCCGTCGATAAGGCCTCGGCCGTCGTCATCGGCACGGCGCATAAGCGGTTCAAACGGCTGAAGCCCTCGATACTGAAAGCGCACGTGCAACGGAAGGTCGTATGTGACTTCTACAACATTCTGAACCGAACCACCTGGACGAAAGCAGGATTCACGGTTATTTAGGGAAGACGTTCATGTCCAAAACGATACTGGTCACCGGATCTTCAGGCACCGTGGGGACCGCCGTAACGCTGGCGCTTGAGGCGCACGGGTATCAGGTTGTCCCGGTTGATATAAAGCGTAATCTGTGGTACAAAGACATAGAACGCCGTACCGTTCGGCACGATCTTCGCCGGCCCCTGACTAACATACGTTTGGACAAGCGCCCTGATATGGTGCTGCACTTCGCGGCCAACGCACGGGTCCATGATTCGGTCTTGCGTCCGAGATTGGCACGGGATAATTTTCTCATGACTTTCAATGTTCTGGAATTTGTGCGCGAACGAGAGATCGAGCGGGTGCTGTTTTCGTCTTCGCGAGAAGTGTACGGCGAGTCTCGGGCGGGTCAGAAGAGGAAAGAGGCATCGACGCATGTGACGGCGATCAATTCGCCGTATACGGCATCTAAGTTTTCATCCGAGGCGATGATCAACGCCTATCGCGAATGCTATGCCATCAAGCCGGTCATTGTCCGTCTCTCCAACGTGTACGGTCGTTACGACGTGTCGGAGCGCGTTATACCACTATTTACATACTATGCACTCCGGAACCGGGAGATTCAGGTGTTCGGGCGGGCAAAAAGTCTCGATTTCACGTACATCGATGATTGTGTCGATGGCATTATCCGGGTGGTCAGGAGGTTCGATCGCGCGGCCGGGCGGACGCTGAATATCTCGTTCGGCCGCAGCGAAAGACTGAGTCATCTGGCCGGTTTAATCGTGGAGTACGCCAATTCCTCTTCGAGAATCACGTTCGCGCCGAAGCGTGTCGGCGAGATCGCGAACTTCACGGGCGACATATCTTTGGCCACGAGATTGCTGGGGTACAAGCCCAAAATCCAGCTGCAAGACGGTCTGCCGTTGACGATCGAATGGTACCGACAGGCTATGAAGGACCAGCGTGTCTACGCGACGCAGCGGCGAATTCTGTCGAAACGTGGGTGGGCGTAGGCCCCTCTCCTCTAATTCTACACCGTGTTAATCCGTCGCCGTTGTCATATTCGTTTGCAAGCGTGGGTACTTCAGTCGCACGCCGGCGGAGCCGGACCGCCCTGCCAAATGAACGCGATCAGATACGTCAGATCGGCCACATCGACCGGGCCGCCGGGACCGTCCATATCATTGACATTGCCCTCTTCTTCACACGGTGGTTCCGGTCCGCCCTGCCAGAGTTTGGCTACGAGATACGTAATATCGGCGACATCGATCGGTCCGGACGGGCCGTCTAATCCGTTCACGTCCCCCCGATTCACGCAGCAACCGGTGGCGAAATTCTGCCAGAAGCCCAGGTTGAGATTATAGTTGGTGGAACCGGACATGCCGGCTGCCGTCTGGCCTATTGTAACGCCCAACTTGTAGTTGGTGGAACTGCTTTGTGTAACTCCCCCCTGGGACAGAACCATCCAGTTGAGCTGTTCGCCCACGGCCGGCTCGGCGGGGGAAAACTGTGGGGGTTGCTCGGGCCAGACTTCTTCGATAATGGTTGTCTTGTCCTTAGATTCCTTGGGTGGCGTGGCGACGGCCGGTTTTATTGTGGAAAATTCTTCTTGTTTGACGATCGTTGTCTTTTTTGGTTTGGACGTTTTCGGTAGGCTGTTCTTCGAATAGCTAGTTCCCGCCATAAGCAGCAACAAAATCGGTACCAGTGCAGGTAATGGGGTTAAACTTCTTCTCATCTTCATATCTCCATCTACAGTATGATTTCATTCCTGAGTCATTGGTTGATTGTTTTCTGCCACAGGGCTGGACATAGTGAGCGACGAAGGAAAATACATGACCGATACCTTGGCTGCTCCCCATAGCCAGAATGTGGCATTGTACGTATTTGTCCGTCTCGCATTAAAGTAAAATGTATACGAACCGGCCGTAACCGATACCACTCGTTGAATGCTGAAGAAATGTGTATGATTATTGGTGTTGGGAGAAGCATCTTCGGCATCCTGATAATAGCTGTTCATAAAGGTGCCGTCGCACGTAAGATTAGAATTTGGTGTATCACATAATCCAAAGCCGCCATAATCAATTAAAGTCGTATTGGCCGGGGCATCAAGGTCGAAGAAATAGCCGCCAGTCACTGTAACAACCAGCATTCCGGCTCCCGGCACGGTTACCGTGAAGTCATCCACCGTCTCTGGTGCGCTGCTGGATGAACTCCCTGAGATTGTAGTGTAGCCGACGGCAGGAACGGCAGAAGCTGACAAATCAATAGTCTGCAAAGAACCATCTATTACTTTTCCGGAGTTAACCGAATTTTGCGCCATTTTGGCAAGCGTAACCGCGTTAATTTGAATATCGGAATTCTGTATCGCTCCATCGGCGATCTCGTCGCTTCCGACCGAATTGGTTCCAAGATCGGCTTGAGACAAACTATTATCAACTATTTCATAAGAGCTGATTGATCCCTCAGGCAATTGGGCTGATGGGTCTCCGCTTGCATCTGCATCCAGGCGAATTACATTTACGCCGCCGCCGTCCGTCAATTCGAAGGAACCTCCTTCAGTCGTCGTTCCACCCACGAACGCTCCGGCATAATTGCCGTTTTCCTTGAAGAACAGGAGACTTGATCCTTCAGCCGGGCTGGCGCGCAACCGAGCGCCTACAGTTCCATCTGCGTCATTTAGCTCGAGGCTACCGTATTCGCCTGCCGGATCATCAACGACAGCCAACTGGACTTTTTGATTGTTATCCTGCATCAGATACAAGTCCGCATTGCCGTTGGCTACGACGATCCGAGCTTCATGCAGGCCATCATTACCCTGATCGAAGAACACGGTTCCTCTAATGGTGTCTCCTGCTACTTCGAAGTAACGCGAGGAGGAAACCGAGTCGGCGCTCTGAGCGTGGTAGGCATAGCTGCCGGAGTTGAGCTTCATTCTCGGAGTCATCTCCGGGTCACTATCTACCTTGATGCCTAACCACATAGCCGAGTCACCTGCCAGGAGTGAGGGGAGAAGAGCAACATTAGAGCCCAGGTGGTAGGTGAATAGCCCCTTCGTAACTGTAACCGATCGCGAACCGCTGTTCCACACGAATACACCACCGACTGAGTCATGGTAAAGTCTGAATGTCATATCGTAGCTGCCGTCGGCAACCGGCCCGCCGGTAGAATCGGTCAGGCGGCCCTGGACAGGGATTTGCCTCGGAACTTCGGCCGAAAGCGATGCAGCAACTGTCAGAGCCAACAGGAACGTTGTCAACAAATCTGCCCAGATAGCTCGATGTCTTTTTATCGACTTTATTTTCTTCATCGTCAAGCCGCTTTGTCTCATTCGATTTCGCTACTCGTCTTATTTGCCTCTTGGTCAATTGCTTCCGCCTGCTGCCGCATCTGGTATGCTATGCCCATTTCTTCCGGTACGAGGTGGGCCTCGGGGTGGAAGTACTTGCCGCGTTCATGTTCGGGTTTGTCCAGTTCGACCTGGATGCGGTTGGCGTTAGCCCACTTGTCCTGGCGGATGCCGGTCACCTGCCAGGAGACTTTGACGTTGGGTTTGTCCGTCTGGATCGTGAACTGCCGATTGCTGATTTCTTTTGCGATGATGGCCTGAGCGAATTCGCCGATCACGGTCAATTGATATCTGAAATCTCGGTTTAGCGCCTCGAACCAGTCCGGCATGGTGACGGTTGCGTAGCCCTCGCCGTCTGTGACGACGTTCCCGTTGTAGTAGTGATATGTCTTCGCATCGCCCTCAGTGGCATAACCATAGAACGGGCGACCGTTCGCATCGGCATGATTGATATACATGCCGGCGTAACTACTGCCGGAGTACGGGTAGTGTATACCGAAAAGCTCTGACGACGTGACCTGGAATTTCCGGCCGATACCGACAAATCCTTCGGAATTGATCGAAATACGGGTGCCGCCGGAATGGAAAAGACTCCAGCTGTCATCGTGTCCATTATAGAAGTGGTAGGTACGGGCGATACCGTCGGTGGCGTACCCATAGAATGGCAGGCCGTTTTCGTGCGGCGTATTGATATACATGCCGCCGTAGGTAGCCGTCGGGTCGTCCGAATTAACGCCAAAGAACTCGGTGCCATTGATTTTATTCGTGCGTCCGATGCCCACAAAGTCAGTGGAGTCATTGAGTCGGACCACAGAGCCGTCATCGACCCAGCCGCTGCCATTGACGGCCATGACGGCGTAGTCAGCCGTATCCGAACGTAAGGATTGGTAGGCATACCTACCGGACGACAATTTCGTTCTCGGGGTTAGTTCCGGATCAGCACCGACTGTTATGCCCAGGTACCGAACGGTGTCCCAGGTAAAGAGTCCGTGGGGGAGAGCCGTCGAATCTCCTAATTCGTACGAGAACAGGCCGTTGGTCACCGTTATACCCAGAAAGCCGCTGCTCCACAGTTCGGTTCCGCCGGCCGGTGCATCATAGATTACGAATTTGACCAGGTGGTTACCGTCGCTGATAGGACTGCCTGTTGCATCCGTTAATCGGCCCTGGATGTTGATATGCTGGGGAACTTCGGCTGTAACCAATGTGGATATAAACAGCACCGAAGCTATGCAGGCTAGGATGCGTTTCATTTGTTTGCTCCTGGGTCACTTGTCGGGTCATTCGCCGCCTTTGGCGCCTCAAGACCCGACCTACATTTCTATTCTATCGCGCCTCGTTCGGCGCGTTGTTCTCGCGCTTCGATTAGCGCATCGCTGTCGACCGACATTTCCAACGGTTGGCCGTATTCTTCGTAATGCAAGTAAAGTCCTTTTTCGTCATCCGGTTTATCGATTTCGACCTGCGTCCGGTTGGCCTCGGCCCAGACATCCTGACGAACGCCCGTCACCTGCCACGAAACCTCGCCGTCCGCCTTACCGCCCGCAATCTGGAACTGATTGCCATTGATCGTGGCGGCGATGTGCAATTCCGGCATGGCAGTCCCTATCGCAGTAAGTTGATAGCGGAAATCACGGTTGATCATTTCAGAGTATTCCGGCAAAAGCACAATGGCCGAACCGTTGCCGTCCAGAGTCACCGTCCCGCTGTAAACATTCAGCATATCGGGGGATTCAAGAGCGGTGTGCTGGAGGTACTTATTGGCCGGATCGGTTGGATGGTCGATGCGAGAAATACCCGCGGATTTGACGACGCTACCGGTGACATTCACGTTGCCAAAGAAATATCCCGCCCAGTTGGTCGTAGCAGAGCTGGCGTTGCCGTAAACCCCGCGGGCCTGGGCGCCATCGTACGCCAATCCATATATGCCATAACTCGTACCAGTAGTGATAGAGGTGTTCTGTCCCTCGGCTTCACCCCGGACTCCGTACCGAGTACTAGCGTCCGACCACGCCTCGCCCTGAATAGCTCGGACGAGACCGCCCGCTCCAGCCGTGGCTGCTTCCGTAAAGCAGTAAATACCGTATAGAGACCCTGTGCCGGCATTGTCCTGACGAATGTACATACCATATCTTGACGCTGTCGTGTTGTATCGCCTGTCCAAACGCATGAGATAGGTAGAATGTGGAGCAAGGTTACCGATTGAAATACCATCACTATTGGCGCGAAAAGTGCTGTCCCCGATCTTGACCGTGCCGTTATTTTCGACCTCCAATCGCACTTGATTAAGCAACGATCCGCCATCAGTATAAACTTGAAAGAGTCTCAATCCGGTTGTTGCTGTTTCTGTGAAGCGCCAGCGTTGGGCGCCTGAGCGTCTAAAATCCAGCGTGTTATCCTCAAGAACGAGATTTCCGCTAGTACCTACAAGTAGTCCATTTTGGAATTGGTTGCCGGTGCCGCTGAAGACATTAGATCCGCCCAAAGTTGCAGCTGTGCCGTTGATTTTAGAGGGGCTGATGTTTGCCGAGTTGCTGATGTCGGCATCGAGAATTGTTCCGTTTTGGATATGGGTGCTCGTAACATTAGATATTAGGAACGTTGTACCAACTAACTGCAGACCGCTGCCGGCTGTGTATACCGTGTTGTCATCCACACCGTCGGCAAATCCGGGCGGAGTGCCCGTAATGTTGTTCCAATGCACTTCATCGGCCCGTGCGGCGGTGTCGGCTCGTAGAGCTCGGTACGTATAGGTACCGGAAGTGAGTTTGATCCGGGGTGTCATCTCGGGATCGACGCCTACTTTGATCCCGAGCCAGCGGGCGGTGTCATCGAACAAATTGTCCGGCAGGGCGACTGTGTCGCCCAGATTGTAACTGAACAGACCGTCGACCACATTGATTTGTCTGATGGCGCTGCTCCAGATCGAGGTGCCGCCGACTGAATCACTATAGATGTTGAATCTAACCAGTTGTGGGCCGGTAGGAATGACCACACCGGCGGTGTCGGTCAAACGGCCCTGAATGGTGACAACTTGCGGAACATCGGCATGTGCTATTGTCGCGGCCAGCGCCAACAGGATGCCACCGCAAGTCACATTTCTCCATGACGGGTGCATACGTAATCTCCTTTGGAATGTCTTTCGCACTTAGTTTCTCGAATTCAGATGTGCCCTGAACCTGTGGGTACTGCTATTGAAACAGGTCAAGTTGACAATAAGTATAGTAAATGGACCGGCGATGTCAACTATAAAATTGGGTTTTCTCGCGGCCTTGTGAAAAGTGGAACAAACGGGGCGGGGTCAGCAAATCATGTGTGGGGTGATTAGCCGCTGGGGTTTCAAGCAGAGGGCGGGTCTGCTTCAGACCTGCCCGGAAAGCGGCAGGTCCGAAGCGGACCTACCCTGCAGGACTATTCTTCTCGGCCCCTGGTTTGGCGCAATTCACGATCTCGAAGCAGCTCTTCCCGCTCGACCGACATTTCCATCGGCTGTCCATGTTCCTCGTAGTGCAGGTACAAGCCTTTCTCGTGGTCCGGCTTATCCATTTCTACCTGTGTGCGGTTGGCTTTGGCCCAGTTATCCTGTCGTACCGCCGTCACCTCCCAGGAAACCTTGCCGTCTGGCATGCCGCCGGCGATGCGAAACTGGTTGCCCTTGATCTCTTCCGCGACGAATAGCTCGGGCATCGAACTGCCGATGGGTGTGAGTTGGTAGCGAAAGTCGTCGTTGATCATCTCGAAGTACTCCGGGAGCTGTATGAACGCGGACCCGCTTCCGTCAAGATTCACGGAACCGCTGTAGACGTTGAGCATATCTGGTGACTCCATGGCCGTATGTTGGAGATATTTGTTCTCCGGGTCGAGCGGGTGGTCGATACGGGACTTTCCGGCGGCTTTGACGACGCTGCCGGTAACATTGATGTCCCCGGAGAAATAACCGGCCCAGTTGGTTTCGGCCGACGTTCCCCGGCCATATACGCCGCGGGCCTCGTTTCCGTCCCAGGCGCGGCCATACACGCCGTAGCTCGTGCCGGTGCTGATCGAGAAGTCGTTGGCGGACGCGGCCGCCCTGAGACCGTATCGGAACGAACCGTCGGACCAGGTGTCACTGTAGAATCCATAGACATTTCCGCCGTTCACCTCTGCGGTCGCTTGAAGAGAAGTGCGAAACCCGTACATATTCCCATCGCCCGAATTGGAAATATCGACACGTGAACCGTAGGTCGTGAGCCCGGTATTTCTGCTCTGTTCCACTCGCACGATGTAGTTTTCGGTGGGGTCACTCCCATCTCCGATGTGAATGCCGTCCTCGTTGACGACCAGCATGCCGTCACCGACTTCGAATGTGCCGTCATCGCGTACCTCGAATCTGGTTTTGGCCACCGGTACCCCAAAGTCATCACGTTCCTGTATCAACCGCAACCCGGTTGAACTCCCTTCGGAAAACGTCCATCGGTCCAGGTTTTCTCTTGTAAAGCGGAGTCTTCTCTCAAGCCGTACTTGACCCCGGAATACATTAGAGAGACCCTCGAAGACGTTGTTGTTCTGGAGACTGGCTGCTGTGCCACTTATCTTCGTCGGCTCGATGTCGGCTGAATCATCAATATCGACATTGGTGATGGCGCCGTTGGCAATGTGCGAAGTGGTAATACCGCCCACGAGTACGGAGAATGTGTTGCCCACCAACTGCAAGCCGCTGCCGGCTGTATATGAGCTACCGTCATCCGTCCCGTCGGCGAAACCGGCCGGGATGTTGCTTATGCCGCTCCAGTCGACCGCATCAGCGCTGTCGGTTTTCAGAGCGCGGTAGACATAGCTGCCACTGGTGAGACGTATTCGGGGAGTCATTTCCGGATCAGTGCCGACCTTGATACCCAGCCATAGGGTAGTATCGTCGAACAGGTTATTGGGTAATGCGACCGTGTCGCCCAGGTTATAACTGAACAGGCCGTCGGTCACGTTGATCTGCCGAATGGAACTGCTCCAGAGGGCGGCGCCGTTGGAGGAATCGCTATAGATATTGAATCGGACCAATTGGGGACCGTCCGATACCGTCACGCCGGCTGAATCGGTGAGACGGCCCTGAACAGATATAACTTGCGGGATTTCCGCACTGACTTCGACAGCACCTGAGAACAACAATATTGCTAAGATAATCTTACTGACGGTGTTACGCATGTTTGTACTCCTTCAAGTCAATTTCGGGGTTCCAGGATTGATAATATCGGAATTGTAGGTACTAGAAATCCATCATGTTGCCGCGTAATATAGTAAACAGACCCTATGTGTCAAGTATATAGCCCGGATTATTAATGCGTTATCGCGGCAAGAGCCGGCGAACCGCCGTTCTCGTGAGATTGGGCCAAAACAGTGAGACCACTTCAGATCCTGAAGTGGTCTCTTTCTCGCAGTTTAGAGGAGTGTTCTCTACTTCAGCAGGATCATCTTTTTGGTATCGCTGAAGCTGCCGGTGGTCAGTCTGTAGAAATAGACACCGCTGGCGAGATTGGCTGCATCCCATTCAATCCGTACCATGCCCGGTTCGGCGTGGCCGTTGAATCGGGCTACTTCCCGGCCGGCCACGTTGTACACCGCCAGGCTATAGTCGCCGGCGACCGGCAGGCCGAAGCTGATGGTCGTGGTCGGATTGAACGGATTGGGATAGTTCTGATCCAGGAAGTAATCATCGGGGATCAGCTTGCCCACAACCGGATGCCCTTGGTAAGTGGCCATCTCGAGCGAAATGACGTCCCCGTTCGGTATGTCGATCAGGTCTCCCGTGAAACTGTGGCCTTGTTGCAGCGAGTAGACGAGGACACGAGTGACATCGTTGTTGTCGTCATAGGCATACAACATGTCCATTCCGTCCGCCAGCAGAGTTGGAGCGATGTTGCCCGTTATGATAGCCAGGGCGGCGCCCATGGGGGAGTCGGAATCAACCGTCAGCTTGCCGTCGACAACGTGGAACTCGGCCAGCTCGGGAACGACCGGTTTCGGATAAGGAAGGGCATCACCGACTACGATTCGAATCAGGTACACCAGGTCGGCCACCGTCAGCGTCAGGCCGTCAGCGTTGACATCCGAGGCCGCTATCTGACCCTCGGAGCTGACCTTGAAGACACCAAGCCCATACACGAAGTAGTTGGCGTACAGGACGGCATCGGAGATCTCGTTGCTGATGCCATTGAGATTCATGTCGCCGCGGGCATCGATGGAATCGGCGCAGATGATATCGATGCCGCCGAACTTGAATTCCACGCGGCGCTGTGGTGACGGTTTATCCGGCTGCGGGTCGATACAGTCATCCGGTGCCCCGAGTCCAAGCGGTCTGGTAAGTTCCGGAAATTGTCCATCATCATCTTCATCCCAAAGCAAGCCGTTCTCGAAATCGTAGATCAGTAAATCTAAAAAGAGCGTGTCCCCGCCGACGCTGGAAATTGTGTTGTCGGCGCAGTCATCCCAGAAGAACCTGATCGGCACGTACTGGCATTCGAAATTCCGGTCGTTCGTAACCAGGAATCGGAGCGACACGAGTTCGTGCGGATCGGTATCCGGCGGGCCGTAGCAGGACGGATGGTTGGGACCGTTGTTCGTTTCCGCCATGGCAATGATGCGCAGAAGCCCGGAGGGGCAGGCGTCTCCGCAGTTGCCTTCGACGCCGTACCGGTACGTGAAGTACTCCCAGCCGCAGTCTTCGAGCAACTGGCCGGGGGACGCCTCGGCAAACGTGAGAGCAGAAGCATCGTATGCGATCAGGAAGTCGAAGCCGCCCATTTCGATCGGGTAGTCTTCCAGAGTTATGGATACGTATTCGTACTGACCCTGGATCGTATTATGGGTCTTTTCGATCGTCAGCCGGTAGGTCGGTTCGACCCGAATGAAGACACTGCAGGAATCGGCGTTGTTCGGGCTGCACGGATCACAGATGTTGGCGCCGTCGGAAACGGCTATCTGCAGTTCGAAGAAACCAACATAGGCGGCATCGTCCATCGTGACCCACTCCCAGTCGCCGGTAGCCGGGTCTACGGTCGGCGCGCCCGGGCCATTAAAAGACGCCAGGGAATACAGAAGCGGCGAAGGTCCGGTGTCCGGATCGTTGCCGGTAACGGTACCGGCGACCGTATCACCCCAGAGAATGAGGGCTGTGTCGGTCGGACAGGTAATCTCCGGCGGAATGTTGAATACGCAGACGTCGAACGAGCAGGTATCGGCCGCGCCGCAGCTGTCAGTAACTACGACGGTGAACGTATGATCGCAGACATCCGATCCGTCCGTAGACCATGTGATGGCGCCGGTGTTGGGGTTGATAGTGGCGTCACCCGGTGAACCCGCCCCCAGCGACACCGTGTACGGCTGGCCCGGGTTAGGATCGGAAGCCTGGGCGGTTACTTGAAGGACGCTGCCCCAATGAATCGAAGTGTCGTTGGGGCACACGATCTCGGGCGGGTCGTTCAGTTCGAACTGGACGTTGAACGTGAACTCACAGAATTCCCCGCAGGCATCGACACACCGGATAGTTACATCGTGAATTTCATCGCCCCCCGGAGTATAGCACCACTG
Organism: uncultured Ignavibacteriales bacterium; assembly: GCA_964557855.1. Classification (GTDB taxonomy): domain Bacteria; phylum Zixibacteria; class MSB-5A5; order GN15; family FEB-12; genus JAJRZL01. Next base: position 144,751 of record CAZLBP010000003.1, on the reverse strand, counting down.
GGACCCGACTACGGCTCCCGGTCCGGTGGTTACGTAGCAGCTGTCGAGGTTGTTATCGGGATCGCTGGATGTAAACGGCACGCAAACCTCAATAGGATCGCAGAGCGTGAAGATCTGATTGCCGGGGTTCGTGCACTGTGGCGGCTCGTTGATGTCAAACTCGACGGTGAAGGAATCGATACAGGTGTTACCGCACTCGTCATCGCAGCCGATTACTATAGTTGCTGTCTCGTCCACAGTTGGGGTGTAGCACCAGTCTCCGCCGATGATCTGACCGGGACCGGCCAGAACAGCGGGCGTGATGCTCGGGTTGCAGTTGTCCGAGCAGTTGACCGGCAGACAGACTTCGGTGGGGATACACTGGAAGAAAGCGGTGTCATTGGGGACCGTACAGACCGGCGGGGTGGTATCCTCGACGGTGACGACTTGCACGCAGACGGTGGCATTATCACAATCGTCGGTGGCGGTCCAGGTGCGGGTGAGGGTATACTCCTGCGGACAGGCGCCGCCAGTGGAATCCTGCGTATATGTAACCACCGGTGCGGGATCGCAGTTATCGGTAGCCGTCAGAACCGCGGCATCAGGGACATTATCACATTCGACCGTAATGTCGGTCGGGCAGGGCTGATCGAACGCGGGCGGGGTCGTGTCTTCGACCGTGATCACCTGGATGCAGGTGGTATCGTTGCCGCAGTCGTCAGTCGTAGACCAGGTCCTAGTAATTACGAATTCCTGATCGCAGTTGCCGGGGGTGGTCGTTTCATTGAATGTGACTGTCGGTGCGGGATCACAGTTATCGGTGGCGGTCAAGGTCGGTGCGGTCGGGATGTTGTCACATTCGACGGTAATATCCGCCGGGCAGAGCTGATCGAACTCCGGTGGGGTCGTGTCCTCGACGGTAACGACCTGGACGCATTGCGCCTGGTTGTTACAATCATCGGTGACTGTCCAGGTCCTGGTCAGCGTATATTCTCCGGTGCACGAGCCCAGAGTGGTGTCTTCCACAAATACGATAGTCGGGTCTGCGTCACAATTGTCGGTTGCCGTTAAGGTCGTTGCCGGCGGAACGGCGTCGCATTCGACTGTTATGTTGCCGGGACATGGTTGGTCGAAGACCGGCGCAATGGTGTCGTTGACGACTATGGTCTGAGCGCACTCGGCCCAATTGCCGCTGGAATCCGTAGCGCGATACGTTCTGGTGATAGTTTCGGGGCAAGTCTGTCCGTCCGAGACATCCCCCATGTGAGTAATAACGGGATTCGGGTCACAGTTGTCGGAAGCGGTTGCTGACGATGTATCCGGCGGCGGAACATCGGTGGGACACTGGACCGTAACGTCGGCCGGGCATGCGATCGTGGGATTTTCGGTGTCGTTAACAGTCACCGTGAACGTACAGGTGTCGGCGTTGGTGGCTGCATCGACAGCAATGCAGGTAACGGTCGTTGTTCCGACCGGGAAAACCGATCCGGATGGGGGTGTGCAGGTTATGGTCGCGCCGGGACAGTTGTCCGAAACGGTGGCGCTAAAGTTGACGACGGCATCACAGGCCCCGGGATCATTATCGGTTACGATATCAGCCGGGCACTGGGCTACGGGAGGCTCGGTATCGTTGACCGTTACACTAAAAGTGCACGTGTCGGCGTTGCCGGCAGCGTCGGTGGCGATGCAGGTTACGTTGGTCACGCCGACGGGAAACAGAGTGCCCGAAGCAGGCGTGCACAAGATAGTCGCGCCAGGGCAGTTATCGGTGACGGTGGCGCTGAAGTTCACTACCGCGCCGCACTCGCCGGCGTCATTGCTCACAACGATGTCGGCAGGACACTGCGCCACCGGCGACTCGGTATCGTTGACGGTTACATTGAAGTAGCAGGTGTCGGCGTTGCCGGCGGCATCGGTGGCAATGACTTCGACCGGAGTTACGCCGATATTGAAGACTGAGCTGGAGGCGGGTGTGGCGATGACCGTGTCTCCGGGACAATTATCTGTAGCGGACACGGCAAAGTTGACAACGGCGCTGCATTGACCGGGATCATTAGCCGATACAATGTCAGCCGGGCAATTGGCGACCGGCGGGGTGTCATCGACTACGGTTACGTTGGCAGTACAGGTATCAGCCAGTCCGCCGTTGTCTGTAATGATCAGTGTTACGGCCGTTACACCGAGCGGATATGGTCCGGACGGAGTCTGCGTAATGGTGACCGGATCACCGTCGGGGTCGAACGAACCATTGTCTATGTCGGCATTGGCCTCGCAATTAGCGTCGGCGGAAACAACCACGTCCTGGCACTGCGCCACTGGCCGCTGGTTGGCCGAGCAGACCTTAAACACAAAAGCGTCGTTGCCGGAACCGACCTGAAACGGATTCTGGGTGGGGAAATCGGCTGATGCCGTGGTGCCGGTGACAAAAGCACACGAACTATCGTCGACAGCCAACTGGTATCCGATATCCGTGAAACTGCCGCCCATATAGGTCGAGAACAGCAACTGTGTACCAGCTTGGTCGATCTCCACAACAACGGCGTCATACGAACCGGCATTGGTGCCTTGAACCGGAGCGAAAGTTGGGAAATCAGTGGAGCGTGAGGCGCCCGTGAAAAAGATATTGTCAAGGGCATCCAGGTCAATACCGCCGAAGATCTCGTTGTCGGAGCCACCGAGATACGTGGAGAACAAATGGGTCGAACCGCTCGAATCGAACTTCGTGACAGTGAAATCGTAAGCCCCGGCCAGGCCGCCCTGAATCGGGTTGGTTGTGGGAAAGTTACTGGAATTCGCATAACCCTGTACGTGCGGGTGTTGATCGTCGTCAACGGCGACAGCCATGAGGTTATCGGTTCCGCTGCCGCCCAAGTATGTAGAGTAGATATGAGAGGCGCCATTCGCCGCAAACTTCGTCAAGACGCCATCACGACCACCGGCATTCGCGGGCTGCGCCGCGCCGACAGTCGGATAATCAATGGATTGGGATGATCCGACCACGTAGGCCTGACCCAATGCATCGACAGCGACCGAGTTCGGAATGCTCTTGGAGTCGCTGCCGGTTCCTCCCAGGTAAGTCGAGTATACCAGGGCCGAGCCGCTCGAATCCAGCTTTGCCAGATACAAGTCAATGCCGCCGGCATTAAATGGCTGCACGGGGTTTTGTGTGGGAAAGTCGGTGGAACCGGTTTGACCGGATAGGTACGCGAATCCGTTGTTATCGATAGCTATACCGGTGTAGTGTTCTTCACTGCTGCCGCCCAGGTACGTGGAATAGATGAGCGAATTACCGGCCGGGCTCAGTTTGGTAACAAACGCATCATAGGCAGTACCACTCCGGGTCGGCTGGAAGGCGTTGGCAGTGGGAAAGTCCGTGGCGCGGGTGCGGCCGGCCACGTAGGCATGACCGGTAGCATCGACTGCAATATTGTATCCTTCATCCGTGCTGGCCACGGTTGAGCCGCCCAGAAAAGTCGAGTAGATCAGGCTGGAGCCGGAGGTGTCGAGCTTCGTGACAAAGGCATCGATGCCGGCAATAGAAACCTGATATGGGTTCACGGTGGGGAAGTTCATGGAGGCCGTTTGGCCCGTCACATAGGCATACCCGGAATCATCAATGTCAATGCCGAAGCCCTCATCGACGTTGGATCCGCCCAGATACGTGCTATAGACCAGCACCGGGTCGATAACGAGTGTCTGGGTAGTGTCGTACCCGTCGGGGAGGCTGAAGCCAAATGTGGTGGAAGACGTCAGTTGATATTCACACTCCACTTCGGCCCGCTTCGAGCCGCCCACCTGATAGGCAATCGGTTTTTTCTCTATAATGGTACCAAAAGGGGTTTCAATCTCCAGGTCGCCGTCGACGTTGATTTTGAGATCCTGAATGTTCTCGAACGCCACCTCCAGCGTGGCCGGATCGACCCCGGGTGAGATGATGAAATCGGACTCCAGCAGCGTGTTGTTGCCGTACAGCCGCAGATCGATGCCGTCGTAGATTTCCAGCATCCGAACCGTGCTATAGTTGTCGACATCAGTGCGCCACGCCAGCGGGTCGTTGCCGATGAAGTAGTTGGATTTGAAGGATGTCATATCCTCGCCGACCACCGTCGGCGACGGGTTGGCTCCCTGGAAAGACTCCTTTATCAGTACCTGCTCATATTCGTATTCATACTGTTCCGTTTCGGGGTCAATGAGCGTAGAATCGGACTTTCGGAAAAGCTGATGATAAATGCCGTCTGTCGTGATCCACAGGGCAGCGCCGTCGGCATCGGCCTGGTAGAGCACCGTGGGATCAAACTGCCCGACGTTTTCGGTAAACGACAAAGGGAAACCGGCCAGATTTCGCTTGGGGAGTTGGGGCTGCTCGCCGCCGACCTGCGCCACAACCGGCTGAATGACCATAAGCAGTGTCGCCAACAAAAGAGCGAGCATGGGCAGAAACCCGGATCGCATTGACGTTGGTTTACGACAGATTGTAAAAGTCTCGAACCTGGTCCCTCGGGGTTTCGCACAGGTGGAAACCCGCTCATGAGAATTCGGCGTACAGCATCCCATCATTTGTACTCCTGCATGTATTTAGATTGATGTTTCGTCCGTAATCAGCGAAGCGTCGCTGACGTCCCGTTTCGACTGTGGTCGATGAGATTACCCTGTTGCGTTACTGACACCCGACAATCGAAAAGTAAGCCCAGCACCGCTGCGTACAATTACCTAATTTCGCTCTGTCTCTCGTCCTCCGGTCACAAATCGTAACCGATTTTGAGGTTTCGTATTCTCTTTTTTGACAAGACCAACGGGTGGGGAATCCTCCTCACCTGCTCGTCTCAACATAGCACTTCAGCTTTTCAGTGTCAAGCGGTTTTCCCGGCCAGGTACAGGAATAGGAGGTCTTTGATTGTTACGTTTTTGTTAGGGGTGGGTATGATTGATAGCCAATGTGCTACAGTCAGGAACGGGTTCCATGCCGCGCTGCAAAAGACTGTCCCACCTTGCTTGCGGCAGGGGCCGTCGGACGGAAGTCGATGCCTGGTGACGGGACGTGGGCTTATGTCATCCCTGTTAATCTGACCAATGCGGCGGTATAACGGTCGGACTGCTGTGACCAGGCAACCAGTTTATCGCAGGGGAGTTCCTGGCACTGGCTGCAGGTCTCCAGACCTTTTTCGCCGACAGCACATTTGAGTAGCCAGCAATCGGCCGACCAATGAATATCCAACTCCAGTAATCAACTGTTGGTCCCGCGTCAGTATTCCTTGATGACGGGGAGGGGATCGCGTATATTCCGGGCTGCTATGACAGCCGTAACTGAAACGCAACGATTGAGTGAAGTAGAATCAACACAATATAGTATTCCGGGAGAGGTCCCATGCATTTTGACTTGCTGACAGAGAAAGACATCAAAGCAATTGACAAATTGGTGGAGGCATACGGCGGGGGCAAGGCAGTGGGCGAACAGATTACCGGCATGCGTGGGTATGAAATGCGCAAGAAGAAAGCCGAAGACAGGGGCTTCGGTGATTTGCTGGCGCAATCGGAAGAACATGTCAGGAAGTTCCCCAAGGTCGAGGACTTCATCGAGAAAGAAAACATCAAGTTCGACAAACCGGGCGTGTGCACGACACAGGTGTCCGGGTTTCAGGGAGCCTACGTAACAGCCGACTGTATTCGCCGGGTGGCGGAAAACGGCAACGTACTGTTCCCGACCGAGATGATCTCCGTCGTAGCGCTGACAGATCATTATGTCTATAGCGGCGACCTAACCGCGACGCTGGCGATGGGAGAGAATATCCTGGGGGCGAGCAAGTTCTGTTCGACGAACTTACTGACCACGCCGTGGCCGGAAGAGCGCTTCGCGAAAGTTGAAAGGATTACCGGCGAAAAGTTCGATCGACACGATCTCGGCGAGGGGCTCAGTCAGATCGTGATGAAGAATATGGGGACGGCGTTCGGTAACCTGGGCGGAGTCGAAGTGGCGGACAACAACCATCTGATGTACCTGGACGGTCTACTGCGGGCAGCGATGGAGACCGGCGCCAACTTCTTTCTCAATCCGAGCTGGTCGACGATTGTGGCCGCTTGTTATTTGGGCCGTTTGGTGCCGGAGATCAGTTTTAAGATATCGATGCTGTTGTCGACTCAGAACACGATACAGTTCCGGATGCTGATGAACATCATCAAGGCGTATCTTCGTGACGACGGCACGACGCCCATATACGAGGTTAATATCGGAAACGGCGCCAGTCCGGAGACGTTTGTGCAATGCGATCGTGAACTGAAAGAATCCGGCTTGCCGGACGTCAAACTGACGGCGCACTTGCGTATTAACCCGGACCTGGGCATGGAGGGGTTCGACTGGACCGAGAACACCCACAAAGTTCTGGACAGCGGCTGTGATATCACGATCAAGTACGAATCGGACGGCACTTCGCGGCCCTATGACACGATGGAGGCGTATTTTCTGTCCGACGAGGAACGCGACGCCAAGGCGGAGTTGATAGGCGATGTCATTTATCACAAGTGTGTAAGGTGCGATCAGGACGCCAAAGAGATCATGCGCCAGGGTCATAAAACAGTGTTCGCGGACATCAGTTCGAGGTAAGGGAGGATCGTTTGGAAGAAATCGGCACGACGTGGGATGGTTCGATATACCCGGAATTCGTCCGGAATCTCCCCGAGGTTGACGTCCCTGTGACGGGTGTCAAGGGGTGGCTGATGGAAGACGGCGTCCGTCAGGTGGTCTTCTTTGACATCGAACCGACCGCGAAGGTACCGCCGCACTCGCATTGTGCTCAGTGGGGCATTATGCTGACCGGGGAGATGACGCTGACGATCAGCGGCACGCCACACCGGGTCGGCCGGGGAGATACGTACTTCATTCCGGAGGGGGCGGAGCATTCGGCGGTCTTTCATTCGCGAGTGCAGGTGATTGATATGTTCGATTCGCCGAACAGGTATCATAAGCAAGACAAATGAAGAGTTAAGGAACTATAAAAGGGAACAGGTCAAATGAGAATACTACTCCTGGGATTTGGTACGGTGGGTCAGGGCCTGGCCGAGCTGCTGACGGAAAAGGAGAAGCTGCTCAAGGAGCGGCACGGCTTCGAGTTCAAGGTGGTGGGGATATCCGATATGCTGAAAGGGTCGATTTACAATCCCGACGGGATCGATCTGAAGAAGGCGCTGGCGCAGGTGCAAAAGGGCGGCAAGCTGACGGAGCTGGATGTGGAGTTTGCCGGCGACGCTCTGGCGATGATCAGCGCCGCTGAGGCCGATATGATGGTGGAGATGACGTATACCGATATCAAGACGGGGGAACCGGCGACATCGCACATCAAAGCGGCTTTCGAAAAGGGGATGCACGTCACCACAACCAACAAAGGTCCGGTGGCGCTCTTCTATCACGATCTGGCCGAGCTGGCGAGGAGCAAAGGTCTCCGGCTTTTCTATGAAGGAACGGTTATGAGCGGCACGCCGCTTCTGAATCTGGTGCGCGAGACTCTGGCCGGGTGCGAAATCTCCGAGATAAAGGGTATCCTTAACGGCACGACGAATTACATCCTGACTAAGATGGAAGAAGGCATGTCGTACGAGGATGCGTTGAAGAAGGCGCAGGAGTTGGGGTATGCCGAAGCGGTGCCGGATGCCGACGTGTTGGGCTGGGACGCGCTGGCCAAGATCACGATTCTGGCCAACGCCGTGTTCGGGGCGGACTGCAAGCCGGATGATTTTGAATGTAAGGGTATAACGGAAATCACGGTCGATGCCATCAAGGCGGCCAAAGGGAAAGGCCGACGGTTCAAGCTGATCGGAAAAGTGTGGCGGGACGGTAAGATCGTCAAGGGCAGCGTGCGACCGGAAGAGGTGGACTTGAGCCACCCGCTGGCGGGAATAATGAACGCTACCAACGCCGTTACCGTGACGACGGATGCGCTGGGTGACGTCACGATAGTCGGGCCGGGCGCCGGAAAGATCGAAACCGGCTATTCGACGTTGGTGGACCTGTTGGCAGTGGGAGGTACGAAATGAAGATGTTGTTGAATGGAGAATGGGTTGATCGAGACAAGAAGATTGACGTTATCGACCCCTATGATAACTCAATCATCGATACTGTCCCGGCCGGTGACACAAACGATGCCGAATCGGCATTGGCCGCCGCCGCGCGCGGATTCGAGATAACCAAACGGATGACTGTCTATGATCGGGCGCAGATACTCTACAAGACGGCCCAGATTATCTCAGGCAGACTGGACGAGTTTGCCGTGACCATAGCGCGTGAAGGTTCGAAAACGATCAAGGAAGCTCGTAAGGAAGCCTCGCGCTGTGTCAATACGATTACATGTTCGGCCGAGGAAGCTAAACGAATTCTGGGCGAGACGATTCCGTGGGATTCCTTTCCGGGCGGGGAAAAGCGGCGGGGCTACTACTACCGATTTCCCATTGGGGTAGTCCTGGCGATTACACCTTTCAATGATCCGCTGAACCTGGTGGCGCATAAACTGGGGCCGGCTATCGCGGCCGGTAATTCCGTGATACTGAAGCCCGCTACGGTCACACCGTTGTCGGCTATCAAGCTGGTCGAAGCGATGCTGGAGGCGGGTCTGCCCCCGATGGCGATACAGTTGATTACGGGGCAGGGATCGAAAATCGGTGATCCTCTGGTCAGCGACGAGCGGGTGCGCATGATTTCGTTTACGGGCGGCGTTGAAGCCGGGAAGCATATCGCCTCGAAAGCGGGCATCAAGAAAATCGGGATGGAGCTGGGTTCGGATTCGCCCGTTATCGTATGGAAGGACGCCGACTTGGATTTGGCCGTGGAGTCGTGCGTGTCGGGCGCGTTCTGGGCGGCCGGACAGAACTGCATCGGGGTGCAACGGCTCTTGGTACACCAGGATATCTATGATGATTTCAAGACGCGTTTCGTGGACATGACCGGGAAATACAAGATCGGTGACAAAATGAAAGAAGATACCGACATGGGACCGATGATCACTGCAGACGAGGCGAAGCGGGTCGAGAAGTGGGTCAAAGAGGCGGTCAGCAAGGGCGCCGCGGTGTTGACCGGCGGCAAGCGTACGGGAGCGCTGTACGAACCGACGGTTCTGGAAAATCTACCCAAAGATGTCAATGTGCACTGTGAAGAGGTTTTCGGGCCAACCGTGAACTTGTATCCGATCGACGATCTTGATGCGGCCATCCAGGAAGCCAATTCGCTGCCGTATGGTCTGCTGGCGGCGATTTTCACGCGCGATGTCGAAGTAGCGTTCAAGGCCGCCTATGAGCTTGACTGCGGCGGGGTGATGATCAACGATTCGACCGATTATCGTCTCGATTCTATGCCGTTCGGCGGTGTCAAGTATTCGGGTTTGGGCCGCGAGGGACTCAAGTTCTCTCTGCAGGAAATGACCGAGCCGAAAGTGGTGTGTTTCAATTTACAGGGAATCTAGGATTCACGCTATGGTCCCAGTGACCGCAGGCGCCTTTTGACATCATACCCCGGCAGGTTGACCGTGGATGCAGGTGACACGTGTTAGACAGAATAGTATCCGGTCTATTAAAATGGCCTAAAATGGTCCTTTTGGGATCGCTTTTGTTGTCGGTCTGGTTTGCAGTCGGACTGACCCGGCTGGAACTGCGCACCGATGGGGCCGCTATCTATCCTGAAGACAATGAAATAGTAGAGCAGACGATAGAAGACAGGGAGACGTTCTATGATCCGCAGCGAGTCATTATTCTTGTCTCCGCACGTGACCCTGAGAGTACGCTCGTTACTCCGGATGGACTGCGTTACATAAAAGAACTGCACCAGTCGGTACAACGATTGTCCGGGGTGTATGGGGACGGCGTGCAGTCGTTGGCTTCGCTTCTGGACGTGCAGTCGAGCGTGGCGACAATGGCCATCGGCACTTATCTGGATCATATACCGGATGATTCCGCACGGTTCGCTGAATTGGTCCGGGGATTGAGAGCGGAGCCGTTAACGGAAGGGTTATACCTGGCAGAGAACGGACGTCACGCGGCGATCTACGTGCCGTTGGCTGAAAACGAAGAGCGGCTTGAAGTGCTTGGGGAGCTGGAGCAGTGGATGGCTTCGGCGCAGAATTCGGCCGTTGAGTTGCGCATGACCGGTCCGGTGGTGGTAGAGGCCAAGCTGGGGGAAATCGTTCTGCGCGATTTGGCGGTCCTGGTGCCGGTGATGGTGGCTATCGTTATCCTCATGCTGCTGGCAACCCTGCGCACCGTGGGTGGTGTGCTCATTCCACTGACGGAAGCCGTGTTAGTGCTGTTGTGGACGTTCGGTCTGATGGGCTGGGTCGGGGCGCCGCTGACGTTAGTCACAACCATTTTACCGGTAATCTTGATGACCATGGCCATAACGGATGAGATTCACCTGTTACAACGGGTGCACGTGCATGTCGCGGGCCTCAATACTAAGAAAACGCCACCGGAAACGGAGCGTCAGCAGCTCACCGGGGTGTGCCGCAATTCCGTGAAGGACATCGGGCGACCGATCGTCGTCACGTCGATTACGACCGCCATCGGGTTTCTTTCGTTTCTGACCGCTTCCATGCAACCCATGCGTGAATTCGGGCTGTTCACGGCGTTCGGGATTATCATGGCCATGATCTTCAGCTTCTCCGTGATACCCTGTCTCATTGTTCACTTGCCGAAGTCCTGGTTTCGTCGGGGACCGCGTCGGAAGGAACGGCACGGCGCCACCGAGTTGAACTGGTATGAGCGGTGGGTGAGCCTTCGCACCGGTCCGGCATTGGTTTTGGGGGCCTTGATAATAGTCGTGGTGTCGCCCGGTTTGTCGCTGCTCGAGATACAGGATTCGTGGGTTGACAATTTCGACAAGCAATCGGAGCTGGTGCAGACGGAACTGGTATTCAACGAACATTTCTGGGGCAGCTACCGGTTCGACGTAGTGTTTGAGGGCGGACCGGGCGAGTTCTACAGTTCACGGGGCGCTTCGGTGATGCAGGCTTTTGTCGATTCGGCGCAGGCGGCTCCTCACGTCGGGGGCGTGTTATCGTATCTTGACCCTTTCGAACAAGTTGCCGCCGGTTTGGGGGAATCGGAGCCTGTTGCCGGCCTGGCCGACGAGGAGATACAAGATGTTGCCACGGTGGCCGAGATGGCCGGTGATCCCAAGCAGTTGCTTCAGTTGGTCAATGAGTCCGGCTCGAAGGCCCGGGCCACACTGTTCGTAAACAGTCCGAATTTCAGTCGATCGAAAGAGCTTCGCGAATTCGTGGTTGGGGCGCTGGACGGCATCCGGTCCCGATACAATGTGGCAGCTCACATTGGGGGAGACATACCGGTGGCGATAGAAGTGGTGGAGTCCATTGTCATCAACCAAATGCGGTCGATAAGCTGGACGCTGGTGGGAATCGGCATATTGCTGTTGATCTTCCTGCCGCCGAGGAAATCGGCCTTGATAGCCATGATCCCGGTTATGACGACGGCGTTTATCGTACTGGCGGCGATGGGCTATATGGGCATGCCTTTGGGAATCGCTACCAGCATGTTTGCCAGTCTGACTATCGGGGTTGGGGTGGATTTTGCACTTCATTTTCTGCATAACTATCGGCGTGAGAGAAGGACGGGCAAATATCATCAGGAGGCTCTGATCCTGACCCTGCGGCATACGGGCCGGGCGATTCGTTGGAACGCTTCGGTATTGGTTCTCGGGTTCCTGGCGTTGACTTTCTCGGATTTGAAGCCGGATCGGGATCTGGGTATACTTCTGTCGGGGGCGATATTCACCTGTTATTGTATGACCTTATTGTTTCTGCCGAAGCTCTTGAGGTACATAAAATACTGAATACCAAAGCCGTCAGTAGAGTATCTTGTGGTAACAGGAGGTAATGACATGTTCTTGATCGAGTTCTTCAACAATCGGGTCAAGCGTTTCACCATATTCGATATTAAGCTGATCCAGGGAATAGGTATGGGCGTGGCGCTGATAATCGCCAAACTGTATCCACCTGTTATGGATGTCAGTGTCTGGTGGTTTGTGCTGTTTCTGATCCTGTGCACCGTTCGGCCGCTTTATGTGATGTTCGTGAGTAAATAGAGTGGTCTCTCACCCATAGATTCTATTTGCGACGAAGGTGACGGACGCCAGATACGGACGATTCCGAATGGGATCGAATTTTCAGCTTGCGGCAAGTTGACTTTTGAAATATATTGGAGATTAAGAAGGCCTTCGATGTCTATTAAAATCAAAGCTCCCATTGCCGCATGTCTGTATGTGAAGAAACAGCAACACCTTAGGTATCTCCGGCTTATTGTCACAATGGTTGGTGTTCTGTTTTGGGGAGTGCCCGCTTCTGCCGAGGTATTGGTTCCCCAGAACGCAGTGTGGAAATACAGCGCCTCAAATCAGTATCCGGATGCCGGCTGGTTTCAGCCAACATACAATGACGCAAGCTGGGATACCGGCCAGGGGATTCTGGGATACGGAGAGAGCTATATTTCAACGGTGGTGCCGTTTGGTCCAGACCCAACTAGTAAGTACATGACCACCTGCTTCAGGCATACGTTCGAACCAACGGCGGATTCTGAAACGATTACGAATCTACTCTTGTCCGTCACTTATGATGACGGATTTGTTATGTATCTCAATGGACAAGAGATTGTCAGGAGATCGATGCCGCCGGGAGAGATTAATTACGGGACATTAGCCTATTCTCACGAAGGAGGTACTTACGAGACGATAGATATTTCCGATTACGCTGGACTATTGGCTGACGGTCCGAATACTCTGGCAGTGGAGGTTCACCAGAGAAGTGGAACCAGTAGTGATCTGGTTTGGGATGCGGAAATGTCAACAAATGCGAATCTCATTGGCTTTATGTGGTCAGGAGCGATTACGCCTTTTTCGGCTAAAGTGAAGGCCAAAATTGCAATAGAAAATGCTGTCTGTCGTCTGATAGTGAGCGACAGTCAGAATCTGTCGTCGCCCAAGTACTCTGACCCGGATACGTCTCTTGAGGCCGTCAACAACCGTGTCGTCACATTGAAGTTGGAGGGGCTGGAACCGGGGACAACTCACTATTACGGAGTTGAAGTAGAGGGAGTGATCGATTCAGGCATGATCGGGCAATTCCACACTTTCCCCGAGGGCGAAGTCTCATTTACATTTGCTTTTGCTTCCTGTGCCTGGACGGGCAGCAATCATACGGTGTTTGACACCATACGTTCTCTCAATCCATTGTTCTTCTTCCACTTGGGAGATTTTCATTATGAGAACATCGCCGTCAATGATCGCGATGTGTTTCGGCAGGCGTACGAAGCAGTATTAGGCTCGCCTCGCCAGTCCGACTTATACCGGACTATTCCATTGGTGTACATGTGGGATGATCATGATTTCGGCCCCAACAACTCTGACTCAACAGCGCCCGGTCGACAGGCAGCGCGCTTGACCTATCAGGAATACGCGCCGCATTATCCTCTCATGGCGGGGAGCGGTGATGTTGCGATCTATCAGGCTTTCTCCGTTGGTCGAGTGCGGTTTATCGTCTGCGATTCCCGTTCAGCGAGGAGCCCGTGGCAAGCAGCTGATACGCCGGATAAAACGATGCTGGGAACGACACAAAAAGAGTGGTTCAAAGAGGAGCTTATCCATGCACGCGATAATTATGAGCTGACGGTCTGGGTTAACACGCTGCCCTGGATAGGAGATACTGGTGACGACGGCTGGTACGTATACACGCACGAACGCCGGGAATTGGCCGATTTTATCAAAGCCAACGATATCACCAACCTCTGTATGATTTCAGGCGATGCCCATATGCTGGCTATAGATGACGGCACCAACAGTGATTATGCCGACAATGGCGGGGCGGCATTTCCAGTGATGCACGCGGCTCCGCTGGATCGTACGCCGAGCATCAAAGGAGGACCGTACAGCCACGGAGCCTATGCCGGTAACGGTCGGGGGCAATTCGGGCTTATGTCGATAACCGATACGGGCGACAGTATTCTTGTCGACTGGAGCGGCCGTTATCTTGGACAAGAGATAATGAGCTATTCATTTGCATACGAGGTACCCACTACATCCATCGCGACTGTCATTTTGGAACCGGATACCTTACACATCAAGCTGGCCCATACAATTGAACCCGCAGTGGTTACCCTGACAATTGGAGATTTTGTTGACGGTCATACAGTGGCCGATGTTGACCTGTCAAGTGTGGTCGTCAACGACAGTTGGGAACCGTTTCAGGTAGAGGTCATATCATTCCATCCTGATTTGAATGGTGCTGCTCTTGAATTGCGGTTTTACGCAGCAGACTTAATCGATTCCTACATGCCTCTCTACGACACTACGACAGCATCATTACTTGTAGCCGGTAGTTTTGCTGACGGTGAGACGTGGGTGATATCGGAAGAGCCAGTGTTCATTGGTCACCGTCCCGGAGATATCAATCTGGATGGGGATATCAATGTCATAGATCTGACATACATGGTCGACTGGATGTTTCGGGGAGGTTCCGCACCCCAAGAAGTCTACACGGCAGACATGCAGGCGGATGGTGTGATGGACGTCAATGATGTAGTGGAAATTGTCAGATTCTTGTTTTTATAGTTGTCCGTCTCTCGAGAGTGCCCCCAAACCGAACAGAATAATGGGTGTATTGGCGTACATCGCTCTAGCGGGAGTGTGTCGGAAAAAACACTTGAACCGGCGAACGGACCGTCTTATACTCCGGCGAACTCTTTATTGAAGTTAAACTTATGTACGACAAACAGAGAACGATTCGGTCCGAGATTTCCATGACCGGGGTGGGTCTGCATACCGGCAACAATTGCACGATGACGTTCAAGCCGGCGGAGCCCAACAGTGGTATCTGCTTCGTGCGAGCCGATTTGCCGGGGAAACCCTCGGTGATAGCGGATATCGATCACGTGGTGGATATCTCCCGGGGCACGACTCTTCAGGACGGCGAGGCCAGAGTCTTCACGGTAGAACACGTACTGGCGACTTTCGCCGGATTGCAGATCGACAATATGATTGTCGAGCTGGACAACAACGAGCCGCCGGTGGGGGACGGTTCAGCGAAGCCGTATGTGGATAAAATTCTGGAGGCGGGTATCGAGAACCAGGATGCCGACAAGGCGTATCTGGAGATCGATACGCCTATGGCGTACAGTGAACCCGAGCGCAAAGTGGATTTGGTGGTAGCTCCTTCGGATGACGTGCGTATCACTTTTATGATTGATTACAAGAGCCCGGCCCTGGGGACGCAGTACACGACGCTGGTTGATCTGGAGAAGGAGTTCGTGGAAGAATTCGCGCCGGCGCGGACCTTCTGCTTCTTGTCGGAAGTGGAGCATTTGAAACGGGCCGGCCTGATCAAAGGGGGCGGGCTGCATAACGCGATCGTGATCTATGACTCGGACCTGGGACAGGTGGAAGTCGACCGGATCCGGAAAGTACTGGACCTGAATGAGAAGGCGTTCGTCGGTAAAACCGGTATCATCAATGACATTCCGTTGCGGTTTTATAATGAACCGGTGCGTCATAAGGCGCTTGATTTGCTGGGAGATTTGTTTCTGATCGGCGCTCCATTCAAAGGGCACGTACTGGCGGCCCGTTCGGGGCACAAGGCGAACGTGGCGCTGGCGAGGAAGATGCGAGAGCTGTACAAGAAAAAGAAGATCGCCGGGAAGTATAGTGATCGCAAGAGCGGAGCGCTGTTCGATATCAACGCCATCCAGAGGATCATGCCGCATCGCTACCCGTTCTTGCTGATTGACCGCGTGATCGACCTGGTACCGGACAAGAAGGTGGTGGCGATTAAGAACGTATCCATCAATGAACCGTTTTTCCAGGGGCACTTTCCGGGCCATCCGATCATGCCGGGGGTATTGATTCTAGAAGCGATGGCGCAGGCGGGCGGGGTGCTGTTGCTCAACGCGGTCGATGAGCCGGAGAAACATCTCGTATATTTTATGGGTATCGATAAGGCCCGTTTTCGCAAGCCGGTCTCGCCGGGTGACCAGTTGCGTTTCGAGTTGAACATGATCTCCTTTCGCAGAAAGACCTGCAAAATGGCCGGAGAGGCTTTTGTCGGGGATGACGTCGTGGCTGAAGCCGAGTTCCTGGCGATGGTAATTGACCGATGAGTACCATTCATGCGACAGCCGTCGTTTCGCCGAAAGCGGAGTTGTCCGACGACGTTGAGGTGGGTCCGTACGCGGTTATCGAGGATGACGTGCAGATCGGTGCGGGCTGTCGAATTGCATCATCGGCACTCATAGCCGGCGGGGCGCGCCTGGGGAAGAACGTGACGGTGGCGCACGGGGCGGTGATTGCGACCATGCCCCAGGACTTGAAGTTCGGCGGCGAAGAGAGCTGGGTGCAGATTGGGGATAACACGGTCGTGCGCGAATATGCTACCATCAATCGCGGGACGAGTGCGCACGGGACTACGACGGTGGGAACGAATTGTCTGCTTATGGCCTACTCACACGTGGCCCATGATTGCATTTTGGGCGACCACGTGATATTGGCTAATTCCGTCAATTTAGCTGGGCATATCGAGATTGACGACTACGCCATTATCGGCGGGGTGGTGCCGGTGCACCAGTTCGTCAAGATCGGGGCGCACAGTATGATCGGCGGCGGCTTCCGGGTCCCGCAGGACGTGTGTCCATACGCGCTGGCGGGAGGCTACCCGCTCAAGATTGTGGGATTGAATGCAGTGGGATTGAAGCGTCGGGGATTTGAGAAGGAAGTGATTCGGATTCTGGAGCAGGCGTTCAAGCTCTTGTTCTTCAGCGGGCTGAACACGTCGCAGGCGGTGGAGCGGATCACGGGTGAGGTCGAGATCATCCCCGAGGTGCAGGTGATTCTGGATTTCATCGAGCGGTCTACGCGGGGGTTGACGAAGTAGCGTGTTTAGATCAAAGGAGTTGGAAGTTTTATGCCAACCGTCGTAACCGATAAGCGGGACTTTGTCCGGGCGATATATGAGAAGCATCAGGATGCCGTTCGTTCTACGGAGCGAGGGCGGCTGCTGTTCCTGATCGTGTATGTCTTGCTGCTGGGACTGCTTCTGACAAGGCATTGGGACGGACGTCCGATCGAGCAGTATCCCGTTTTGATACTGTACGGACTTTATTCGTTGATCGGGATGTTCGTCCTCATGAAGATGCAAGTGGTGATCAGTTCGCATCGAGCGGCCTCGGAGTACATACTCAGACGGTATTCGCTGGATCACTATCTGCCGGTCTTTCCGGTCAACAGGTATCGTCGGTTCCTGCGATTGTCCCGGCTGTATCCGACGGTCTTTCTGTTGGGGTTTTGTGGTGTTCTTTATCGGCTATTGGTGTTGGAGGGGATAGTATTCTCGACCGCTTTCCTGCTGGCGGCAATAGTGTTCTTACCCATTTTCTTCGTGCTCTACTTCTCAAGGTTTGATCATGTGATCTTGCCGAAGGATGAGTGACGAAAGACCGGTCCGAAGCGGATCTTTCCTGAAAACTTGTGTAATTCGACCTCACCCCGTCCCCTCTCCTTGGCAGGGAGAGAGGTGCCGAAGACGGGGTGAGGTTTCCGGGTGCGGCGGGAAGTATCAGGAAGGGGTTCCTGACCGCGCGTAAAAAGGTGAGCGGGACCCGGCGCACGGAGTGGGCGATCCCGTAACCTGTGTCTGAGTCGTACCCCGTACGTTGTCGGAGCGATATTCGTCCTTTGCAATTCGATCGTGTTCTGTTACTTTGCGGAGAGAAAGGGATGGATTGGAATTGACGCTGCGAGAGGATATGGAACAAGTAAGGACAGCCGTCGTCGGAGTCGGGTCTCTCGGAAAGCATCATTTGAAGTGGTTGCACCGGCTGCCGCAATCGGAGCTGGTCGGGTTTTATGATATCGATCCGGCCAGGCGGCGGCAGTATGTCGAAGAATACAACGGGCAGGTACGGGCTTTCGAGTCGCTCGAAGAATTGGCGGGTGAGTCGCAGATGGCCTCGATCGTGGTGCCCACGAGCGCCCATTATGAAGTGGCGTCGTACTTAATAGATAAGGGTATCCATTGTTTGATCGAGAAGCCGGTCAGTAGTTCGTTGGAAGAAGCGGAGCGATTGATCCGCACGATGGCGTCGCAGGAGGCTGCGGTCAAAGTAGGTGTGGGTCATATCGAGCGGTTTAATCCGGCGGTGGAGGCGGTGCTGCGGGAAGACATCGCGCCGGCCTTTATCGAGGCGCATCGCCTGGCCGCGTTCGATCCCCGGGGTACCGACGTGGCGGTCGTACGCGACTTGATGATCCATGATATCGATCTCGTGTTGACCTTCATACGTTCTCCGATTGTTGACATTCAAGCTTCAGCGGTGGCGGTGGTGTCCGCGCAGGCGGATATCGCCAACGCGCGGCTGACGTTCGAAAACGGGGCAGTGGCCAACTTGACGGCGTCGCGTATTTCGCTGCATCAGATGCGTAAGCTGCGGATATTCCAACAGTCGGGCTATTTCTCTCTGGATCTGGCGAAAAAGCAGGCCGATTTGTATCGCTTGGCGGAGCCGGGTAGTAAAGCGAGCAGTGAGGGATTCCGGGTGCCGCTGGGCAAGTCCGGGCAGGATTTGCTGTACAACAAGGTGTCCGATTCGGGCCGGGATATGCTGGAGCGTGAGCTGGCATCATTTCTGGAGGCCGTGATTCATGACCGACCGGTGGTGGCGCCCCTGGCAGAGGCGGCGGAAGCGCTGCGGGTAGCGCTGGAAGTGGAGCGGATCGGCCGGGAAGCGCTGGAGCGCCGACTGGCGGTCGCTGCCCGCACACGGTAGCCATGGAATTGTTTCTGTCGGCGGCCGATCACTCGGGCGACAACGCGGCATCGCGGCTGCTGGAGTCTCTCCGGAAGATCAGATCCGATATTGTCACTTTCGGATTGGGGCAGGAGAAATTGCAGAGACAGGGTCAGGAGCAATTGGCGGCGGGGGATAGGCTGCGGGTGCTGGGTTTCTGGGAAGTAGCCAAGAGGTATGGGTTTTTTCGCCGGCTGATGTATACCTGTCTAGCTGAAATCGAACGTCGCAAGCCGCAGGCGGTGGTGCTGGTCGATTATCCGGGTTTCAACCTGCGCCTGGCTCGGTTGGTGAAGAAACTGGACATCCCGGTCATTTACTATATCTCACCCCAGATCTGGGCATGGGGGAGGAACCGGGTGCGAGCGATTCGTGAGGACGTCGATTTGATGCTCCTCATTCTGGCGTTTGAGGAAGAGTTTTATCGGGATACAGGCGTGAATGCTCAATTCGTCGGGCATTACTTGGTGGAGGATATACCGGACGAGTACATTGCCTCTCCACCGCCACAACGACAGACGAGGAGGCTGTGCCTGTTACCGGGATCACGGCCGCAGGAGGTGGAACGCATGCTGCCGGCCATGCTGCAGACGGCCGTCATCTGCGGTACGAAGCTGGGTCTGGAGTCCGTTGTGGCCGGCGTGACGGGAGTGTTCGACTATGAGTCGGTCTTGAGGCAGTATCCTGCCGGAGCCGTTGACATCGTGTACGACGATTCCCGGCGCTGTGTATACGAAAGCGACGTGGTCGTGACGGCATCGGGCACGGCCACGCTCGAGACCGGTATAATCGGGCGGCCGATGGTGGTCATTTACCGAACGGGCTTTCTGACGTATCAGATTGCGCGGCGGCTGATCAATCTTGACAAAATCGCGCTGGTCAATTTGGTTGCGGGAAAGTCGATAGTACCCGAACTTATTCAACACGAGGCGACGCCGACAAACATGGTTAAGGAAATAGACAAGTTTGTTAACGATAGCGATTACTACCGAGTGACTCGAGCGCAACTGAATCGCATCCCGAGCATGCTGGGGGGGGCGGGAGCATCGGATCGGGCGGCTCACCGCATTATGCAGTTTCTGGATCAGAACTAGGCCATGCTGTGGTGGTACAAACTGGCGACTCAGGTATCGTACGGGTTGGTCTACCCGGTTGCCAGGCTCATGGCGGGCCGCGGTAATCGGAAATGGCGTGACCGGCTGGGTCTGGGCGATGACGCTCAGAGAAGCGATATCTGGCTGCACGCGGCCTCCGTCGGAGAAGTGAAAGTGTTGTCCTACTTGATTCACTATTTGTCGCGGAAGAAACCGGGCTTACGGTATTTCGTTACGGTAATGACCTCGAGCGGTTTTCGGGCAGCGTCGGATATGTTTAACAACGATGTTTCTGTCGGTTACTTGCCCTGGGATTATCGGTCGACCGTCGCCCGGGTATTGGACCGGGTGTCGCCGCGGGTGCTGGTGGTGGCTGAGACCGAGATTTGGCCGAACCTGATTATGCAGGCCCACGAGCGGGGCGTGGCGATAGTTTTGGTCAACGGTCGCATGTCGGCCAAGGGCTTCTCGAGATATGGCAAAATGGCGGGTGCAATGCAGAAGCTCCTGCAGCATTACGATCATTTCTTCTTCAAGTCGGCGGAGGATGCCGCCCGGTACCTTTATTTCGGTATAGGCGACGATGTCGGGCAGGTGACGGGCGACATGAAGTTCGATGCGCCTCTGTTGCCGCGTTCGGAGGGACGTCGGGCGGAAATCAGGTATCGGGCCGGGATAGCCGAGGACGCCTTCGTGCTGGTGGCGGGCTCGACGCGGCCCGGTGAGGAACCAATGTTGCTTAATGCCTGGGGAAAAGTCAACATGTCCCCGGATCGAGGCTCCCATCTCATCCTGGCGCCGCGTCACGTTGAGCGCGCCGGAGAAATCCGAGAATTGTGTGAAGCTCGAAATATGCCGTGTTCTCTGTACGGCGCGGCCGGTGCAGCGAACGAGGTAGTGTTGGTCGATCGGATGGGTATCCTGGTGGAGCTGTACATGGCGGCGGAACTGGCCTTTGTGGGCGGCACATTAGTGGATATTGGCGGCCACAATGTTCTCGAGCCGGTGTGGGCGGGGACGCCCGTGTTGTTCGGTCCGTCGACCGGCAACGTAAGGGAGGCGGCCGAGTATATCAAGCAGCACCGGTTTGGGGCGCAAGTTGAGTCGGCTGAGGAGATGATCACCGTTATTCAAGGCTGCCTCGATGGAGCCGTCACATTCGCCCGCAAAACGGAGAACGACTTGTCGGAATCACCGACGGCCCGGGCAGGAGAATACATACTGGATACGTTAGCGCATGTTTGAGTCCGTGTGGAAGAAGACGCTGCGCCGGAAGCGCCTTTCGCTGTGGAGTCTCGCGGCTCTTGTGTTCCGGCTGATGTCGCTGGTCTATGCTTCGGTTGCGGCCGTTCACCGGTGGTGGCCGCGCGACCGGGTGAAGGTCTCTGTGCCCGTCATTTCCGTAGGGAACATCTCAGTAGGAGGCACGGGCAAAACTCCGACCGTCTGGTTTCTAGCCGACCATTTGATACGGGAAGGCTACCGGGTGGGTGTGGTATCGTCGGGCTGGGGGCGCGAATCGGACAGTTCATTCGTCGAGCCGGGTTACCGGGTGTTGGAAATGAACTACCGAGAAACGGGGGATGAGACCAAGTTTCTGGCGGTCCGGCAACCGGAGATCGTGTTTTCGGTGGACCAATCGAAAACGGCCGCGGCGATCCGGCTGGCGGAAAGCGGTCTGGTCGACGTGCTTATCGTGGACGACGGCTTTCAGCACTATCGACTGCACCGTGATATGGATATTATTACCTATGATGCGGCATTGAAGAAGCGGGTGCTCCAGATGTTTCCGTACGGGGTGCTGCGGGAGCCACTGTCCTCTCTGAAGCGGGCCGATGTTATCGTGGTTACTCGGGCCAATTTTGCGCGCAACATCAGTATGTTGCGGATGAAGCTGAGCAGGATCAATCCCGGGGCCGAGCTGTATCATGCGCAGTTCACCATTCGGCAGCTGGTGGGACGTGAGCGGCGCTGGCCGGTCAAGTATTTGAGTGACAAGTCGGTATTCTTATTCGCTGGCGTGGGTAATTTCAAACCGTTGCGCCAGCAGGTCGATGCGCTGGCCGGCGATCTGGATTACGCGCTGGAACTGTCCGATCACCAGGTTTACACGCCGTCGCTACTGGAACATATCAAGAACCTGGCGAATCAGCACGCAAGCGACATCCTGGTGACGACGGGCAAGGACTGGGTCAAACTGGGTGACTTTGATTTTGGACGCGAGACGTATTATCTTGAGCAGACGGTGGACCTGGACCCCGGCGAGGAGAAGTTGATCGAGTATATTTGCGACATACTGAAGCTGAAAAAGCGGGAAGGCTGATGGAGCGGTATTTTGATTTTCTTGTAGTCGGCAGTGGGATTGCGGGGCTGTTTTATGCCCTGGAGGTAGCCAATCGCAATCCGGCCGCTCAGATCGCGCTGGTGACTAAGAAGGGGGAGAAGGACACGAATACGAATCGGGCGCAGGGGGGCATAGCAGCGGTGCTGGACAGGACGGATTCATTTGAGCGGCATATCGAAGATACGCTGCGAGCCGGGGCCGGCTTATGCCGGCGCGAGGTCGTTGAGCAAATAGTGAAGTCGGCTCCGTCGGCGATCAGCGAGTTGATGGAATATGGAGTGCGGTTCACTCGTTCGGAAGAGGGATTCAGTCTGGGACGAGAAGGGGGGCATTCGAAGCCACGGGTGGTGCATGCGGCGGATTTGACGGGCCGCGAGATCGAGCGGGCATTGCTCAAGGCCTGCCGGGAGAAGTCCGACCAGATCCATATTTTTCGGGACCATATTGTCCTGGATCTGATCCTGTCCGAGGCCAACGGTCAGCCGGTCTGTAGTGGCGGCTATGTTTTCACCGAGGAAGACCGTGTCTTCGAGGCGTTTTATGCCACCGTGACCCTGCTGGCCACGGGGGGGCTGGGCCAGGTGTACTTCCATACCAGTAACCCGAAGATCGCTACCGGGGACGGCGTGGCGATCGCATACCGGGCCGGGGTATCAGTCGCCAATCTGGAGTTCATTCAGTTTCATCCGACGACGCTGTATACGCCGGGTCGGTGGCCGTTTCTTATCTCGGAAGCCGTGCGGGGTGAAGGCGGGCGCCTGCGTTCCGTGGGAGGGCGCTTTATAATGGAGGACGCTCACGAATTGAAGGACCTGGCGCCTCGGGACATCGTCGCGAGGGCGATCGATAAGGAATTGAAAGAAACGGGCGAAGAGTACGTTTTGCTGGATATCAGTCATAAGGATGCGGATTTCATCAAGAAGCGATTTCCCAATATCTATCGCCAGTGTCTGAAACGTGGTTTCGATATGACCCGGCGGGCGCTTCCCGTCGTGCCGGCCGCTCACTACGCCTGCGGAGGCGTCGTATCAAAGGTGGCCGGTGAAACCGAACTGCCGGGTTTGTATGTGGCCGGCGAGGTGGCGATGACGGGCATGCACGGCGCCAACCGGTTGGCGTCGAATTCGCTTCTGGAGGCGGTCGTGATGGCCAAAGAGGCCGCCAGGACTTCCTCGGAGTATGCGCGGTCGCGACATGAAGCTCCGGTCATTCCGACCGGGCAGGCACTGGCATCGTCGCTCAGGGCGCCGACCGAGGACGTGTTGATCGCTCACGAGCGGCGCGGGCTCACGCGCATTATGTCTGATTTGGTCGGTATTGTGCGCAACGAGGCGCTGCTGGAATTGGCGCTGGAGAGGGTGCAGATGATCGATGCTGCCATAGAGCAGTTTTATCTCGCGACGCCGGCGACGTATAAGATTATAGAGTTGCGCAACCTGGCGCTGGTGGCCAAGCTGATCATAGCGTCGGCATTGAAGCGCAAGGAGTCGCGAGGACTGCACTATATGGAAGACTATCCGGAAAAGAAGGATGAGTACAACCGAGACACCATTATAACCGGAGAAAGAGTCAGAACATGACCGCACAGCCCCATCACGAAATGATACTGATCCTGGATTTCGGTTCCCAGTACACGCAGCTTATCGCCAGACGTATCCGGGAGTCCAATGTCTATTGTGAGATCGTACCCTGTACCGCCGATCTCTCGGTCTATGCCGACCGTGGTGTCAAGGGTTACGTTCTATCGGGCGGACCGAGCTCACTGAGCGATCCGGCTGCGCCTCGAATTGCCCCGGAATTCTTCGACACGAACCGCCCGCTGCTGGGTATCTGCTACGGTATGCAACTGATGGCCGATCATTTCGGTGGCGAGCTGGCGATATCTCGGGACCGGGAGTACGGTCGGGCGCAACTGACGGTTACCGGGAATTCGCCGCTGTTGTCGGGTATACCGGCCAGGTCCACGGTGTGGATGTCACACGGTGACTCTATCGTGAAGCTACCCGTGGGATTCGTCCAACTCGGTTCTACCGAGTCCTTGCCGATGGCGGCAATCGGTGATACCCGGCGCAATTACTATGGCTTGCAGTTCCATCCGGAGGTCCACCATACCGGTGAGGGTAAACAGATCCTGGATAATTTTCTCTTTGATATTTGCGGTATGAAAGGCGACTGGACTACGGCAGCGTTCATAGAATCATCGATTGCGCAAATCCGGGAGCAGGCCGGAGGCGGGCGGGTGCTGCATGCGGTATCCGGCGGAGTCGATTCGACCGTGGCGGCGCTGCTGCTTTCCCGAGCGCTGGGCGATAAGCTGCACGCCGTTTTCGTGGATAACGGTCTCTTACGCAAGAATGAGTTCCAGGATGTGGTGAATATGCTGACCACTTTGAAGATCAACCTGCATGCGGTCGATGCTTCGGCGGCTTTTCTGGGGCGTCTGACCGGTGTTGACGATCCGGAAATGAAGCGCAAGATAATCGGGAATACGTTCATTGACGTGTTCGAAGCGGAAGCGGACAAGATAGGCGAGATTAACTTCCTGGCTCAGGGTACTTTGTATCCTGACGTAATCGAATCGGTGTCGTTCAAGGGGCCGTCGGCGACTATCAAGTCGCACCACAACGTGGGGGGATTGAAGGAGCGTATGAAACTGCGGCTCATCGAACCGCTCCGGGAGTTGTTCAAGGACGAAGTTCGCGTTCTGGGTAAAATGCTGGGGCTGTCGGAAAGTTTCATCGGTCGTCATCCCTTCCCCGGACCAGGGCTGGCGGTGAGGATTCTGGGCGCCGTGACCAGGGAGCGGTGTGATCTTTTGCGGGAAGCGGATGCTATCTACGTTGAGGAATTACACAAGCACGACATCTATAATGATATCTGGCAAGCGTTCGCCGTTTTGTTGCCGGTGAAAGCGGTGGGAGTAATGGGTGACGAACGTACCTATGAGAACGTGATTGCGCTGCGTGCGGTCACGTCGGTAGACGGCATGACGGCGGATTGGGCTCGCATTGAGCCGGACATTTTGGGCAGGATTTCGGATCGCATTATCCGTACCGTGAAAGGAATAAACCGGGTTGTCTACGATATTTCTTCCAAACCACCGGCGACGATTGAATGGGAATAGGCGCCGGTCAGCAAGGCGAAGGCGTCCCGGAACATCAAGTCGGACCGCCCGGTGTGAAGTAAGTCCTTTTGAGAATGCGTATGTTAATTTGGTTAGTCATAATTGCTGCCGGGAGTTTTGTCGCGTTCGGCGTCTACCTCTATTTGGTCCAGGACAGGTTCGTGTTCTTCCCGACCAGGGAGCTGGTGGTGACACCGGATCAGGTGGGTTTGACGTACGAGGATGTCTGGATCGAGGTGAAGTCGGAACAGCGGATTCACGGGTGGTTCTTCCCGGCCGCTGACAGCGTGAAGCCCGGAGAGCGGCCGAGTGTGCTTTTCTGCCACGGTAACGGCGGCAATATCTCTCACCGTTTGGAAACGGTAACGTATTTACTCGAGATGGGGGTGAATGTCTTTCTGTTCGACTATCGGGGGTACGGTCGGTCCGACGGCTCGCCGAGTGAACGAAAGATCTATGAGGATGCGGAAGCTGCGTATGACTGGTTGGTCGAGTCAAAGGGAATTGCTCCCGGCCATGTTTTTCCTTTCGGCCGCTCGTTGGGAGGAGCTGTGGCAATCGAACTGGCCGGCCGAAGGACGTGTGGCGGACTGATAGTCGAATCATCGTTCACGTCGGCTGTAGCCATGGCCAAAAAGATGTTCCCGTTTTTCCCGGTGAAGCTGGTACTTCGGTACGACTTGAATTCACGAGAGAAAATCGCCGGTCTAAGTTGCCCGGTCCTCGTGACCCATTCGCCCGATGATGATATCGTTCCGTTCGAGTTGGGTTGGGGGTTGTACGAGGCGGCCGGGCCGCCGAAGCGATTCGTCGAATTGCGAGGGAGTCACAACGAGCGTGCCTACTTCGGAGATGAAGTATACCGCGGGGCCCTGGAGGAACTATTTCGGGGAGAAGCAGTTACATGGTAGACGAAAGCGCCTTTCGGTGAGCCGCGAAGTTGGGGGTGAGATTTCAGGATCGGCAAAGCGATTGACAAACAGATACAGGTACTCTATACTGATCAGCTAAAGAATCACATAGGAGATTATTCTTGATTGCAACGTTGGACAACAAACAGTTACAGGAGTACACCAGGCCGATTCAAACGGATCTGGAAGAGTTCGACACCAAGCTTCATGATTATCTCCGGGGTGATTCGCCGCTGATTACCTCAATTGCCAAACATCTCCTGAAGAGCAAGGGAAAACGTATCCGGCCGGTATTCCTGTTCTTGTCCTCGCGGGCGGCCGACAATTTTACGCGGCACACGGTCGATGCCTCATTGGCCATCGAGTTGATCCATACGGCTACCCTGCTGCATGACGATGTGGTGGACGAATCGGAATTACGGCGCGGACAGGAGACGATCAACGCCCAATGGACCAATCTCATATCGGTGTTGATGGGTGATTACCTGTTTGCGAAGGCGTTTCGGATCATGGTTGATACGGAATCGACCGAGTTGATGAAAGTGATCGCGCGGGCGACGGAACGGGTTTCCGTCGGCGAGCTGCGGCAGATCGAAGAGACCGGCAATTATGCTCTGTCGGAAGACGAATATCTCAACATCATTGCCGATAAGACGGCTTCACTGTTCAACGTGACCTGTGAAACAGGACCGATTCTGGGCGGCCGGAGCAGGCAGATCAGGAGACAGATGTCGTTGTTTGGGGAACGGGTCGGGACGGCTTTTCAGATAGTCGATGATTTGCTGGATTTCGTCGGAGATCCGGATGTGACCGGCAAAGAGCCGGGTAACGACGTGCTGACCGGGAAAGTCACATTGCCGCTGATTCACGCCCTGAAGCGAGTGAGCACTGCCGGCCGAAGAGAGATTGTGACCCTTCTGAAGGACAACGAGTCTCAAGAGTCGTTTGAAAAGGTCTATACGTTCGTGCAGGATCAGGGTGGTATCGAATATGCTTATCGACGCGCCGATGAGCTCAGCCATGAAGGGCTGGACGCCGTTGCCTCGATGAACGGGTCGCAGTATTTCGATTGTCTGGTGAGTATGGTGCGTTTCACCCTGGCCCGGGCCTCGTGAACAGATATTCGTAGTGAATACTGTCGGTAGAGGGGCCGTCATCTCCCTTCTGAACGATTCCAAATGAGCAGCGTATAACTGTCATTATGTTTGGTTGGCAAGACGTATCTCTGAATATCCTTACGGGGACGCCGTTTCTGGCTGTGGCGGCATTCGTGGTGCTGGCGGCCGGGGCCGTGCTGCTGTATCGGCAGACAAACCCGCCGCTGCCGCGATACGTCCGGGTGCTGCTGGGCGGGCTGCGCTTGGTGGCCCTGTTGGCCCTCTTCGCAGCGCTCTTTCAACCGGTTCTGAGTTTCAGCCGTGTCTTTGAACGTCCCAGCCGGGTGACTCTGCTTCTGGATCATTCCGAAAGCATGGGCAAACAAGAATCCGGCAAGACGAGGCGAGCGCGACTGGATTCACTGTTGTCTTCGGCCGTGGTCGATAATCTGAAAAATAATGCGGATATAAATTTCTACTATTTTGGAGCCAACCTGTCCCGGAACGCGCGGCATGTGGATTCGTCGGCAACCGCCATCGGCGACGTGCTGCATGAGCTGAATCTGGAACAAGCGGCCGAGAAAGACGACTACTGGCTGTTGTTTACGGACGGCAATTCGAACGCGGGACGGGCGCCGGTGGACGCAGCAACCGGGTTGGAGCCGGCCGTAGTCACGATCGACATGTCGGGCGGCAGAGGCAACTTCGACATTGGTATCGACGATGTTGAATTTAACACGATAGTTTTCGTCGGCAGTCTAACGGAAGTGACGGTTGATGTAAGCTGGCGGGACGCCCTGGACCGGGAGTTTACGCTCGAGCTGGTCGATTCGGCACAGGTACTGGACAGTCAGACGATGCGGATCAGCCAGGAGACCGGCCAGGGTAAGATGACATTGAAGTACATTCCGTCCAGACCGGGGCAGCGGCTGCTCAAGCTGTGTATACCGCAGCTGTCCGGGGAGGAGAATATCAGCAATAACGAGCGGACGTTTTCCGTCAAAGTGTTGAAGAGTCGGCTTCTGGTCCTGTTGGCGGCGGATCACCCTGATTATGAAGTGGGCTTTTTGAAGCGGTATTTCGATCAGTCGGACAAGTACGATCTGGAGTTCATCGCTACGGGCAATAAGGCGGGTAACCTGTCCGGACGTCTGCCGTCCCAGCAGACGGAGTTGAACAGGTACGACCTGGTGATTTTGTATGATCCGGATCCGGCGGCGCTCGCAAGTCGCCAGGAGATTATCAGGTCGTATCTGAATGAGCGAGGCGGCTCGGTGTGGCTGTCGATGGGCAGGCAGTTTTCACAAGGAGCGGCGCCGGAGGCTATTCGGGAACTTTTGCCGTTTTCACAGAGTTCGCCGCAGCCGCTTCGGTATGTGGAATATCATGGAGAGCCGGCCGAAGAGCACCTGTTTCATCCGGCCATCCGATTGGCTGATAACTTGACGGAAATCAGAGAGGCGTGGGCTAATCTGCCGCCATTTAAGACACTGGTTCTTTGCGACCACGTACATCCGGACGGTGTGATACTGGCTCATGCACAGGTATCGGGCAAGAATCTCGTGCCGTTGTTGGGTTACAGCCGGCATGGTGCGGGAAAGCTGTTGGCGCAGGCGGGATTGCCGTTCTGGCCATGGCACTTCATCAATCTGGGGCTGGGTGAAGACGAGGAGTTGTATTCCCGCTTTGTAGACGGGGCGGCCGGCTGGTTAACGGTAAGCGATGACATGGAGCCGGTCAAGATTTATCCCGAGAAGACGGTGTTCACGCGCGGTGAGCCGGTTTCGTTCTATGGTCATGCGTACGATCCGGGTTACCGTCCGCTGCCCGGCGTGACCGGCGCGGTGACGCTGCAGGCGCAAGAACAGACCGATGAGATCACGATGGATCTCGTGAGCTACACCGAGGGTAAGTTCCGGGCGGTCTTCAGTTCTTTGGCCCCGGGTCAGTATTCGTATTCGGCGCAGTTCGAGAAGGACGGTCGCACCTTGAAACAGGAAGAAGGTACTGTGCAGGTTGAATCGTTTTCTCTGGAAGAGTACGACCAGAGCGGTAATCCGTCGTTGCTGGCGGCTCTGGCGAGAAAAACCGGCGGCAACTACTATACGTACGAGGAATTCGACCGGGTATGGAATGCGCTGGATCTGTCGGCGGTGACGGAAAGCCGGAGTACGGTTTACCCCTTTTGGAACAGATTCTGGCTGTTGCTGCTGATGGTGGGAGCTCTCTCGCTGGAATGGCTGATTCGAAAGGCCAACCAGCTAGTCTGATTTTTCCATTTTGTGTACGTACTTATCCATCACCGACTTGAGATCGATCTGACGGGATAGCTCTATTTTCTCCTGGCATAGTTGCTGAATCAACTCCTGCATGCGCAACGCACAGGTCAGAATTTGACTGATGAAT
This sequence comes from uncultured Ignavibacteriales bacterium, assembly GCA_964557855.1. Taxonomy (GTDB): domain Bacteria; phylum Zixibacteria; class MSB-5A5; order GN15; family FEB-12; genus JAJRZL01. The sequence continues at coordinate 114,980 of CAZLBP010000003.1, read as the reverse complement.
CTCTTCTGATTGTCCGTCAGGTTGTCACTGTCCAGTTGGAGGAATTCGGCGTAGCCGATAATTCCAGCCAGCGGGTTGTTTAAATCATGATTGAGTGAGAGGCATTGGCAGATATACGGCTTCAACGCGCGAAATTCTTCCAATTCGGTCGGCGTGACTGCCGTATTGACCGGCTGGCTGTCTTTTACCTTCTGCACCATAACTCCGATGTCGTCTTAGTGTGAACGTACTTCCTGTTTTCATACATTATCGGCGACGTGTTCAATTTCTTCACAGTTGAATTGCGTTTTTGTGGAGAAATCAACCTCACCCTCGTCCCCTCTCTTCTGCAAGGAGAGGGGTGCCGAAGGCGGGGTGAGGTTTCGGCTCCACCTGCGGTGCGCCACCCAACCAAATCACTTTCAGGATATAAAGATAATCAGGGCACTGGAGGAATCCGGGAGACTTTCAAACTTGCGAAAGCAGGCAGGCAGCCGGTATATTCGTTGCACAATTGAAGAGGAAGTTGAGGAAGATATGAAGATAGCAGTCATTGGTGCGGGATTGATGGGCCGGGCGGCGGTCTACGATTTGGCTCGGATCGAAGAAGTTGACGCCGTTGGGGTTTTTGATATTGATGTAACCTTGGCGGAGGAAATCGGGAAGACATACGGATCCGGTAAGGCCATTGCCGCGAAACTGGATGCCGGCGATGCCGGGGCGGTCACGACGGCTTTGTCGGGCTATGACGCAGCCATTTCGTGTGTCACGTATGCGCTGAATCCCGGATTGACCCGGGCGGCCATAGGCGCCGCATGTCACCTGGTAGATCTGGGCGGCAATAACGACGTGGTCCGCACCCAGTTGGGAATGGATAACGAGGCGCGTGAGGCCGGTGTCACCGTCATACCGGATTGCGGATTGGCGCCGGGGATGGTGTCGGTGCTGGTAGCCGACGCGTTCGGCAAGTTGGAAAAGGTGCGATCCGTGAAGATTCGGGTGGGGGGCTTGCCGCAGTCGCCGCGCCCGCCTTTGAAATACCAGATGTTGTTCTCTGCCGAGGGGCTTATCAACGAATACTGGGAACCGTGTACGATCCTCAAGGAAGGGAAGAAGAAGACGGTTAATCCGATGACCGACGTGGAGTCTTTGAGTTTTGACGGGCTGGGCGAGTTCGAGGCATTCTATACGTCCGGAGGGACGTCAACGCTGCCGGACACCTACGAAGGTACAATAGACTTTTTGGACTACAAGACCATCCGTTACCCCGGTCATTGCGCCGCATTTCGTCCGCTGCTGGAGATCGGCCTGGCTTCCCGGAAACCGCTGGAAATAGACGGAGCGACCGTGGCCCCCCGTTCGGTACTGAAAGCGGTGTTGAACGCGAACCTGAGTCATAAGGATCCGGACATGACGCTCGTCCGGGTGAGCGTGAACGGGGAGGCCGACGGCAAGGAACAGACGCTGGTCTACGAAATAGTGGATCGTCAAGACCATACCAGCGGGCTAACATCTATGATGCGGATGACCTCGTTTCCGGCGGCGATAATCGCCTGGATGACGGCATCGGGAGCAATCACCGAGCGAGGCTGTCGACCCCAGGAACAGGTGGTCAATCCGGCGGTTTTCATCGGTCAACTCAAGAAGCGTCAGATAAACCTGAGAATCGAAGCGCGGACGTAATCTCGAACCGGTTCCGCACGATGCATTTCGCTCTCGTTCATTCACGTCTCCTGCACGCGGGCGGTCTGGAGCAACGTCTGTTTTCTTATATACGCGTTCTCCACGAACGGGGCCATGACGTAACAGTCATCGTTTACAAAGTCGATAAAGAAGTGTCGCTTCCCGACGGTGTGGAGCTGGTGCAGGTTAATCTCAAGTATGCGCCCAAGGAGATTCGCCCGTGGCTTTTCAACGGGGCACTGAAGAAGATCGTGGCGAAGCGACAGTTCGATTTCGTATTGTCCCTGACGAAAACGTCACATCAGGATGCCGTTCTCGCGCCGGGGAACCATCGCGGGTTTCTGGCGGCAATGCAGAAGTGGTTGAAATCGCCTTCTGACTATATTCAAATTCATCTGGAAGACCAGGCCTTCCATGACACCTCACACGTGCTGGCGGCGTCGCAGATGATGAAGGATGAATTGGTGCAGTATTATGGTGTGGATGGGAAGAAAGTCAGTGTTCTCTATCCCCCCGTCGACGACAAGCGGTTTCACGCCGGCTTGAAATCACGAAAAGAAGAGCTAAAAAAGAAACACGGATTCGATCCGGAAAAGTTTTCGTTTGTCTTTGTCTCCGTTTCTCATAAGCGAAAAGGCCTGCCCCTGCTTCTGGAGGTCTTCACTGAGTTACGAGAGCAACCGTTGGAACTGCTGGTGGCCGGTCCGCAACCGGTGAAAACAAGTCTCGACAACGTCAAGTACCTGGGATACGTTAGAGAAACCGAGGAATTGTACGCAGCCGCGGACTTGTTCGTTCTGCCGGCCCTCTACGAGCCGTTCGGGCAGGTGGTGGCGGAAGCGGTCATGTGCGGTACGCCCGTTCTGATATCTCACATGGTGGGTGCGAAAGAGATCTTGTCGGAAAAGGAAGGCCGGGTCGTGTCCGGTTTCGCTCCGGAAGATTGGGTGGCGGCTGTTCGGGACGCTGTGCTAAACGTAGATTCTTTTAATATAGCTCCGGATTTCGCGCGCCGGAAGAAGATCAGGCTGAACGATCACGTGGATGCAATCGCCGAGCTGGCCGAGCACCGTTGCTTACCATAAGTCAGCCGGGAAGATGATGTCCAATTTGGAAGTCCGCCCCGGCAGGATGGATACGGGGTATTTCACGGTATCGGAATCAGGGTGATAAATGATGGTGACGGTATGGTTGCCGATGGGGATATTCGCTACTGTAAAGAGGCCGTCGGGGGCAGGGGTGGTGGTGAGGTTAGTTGTACCGCCGGAGCCGTCGGGGCAGGTGATAAGAAGGGTAATGGAATCCGTATAAGCTGTGCCGGGCGGCTGGCTGTTGGCGTCGACAATGAATCCGGACACGGTGTTGTTTAGCAGTTCAGCGGAGCTACCGGCGAATAGTTTGTCAATGTTGGTACCGGACCCGACGGATCTGACAACAGTGTCTATCAGCTGGTAGTTCGCTCCCCAGGCATCGGTGAGGTGCCCGCTTCCCTCGGCGCCGGCATCAATATAGGGTCCGTCCCAGGTGGTGAAGCTTCCCGGGTTGACCGCCAGGGCGTTTACGTCCGGGGGGAGCGCGCCCACGTCTCCGACATAGCCAAAATTGGCCCGGGCGCCGTTGGTATACAGAGCGGGATTGCCGACAACGGCGAAGGCCAGTTGGTCCAGTTCCTTCTTAGTCTGTTCGACTTTGGCCGTCTCGATAGAAGGAGTCATTTCTCTGGTGGCCACGGTGGCCAGCACCCCGATAAGGATGATTATTACGACCAGCTCCATGAGTGTGAAGCCGTGTTGTGTTCGCGTATGGTTCATGGGCAGCCTCCAGTGCTGACATTGAGAGGTGCGCCGATGAAGAAGTCGACCGTAAATGCAGTGTTATTCATATCAACATCGGGGCCGCCGGTGGGCTGGGACTTGAAGAAGTCGAAATCGACTCTGAGGTTCTGACCGGAGGAGATGGTCTGTGTGCTCGAGAGAGAGACTGTCTCTCCCGACGCAGCTTTTGGATTGGTCCGATTGAAGACAGTGGAGCCGTTCCATTTCACATAGCGGTAGTAGGCGGTCGGTGAGGACCAGGTGAGTGAAACCGAATCGACTCTGATGGTCGTATCGGCGGTATTGGTAATCCAGAAAAAGAAGCCGTGGCAGTCGGCGTAGAGCGAATCGGAGCTGGCAAGTTTCTCAATGCCGCCTCCTCCGCTGGCACCGGAAGTATCAAACCAGACGTTTTCAGACAACCGATATTGCCTGTGAAGTGCGGAATTGGGCAACACGGAAACGAACCGCCTGAGAGTGTCCACGTCCGGTTCATATATGATCTCCAGGTCATGATTGCCGATGGGAATGGAATCGAACTGAAAAAACCCTCCGATGTCCGTGTTGGAATTCTTGACCAGCGTACCTCCGATGCCGTTGGGGATAGTGAGGCGAATAAGAAGCGAGTCGCAGTGGATGGCGCCGGGCGGGGTGCCGTCGAGATCCAGAATAGTTCCGCGAACCCGGTTACGAAGGAGATCGCCGGTGGAGTTGGCGTAGGTCTTCACGATTTCGCCGGTGACCGTCACGCCGCTGCAGCCGCCGCCGGGTAAGGTATCCGGGGGGGAGCTGACGGTGGTACCGGCGCTGTAGGCATACGCTTTGCCCCAGGCGTTCTTTCTATGATCATCGGTAATCTGAGAGAAGCGCCTGGCAAAGTAGGGCCCTTGCCACGTACTGTAGCCGCCGGGATTCTGCACCAGAGCGTCCAGATTAGGCGGCAGAGAACCGACGTCGCCGATGTATCCGAAATCAGTGCGGACACCGTTGTTGTGCAGCTCGGGGTTGCCGACTATGGCTTCGGCCAGCATGTCCATTTCCTGTTTTGTTTCTTCGGTTTTGGATGTGAAGTCGACGTAGCCGGCGGACCGGAAGGTGACCGTGACAAGGATGCCCATCAGGACGATCGTGAGTACCAGTTCGATGAGGGTGATGCCGCTGGAAGAGGAACTTGAACAGCAAATGCTGTGACGATTGTTAATATTTTCCGTGGTTTTCATTGCAACTCTTCTATGGCGTCTCGGGAGTACCCGGTACGATAAATGTTCCGGGACTGCTTTGGGTGTTGAAGGAAGCTTCAATCCACTCGGGTGTGCGGACCGACTTCGAGACCCGGATTTCATCAGCTCGTCCATTGAGGTAAGCGGTGTTCCAACCGGCGTTGGCGCCTATCCCGAGATCGTAGTTGTTGCGATAGGGGTCCAGGGGACTGGTATAGGGGTAAGTTCGGTCCGGTTGGCCGTTGATGTATGTCTTCACCATCAAGCCGTCGTAGGTACAGGCAACATAGTGCCAGTCATTCAGGAACCAGGCGGCGTTGTGGCCGAAATTGAATTTTTGCCAGGTGCCGTTATTGAAGACGTTGTACGGTGTACCGCCACCCCGGATTTCCCACAGGGCGTAGTTGGAGCCTCGTTGAAACAGATTCTGGTCGCCGCCGGGGTTCTCAAGATATATCCAACCTTCCATAGTAATGTCATATTGGGTGACCGTCACACCGTTGCTCGGAATCCGGACATAATCGTTGTTGCCGTCGAAGTCCATGCAGCCGCCGATCTGACCGGGCTTCTGGTTGCCGGAGGACATGGAGCCATAAGCTGTACCGTCGTTGTCGTTAGCGGTGGCATCGAAATACTGAGGAGCCGGATCAGTCGGATCTTCGGACAGATGGTGGATGACAACGAAATTTGAATCCCAGACGGCCTGGGCGCCGTATGGTTCGGATTCGCTTGCCAACAAGGTGTCGCCGCTGTTGTACCAGACCCAGAAGGGGGTATTGGCTGCGCCGGCTATAGAAGGCAAGCGGACCCAAATTTCGACATCAGCAGCAGCCGGGTCGTTATGGGTTACGAAGCTGATGATCCGGCAGGGGAGGCGGGTCGAGCCGACGGCGTCGGCGGAAAACCATATGTCATAACCACCATCGAGCGCGGGATGGGCGCCGTCGGCATCGAGCATCTCGGCCGGGAGGTTTTGTTCTGTCAGCAGGACGGGAAAGTCGTTCAGGTCTGCCGGGACCCGGTCGGACTGCACGATCAGTTCGCATTTTCTCCCGGTTCCCGACGATTCGACATCAGGGAAGTACGCGAAAGCGAAACGATACGTTTTCGGCTCTCGGTGCCGCGGCAGAATCGTGGCATATCGAACAAGCGTATCCGCTGCAGGCTCGTATATGATAAGCAGGCGGTGTCGACCGACCGGTACCGAGTCGAGCACAAAAGCGCCGGCTGAATCCGGGGCATATGTACTGATTTCAAGCCCGCCGGTCCCGTCGGGGCGAGTACACTTAATCGCAATGGAATCCGTGTAGATGTTTCCGGGCGGGTTGCCATTGACATCCTCGATGTTGCCATTGAGTGTATTGCAGAGATAGTCATCAAGGTCGTCGGCAATCTTCCTGGTGATGAAATTGCCGCTGCCGGTGGACGTAATCGTCAGGCCGCCGGTGTATGTGTACGGGGCGCCCCATTCGTCGAGTTTGAAACCGTTCGAGTCCTGGGCGATTCGTGGAGGGAGATACGGTCCGTCCCATGTGGCGTAGCCTCCGGGGTTCTCATACAGTGCCTGGAGGTCGGGGGGAAAGGCGCCGACATCGCCGACGTATCCGAAATCGGAGCGGTAGCCGTCGGTCGTGATGTCGGGCCGACCGACGATGGCATGAGCGAGCATCTCCATTTCTCGCTCCGTGGCCGTTCTTCGGGAGTCCCTCACGAGCACATTGACAGACTGCATGGCCATCGTAAGGAGTATCCCGACCACTACGATGACCACTGTGAGTTCAATCAGGCTGAAGCCGCTGTCTTGTTGCAGTTGGCGCATGTCATTCCTGTCTCTGTCTTTCGTATCAGTTCTCCGGCCAGAGGTTGTCCGGAAGATTCACTTCTGCGTAGTAATCGTGGCCCGGCATGACAGTGATATAGCGGGTCAGGGTGTCGCCGGTAGGGACGTAAATCAGCCGCAACAGATGCTGGCCGATCGGGATCGCTGAGTATTCCAAAAAGCCGCTCGCGTCAGGGTTGCCCGTCAGAGACGTTGTCGATCCGGAACCGTTGGGGTAAGTCAGCACACAGTCGACGGAGTCCTTATAGTCGTCTCCGGGAGGGCTGTGGTCGAGGTCGAGGACAACAAGCGTGACGGAGTTGTTGAGGAGATCGTCGGCAGAGCCGGCGATTTGTTGAGTGATTTGTGAACCGCCGGCATTGGCGGAAATCTGAATGCCGCCTGAGAAATCATAGTCTGCTCCCCAGGCGTCGAGCTTGTATTCGGTGGCAGCAGCTGTTGGGGACGGGTAAAAATCATCGTGAATATATGGCCCATCCCAGGTACTGTAACCTCCGGGGTTTTCGACCAGGGCATCGAGATTGGGAGGCAGTGCCCCGACGTCTCCGACGTAACCGAAGTCAGTTCTGATGCCGTGTGATACCTGGTCGGGGTTGCCGGCAATGGCCCAGGCTAACTGTTGCAGCTCGGCTTTGGTTTCTTCGGTCTTGCTGACGTCGTTGGCGTTGTTCAGTGACGTCAGCGTGACCGACGCCAGAACTCCCACGATGATGATAACCACCAGGAGCTCAACCAATGAATAACCGCTGGGATGGTAAACTGTCGCCACGGCCGATATTTCCCCAAGATCAGTGTATTTGAGTGATTTATCGGCAGTTACGGGGAGGGTTTTATGGTTGAGGGCGGAATATGTAAGTCAGAAGGCGGCTGTAGAGCTTGCTCTGAGGTTTCTGTGGTCAAGTCTCGACTAGAAAACGTCGTCTTCGTCCCAGAGGGATTCTTTTTCCGGGATAGTAACTACCAAATCGGACTTCACTTTGCTCTGACATGCCAGCCGCGAGGTGTCGGTCAGACCTTCAGCTTCATCGAGCATGTCTTCTTCATCTTCGGTCACCGGATTGAGGGTGTCGTATCCTTCGTTAATAATGACGTGACAAGTCGAGCAGGCACAATTTCCGCCGCAGTTATGGTCGATCTGAATATTATTGTCCAGAGCGGCATCAAGAATAGCGGTACCTTCCGGTACGTCTACTTCGACATTCTGAGGCAAGAATTTGATCTTTGGCATACTCATAAATATAAATAAAACCTCCCTGATTCAACAGCTTCTTTGACGTATTAACCGTTCCGGGCTACTGCGGAGTTTCAACTTTCCGGCGGAAGACAACGATATTATCGTGTTCGTTTCCGAAGCGAACTGATTTGGCGAATCCGGTCAGTTGGGCGGTAATCATCATGTAAGCCCAAGGCGGGACAACGGTGCTCTGACAGCCTCTGACAAGGACCTTGGAATTGTTGTACTTGTGCCAATCGTGTTCCCTGATGCTATTTACAAACACATCTTCGAGGAACGGGCCGTTTTTTATAAACTGCTCCAGTTCAACGACTTCGAGTGACATTTGTTAGCAAGTGAAGGACGAACCGCAACCGCAGGAGCGTTTGGCGTTGGGATTGCTGAAATTGAAGCCGCCGCCCATGAGTCCGGTCTGGAACTCCACGGTCGTTCCTGACAGGTACATGAGGGCCTTCAGGTCCACCAGCACCTTGAGACCGTCAAAATCGAATTCGCGGTCAAATTCGCCTTTGTCGTTATCGAAGGCCATGGTGTAGCTCATGCCAGAGCAGCCGCCGGCGGCAATACCGAGCCGCAGGTAATGGGGCTTTTCCTTCTCGGCGTTCATAAGCCGTTTCACTTCCTGGACGGCATCCGGTGTCATATTGACGATCTGCTCGGTCGGCTGTGTATTGGCAGGTTGAGACATGTTGCTCTCCTTACTCGTTATCTTTTAATTAGTTATCAGAACTACTGCCGGTTGATCTTTCCGCATCGATATTCTTAACTAAATTTGTGTGGATTTGTTCCGGAGAAAAATCATTTTGACATAGGTGAGTCCGTGGCTCATATTAGTACTGTTTCCGGGAGGACCAGGCACAAGGCGCACAATAAAACTGGACAAGATGGCTGAACAAAGAAAATATTAGTTCGCGGTCGATTTTTTTGTGGACTATCACCATCTTTTATCGTATAATAGGTCCAGTAAGGTAAGAAAGAGCGAACGATCTTTTTTGCCGGAAGTATAGAGTGTGAAACCGAGAACCCTCAATGAAGGACATGTGCAATGAGATTGTCAAGAAAGTCAGACTACGCCCTTCGCGCCATCAGGCATATCTCCAACCTGCCGTCAGGGAAGCTGGGCTCGATCAATTCCATTTCGGAGGCGGAATCGGTACCTCGGGAATTCCTGGCCAAGATTTTGAAGGACTTGACCCGGGCCGGTATTCTGGTTTCGTACCAGGGTGTCACCGGCGGCTATCGGCTGGCTCACCAACCGAAGGAGGTCACATTTTTGGACGTCATTGAAGCCATTGACGGTCCCGTACATTTGAATCTGTGCACAGAATCGGATAATTGCGCCTGTGATCAATATGGCGATTGTCAGTTACGCGGTTTCTGGGAGCAGCAAGAGGACTCTTTTAAGAAGGCGCTGACCCGGCAGCATTTCGGCAAATACCGCAAGAAAGGTCGCTAGCAGCTCGGCTTATCACTGAGCCGGAAACACGAACTTAACTCTGCTGTCGGCGTCTCGCCGAGTACCGCCGATCCTGCCCGCCGCCGAGAGTCTCTGCGATTGATTTTGGGGCTTGTATGCGAGCCCCCTTCCGAATTATATTAGGGTTTGGAAGTTTCCCGGAAAGGCCACTGACCGTCGCGTGACGGAACGGGCACCGGGACTCGATTGTTACAATATATGCCTGATGCCGGGCGCTAGATTAAAGGACACGGTGATGAATTTCTCGGATAAACAATACAAAGTCAAAGTCGGGCTGGCGGAAATGCTCAAGGGCGGGGTGATAATGGATGTTACCTCGGCCGAGCAGGCGAAAATCGCCGAGAACAGCGGTGCGGCCGCGGTGATGGCCCTGGAACGGGTGCCATCGGATATACGGGCCGACGGCGGGGTGGCACGCATGGCGGATCCGGACGTGATCGAGAACATCAAGCGGACGGTGACGATACCGGTGATGGCCAAGTGCCGTATCGGTCATTTTGCCGAAGCGCGGGTGCTCGAGTCGCTGGAAGTTGATTTTATCGATGAGTCCGAGGTGCTTACGCCGGCCGACAACAAGCATCACGTTGACAAGTGGCCGTTCAAGGTCCCGTTCGTGTGCGGCTGTCGCAACCTGGGCGAGGCGCTGCGTCGCATTGCTGAGGGTGCGGCGATGATTCGTACGAAAGGTGAGGCCGGGACGGGCGATGTGTCCCATGCGGTGCGGCATCTACGCGAGATCAATGCGGCCATGAAGGCGTTGACGGTTCGATCTAAAGACGAATTGTACACGGTAGCCAAGGAGTTGCAGGTGCCTGTAGAGCTCGTGCAGAAAGTGGTCGAGCTGGGCAAGTTGCCGGTGCCGAATTTTGCAGCCGGTGGCATTGCTACTCCGGCCGATGCGGCGCTGTGCATGTTTCTTGGGGCGGAGGCGGTCTTTGTCGGTTCCGGCATTTTCAAATCCGACAATCCGGAGAAGCGCGGCAAGGCGATCGTGAGTGCCACGACGCACTATCAGGATGCGGCTCTGGTCGCTGAAGCATCGCGTGGTTTGGGTGGGGCCATGAAGGGCATCCAGGCGGATGCGATTCCGAAGGAGGAGTTGCTGCAGACGCGGTAGATACTGAAATAGTGAAATGTGACATTGAAGCAGGCCGAAGGCCTGCTTTTTTTGTTGATTGACGGGTGGCGCACCGCTTGCGGTGCGGGACTATTCAACATCCATTTCGAGTAGAACGCCGACCATGCCATGGTACCATCGATAACTTGACCATCTCCAATCGCCGGGCTCTTCAACAAGCCCTTTTTTGACGGGATTGTTGTGACAGTAGGTGATTTTCTCTCTAGTGGTTTCTCTGGTTCGACAATTGTGATCGTAGTACCTCCTTTGCCATAGGGCATAACGGCTCTTGCCATCCCTCGTCACTTTCAGCTTTTCGAACAATTGCAAACCTTGACTTCTCCAGAAACTGAGGATTGCTCGTGCAGAAACGGACTTGAGGTGACCGATTATTCGGCTAAGCAGTAAATCATCCGGTGGCAGCATCACCAAATGAACATGGTTAGGCATTACTACGTAGCCAAATAGCTTGAAACCATACTCTTGACGGAGATTCCCTATATTATCCACAATGAGATCTTTCACAACTTCTGTCTTAAGGATGTTGTAATTATGGAAACAGGAGAATGTGACGAATCTCGGCGACCCCGTATTATTGTATCGCTGAAGTTTGGTCATTACAGTAGATTACAGGTTCTCGCTGATTTGGGCAAGTCGAAAGGTGGGCTACCGACGTTCTTGTCCGCATCTTTGTCAATTAGAACTGTAAACGCACCCCAAGGGGTGCGCCACCCGGCATTGCAGTAGATTACAGACCAAGGGGTGCGCCACCCGGGTGGTTGAGAAGCAGGCATCTGGCCTGCGTCATTGTGATTGACCGCGATTGGTGGGAATCCTGATATTAACTTATGCCCACCCACTCCCGCATAGAATGGACCGGGTCGACCTGGAACCCGGTGACCGGATGTGACAAAGTCAGCGCCGGATGTGAGCACTGCTATGCCGAGCGGATGGCCAAGCGGCTGCAGGCGATGGGGGTGCACAAGTATCGGCGTGGGTTCAAGGTTACACTGCACCCGCATGTACTGGAAGAGCCGCTGAAATGGACCAAGCCGAGGATTATCTTTGTCAACTCCATGTCGGATCTGTTCCATGACGAAATTCCGTTTGAGTTTGTCGAGCAGGTGTTCGATGTCATGCGTCGGGCGCCGCAGCATGTTTTCCAGATTCTGACCAAGCGATCAAAGAAACTCGTCAGAGTTCACAAAAAGCTACATTGGCCGGAGAATGTTTGGATGGGGGTGACGGTCGAAGCTGCGCCGTATCTATACCGCATCAAGGATCTGGTGAAGACCGGGGCGGCGACCAAGTTTTTGTCTCTGGAGCCGTTGCTGGGGCCCTTGGCGGGCTTGCATCTGGAAGGCGTAGACTGGGTGGTGGTCGGCGGCGAGTCCGGTCCGGGGGCGCGGATTATGAAAGAGGAGTGGGTGCTGGATATCAAGCGGAAGTGTCAGGCTCAGCGGGTGCCGTTTTTCTTCAAGCAGTGGGGAGGCATCAACAAGAAGAAGGCCGGGCGGCTGCTGCGGGGACGGACTTACAACGAGATGCCGGTGCTGTTGTCGCGAGAGCAGCAGTTGGTGTTGGGGGAGATTTAGCGGTTGCCGGGCGTTGAGCCGGAAGTACACACTCAGACCTTTGGTCGCGCCTTTCAATTGGGAATTCGGGTCAGAACCCGACCTGCGAAGTGGGTTCGTTTCGTAACAGGAGTGTCTCTGGTAAGGTTTTTGTCCTGGGTTATGCAGGTGTTGTAGTGAATTCGTACGGTTTCGGTGGGTAGAAACCGGCGACAGAGGGACGGGAGCGACACGAGGCTGGGCGGATGTGGGCATCTGCCGGCCACGGGAAGGTCCCACGGCACAGGCGGTGGGGCACCCGCCGGGCAGATGTGGAGATTTGCCGGTCACATAACAGGAGGCAGGTCCGAAGCGGACCTTTTCTTCACATTAGCGCCGAAACGGACCGTCGCTACACATAGCGTCGACTTCGGAGGGGGGATTTCGAACTGCAGTACTTTTGTATTCGGCACAAACAGGTTACATTGGTGTTCAAAGTACGATGAAGCAGGAGTTTACAGATTTGACGGTCGGCGTCCTTGCCCTGCAGGGGGATTTCGACCGACACAAGCATCAGTTGGGATTGCTGGGTGCGGAGGCGCTGGATGTTCGGTCAAAGTCGCAGTTGGACGCAATTGACGGTTTGATTATCCCCGGCGGGGAATCAACAACTATGGACAAGCTTATGGACCGGTTCGCGCTGCGTCAGCCATTGCGCGAATTCTGTGAGTCCAAACCGGTCTGGGGCACCTGCGCCGGGATGATCATGCTGGCGAAGCACATTGAAGACAACCAGGCGGGTGTGACGCCGCTGGGACTGCTTGATATCGACGTTGTTCGGAACGGATACGGTCGACAGGTGTTCTCTTTTGAGGAGGATATAAAGGCGACACTGGGTGAGCACGATGTGAATCTGCACGCGACCTTCATTCGAGCGCCCCGAGTGACTCGGTGCGGGGAGCGGGTGCGCCGGCTGGCTGAGTATCGGGAGTCACCGGTGCTGATTGCCCAGCAGAATATCATGGCCTGTTCGTTTCATACGGAGTTGGACGACGATACGACGCTGCTGGCTCATTTTTTGAAGAATTACTTGTTGTCCCAAGAGATTTAAGCGTATATACTAATATTGGATGCATAAAGTCTTCTTTACACAATCGGCGGGAGTCGCCACGAGGCTCCCTGAGTATCCCCGGTCACCGTCCAAGCGGGAGCGGGCGCAGGTGCCGACTGCGCGGTTGCCGCGCTGGATTCGGACGCGGGTGACATCGAGTCCCGACTACAAACGAGTGAAATCGATTTTGAAAGACCGCAACCTGCATTCCGTCTGTGAGGAGGCAGCCTGTCCCAATATCCGGGAGTGTTGGGAGCAGGGTACGGCTACGTTCATGATCTTGGGGAAGTACTGTACGCGCGGCTGTAATTTCTGTGATGTGTTGAAAGGCCCGCCCAAGGGACTGGATGAAGACGAGCCGGAGCGACTGGCGGAAGCCGTTGCGGAACTCCGGCTGCGCCAGGTTGTTATTACGTCAGTGACAAGAGATGACCTGCCGGATGGAGGAGCTTCCATTTTTGCCCGGACTATGGAAGCCCTCCGAAGGCGGGATAAAGACGTTAAGGTTGAATTCCTCATTCCTGATTTCAGGGGCAATGACCAGGCTCTGATGACCGTGCTGGATTCGGGGGTGGACGTGCTGGCACACAACGTTGAGACGGTGGGTCGCCTGTACAAGCGGGTTCGTCCGGGTATGAAGCTGGATCGGTCGCTGGAGCTGCTGCGTCTGGCCGGCGAGTATCGGCCGCGCCCGGTGGTGAAGACCGGTTTCATGGTCGGGCTGGGGGAGACGGCCGATGAGATAGTGGAGCTGTTGCATCAGATTTATGCGTCCGGGACGGACATCGTCACAATCGGTCAGTACCTGCGGCCGTCGCAGTATCACCTGCCGATAGAGAAATACTATGAACCATCGGAATTCGATGAAATGGCCCGTATCGGCCAGGAGATCGGATTGGCGCACGTGGAAGCGGGCCCGTTGGTGCGGAGTTCGTACAAGGCCTTCGATCAATCCCGAAAGCTTTTGGAGAAGTCATGCTAAAAAAGATACACATTGCTCGACATTATGGTTTCTGCATGGGGGTGAAACGAGCGATCAACATCGCCGAGGATACGGCCGAGAAGGAAGGCGGCCGGGTGACGATACTCAACGAGATCGTACACAACGACGCGGTGGTGGAGAATTTCCGGGCAATGGGCGTGGGGCAGGCATTTTCGGTAGACGAGGTCACGGAGGGGACGCTGATTATCTCGGCGCACGGCGTTGCGCCCGACGTCAAACGACGCGCCCGGGAGCGGGGCTTGAACGTCGTCGACGCTACCTGTCCGCTGGTGGAACGGATATACGTGATTATCGAGAAGATCGTGGCAAATGGATTCCACGTTATTCACTACGGTGATCCGGATCATGACGAGACGCGCGGCGTGGTGGGGCATTCGCCGGGAAATATCACGGTAGCCTCGACCACGGCCGAGCTGCTGGCGCTGCCGGAATGGAAGGATCGGAAACTCGGCTTGACGATACAGACGACGGCTCATACGCGGGAAGTAACTAAGGTCGAGAAGCTGGCCCTTCAGAAGTGGCCGCATATCGAAGTGTTCAACACTATTTGTAATGCCACCACGCAACGGCAATCGGCCATCATGGATCTGGCGCCGAATGTGGACATGATTTTGGTGGTGGGCTCAAAGACATCCGCCAACTCCAACCGGCTGGCCCGCATAGCCGACGCCATCTGCGGAAAAGGTATCCTGATCGGCTCGGCGGACGACATCAAGAAGGAGTGGTTCGATGAACAACAGAAGGTTGAGAAAGTCGGTATCTCGGCGGGCGCCTCGACACCTGATTTTCTCGTCGATGCGGTAATCAAGCGATTGGTCGAGATATCCGACGGTACCGCGGAAGTGGTAGTTCCGCCAAAGAAGCGCCGGAGAGCTTCGGCCTCCAATACAGTCTAGCACAAGTACGCCACAATAAGAAGGAATCATGATGCCTGAACTCGGTAGTTTCTGTATCCTGGCTGCATTCACAACTTCATTGCTCTCTTCAGTCTTCTATTTCTTTGTTTGGCGAGGTCGCGAGCATTGGCGCGCACTGGCGCGCTACCTGTTCATGGCGGCCGGAGCGAGTATAACGCTGGCGCTGGGGATTCTCTTCATTCTTATATGGCAGCATGATTTTCGGGTGGCCTACGTATTCTCCTATTCTTCGAGTGATCTGCCTCTCCACTACCTGATAGCTTCCCTCTGGGGCGGTCAGGAAGGTACGTTTCTCTTGTGGATTTTCTTTACCTCGATCATGGGTCTCGTTCTCATGCGAACGGCCAGGGATTTCGAAACGGGAACGATGTTCTTCGTCAATCTGTTTCTCATTTCCATTCTGCTAATCCTGCTGAAGAAACCTCCATTCGAGTATCTGCCGGTGTTTCGGGCGGAGGGCGCGGGGTTGAATCCGCTCTTGCAGGATTTCTGGATGACGATTCATCCGCCCATTATGTTCGTTGGGTTTTCCGCAGCGCTGTTTCCCTTTGTATTCGGTCTGACCGGTCTGGTCGAGCGTAAATATCTGTCCTGGGCGGAGCAGGCGCGCAAATGGACGCTGTTCGCCTGGCTGGCTCTGGGGGTGTCGCTGGTGATGGGCGGTTACTGGGCGTACAAGACGCTGGGCTGGGGTGGTTTCTGGGCGTGGGATCCGGTGGAGAATTCCTCATTTATCCCGTGGATTTTTCTGGCGGCGCAGGTGCACGTGTTGTTTATCAAGCGGCGCCGTCAGGGGTTGATGCGGTTCTCGCTGCTGGCCGTCTGTATGACCTTCTGGTCGGTCCTGTACGGGACGTTTTTGACCCGATCGGGCGTGCTGGCGGACTTCTCCGTCCATTCGTTTGTAGATCTAGGAATCAATAATTTTCTGATTGGCGGGCTGTTCTTCTTCATCGGCCTGAGCCTCTTTCTGCTCGTTTTCCGCTGGCAGGACATCAAGCCGCAGCCGTCCTACTCAACCGTGGCTTCGCGATCGTATCTGGTTTCGCTGGCGGTGGTAATTCTCTTTCTTGGGGGAATTCTGACACTGCTGGGAACGTCGGCGCCGCTGCTGACGAGGGTGACCGGCAACCCTTCCAATGTGGGCATCCCATACTATTTCGCGACCATGACACCGATAGCTATTGTCGTCCTGCTGCTCCTGGCGCTGTTTCCGAATTTCAGGTGGAATCAGGGACTGAGTCGTCCTTTACTGCTGGTCTCCGGGGCTGTGGTCGGCGCCGTGACGGTGCTGGTGTTGCTGATCAGCGGCGTCACGTCCAGCGTTTTGTATCTTGCTCTGTTCGGAGCGGCGGTTTGGGCCATGGTCTCTAACGGCTTTTTGCTGATATATACGTGGCGCAATAAAGAGTTCAAGCCTTTCCTGCTGGCCCATGTCGGCGTGGCGGTGGCGCTCGTGGGTGCGGCGGTTTCGGCCGGATTCGAATCGAAGAAAACCGTTACATTGCCGCAGGGCGAGACTGTCCAGGAAATGCAGCATACGATGCGGTTTACCAACGTGGTTGAGACCCCGAGAGGATTCGATTGCCATGTTGAAGTCAGCACGGCGAAGGATGAGTTCCTGGCTGTTCTGCCGCATGAGTTTCCGAAGAATCAGGAAGGGGTGATGAAAAAGCCGCATGTGGAAAAATACCTGGGATACGATCTGTATATCTCTCCGCTGGCACTGCAGCAACCCGAGGGCGAGAGCCCGGGTACGCTGACACTGTCCAAAGGAGAATCGGCATCGTTAGACAAATATGAGATAACCTTCCATGATTTCGAGCTGGGCAGTCACGGTGAGGAATCGATGGCGGAAGCTGCAGCACTGGTGACAGTGGCGTATGACGGGAAGGAAGAATCGCTGGAGCCGACGATTCGTCTTAGCGGGGGCGAGCTGGAGACCACGGCGGCGCAGTTCGATTATGATCGAGGCACACTGGTGATAGCCGGCGTGAATCCGGACAACGGGACGGTGATGCTGCGTGTGCAGGGGGATTTCCTACCGTCCGCCGATCTGAATACGGCGTCGCTGGTGATCGAAGTTTCAGAGAAGCCGCTCATTAATCTGTTCTGGCTGGGCACGATTTTGGTGTTTGTTTCCGGGGGGCTCTCGATGAGAGAGCGGAGGAGGACGAAGCGGCGAGCCATTCCTGAAGCAAAGACTTTCCAACCCAGCCTCGAGAGGCAGACTGTACATGAATGATAGCGACAAAGGACAAGTAACTGCCACCGCCGCGGAGGTGTACGAAGAGTACTTCCTGCCGGCGCTTTTTGCCGAATGGCCGTCTCATGTGACGGATGCAGCCGATGTTCGCAGTGGTCACCGGGTTCTCGACGTTGCCTGCGGCACGGGTGTATTGGCCCGGCACGTGGCCGGACTAGTCGGCCAAGACGGTTCGGTTACGGGAGTAGATATTAACGAGGGGATGTTGCGTGTAGCAAAGACCAAAGCGCTGCATATTGAATGGGTGCCGGCAGCGGCCGAGGCATTGCCCTTTGACGATGACAGCTTCGACCGAGTCGTCAGCCAGTTCAGTCTGATGTTTTTCGAGAATCAGACAAAAGCGATTGAGGAGATGGTGAGGGTCCTGCTCCCCGGTTCCACATTCAGTGTAGCTGTGTGGGACACATTGGAGAACACTCCCGGGTAGGCGGCGGTAACCGATCTTCTGCGACGACTCTTTGGCGATCCGGCTGCCCGAGCATTGGAGGTGCCGTATTCACTGGGTGACAGGGAAATTCTGCGCTCGCTTTTTGCGGAGGCAGGGACAGACGACCTGGAGATACGGACGCTCGCGGGTACGGCTCGTTTTTTCTCTATCGAGTCATGGATGTATACGGATGTCAAAGGATGGACTCTGAGCGATATGATTGATGATGTTCAATATGAAGAGTTGTTACAGGCAACCCAGACGGAACTTAAGCGATTCGTAACGTCGGATGGCACCGTAGCTTTTCGCGCACCGGCTCATGTCGTGGTCCGACGCGGCGAGCGCCTCATAGTAACGCGATTCGGGGCTAATCAACATTTCTCGCCCGGCATCGAGTTACGTGTCTGGTTACAATTCCGCCGATGCGGAATTAAGACCGGACAGACCAACACAAGGGGTTTCTCGACAGGCCCAAGCGGTGTGCCACCCTACCTTGGGCGGTACCGTTGCGGTTGCACGTTTCAGAGAGTATATTAAGAGACAGCGGTTGATTGACGTTTTACTTGGTTCGTGTTGAGGCAAAGGAGTATGCTTGCTGAAGCTGAAAATGGCAAAGGTGGACGACATTCCGCCCGGCCGTGCGGTCGAGAAGCGGATTCTGGCCCGGCGTGTGGCGGTCGTAAACGACAACGGCACACTCTTTGCCATCGAGGCCGATTGTAAGCATATGAAAGCGTCGCTGGCGACCGGTAAATTCGCCGCCGGTGTGATCACCTGTCGCTGGCACGGGTGGCAGTATGATCTGGCTACCGGGGTTTGTCTGACAAACGACGTCTTCAAGCTGAAGACATATAAGGTGGATGTTGACGACGGCTATGTATACGTCACGATCTGAGGCTATTTAAGGATGTGTATGTTTGATGAAGTACATCGATACCTGGAAGAAGTGACTCCTGCTCGTCCGGAAGTCCTGCAAGAGATGGAGGGTTTGGCTAAGGAGAAGGGTTTTCCGATCGTGGGTCCTCTGGTGGGTCGTTTCCTTTATCAGTTGGCGACGCTGACGAAAGCCGAGAGAATTCTGGAGATGGGGTCCGGTTTCGGCTATAGTGCTTACTGGTTTTCGCTGGCAATCGGTGAGCGCGGGCATATTATCCTGACTGACGGGAACGAGGACAATAAACGTCAGGCTCTGGATTTTTTCAGGCGGGCCGGGTTGAAAACTCATATGGACTTTCACGTCGGAGACGCGCTGGAGCTTATTGAGGAACACGACGGACCGTTTGATATTATATTCAACGATATCGACAAGGCGGATTATCCGAAGACGATAGAATTGGCGGCGCCGCGTCTACGAAGGGGCGGACTGTTCATTACCGACAATCTCATCTGGTCGGGCAAAGTGTACCGAGAGGATAAAGACCGGAGCACGCAGGGGATCGTGGACTTCACGAAGGTACTATATGCCGATGACCGATTCTTTACCACTATTCAGCCTCTTCGGGACGGCGTCTCGGTGGCGATGCGGGTGTAAATGTCGCGGACTTTCCCGGGCGGGTTTTCAGGGGAAACGGTGTGTCCGGGCTGGAACTTTTGTTTGGAATCTGGGTTTAAGAGGCAGGCAGAGTAAAGGCTGCAAAGGCCGTTACCGATACAGGTTCTGAGAGCACGACACGCAGTCGACAGTATTCTTCGCCGGTATTATCGGTGCGAACATACAGTGAGGGTTGAATCGGGCGGATGGTTGGTGAACTCCACCGGACCGCATAGGCTGGCCACATGACATGGGAGCTATTGACTCCTATTGGACAAGGTCTTTTTGTTGAAGAGAGCATGAGGAAGATACAATTTTGTTGAGATTACGCTTGACAAATTGTGAAAAACAGTATTTTAATAGTATCTCTTAAGTCCGTACCCGGACTTAAACCAGATACCCCGTAACAGAATGACGGGAAACCAGGCAACGTTTGCTGCTCACTCATAGCGTAAACGAGAAGATGAATTCAGGCGGAAACATGATAGCAACGCCTATTTCAGACCATTAGTAGGTATTTGGAGGATTTATGGCTCTTAAACGAGCAAAGTTCTATTCCTATGGCAACGACGACCTGTGTGGCAGTGTTCGCAAGTTCATAGAGGACGCCGGCATTCTTCTGGATGTCCGTGACCTGGAAAAGCAGCCGTTAACGGCGTTGGAACTGAAACGATTGATCGGTCACCTCAACGTGGAGCATTTCCTAAACAAATTGTCCGGAGCGTACACCAAGAGCGGGCTGGACAAAGAAGTTCCTTCGCGCGATGAAGTGATTGACATGATGGCCAAGGATCCCACGTTGATTCGCAAGCCGATCATTAAGACGTCGCGGCTGGTGACCATCGGCTGTGACAAGAAGAAGATTGCCGACATGTTACAGTTAACGCCGGGGGAAGACTCAGTCGGTACCAGCGGACCGGCCGCCGCCCACAAGGTGGCTCAGAAAGCATCGGCGCGTTGACGGGTCGTTGACTTACCATTAGCGCTTTTCAATCTTCGTTGCGTTGCCTATATTCGATGCGTGAAACTCGTGAAAGGATAGACGCATGGATGTAGAACGCGAAATACTCGAGACAGATATAGCGATCGTAGGCGCCGGGCCGGCCGGTTTGGCACTGGTGTACAAGTTGGCTCGACTGGTAGAAGCCGATGGCGGCGTCGAGATGCCGGAAATTCTGTTCATGGAGAAGGGCTCGCACTGCGGCGCGCACGCCCTGTCCGGGGCCGTGATGGATCCCAGGGGGTTGGCGGAGTTGATACCGGACTTCAAAGAAAAGGGTGCTCCCCTTGAGGCACAAGTCACGCGCGACGCCATGTATTGGCTGCGTGACAACGGGGCGACCAAGTTCCCGTTTTTGCCGCCGACGTTGAATAATCATGGCAACTATGTCGTTTCCCTCAACAAACTGTCCGGGTGGATGGCTGAACAAGTGGAAGCGTTGGGGATAGATGTTTTCGCGGGGCTGGCCGGGTATGATCTGGTTGTGGATGACAATGTCGTTACCGGGGTGCAAACGGTCGATATGGGGTTGGACAGGGAAAGCAACCCGAAGGGGAATTTCGAGCCTGGTTCCATTGTGAAAGCCAAAGTAACCGTTCTTTGCGAAGGGGTGCACGGTTCTTTGACCCGGCATGCGTTCGAAAGAATCCCGGTGTTGAAGCAGGACAGCCTGCCGCAGTCGTATCTTACGGGCGTGAAAGAAGTGTGGGAAGTTCCCGCCGGGCGGATCAAGGCAGGCGACGTCATACACACGGTTGGCTGGCCGCAGCCGAACCACGAATATGGCGGCGGCTGGGTGTACGGCATGAGCGATACCACGGTGTCGGTCGGTTTTGCAGTCGGGTTGAATACGCCGAATCCGACCAATGACCCGCATATGAAGTTTCAGCGGTACAAGCTGCATCCCGTAATCAAGACAATACTCGAAGGGGGCACGATGCTGCATTACGGAGCGAAGACCATTCCGATCGGGGGCTTCTACAGCATGCCCAAGTTGTATCACGACGGATTGCTGCTGTGTGGTGACTCGGCCAATTTCCTGGATGCATCCCGGTTGAAGGGTATTCATCTGGCCATCAAGTCGGGCATCATGGCGGCCGAGACGCTCTTCGATTGTCTGAAGGCGGGTGATTTTTCTCGCCCGAAGCTGGCCGGTTATCAGGACCGGTTCGAGAGCAGTTGGGCCAGGAAGGAATTGTACAAATCGCGCAATTTCCATGCCGGGTTCGAGAACGGCTTGTTTTCGGGGATGTTTCATGCGGCCATGCAGACCATCACCGGGGGACGGGGGCTGTTCGACCGACGGGAGTACGCTCGGGATCATACCTACATGCTGCAAGTCGACGAGTACCGGAAGCGATTCGGTCGGGCGCCGCATAAGGCCGATCTCAAGTTCGATAATGAATACACGTTCGATAAGTTGACCGATGTGTACAAGTCGGGAACGCAACACGAGGAAGAGCAGCCGTCACACCTGGTTATCGAAGACTATGATATATGCAATAATCGCTGCACGGAAGAGTACGGCAACCCGTGCCAGCATTTCTGTCCGGCTCATGTATATGAGATGGTCGACGATTCGGAGCGGGAGGGGAAATTGAAACTTCAGTTGACGCCTTCCAATTGCGTTCATTGCAAGACGTGTGATATCGCCGATCCGTATCAGGTTATTCGGTGGGTCACGCCTCAGGGCGGCGAGGGGCCGAATTACGAGAATTTGTGAGGGCAGGCTACGAAACCAGACCTGCCCCTTCGGCTCCCCACAGCGCCGGCGCCCCACCTTTCAAGAACCTTGAAAGAGTCCCGCTTGCCAGTTGCGGCAGGTCCTGTCCGCCGCGGGCAGATGTGACCTGCCGCCTTTGTCTATTGACGATTTGCGTGTCGGTTCACAATCCCGTTTAAACGGGCTCAGGACCTGACACAACAGTAAGCGGAGTTTTTCAACATGTCTCAAAGGGCGGGGCACCCGTCCTCGGGCAGGTCTGAAGACCCGTTCGGCAGAACATCGGCAGATGTGGACATCTGCCGGGCACGAATAGAGCAGGTCAGGAGCCATGTGCCCCTGACGACCGTCGGACAGGTCGCAACCTGTCTCTTCGAAAGTGTGAGACGTTAGTAGAAAGTCCGTTGGTCAGGAGCGTAACGGTCCTGACCAACCTCCAATGTATCGAGCTCGGATGCGGGATTTTGAGCTACTCAGGATCTCATTCGTTATATGGTGCCGGCTCTGTCCATGAAGTAGTCGTCGACGTAGCTCTCGATATCGGAATTATTGACCATGTAATCCATCCAGCGCGCATAGAGTTCCTGGCGCTTATTCATCAGGATCACGTTGTGCACCGAATCTCGTTTTTCCTGGAATTCGGTCAAGTCGGGAGACTCACGATCAAGGAGCTCGAATATGGCCACCCCCTGCTCATGATCGACCGGTTCTGTCATTTCACCTTTTTCATCGAGGGAAAAGGCAGCTCCGATGGCCATGGGATCGCGACGGATTCCGGCCACGTAAGCACTTCGTCCAAACGGATCCGGAGTGTCATACTCTTCACCGTGTCGTTTCGCAGCTTCTTTCAACGAGGCCCCCTGTTCGACTTCGGCCATTATGGCCTCGGCCGTATCGCGACAGGTTGATCGTACTTTGTGCTGCAGGAGGTCGAGATTCACTTTTTCCTCGGCTTCCTCGAATGTAGCCATGTCGGCCGGCTTTTTGTCGGCTACCTGGACACAGTAGATGGCGGAGTTGTTTTCGAAGATGTTGGAGATGGCGTCCACTTCGTTGTTGAAAGCGAACAGGCCGGCTTTGGGATCATTGCCCAGGTACTGGATGTTTCGGCCGCGGAAGAAGGAACCGGAGGTGCGCACCGGTAAACCGACGTCCTCGGCCGCTTTGAAGAAACCATCCCGCTTGGCTGCTATTTGAAACTCCTCGATTTTGCGATAGGCTTTATCCAGCGTTTCCTGTGAGTGGGAAGTCTTGATAAGAATGTGCGAGGCGTGAACTTTTTCTACGAGCTCTTCTTCCTTTTTGCCCCGGGGAACTTCGCGCTCCTCCTTGAATCCGTGACATTTGATTACGTGCCAACCGAATTGGGTCCGGATGGGATCAGAAACGTCACCTTCTTTCATTTGGAATACGTAGCGATCGAATTCTTCGACCATCTGTCCGCGGGGGAACCAGCCCAGGTCACCCTGGTTTTGGGCAGCCGACGGGTCCTCGGAGTAGCGTTCGACCATTTCAGTGAAGTCGGCGCCGCCTTCGACTATCGAATCGTGGATGGCTTTGGCTTTCTGAAAGGAAGCTTCCCAATCAGCCGGGGCCGGTTTCTTTTCTATCATGACGATATTCAGAGCGGCCCGTTCCTCAATCGGGTAGTCATCGCGATGCTCTTCAAAAAAGGCTCGCATCTCTTCTTCGGTGTTCTGAGGGGGCGGGCTGGAGAACCGCTTGAAGTTGACATCGACCATGCCGACTTTCACCTTTTCGTTGGCTCCCATGAACCACTGGCGGATTTCGTTTTCGGTGACGTGGGCGGTTTGAATGACCATTTCCTGGAGTTTCATACGAGCCACGTCTCCGCGCATGAGGGACTCGATTTGAGCCCAGAACGAAGCGGCCTGGGGATCGGCGAGGGTGTTGACGTATTTCTGATAGTCGAACTTGCCTTCGGTCTGAAATGCCGGCAGAGACTGAAGCATGGGCGGAGGTGAGTATCGGAGGTACGAATAGAGTTCTTCGTCGGCAACGACCAGGTTGGCCTTTTCGACTTCCTGCATGATCAGCTTATTCTGGACCAGTTGCTTCCAGGCTTCCTGGCGGATTTCCTCGAGTTTGGGTTCGGGCAGTTCATCGATCTCTTCATTTTCCTGGGTTGCTTCCGCCATGGCCTGTTGATACATGTTTTGATAGATTTCGTTGTACTCCTGCCAGCTGACCGTTTCGCCGTTTACGACGCCGGCGATATTGGCATCCACGAAATCCTGCCGCTGTGAGAAACCAAGTCCCCATTCAAGGATGATGAGGCCGCCAAAACAGAGAAGAACTATGATGATTATCGGGAAAATCATCCGCCTGAGTGCTTCGAACATTATCCAGACTCCTTGCTAAACATAACAGGTTGTTTTAATTGACAACGGTTATACAAGTTTGTGTTATCAAGTTTCGGAATATACTTTAATCGGGCGATTTCGCAACCCGCCTGAGTGACAATTGTACAAAATCTCTGAGAATTGTCATGAAACGAGCTGGAATAAACAGAGCCCATTTGACTAGAAAGAGCCTTTCGATGCCTTGTATTCTGAGTAAGTTATTGACAGTCATAGTAGTTGGGGTTTTTGTCGTCGTGGTGAATGCGGTTGATGCGGAATGGCCCTTGCATGGCGAGATTGACATTTCCAGTGGATTCGGAGACTATCGGCCCGGGCATTTTCACTTTGGTGTAGATCTCAGGACGGGTGGTGCGATCGGCCGGCAGGTGTTTTCTCCCGTTGATGGGTACGTTTCTCGGATCAAGACTTCATATACCGGATACGGGAAGGCTCTTTACATCAGTGACGAGAGCGGGCGCGTGTATGTTATGGCGCATTTATCGAAATTCGCCGATAAGATCGATTCATTGGTCAAGAAGGTTCAGATTGAGTCAGAGAGATATTACGTGGACATCAGTCTTCCCTGGGATTCCTTTCCGGTCGAGCAGGGGGAATTCGTGGCATATTCGGGAAAGACGGGCACGGGAGCGCCGCATCTTCATTTTGAGACACGGCTGGGAGATACGCTGCTGAATCCTTTGAGCCACGGGATGTTTATTGATGACGAAACACACCCGGTCTTCACTAGAATCGGATTTCAGTTTAAAGGTGGGCGGTCGCTGTTTCCCGATGGCAGCCGCAAGCTCTTTCTGGATGTGGCCCCGACAACCGACGGGGCGGGTCGGTTTGAGCTGGACACGGTCCTGTATCTCGACAACCCCTTCGGGGTGATTGTGGACACATACGATCGGATGAGGCTGTCCGGGATGAAACAGACGGTGTATAGTCTGTCCCTGTATATCGATGAGGAGCGGTACTATCATGTCCAGTTCGATACACTGGATTTTGAAACTAATGATATGGTCAGTCTGGAGTATGACTATGTTGAGGCGGTGAATAAGAAGAAGCATGTCAGGCAGCTGTACAAGAAGACGGGTAATGTTTTTGCCGGGAGTCGCTCGAGTGGAACGGACAGCGGTTTGTTCGGATTGGGTGGGCATGAGGAGATCGGCCCGCACGAAGGTAGAGTTGTGGCAGAGGATGCCTTTGGTAACCGTTCGGAGCTTTGTTTCTCGTTTATCTTCGGTCGCCCGCATGCGATCTATGGGGTAGATTCGACGGTTGAGGTGGCAGCGGACACGACGTTATTCTATCTAAGTCCGAAGCAAGATTATAGAGCGCTCGGTATCGATTCTCTAACCGTTCATCTTAACAAGGGATCAATCTGGGGAGAGTCACCCGATATCAGTGTCAGCCGTCTTGACAGCGGCCGGTATGTGGTGGAGGCGATCGGGTACATGGTCGAGTCAGCCGTGATGAGACCGGTGCTGTATACGTCGACCGGGGCAAAAATCCAGGATCACATCTTCAACGGTTTGCTCAAGAAGGGGAGCAGCAAAGGGACAGTGTCACATGAGGTGCTGGATGAGGGGTTGTTGGTTGTTCTCGAAAACGAGGCCGCAAAGGGATCAGAATCACGTTTGGAATTGTATTGGCGCGATACACTGCTGGGCATCGAACAACCGCAGTACGTGCACATGAACAAATATGTATGTTTTATTCCTCCTCAGGACGGGTACGCGAGGATAGACCAGTTCAAGTTCATGATGGCCGAGGATACGGCTATTAAGGTGGGGGTTGTCTCGGATTCGGTTAACATCGCCGCGGTCGGTTTCAATGAGCGGGAGGAAGTGCGCTTTGATGATCGCTGGACACTGGTGACCGGTCAGGAGAGCTTTTATGAGCCGCGATTCATTGAACTGCGCTGGCAGTCCATTTTCAATCGAGCCGCACTGAAATTGAATTCGGATCATTACGAGATCCTGCCGGAAGCATTCGTCAGCCGGAGCGAATTTGCGATCTCCTACGACATACCGTGGGATATTCCTGATAACGAGCGGAGCGGCATCTGCTGGCTGGATGAGGAGAAGGACAAGTGGGTCTGGCTGGATAATACTTTCGAGGACAATTCGCTGCAGGCATATTCGCTCGGGGGCGGCTCGTTTGCCGCGGCGTTTGACCGCCAGCCGCCTTTGATCAAGAATCTGACGATCAGGGGCGGGGCCCGGTACCGCGATCCTCGGCCGGCGGTGAATTTCCTGATCGACGAAGAGTTGTCCGGGATAGAGGACGACCGGAGCATACGGATCAAAATCGACGGGAAGTGGCTGATACCGGAGTACGATCCGGAAACGGGCTGGTGTACCAGTCGGCCCCTGGAACCGCTTGACGTAGGCAGCCACCATCTGGGAATTGTAGTGACCGATCGAGCCGGCAACGTCGGCGAACAATACCTTAATTTCGTTGTTAGTTCCAGATAGAGAAGACAATCCCGACGTATACAGAGGTATCTTTTGTTTCTGCCGATTCGCGATGACACACCGACAGTACGCAAGCCATATTTGACGGTAACACTCATCGTTGTCAACAGTCTGATTTTCCTCTATTCCCAGACCCTGGGAATGAAGGGATTCCAACTCTTTACAATCCAGTATGGGTACATTCCCTATGAGCTGGTACACGGGGCGGAGTTGACTCCGCAATATCCGGCTTCCGTCTACCTGACGGCGTTTTCATCGATGTTCATGCACGGCGGGTGGATGCATCTGATCGGGAATATGCTGTTTCTGTGGATCTACGGTAACAACATTGAAGATTACTTCGGGCCGGTGAAGTTCTTGCTGTTCTACCTGATTTCCGGTCTGGCGGCAATCGGCCTGTATACGTTGTTCGGTCCGGGTTCTCAAATCCCGCTGGTGGGTGCATCGGGAGCGATAGCGGGTGTGATGGGGGCTTATATGGTACTCCATCCGAGGGCACGGATAACCGTTCTGGTAATCTTCTTCTTCATACAATTCTTGGTGCTGCCGGCCAAGGCAGTGCTGGGATTCTGGTTCGTGTATCAGTTGCTGATGTCGGTCATCGGCTCCAGTACTGGCGGCGGCGTGGCCTGGCTGGCTCATGTCGGTGGTTTCGCGTTCGGGTGGGGATTGCTGAAGCTGTTCACGCGAGGTGGGAGACACACTGGTTCGCCCGGTGATGGTCAGCGGGTTTATCGGGTGCAGTGGTAAGTAGTCTACCTCACCCCCGTCCCCTTAGCTTGCGAAGGAGAGGGGACGGGGGTGAAGTTTTTGTGCCTGGCAGATGTGGGCGTCTGCCTCCCATAAGGTATGGGCGAGCGTTCGGTCACACCGCCCTTCGGCAGCGCCAGACTTGGCGGAACTTGAAACAACAGATTCCGTTCCTCTTCCGTATAATACGTGCAGATGTCGACATCGGAGTCGTTTGAAATTGTGAGGACACGTTGATATGCCGTGCAAAGACATTACAGATACACTGGAGATTCTAATCGATCATGACGAGCGCGTAAAAGACTATTCCCTGCATAAGCGCACCTGCGGGGGGGCGGTGGGCGAGGACCAGTTGATAGGCAAGTGGCTGATAGGCAGGCCCGTGGCAGAAGTATTAGCCACGTCGCTCAATGACTTCCAGGGTTTGTTGAAGACGAGGAGCGATATCAAAGAGTTTCTCGCTATCAAGCACTTCATGGTTGTCCAGGCCGGTCTGGCGGTGTTGCTGGGACAACAGCCAGGACGGGTGGGAGATTTCTGCACGCTGGAGTCGGTCGAGGGTGATGCTGAGGGGACGAAAGCGACGCTTCACGTTCAAGTGGAGGCGGTTGTGGATGAGATCAAGGCTTGTAATAAGTGTTGCGGGAGTAAGGGTGAAGGTAGCATGAAGACATTTACGGTATAGGTGTTGTCAGGGCTGTCGCTGATTACTTGATCCTGATTAGCGGCTTGCCGCGATTTCGTGTGCAGTTTGCCTCTGTATTCCCCGGGGCGTGATACAAGCGGATCACGCCCCATTTCCCATTTCAGATACCCGTACTCACGGCGTCACGCTTCGGCTCGGCTCAGCGTGACCGAGCATGGAACGCTGGTCTTTTCTCTTGATTGCAATACAAGTGCAGGAGGGGCACTTCGGCCGGATTGTTCGTCTGAAAAGCACCGTCAGCGCATGACGGTCTTCTTGCTGTTTCCGATTAATCTTGACTTGGCACACAATCCCCCTATATTCGCGCTGCAATAGCGATACCAATTGGCGGCTTAAAAAGGAAGAAGTGAGCCATGATTACGAAGCAGCAAGCCCTGGACTATCACAGTAAAGGGAGAAGAGGCAAGATAGAAGTCAATCCGACCAAGCCGTGTCGGACGCAGCTGGATCTGTCGCTGGCGTACACGCCCGGTGTGGCGGAACCCTGTTTGGCGATTCATGAGAATCCGGCGGATGTCTACAAGTACACGGCCAAAGGTAATCTGGTAGCCGTGGTGTCCAACGGCACGGCCGTTTTGGGGCTGGGAAATATCGGCGCGGCCGCCGGGAAGCCGGTGATGGAAGGTAAGGGGGTCTTGTTCAAACGATTCGCGGATGTGGATGTGTTCGACATAGAGCTGAATACCGAAGACCCGGATGAGGTGATTAAGGTGTGTCAGCTTCTGGAGCCGACCTTTGGCGGCATCAATCTGGAAGATATCAAAGGGCCGGAGTGTTTCTATATCGAGGAGACACTCAAGAAGACTATGCAGATACCGGTGTTCCATGATGACCAGCACGGCACGGCTATTATCTCGGCGGCGGCTCTTCTCAATGCGCTGGAAGTCGTCAGGAAGGACATCGGAGGAATCAGGGTCGTGTTTTCGGGGGCCGGGGCGGCCGGGATTGCCTGCGCCAAGCTGTACTGTGCTCTGGGTGTGAAGCACGAGAACGTGCTGATGGTTGATTCCAAGGGGGTGATGTACGATGGCCGGGGCGACACGTTCAATAAGTACAAGGCCGAATTCGTCAGAAAGACTGACTGTCATAGTCTGGAAGACGCGATGAAGGATGCGGATGTCTTCGTTGGCGTGTCGGTCAGGGACCTGGTGACGAAAGCGATGGTGAAGAGCATGGCCGCCGATCCGATCATTCTGGCGATGGCCAATCCGGACCCGGAGATAACGTATCCGGACGCGGTTGATGCGCGCAAAGACGTGATCATGGCGACCGGCCGCAGTGATTACCCGAACCAGGTCAATAACGTGCTGGGGTTTCCGTTCATATTCCGGGGAGCGCTGGACGTGGCGGCGACTTCGATAAACGAAGAGATGAAAATAGCGGCGGTGAAGTCACTGGCCAACCTGGCCAAACAGGATGTGCCGGAATCGGTCGCCAAGGCGTACGGGGTGGACTACTTCAAGTTCGGCAAGGAGTACTTGATACCCAAACCGTTCGATCATCGAGTGCTCATCTGGGAATCCGCCGCAGTGGCACAGGCGGCCATGGACACCGGCGTGGCGCAGCATCCCGTGGATATTGAGAAATACAAGACGGAACTGGCTGAGCGGATCGGTCACGGCCGCCGGATCATGATGGTGGTTACCGAAAAAGCCCGGCGCAACCCGAAGCGGGTTGTATTCCCGGAGGGCCATTCGAGTCGCATTTTGCGTGCGGCGCGCATAATACAAGATGACGGCATTGCCCGGCCGACCGTTTTGGGCCATGAGGACGATGTCAAGAAAGTGGCGCAGGAACACGAAATCGACTTGACCGACATTGAGATCGTTGATCCGGTGTACTCTCAACACCGGCAGACATACGCTCAGGCTTACTACGAGAGACGCCGGCGGAAAGGGATGACCGGAGACAAGGCGGTCTGGCTGATGCGGGATCGGACGTATTTCGGACTCATGATGCTGGAGATGGGCGATTGCGATGCCGTGCTGTCGGGTGTCCTGTCCGACTATCCATCGACAATCCGTCCAGCTCTGGAGATAATCGGTCTGGCGGACGGTATCAGCCGTGTTTCCGGGATGTTCGTCATGATACAGCGTGACAAGGCGTTCATCTTCGCGGATACAACCGTGAACATCAACCCCAACGCGGAAGAGCTGGCTGAGATAGCACAGTGCGCCGCGCGAGTCGCTCGACGTTTCAATATGGAGCCGAGGATAGCAATGCTCTCGTTCTCCAACTTCGGTTCGGCGCGGTATCCGGAGTCAAACAAAGTGGCTCGGGCTACCGCCATACTTAAGGACCGGGAGCCGGATTTGATTGTCGATGGCGAGATGCAGGCCGATACGGCGCTGATGCCGGAGTTCATTAAGAAACATTTCCCGTTTTCGCGGCTGCAGACGCAGGCTAATGTGTTGATATTTCCGGATTTGAATTCCGGTAACATCGCCTACAAGCTGGCTCAGCGGATAGGTGGCCTGGATGCGATCGGACCGATTTTGATGGGATTGTCTAAGCCGGTCCATGTGCTGCATCGGACGCTTGATGTGAACGAGATTGTCGATATGGCGGCCATTGCGGTGGTGGAATCGCAGAAGTAGAATAGTTGTTGACACGTTCCTACATTGAATGTGGAGCGTGGAGCGGGCTTGATTTGGGAACGAGGGGGGCATTACGCTGAGATTGCTTCGTCGTCAGATGAGACGGACTCCTCGCAATGACTCCTTACGAGTTTTATTACCGGCATCAGGGAAGTGGGGACCGATGAGACGAACCGCGTTGCAGAGGCCTGATGCGTTCAGGCTTGGCGCCCCAGCCGCAAGATTTCGGGGAGGAAAACCGATAACCCCTTGATACTCTACCTAGAAACCTATATATTACCGGCTACATGTGGATGAGGTTTATGGTACGCCAAATCTTGGTTATGAAGCAGTGCCCGGAAGGGTGCCTATACGTGAATCAACCCGACAGGAGAATATCGCATGGAATCGGCTGAACTGCTGATGGTTTGTATCGCGGCGTTCGTGATGGTATTCGTACTGCTGACGTTGTTGGCGGTCGTCATGAGGCTAATTACCGGTATATTCCCAGAGAAGGCCCGTACGACTGACAGCGCCGTCCTGGCTGCCGTAGCTTCGGTCGTTTCCAGCGTCTATCCCGGAACAAATATCACAAAGATTGAGGAGATAAAATGATAATCGCGAAGAACCCCAAAGAGATCAGGGTGATGTTCACCCCATTTAGAGACGGGCTGCAGAGTTCGTTTGGGGGGAAGGTTCGTCTGAATGACTTTTTGCCGGCTATGAAACGTTCGGCGGAACTGGGCATTCGGCATTTTGAGTTTGGCGGCGGCGCCAGATATCAGGCGCCCTACTTCTATTTGGGCGAAGACCCGTTCGAGGACATGAAAGCGATCCGTGAGGCTGTCGGTCCCGAGGCCGACTTGCAGATTCTGACTCGTTCCGTATCGGGGGTCACTCTGACCACGCAATCGATGGAAGGGCTGGAACTTCAGGCGCAACTGATGAAAGAATACGGTACGACCTGGGATCGCAATTTCGATTACATGAATGATGTGGAGAATCTGGTCAAAACCGGCAAACCGATCGTGGATGCCGGGATGCATCACCAGGTGTGCATTGCCCTGATGGGGTTGCCGTTCAAATCGGACAAGGTGCATACGGCGGAGTTCTATATCGATATCGGGAAGCGACTACTAAGTAGCGGGATCAAAATTGATAGTATTTGTCTCAAGGATGCCAGCGGCACAACCGATCCCAAGACGATTTATGATACGGCGGTAGGACTCAAGAAGATTATGCCGGCCGAGATGATCCTGTGGCAGCATACCCATGATACGGCCAGTACAGCGGTTTCTTGCTATATGGCGGGTATAGCCGGAGGCGTGGACGGAATCGACCTGTCGGTGCGGCCGATGGCCAGCGGTACGGTGCAGCCGGATGTCCGTTCCATGGCGCATGCGCTGAAGGGTACCGGGTATACTCTGGATATTGACCCGACCAAGATGGGTGAAATCGAGGGGATGCTCAATGAGTTGATGAAGGACTATAACTTCAATCCGACGACGACGACGGCCGATGCGCGGGTGTTGGGTTTCCCGATGCCGGGCGGGGCGATTGGTCCCAACGTGCATATGATGGTCAAGGCCGGTATTATAGATAAGTATAGCGATGTTCTGGCGGAATTCCCGGTCGTGGTCGAGGCGGGCGGCGCCTGGACGAGCGTGACACCGGGCAGTCAGCAGTACTGGCTGCAGGCGTTCAATAACGTGCTGTACGGACGCTGGAAGACAATTGACGCCGGGTACGGCAAGGCGGTGCTGGGTTATTTCGGCAAGACCCCGCTGCCGCCGGATCCGGAGGTCGTGAAGGTTGCGTCGGAACAACTGAAGCTGCCGGTATTCGAGGGTGATCCGCTGGAGGCGGCGCCAAAGAACAAGGAGGCGGCCAGGAAAGCACTGGAAGAACGCGATCTGCCCATCACCGACAAGAACGTCTTTCTGGTGCTGGCGGCGATGGTGCCCGGTAAGAAGATGGAGTTGAACGAAGGAATCCGGCTGCTTACCGGCAAGCCCAAAATCGATATACCGCTCAAGAAGAAAGAGGAGCCCAAACCAGAGGCGGCGGCGGTACGGGCATCAGCACCGGCACCAGTTTCGTCGGGCATCACCGGCCCGGTGACGAGCCGCTGTGTGGTGGAGGAGAACGGTTCGAAGAGGACATTCATGATCACGGTCGAACCGGCATCGGGCGGCGGTACGGCGGCGGCGACGGCTGCCCCGGCGACCGCACCGGCAGTGCCGGCTTCTTCGAACGGCACGCCGGTCTATTCCAGCTTTGCCGGTTCCGTGGAGGTGGTAGATATATTGGTCAAAGTTGGTGACCCGGTAACCAAGGGACAGGCGGTGGCGGCGATCGAGGCGATGAAGGCGAAGCATGATATCAAGTCGCCCATCGACGGCAAAGTGAGCACCGTCAACGTTGAGATTGGAGACGAAATAGATTCCTCCAAACCGATTATGACCATATCATAGAAAGCCGGGCCAATGGAAACTCTTCTTGAACTAGTCAGGCAATCCGGCTTCGCCAATCTGACCTGGGGTAACTGGGTCATGTTCGCCATCGGGGGCGTTCTCATTTTTCTCGCCATCGCCAAGAAGTACGAGCCGCTCTTACTGATCCCGATCGGGTTCGGCGCTATCCTGGCCAATCTGCCGTTGGGGCAGATGGGGTCGTATGGTGAGGGAATCATGGGGCTGATCTACAAGTCCGGGATCAAGACGGAACTTCTGCCGCCCATCATATTTATGGGAGTGGGCGTTCTGACGGATTTCCGGCCGTTGTTAGGAAGACCGTTGACGTTTCTCCTGGGAGCTTCGGCTCAATTGGGGATCTTCGTGGCGGCGTTGGGGGCGGCGTATTTGCTGGGATTCACGTACAAGGAAGCGGCATGTATCGGAATCATTGGCGGCGCTGACGGGCCGACCTCGATTTTTCTGACTTCGCAGCTTGCGCCGCATCTGCTTGGCCCGGTGGCGGTGGCGGCGTACAGCTACATGTCGCTCGTCCCGATTATCCAGCCGCCCATTATGCGTATGCTGACCACGAAGAAAGAGCGGGCGATCGATATGCCGCAGGCCAAGCCGGTCTCGCAGACAGCGGCTATTCTGTTTCCGATAATCACAGGCATAATCGCCTCGCTGGCGATACCGTCGAGCGCGCCATTGATCGGGATGTTGATGTTCGGGAATCTACTTCGCGAGTGTGGTGTGACCGATCGACTGCGCAAGACGGCGGGTGGTTCCTTGATAGATATCGTGACGATCTTCCTCGGCCTGGCGGTGGGGGCTACGATGGACGCGGCCCATTTCCTGACGTATAAGACGATCTTGATTCTCATTTTAGGTGCGGTGGCGTTTTCATTCAGCACGGCCGGCGGTGTCATATTCGCCAAGATTATCAATCTGTTTTTGCCCAAGGACAAGAGCATCAACCCGTGTATTGGGGCGGCGGGTGTGTCGGCAGTGCCGATGGCGGCCCGGGTAGTGCAGCAGTTCGTTTCCGACAATACCGACGGCCGCGTCAACCCGCTAATGCCGGCCATGGGGCCGAATGTAGCGGGGGTGATCGGGTCGGCCGTCGCGGCGGGCGTTTTCTTAATGTTGTTGATGGGGTGAGGTTGGAAGCGCTCCCAAACTAAGTTTGGGACGAGAGGGGGACATTCTTAAATACAATTTTGGAACGAAGTTAGTTGAATCAGGGCCAAGATTAAGTTGAATGGTTCCCAGCACTATAGTTTTTTATTGCTCCGCCCAGACTTAAGCCGTAAACTAGAGGCCGTTAGCGTACGATAACGAAGGTATGTCACACGGTGTGACGCCTCGGACGCTCCTGTGTAAAGGGAATTGAGTTGGGATTATTCGATTTGCTTTCGAACGATATCGGCATAGATCTCGGAACCGCCAATACGCTCGTATATGTACGTAATCAGGGGATCGTACTCAATGAACCCTCTGTAGTCGCAATCGAAAAATCGACGGGGAAGGTACTGGCTATTGGTTCGGCGGCGAAGGAGATGACCGGCCGTACGCCGGGCAGTATTGCCGCAATTCGGCCCCTCAAAGACGGCGTAATTGCCGACTTCGAAATCTCGGAAAAGCTCATTGCCGACTTCATTCGGCGAGTGGTCCGGCACAAGTACCTCATGAAGCCGCGCGTGGTGATTTCCGTACCTTCGGGGATAACGGAAGTCGAAAAACGGGCGGTGCGCGATTCGGCGGAGAATGCGGGCGCTCGTGAGGTGTACTTGCTGCAGGAACCGATGGCGGCGGCGATCGGCGTGGGCTTGCCGGTCGAGCAGCCGACGGGTTCGATGATTATCGATATCGGCGGGGGAACATCGGAGATTGCAGTGATCGCGCTGAACGGTATCGTGAACGATACTTCAATCCGGGTTGCGGGGGATGAGCTTAACGAAGCGATTGTGTTGTATCTCAAGAAGAACTACAATCTGGCGATCGGTGAGTTGACGGCAGAAGAGATCAAAATCAGGATAGGCTCCGCATTTGAACTTGAGCAGGAGCTGTCGATGGAGATCAAGGGGCGTGACCTGGTAGCCGGCGTGCCGAAGAATCTCAATCTGTCGTCGGTCCAGGTTCGGGAAGCTATCTCTGAGACGATTGACATTATTGTCGAAGCGGTGCGTCAGGCGCTGGAACGGACACCACCCGAACTGGCTTCGGATATATTGGAGCGGGGCATTATTCTGACCGGCGGCGGCGGGCTTCTGCGCGGGCTCGATAAACGTCTGCGACAGGAGACCAATCTTCCGGTCAATATCGCCGAAGATCCGCTGACCTGTGTCGCGCGGGGGGCGGGGAAGGTCCTCGAGAATTTCGCGCATTACTCGAAGGTTCTGGAGAAGAGCCGGAAAGATTAGAATCCGGCAGGACGCGGGGTATCCAGATTTCAAACAGGCTGAGCTAAGCCGAGGCCTGTTCTCACTGTCACAGTATCATTTTACGCTTTAACTAACCCGTGTAACTTACTGTTTTGACTCTATTTACAGGTGTCCGTTTTCCGGTCTGCCAGACTCTATTAATCTTTTTCTGGCAATCCCTGTCTGATTAATAGAAATTTGATAATTATGCCGAAGGCAGACAGTGAGATTGTTGAGCAACTGGTTGTTCGGGCGCAAGCCGGCGACCGGGCAGCCTACTCGAAATTGGTGAGGATGATGATGAACCAGGTGGTGGCGTTAACCTATAAGATGACAGGCGATCGAGATGCGGCCATGGATTTGGCGCAGGAGACATTTATCTCGGCCTGGGAGAAGCTGGGTTCGTTTCGTCGGGACGCACGCTTTGAGAGCTGGCTCTACCGGATTGCCACCAACAAATCTCTCAATTATCTGGAGCGGCCATCAGTGAAGCACACGATGTCGATCGACGGTGAGTTTTCTGAAGTTTCGCCGGGTGCGGAGCTGATGACGTCGTCATCCAATCCGGAACTGGAGTTCCGGCGGAAGCGGATGAGAGAGGAGATACTGGATTTCATGGGGCAGCTTCCGCCGCAACAGCGAGCGGTATTCAACCTGCGGTTTTACAAGCAGATGAGTTTTGAGGAAATCGCAGAAGCAATTGACAAGGCGGTAGGGACGGTTAAGACCCACTACCGCGAGGCGGTGCGCAAGTTGCGCGAGTTGGCTCTGACGAAAGGTTGGCGGTAATGAAGTGCAATGAGATACAGCAGCACTTGTACGAGCATTTGGGTGAATCTCAACTGCCCGAACAGATAGAAGCGCATCTGAGAAGCTGCGATGAATGCCGGTTCGCTTGGAATGAGTTGCAGCAACTGGGGCAGTCGATAGCGGGTGAAGAGTCATTTTACCCGGAGACCGAAGAGTTGGAGGCGCTGGCGGCCGAGGTAGACAGACGGATCGATGCGGCCGACCGGGAAACGAAATCTACCGTGCGGATCTGGGGCAGGTATCTTCTGCCGGTGGCGGCCTCTATTCTTCTGCTGTTCGGCGTAACTCGGATGGCGCAGTGGTTCGGAGGGGCAGAAGTAGGTCAACCAGTCGATGATTCTCTTTACACCACGGTGGAACAAATATCGAGCGAAGAATTCGACGATCAGACCGTCGACCTGCTCCTGCAGGATTTCGCTCGCGACCCTGCGGTCGAGCCCGGCGAATGGCTGCTGGAGGATATCACGGAGGATGAGTTGGAATACCTGAAAAACAGCATCGACGTAGGAGAATGGTTGTGATGATATATCGTGCGAGCATAGTGTTGGTGGTCGTTGTGGGTATGATGCTGGGTGCAAATTCTGTCGCCACGGAAGAGCGGACTAACAGCGACGATATGTGGGAAAGGATGTTGGTGTCAAATGACGCCGTTCCGGAGCCTGACGATTCCCCGGCCCCTCCTGTCAGTGGTCCGCCGCCGCGCAAGCACCTCGAGCAATTGCGCTTACTGAAGTTGCTGGAGTTTCTGGACCTGGATGAAGGCGCCGATATGGAGTTCATTGTGGCTTTTCGCTCTTTTCGCAAGGGGGAGCGGGAACTGCACGACGTGCGCCGGGAGCTGGTAGACACTCTGGCGACCGGGATCAAGGAAGATGGTCTGTCTGATTCTGAGATATATGCGCTCGTCGAGCAGATCAGGGAAAACGATCTGGCCAGGCAGACGCACCGTGAGAAGTTCCTGGGTGAAATCCGGAGCTTGTTGTCGGCGGAGCAGTATGCCAGGTTCGTAATATTCAACGAAAAATTCGAGCTTGAACTGTTGGAAAACGTCCGGTCGTTTCGCGAGCGACGCGGGCGGCACGGCGGTAACCCGGGACCGGGCAAACCGGATCGTGATCATGTACCGAGTTTTGAACTGTATTGAATGAACACAACAACATAAAGATTGGAGAAGAATCATGAAGAAGACAATTACCATCGCACTGATCATCACGCTGCTCGCTGCAGCTGCCTGGGCCGACTGGGGTGGACGCGGTCCGGGTAATTGCGACGTACCACGAGCGCCACGGGCGCCGCGCGCCGAGCACTGGGGACCGAATATGGGCGGGTTCGGATATGGGTTCGGGCAAGGCGCTGAGCATAGCCCGGGAATCCGTGGTATCTTGCGTCATGCCGACGAGATCAATCTGACCGGCAGCCAGAGAGAGCAGTTGGAACAGATCATGGTGGATCATCAAATGGCGCGGGTCGAGACCGAAGCCACGGTGAAGAAGGCGCAGATCCGGGTCCGTTCGCTCATGTGGGACAAGGATGCCGCGGAGTCCGAGGTCATGCGGGCTATCGACGAGGCCGCGCGAGTCAAGGCCGACCGAGCCAAGCAGATGTATCAGCATCGCAAGCAGGTTATGACGGTCTTAACTGAGGCTCAGTTCGAGCAGTTGGAGCAGATTCGCGAAGAGTGGCGCGAGGACCGCCGGGAGAGTCGAGGAAAAGGAAGCAAGGGGGATGGTCCGCAGTTCCGTGGCCGTAACCGCTGATATTGCGATACCAGATTCGTAGTCCGATATCGTTTACTGTTCCTCCTCCTCGATATCGATGCAGCGCCGCCGCACTGATTGTGTGGCGGCGTTGGTTTATTGGGGCTTGCGTCGGAAACAGCCGTGACGTATCATTCTAACCAACAATAAGACAATGAGATGAATCTATTGAATCATGTATGGAGGATTGGTATGCGCGTCGGAAAGAAACAACTTTCTATCATGTTGGCCGTCTGTATTCTGGTGGTGGGATCAGTGGCGGCGATGGAGCCGCCGAGCGATTCGGCGAAGAAGGCTATGATGATGCAGTCGATGCAGGCTGCACAGCCGGGTCCGGAGCATAAGATCCTGGAGAAGATGGCCGGGACGTGGGACACCGAGACGAAAATGTGGATGCAGCCCGGTATGGATCCCATGGTCACGAACGGTATTAGCGACAGTAAGATGGTGCTGGGCGGGCGGTTTCTGATGTCGCACGACAAGAGCGGCGAAGGAATACATATGTTCGAGAATATCACCATGATGGGATATGATCGCCGGTACGAGCACTTCACGGTGGTCGGGTTTGACAATATGGGTACGTATTACGTGACCGCGGAAGGCACGTACGACGATGAGTCGCAGACGATTTCGTTATATGGCGAGAACAAGGACCCGATTGCGAATTTCGTGCAGAAATACGATATCGTTGTCACTTTTATTGATGACGACAAATTCGTTTCGGAGCTGGTGTTCAAGAATCCGGAGATGACATTCGGTCAGGATGAATTCAAGATGGTCGAGGTAACGTTCACGCGGAAGAAGTAAGCAGGGTTCGGCAGATGTGGACTTCTGCCGCTCATATGGCAGCAAGGGGAGACCCGAAGCGGGATTTCGACCTACTGTGTTTTGAGTTCGGTCAGGCGGCGTTTCAGGTGCCAGGTGTGGACTCGCTCGTGCCAGAGCGTGCGGCGGACTATTTTTCGTGCGGACCATTGTTCGCCTCTGACGGTGACGATTGTCGGATTGTCTATCAGACGGGCAAGATTGTCGAGCGTCTGCCGTCTCACGATTGAGAGCCGTTGAAGGACATCGGTGGGCAAGAGCTTTCTGTGCTCCGAAAGGCCGAGTTTGTCGAGGTACCACCATTCGGCGCCGGCGATGTGATTGATGATGCCGCTCAGGGAAATGAAGATTTCACCTGGGATGGGCATCTCCAGAAGTTGGTAGGGGATGCGCTGGATAAGAAGTTCAAGATCCGATCGGGTGCAGTGCAGGAGCCATATTATCTCATCCATTTCAGGTCGTGAGACCAGACGTTTGTCATCCTCAAAGAAGGAATTCACCCAGTAGCCGTTATCGGACTCAAGATTCCGAAACTCCTCGGCCACCTCTGTCTTGATGCTCGTCTTCGAATCCGGCTCAGTTGGGCGGTAGCCCTCGCGCCAGGCGAGGTAGTCCTCTATAGCACGGGGTGTCTGGGAGACAGCGGCGGCGCGCGTCGGTGCTTTATGAAAGCAGCCGGGTAAGTCAAATACCCAGGTCATCCACTTACCCGGTTCAACCTGTTCGAGGCCGGTTCGGTAAGTCACGCTCTCAATAAAAGGCGGACAGGGATGAAATGCAAGGAATCCGGTCATCTGGCCCTGTTGAAAACCCCTGTCCATTGTTGTGTCCACATCTTGATTTTGCGTCAGTCCGCCTGTGACGGATATTCTGATACTTATAGCAGGCATGTCATGGCGTCAGGTCGCATCGCGGCAAGCCGGGCCGAAACCCACCGCACCTTCCCTATGCATCTTGCCGGGACTTCGCGTTGTAGAGCCCTTAACGGCGGGTTTATTTCAGCAGGATCATTTTGTTGG
Organism: uncultured Ignavibacteriales bacterium; assembly: GCA_964557855.1. GTDB lineage: Bacteria > Zixibacteria > MSB-5A5 > GN15 > FEB-12 > JAJRZL01. The sequence continues at coordinate 74,920 of CAZLBP010000003.1, read as the reverse complement.
TGCGCGTGCCTAAGTCGGTGGTCAGTTTGTACAGGTCGACGCCCGAGCCGACGGCTTTCTTGTTGTCATTCCGGCCGTACCACCGAGTATAGTAGGCACCTGCGGGTTGCGGTTCATCCACCAGAGTGGTTACCAGTTGTCCCAGGATATTGTAAACTTCGAGTCGCACACGCGAGGGCGTACCGAGGTCATACTCTATGGTTGTGGTCGGATTGAACGGATTGGGGTAGTTCTGGTGCAGACGGACGGTAACCGGCAACAGGTCGGGATCGGGCGAGTGGGACTGCTGTTTCATAATCATATCAATCAGTGCTCGGGCTCCGGTTTCTTCCATTCCCCACAGGTGGAACGAGAAGACGTAGACAATGGAATTCCCCTGGCGCTTGAGAAGTCCGCACGGACCGTTCTTGAGTTCCGACGTTTCGGGGAAGGCCGAGCGGTAGCGATAGAGAACTTCGGCGTTGGCTGTGGGCTGGAGAATACCGGTGTAGGGTAGGTGGTCGTGAAACGTGAACAGTGAATTGAAGAAGTCATGAGTGCGTTTTGCCGATGCATCCACCTGCAGGTACGGCAGGCTGTCGTGAACCGGGACGGCAGCGGAAAAGCCGCCCAGGCTGTCATTGACGCCGAACCTGTTGTAACTGCCTTTCCAGCTCCGTAACGACGTGGCGGCGACACCGAGTCTGCGATTGGTAAACGATTCCGGCGGATGATCAATGATGTTGAACGCGGTGGCGATCGAGAGGTTCGTGCTCCCCGGGGGCGTGCCAAAGTACACGAGGTCTCTACCCGATTCGACAATGCGCGTCAGCAGTTTGTACCCGTTTTCCGTACTCTCTTTGGCTATAATGGGGGCCGGAAAGTTCTGGACCAGGATCACCTGATAGTCGGCGATGTCCGACCAGTTCGTACAGTAACCGCTCGGGCAGTTGTGGTTGTACAAATTGGTATCGCCCCAATCATAGAGATCGAACGAATATCCATCGAGCAATCGATTATAGTAGTCGATGAGGGAATCTTTGATAACATAGTCAAGTGTGGGGAACTGAGCGCCCGCGATTACGAGTATGTCTTTTTGGTGCGGTTGGTCTATTTCCGTTTGGACGAATTCGGAATATGACGATTCGTGGCCCGGCCGCGTGACGGCCGTGAGCCAGTACCAGGCCAGGCTGTCCGGGCGGGTGTCCGTGTACGTGAATTGATCGTCGGCGACGGAGTCATGGGCCGTCATCCGGTAGAAGCAGAACGGCAGGCCGGCGGTTGTGCCGCAATACCTGGGGGAAACGGGGGAAACGGGGGAGACGACGGTATCGAGGGCAAAATAGGGGTGAAAGCGGTCGGCGCCCATATCGACCGGGGCGGCGTCCAGCGCGGCGACGTTGGGGACAATCGTGGTTGAGGACTCAACCGGTTTCAGATACAGGTGATAGCCGATTATGTCTGGAAATACCCTTGGGTCCCAGCGCAATCGAATCGTATCGGCGTTGACGTAAGCGACCGCCAGGCCGGTCGGCGGATAAAGCGGGTCCAGGACAAGTTCCGACAGATCGAGCGCGTCCCGGGCGCATTTGCGCATGACGCTCAATTGCAGGTTTTCATAGAACATATCGTGGTGGGGACTAACCAGATTTTCTATGTTGTGCGGGTCAACGTGCCCGAAATCGGCTCCGAACAGCGAGTAAACAAAACGGGCTGAACTGTCGGGCAGCAGGTCAAACGATCCCAGTGACAAAAGGCAGCCGATATTCCCGCCCCGGGTCAGGGAATCGGCAACTGGCCGATCGGGGAACATCCAGAGGCTGTCATCGGATGAGATGGTATTGGTGAGGAATTGATCGTAGTCCCACTCCGGGTGACTCAAGACATAGTACTTATTGACATCAGCGAGTGGGAAACCGATAGCTCCCGTGTTGAAATCCCGATACGGATCATCGGTTGTCCCGCGCAAGCGGGGGCCGAAATCATGAGGAGGATCATAGGACCACCAGTTGAAGCTCGTATCGGTGGGAGGCGGGTGCATTCTCGTCGGTCGCAGACAAACCCCGTCGACAGCGGTCGAACAGAATGTGACTATATCTTTGAGCGCAACCGGTATGGTCGACGAATACGACGTGGGATTCACCGGCACAAAGATCTCCGTCGATCATCTTGATGCGGTCGACATACTGACCAGCGTATCATCTCCGACAATACCTCCAATCCACAAAGCCACCCCCGACAGGTATTCGATGTCGCTTCCGTGGGGGAATTCGAATCCGGTGACGTCGCAGGTAGACGGGATGCGACAGTCGAATTTGACCGTCTTGTGATCGGCGTTCCAGGCCGGCCAGCGACTGACTATGGTTGGTGAGTATCTGCCGGACAGCAGATAGCCGGCCGGTGTGAAGGGCTGATAATCGGGGAGTCCCCACGGCTGGAATTCAACATGGGGATTAGTGAAGGCGGCGATTGTCAGCAGAAAAGTGCTTAGTGTCAACAGGACAGATTCTGGATGTCGACGCAACATTCACGCTTCTCCCGTTATTTCAATAGATGTCCGCCGAGCCGCTGTTCCCAGAGAAGAGGAGACTCTACATATAGACTCCCGGGTGAGCCTCTGTGTACAAAAGTTGAATAAGGTGAGCAAGTTAGGACATACATTGTCACAGGGAATTCATATTATGGGTATTATTATGCAACTTGCGCAATAGAGGGAACGCAAGTTGTTGTAGATAAGAGAGTTAAATTGTTGGCTCAATTCTTGCATCGTGGACTGGTGAGCATAATACAACTTGACTTTTTTAGAGAAAAACCTATATTGCTATGACTTATAGTGAATACAGACTTACTTCTGTTAACTACATTGATACCTGCACCATAGATGCGGATGCCGGACAAGCGAGGGCTAGAAACTGCGAGAGTTGGATTTGTATGTCCTCGGTTCAGACTTAACTGATGATGGTGTTCACGACTCCATAGAACCGCTGGAAACGTGAGTACCGTCTGGAGGAAAGATGAGACGCTTAGGGATTATCACGACATGCTTGATTGTCTTGTTGTTGATCACCGCTACCAACGTGTCGGCGGTGAAGGGTACGAGCACAGGGGTCTTTGAAAAGCCAGACACCAAATTGGATGAAAACCGGGGGCTTCGAGGGACGTCTGTCGATACGATCAAGCTCTGCCTGGGTGAGACGTATTTTGACACCCTTGAGTTCGATCTTCAGGATCCCGGAGATACCCTAGTCAGCCTGGAGCTCTTCAGTGGACCGGGCAATCTGAGTTTCGAGGTTTCCGACAAGATCTATGCTTATTATAATTATGCTCCCGTCGTTGATGGTAGCTTTTACATCGAACTACTGTTTCTCCGGCCGGACGCGGACTCGAGCCTGGAAGTCGTCAACTATCTGGCGTATGTCAACGAACCTCCGGTAATTGAAGATCAGTACTATTCGGCACGTTTTTGCGGCACTGATGAACTGCGGTATCGAAAGGTGTATGCCTGGGATCCGGAAAGTGCCGAGATCACGTTTGAGCTGGTCAGCGGGATCGGCGAATTGGATCCGGTGTCCGGATGGTTGACGTATATGCCGGATACGGCGGGGGTGTATCGGTTCGAGATAGCCGTTCATGATTCTTGTTTCTCTGATACCGGAGTTGTTCATGATACTATTGCTCTGAACACATTGCCGGTGTTGCTGACCTCGGACACCACGCTGTACGTCTGCAACAGCGACGAAATCTGTTTCGACGTGCTGATGCAGGACGTGGACGGTGATTCGATTATCGCCAACTTGTTGGTAGGGCCCGGGGATCTGGAGTTCATTAATGATTCGACCGGTCAAATCTGTTTTCAACCCGCGGCGGTCGACAGCGCCAGATACAAGTTTTTGATCACACTCTTTGATGATTGTGTGCCGTACGGCACCGGAGCGCAGCGAGTGCCGCGGTGGTCTTACGACTCTATTTTCGTTACCGTCATTACCGACAAGGCGCCGACTCTTTTCTGCCCGGAAGAACAAGTTTTCTATACGTGCGAACCGGATACGTTCTGCTTTGAAGTTGACGCTTTCGATCCGGAGCTGTTGCCGGTTACCTTTACTGTTTTGTCGGGAAATGCAACGATTGAAGGAAATACGGTCTGTGTGGTGGGCGACTCATCCGCTCAGTATGACCTAATGATTGCAGCCACGGACCAGTGCGGCAACTCCGACACGTGTGTGGTCCCGGTGACAATTCATGGCAACCGGGCGCCTTATGTGATTTCGGCCGATGATTTTTCGCTGACCCTGTGCAATCCGGAGGTTGTCTGTTTTGCGGTGACTGTCGATGATCTCGATTTCGACATAGTCGACGTAACTGTCAATTATGGCACGTACGATGATGTGACGGATCGGGTCTGCTTCAATGCCGATACATCCGGGACGTATGTCATAGTGACAACGGCTACCGACTCGTGCGGGATCACGGACAGCGATACGACGGTGGTGACTGTCAACGTTTCCGAGGCGCCCGTAATCGAGTTGCCCGATGATTTCACGACTTATTTGTGCGAGCCGACCCAGATCTGTATGGACGTGGTTATTATAGGCGAAGATATTGTCCAATTCACGGCCTGGCCGCCGGCGACGTTTAATGCCGTGACACAAAAGTTGTGCTTCATACCCGATACCGCCGGCACGTACGAGTTGATACTCGAAGCGGTCGGCGAATGTAACGGCGGCGTGGTGCGCGATACGGTCAATGTGACCGTGCTGTATTTCCCGACGGCATTTGTTGACCTCGGTGGCGATTTCAGTGTTAACTTATGTGCCCCGGGGGAGATATGTGTTGAGGTTTCGACGATCGACGCCTTAGTGACCCTGGAAACTAACCTGGGCCAGTACAACGAAGCGACGGGGGAGATTTGCTTCCTGCCTGATACGGCCGGGGTCTATCAGCTTATCGCGACTGTGAGCGATTCATGTGACGCGACGGTAGCGGATACGGTGAACATCACGGTCGGTTTGAATAACCCGCCCATGATCTCAGGACTGTCCGATACATCGCTGACCGTCTGTCTACCAACTACCGTCTGTCTGGATGTGGCCGTAACTGACCCGGACAATGATATCGTCAGCATTTCCTCCAGTTTGGGAACGTACGATAGCGGCGAGCTATGTTTCGAACCGACCATCAGCGGTCTGTACGAGCTGGTTCTTGCGGTAGAAGACAGTTGCGGCAATACGGTCGTCGACACGGCCCTGGTGAATATCACTGCGGCGGAGACGATCGACTTGCAGTGTCCTTCTGACACGACGGTCTTTACCTGCTCTGCTGTCGATACCTTCTGTTTTCCTGTCGAGGGAATCCCCGAGGGAGCATATGTGCAGTTGGCGGGAATCAATACCTGGTATGATGAAGAGAACAGCCTGATATGTTTCTGGTCGGAGTGTTCCAATACCAACCGTATTGCGATCAATGTGACTACGCCTTGTGGCAGTGCTTCCTGTTTGTTCACGGTTACTGTGGTCTGCAACTCGACCCCTCTCGTGATCCTGCCACCCGATACGAGTGTTTTCGCCTGTCAGTCGGAACAGTATTGTTTCCCGGTCGGAATCAGCGACAACAATGGCAATCTGCAAAGTATTACCGTTACCGGGGCGCAGTTCAATCCCATTACGAGTCGAGTCTGTTTCGAGCCCGACACGGCCGGTATATATGCTATCACGGTGACCGCCACAGATTCGTGCGGCGCAACCGACTCGGATCAGATGTTCGTGACGGTGACCACGAATTCGGCTCCGGAAGTCGATGTGACGACTTATGACACGGTATATGTACAATGTGAGCCCGAAGAGATCTGTTTGCCCGTGAACGTCACGGATATAGACGGTAACGTGGAGACCGTGTATGCTGTCGGTGCCACGTATAATGCGTCGACCAGTGAGGTGTGTGTCTTGCCGACCGGAGATGGCGAACTCTGCGGGCAGGTCATCGCTGTCGACAGTTGCGGTTTGGCCGATACGGCCGACTTTTGCATCACGGTTGAAACCGGTGATTTCGTACAGATCGAATGTCCGGCCGAACCGTTCGAGATAAACCTGTGTGTGCCGGGCTTGGTGTGCGTACCGCTGGTCATCAATGGCACCAACTTCCAGTTTACAACCAGCTTCGGAACATGGGAAAACAACGAGCTCTGTTTCACGGCGGATACGGCCGGTTCATATGAGATCGAGATTGTCGGCACGGCACCGTGTAATGTAGATACCTGTGTAGTTGCAGCTCAGGTTACTATCGCAGAGCCGGTTCTGATTGCGTGTCCCAACGATACGAGCTTGACCCTGTGTGGGCCGGATACGGTCTGTTTCGACTTCACCGCGTCGGGACCGATTGACAGTATTAGCGCCAGTGGGGCGGCCTTCATAGAAGGTCAGACGGTTTGTGTGCCGGTGCTTTCCGAAGGAGAGTATTCGGTGACGCTGACGGCCGACGGTCAGTGCGGTTCGGATTCCTGTTCTTTTGTCGTCACTACCACTATGAACTCGGATCCGGTGGTAACGGTCAGCGGCATAGAGCCGGTGACCCTATGCGAGTTAGAGCCCATTTGTGTGCCGGTGACGATCTCCGATGCCGACAACAACATCGTTGAGATCATCAGTACGCAGGGAAGCGTCAGCGGGGATACGCTGTTGTGTTTCACGCCTCCGGATTTCGGCACGCATACGATTATCGTAAGTGCGGTCGATGCGTGCGATGCCATGGCTGCTGACACGGTCTCCATTACCGTTTTGGCGGGCGGCCAAACGACTATTCTCTGTCCGCCTTCGGTGGTGCGTGACACCATTTGCGGTCCCGACAGCATCTGTGTCACGGCGCCGGTTGCTCCCTCGGGGGCGACTGTTACGGTCATTCCGGCCGGGGCGTACAATCCGGCGACGGGTCAGGTCTGCATTCCGGTCAGCGAAACCGACACGTTTGAGGTGATGATGATTGCCGAGGCTCAGTGCGGCGCCGATACCTGTGAGTTCACGGTTCAAGTGTACCGTCCGGAGGGGACGTTGATCAGTTGTCCCGAGCAGATAGATACGATGCTGTGTCTGGCGGAACCGGTGACATTCACGTTTCCGATATCGGTGGCAGGCCATGACGTTTCAGTTGAAGTTCAACCGCCGGCGACTTTGTCAGGTGATTCTGTCAGTCTGGTCATAGATCAAGCCGGGACTTACGGCGTGATGGTGATGGCCGAGGGTTATTGCGGTGTGGATACTTGTGTAACCCTGATTGTGGTCGCAGCCGACCAGGAACCGGAACTGTTCGTACCGGGTTTCCAGACGTTCGAGCGGTGTCTCGATGACACAAGTCGTATCTGTATCGACGGTATTTCCGCCATGGATGCCGAATCGACGGTTGTTATCAGTCAGACGTGTGGCGTCGGGACTTTCGACTGGCTGGGCGGAACCGACAGCGCCAAAGTTTGCTTCATTCCCGACACCTCTGGAGTGTATACGTTCTGTTTCGTAGCTACCGACGGCTGCCATACGGTGTATGACACGGTGCGGGTTGAAATCCTGGAGAAGGAAGATTGTGAACTGTGCGTGAAGCTTTGGCTGGACAGCGATTCCTGTACGGTGGTGGGCGTCAACAAGGACGTTGCTCTGTATATCGAAACGAACGACCCGATCGGCGGGTTCGATATTCTCTTGAGTTACGACGCTGCGGTGATGTCCTTCAACTATGCTACGATTGAGGACACTGAGGTCGACGGGTGGGAGTATTTCACTTACCGGCTCAATGACGGCGCCTGCGGCGGCTCGTGTCCCTCCGGCCTCCTGCGGCTGGTGGGTATCGCCGATATGAACAACGGCGCCAGTCATCCGCCGCCAGAGACGTTGTCCCCGAACGGCATCCTGGTGACATTGCAGTTCTATATCGTAAACGATCAGAACCTGGGCGGGCAGTTCCTGCCCATCAACTTCGTCTGGTATGACTGCGGCGACAACTCTATTTCCGACCCGACCGGGAACGACCTGTATATCGACTTACGTATCTACAATCCGGAGATGATCATGGTTTGGGATGAGGCCGACGACGCCGGTTATCCTTCTTTTTCACGACCCTTCGGCGTCGGTGCTCCCGACGTCTGTTTACAACCCGATACGACGAAGCCGACGGCCATTCGTTGTGTCGAGTTCATTCACGGCGGCATCTGCGTGACGCATCCGGACTCCATCGACGACCGAGGCGATATCAACCTGAACGGGGTGGCGTACGAGATTTCCGACGTGGTCGTCTTCTCCAACTACTTCATATTCGGTCTGGGGGCGTTCACGATCAATATGGCCGGTCAGATTGCGGCCACCGATGTTAACGCTGACGGTTTGACGCTAAGCGTGGCTGACCTGGTCTACCTGATACGCGTGCTGATCGGAGACGCCGATCCGATACCACGACTCAATCCCTACGAGCAGAAACTGGAGCTTTCGACCGATGACGTCGGGCACCGATACGAGATTACGACGAACGCCGTGGCGGATATCGGTGCGGCGCACTTCGTGTATGATATTCAGGGCGGCGCCCGCATCGAAGACGTGCGGGCCACGTCGGCGGCCGGTGAGATGGATGTGATGTGGGATGTGGTCGACGGCCAGTTGAAGGTGCTGGTACTTGATATCGGCACCGACTACATCATGTCGGGCAAGCATACGGTGCTGGAGATTCCTTACCATGGTGACGGCGGTATTCGTCTGAGAAAGGCGGAGATAGTCGATTATAATGGACGGCCGTATGAGGTTGTGAGTAAACAAGGGCTACTGCCGACGGATTACCTGCTGGAGCAGAACTATCCCAACCCGTTCAACCCGGTCACGACTATCAGTTTCCAGCTGCCGTTCGAGACGGACTGGCGGCTCTCTATTTACAACGTCACCGGTTCTCTGGTGCGGATGTATTCCGGCGCCGATGCGGCGGGAGCGATTCAGTTGGATTGGGACGGTACTTCATCGACCGGTGCGCTGGTAGCGTCGGGCGTGTATTTCTATCGTCTCGAAGCCGGAGAGTTTTCGGATACGAAGAAGATGATCCTTTTGAAATAGACAGCCCCTCCCTTTTCTTTCCTCGTAAGCGTCCGTAATCTTATTCACGTTACGGGCGCTTTTTTATGGTGCGTGTACCTTGCATTCCGCACCCTCGCCCCGTGTCGGATTTCCCTTGTTCCTGTGGAAATGATAGCTTACAATGATAATGGCGATACTTAAGAACAGCAGGTTATGCGAGGGCTGCGCGTAAACTTGGGCCACCATATTCGTGGAGGTGAGTGTGATCAAATTGACTAGGGCTGCAATCGCGTTTGTCTCTCTGGCATGGGTGGTGACACCGCTATATGCCGGGAACTATCTCGCCGATCCCGGAGTGCCGGATACCGTCAGGTTGGAGGTGGAAGTGGATACTATCCAGCGCTCCATAACGGCACGTCTGTATGTGTTCAGTGATGAAGATTTGGGGGGAGTGTCAGCAGGTTTTGGTTGGGACAATCCGAATTGCCGTCTTGACAGCGCCATAGTAGAGCCGAATGTTGACTCAGAATTCGATCTGTTATCGATAGTCTTTGAAGATGACGAGCTCGATGTCTCGAACGAAAACCGCCATTTCTGCTTTCAAGGGGCGGGATACTCAACGGGATTGCCGGCCGCTGACAGCTCACGACTTTGGGCGACTTACTATTTTACTCTCCTTGAGTGGAATGGCTACAGTCGCGATGGATTAACCATGGATACCGTGTCCTGGGATGGCGGTTCGGTTCTTCTTTTCGGACTACCCGATCACGCCGGCGTGTTTCAGCCGGAATGGTCCGGTGGGTTTCATACCGGATGTAGCCGTTGTGTCTATCCCGACCCCGATCCGGGAGCACGGGATACAGTAGGTATCGACATGTCCTACGATTCGATATTAACTGAAATCACACTCGAATTGTCTGGCTTCTTTGACGAGGACCTGCGGTCCATTTCAGTCGGTCTGGACTGGAACTATGAGACAGCGAAAATGCTCAGTGCTGAAGCTGACACCTTGCACAGCCTAATCGATTCTTACATGCAGGGTCCTTTCATTTTCCATGACAACATCATCGACAGCACCAACAAGTATCGGGAATTCGGCTACTACCATTCTTCAAACAACTTCTATTCATCGATTGCAGGGACCGGTTATCGGCGACACTTGGCGCGCTTCAGATTGGAAACACCGTACTTATCGATACTTGACACATTCTTTGTCGACACTGCTGACTTTGGTAGTTTTCCTCCCTTGACACTCAAACAGAAAGGGCAACTAATCGGATTCGCACCCGTGTGGATAAATGCTCTCTTCTTCTACAATCCGAATTGCTGTATTGGAATGCGAGGCAACGTTGATAGCCGAAGTGCAGGTGATGATGAAATGAATGTCGGCGACGTGACATTTTTGGCGTCGTATATCTGGAGCAATGGGGCCGTTCCCCAATGTTTAGAGGAGGCCAACATTGACGGTGATATCAAAGACTTTGGTCCAATAGATGTTGACGATCTGGCTTATCTCGTAGATCACATTTGGAGAGGCGGACCTAGCCCGCCTGCATGTCCGCCCGATGATTGGTGGCCCGCAGCGAATAATAACCGGAAACAGGGTCAAGAAACGGAACCATGAACCGCATTCAGGTTTAGCTAAATTGTTTCACTTATGATAATCCGTACCATGCAATATTGAAAAGGCGCGGTAGAGTTGCTCCATTAGCACGAGGCGGACGACCTGGTGGGAAAAAGTCAACGAGGAGAGGGAAACGATCATGTCGGCTCGGGTTAACAATGATTCATGCAGTCCGTAAGGGCCGCCGATTATGAAGTTCAGAAATCCACGCGAGGATACCTGCAGTTTCTCCAGCAGTTGGGCGAATTGCCGGCTGTCGAGCTTTTGGCCGGTGTCGGCCAGGGCGATGATTGTGCCTTTGTCTAACAAGGGGTCGAGTCGGGCGGCCTCGGCTTTCTTGATTTCGTCGGGAGAGAGTGACCTGGAGCGTTGCGGCGAAGGAACGGCTTTGAATTGAACTTCGGCGTAGCGCGAAAGAAGCTTGGTGTAATGTTTGCAGCCCTCCGTGACCCAGGTGTCTTTGTCCTTGCCGACCGCGATAATGTTGATCTTAAGCAAATGAACTGACTCTGACGAGCAAACGTCGACTCCGGGGACCATCGAATTCACAGAAGTAGATACCTTGCCAGGCGCCGAGGACAAGCTTACCGTTCTCGATCAGTACCTGCTCGGCGGCGCCTATCAGCGAGGACTTCACGTGGGCGTCGGAGTTGCCTTCGGCGTGGCGGTAGTCGTCCTGCCGTGGGATTTCTTTTCTAAGCTTATTGATGATGTCACGGGCGACATCGGGGTCGGCGTTTTCGTTGATAGTGATGGCGGCGGTGGTGTGGGGTACGAAACAGAAGACGAGGCCGGATTCGACACCACTCTCGTTGACCACTTCCTGAATTCGAGAGGTAACGTCGACGAGTTCTTCGCGTGATCCGGTCTTAACCTGTAACTCGTTCATAGCTGCACAAGGCCTCCGCAAATTGGTTGGGGTCAAAGCGCTGGAGATCATCGATCCCTTCGCCGAGTCCGATAAAATCGACCGGCACTTCGAGTTCTTCCGAGACGGCGATCATGACGCCGCCCTTGGCCGTGCCGTCCAGTTTGGTGACGATGATACCGTCGCAGCCGACCGCATTCGTAAAAACCTGCACTTGGGAGATAGCATTTTGTCCGGTGGAGCCGTCGATGATGAGTTTGCTGTATATGCCGGCATCGGGGATGGCTTTGGCAACGACCCGCTTGATCTTTTTCAGTTCTTCCATGAGATTCGATTTCGTGTGGAGACGTCCGGCGGTGTCGACCAGGAGGATGTCGGCGGAACGGGCGGCGGCCGCTCGGGCGGCATCGAACGCCACCGAGGCCGGGTCGGCGTTCTCCTGTGAACGGATCATATCGACCCCGCTGCGTTCGGCCCAGATAGCGATCTGATCGATGGCGGCGGCGCGGAAGGTATCGCAGGCAGCTATGACCACTTTTTTGCCCTGATGGGAGAAGAAGGTGGCCAGTTTGCCGATGGTCGTGGTTTTGCCGACCCCGTTGACGCCGACAATGAGCCATATTACCGGTTTACGGTCGATTTCATGGAAGAGCGGGGCCGCGTGCTGGGAGAGAATGGCGCTGATTTCTTCCCGCAAGAGGCGGAGAACATCTTCACCTTCTGTTAGTCTCTGCTCACGGGCTCTGGCCTTAACACTTTCGAGGAGACGCGTGGTGGCGGCCACTCCCACATCGGCCTCGATCAGTATTTCCTCGATATCGTCGAGCAGGTCGTCATCTATTTTTCTTCGCAGGACCACTTCGGATACGCGCCCCATAAGTCGATTGGTCGATTTGCTGAGGCGATTTCGCAGTTTATCGAAGGTTTTCATCATGAGAATAGATCTTAACTGTTTTGAGGACTATCTGTTTCGGTGGCAGAGGTTACGGTAGCTTCCGTGTGATCAGCTCCTGATTCCGGGATAGGCATACGGTCAACTTCTTCCGGCCCGACAGCGACGACCGTGTTGTCATCGTCATCAGACGTGAACCTGACCGCCACCATTTGAGAAATACCGGGTTGGTCCATGGTGACACCATACAGGTTGTCGGCGGCTTCCATGGTGATCTTGTTGTGGGTAATAATGACAAATTGCGTATTGTTGGAAAAAGACTCGATGATTTTCAGGAAGCGGCGGCAGTTGGCGTCGTCGAGCGGAGCATCGATTTCGTCCAGGATGCAGAATGGTGACGGTTTCACGAGATAGAGCGAGAAGAGCAGGGAGATAGCCGTCAGCGCCCTTTCACCGCCCGACATCATCGTGATGGAAAGCAGTTTTTTGCCTCGCGGCCGAGCAATTATATTGATGTCGGATTCGAGGGGGTTAGTCGGATCGACGAGGCTGATATCCGCCTCACCGCCGGTGAACAGTTCGACGAACAGCTTCTTGAAGTTCTGGCGGACTTTGTCAAACGTCTCGAGGAACAGCTCGCGGGCGGTGTGATTTATCCTGGTGATAGTCGTCCTGAGGTCGTTACGGGCGTTCGACAGGTCTTCGATCTGTTCACCCAGGAATTTCTCCCTCTCGGAGGCCGTTTTGTATTCATCGAGGGCGAGCAGATTGACGGCGCCATACTTTTTGAGCTGTTCTTTCTGCGCTACCAGATGGGCGCGCGCCTTCTCGGGACTGAGGGATTCATCGGGATTGGCGATTTCGGCGGATTGCAGATTGACCTCATACTCATCCCGCATCCGATCTACGAGACTCCCCATGTCGGATGTGAGAGTTGTCAGTTTCATGTCCAGTTGGTGCCTGTCGTTGTTGAGCGTGTCTCGTTCGGTGCGGTATTTTTTCAATTCGGATTCGGCTGAGGATATGAGGGTGAGCAGTTCGCCCCGGTCGGTTTCGAGTCGAGACTGGTTGCCGGTGATTGCTTCGCGCTTCTCGAACGCCTGTTTCAGTTCCTTTTCGTAAATGGCCATTTTATCGGTCGATGACGCGATATCTGCCTGAGCCTGTTCAATTTCCTTGCTGTTGTTTTCTATCGTACGCGCGATTTCGGTCAGGAGCTGGTCGGTGTGGTTGAGTTTGCTCTCGGTCTGTTCGACTCGGCTCCGTGTTTCGACGACCTGTACCTGCAGTCGGGAGACTCTCTCCACCGACTTTGAAACAGCCGTCTCGTACTCGTTGAGCTGCTCGGAAATCTGCGACATGGATGAGGTGAGATGCTGTTTCCGATCGTGCAGCTTGTTGTAATCCAGCCCGAGGGAAAGCTGACGATGGCGGATGTTTTCCCGTTTGTCATGGGCGGCCGAGCGTTCCCGGGTCAGGCGGTTGATTTCCGTAGCCGTGGTTTGGAGTCGGTATTCGCAGTCCTGCACCTTCTTCTGGAGATCCTGCATGTCTTCGCTCAACGACTCCATTTTGTCGGCCACCTGATGAGAGCGGGCGCGGGTCTCCGCTATTTCGGCCGTGACGGCCGCGGTGCGGTTCTTCAAAGAAGCTAACTGTTCGCTCAGCCCTTTGATCATTTCCTCCTGTTCGGCGACTTTCTCCTTTCTGCGAAAGAGAGGAAACATGTCCGTGGCGCCGCCGGAAATCGTGTTCTTACCGTAGACCATTCCGGTCGTGGAGACGGCTTTGAAGCCGAAGGGGAGGAGTTCCAGTATGCACGTCGGATCCTGATCGGCCTCGAAGACCGCGGTGCGTGACAAGACCGCTGCCATTAACGGCCGCAAGGAATCGTCCGTCTTGACGTAGTCGTCGAGCCAGCCGACAAATTCCGGTGTGTTCAATTCCGGGCGTTTGACCACCGGATTGAGAGTACCGCTATCGGGGACCAATATACCGATCTTACCTTTGTTTTCCTTACGAAGGTGGCGGATGATATTTTCCGCAGTGGAGCGGTCCTGACAGATCAGGAAACCGCCCATTTCGCCGAGGGCCGCCTCGGTGGCGATTTCCATGCCGGCCACGGGTACGAACTTTTCCGCCACCGTGCCCAGAATACCCGGCCAGCGTCCCCGCTCCTCCATGGTGGCCACGACGCCCGATTCGTAGCCTTCATACTGCAGCATCATGTCTTCCAGCAGGTGGCGTCGCGCTTCACAGGCTTCGATGGAGGCGGATACGTTGGCGGATTCGTTTTTCAGCTCTTCCGACTGTTCAACCAGAGACTCGATTTTATCGCGCAACTCGGCTTGTAGCTTCTCGGCGGTGGACTTCTCATCGATGAGCACCGCCAGGGCGGTCCGTTTGTCTTGCAGTTCGGCCCGCTCGGTGTCCCGGGTGGCGCTGTTTTCCGCGATCCTGCGGTCAAGATCGGCGATTAGCTCCGCGACTTCGGATTCCTGTTGTTTAAGGTTGCTCTCTTCGGTCTTGCCCGAGGACAGCTTGCCCTCGAGCTCCAGCAGCTGTTGTCCTTCCCGTTCTTTGGCGGTGCGAACGTCCAGCAAGCGACGGTCAACCTCGGCCTGCTTTTCTTCGGCTTCCGTGAGCTGGACGGTGAGTTGTTCCAGTTCTGATCGCAGCGACTGCAGTTCCTGTTCGGTCTCCTGTTTCTGTTCGCGGAGGATGGTCGTCCGTTCACGGAGGCCGGCAATCTCCTTTTCGTTGCGCTCACACAGGTCGCGGGCGTGAGCGCGTTTTTCCGTGAGTACGGAGACTTCCTTCTCGAACCGGTGGGCCGTTTCGTTCAATTCATATACTTCGTTGTTGACTTTACTCAGGTTCTGTTCCAGTTCTATCTGCCTCCGGCGATGAGCCTCGAGTTGGGCGGTCACGGTTTCCAGCTGCGCGTCTTTTTCGATGATGCGATCGGTGCGAGCATCATGTTGTGACTTCACTTCCCGTTTCTCGCGGTCGATGATCGTCAGGCGCTGCCAGGCGAGATAGAGTTCCCACTGCCTGACGTCGTCGAGCAGACTCCGGTAGCGTTCGGCTTTCTTGTACTGGCGTTTCAACGAGCGGACCTGGGTCTGTACTTCGGCGTAAATGTCTTTCAGGCGCAGCAGGTCCTGTTCGGTGGCTTCCAGCTTGCGGAGGGCGGCTTTCTTGCGTTGCTTGTACTTGGTTATCCCGGCCGCTTCTTCGAACAGGAAGCGGCGTTCTTCGGCTTTGTCGGAGATGACGGCCTCGATCATATCCTGCTGGATGACGGAATAGGAATGCGCGCCGACGCCGGTGTCGAAAAAGAGTTCGGTGATGTCCTTGAGTCGACAGGGGACCTTATTGAGGAAGTACTCCGATTCGCCGCTGCGAAAGAGCCGCCGGGTGATTTGAATCTCGTTGTATTCGGTCGGCAGCACGCCGCGGTTGTTGACCAGGGTGAGGGTGACATCGGCCATACCCAGCGGTTTAACGTCGGTGGTCCCATTGAAGATAACTTCTTCCATTTTAGAGCCGCGCAGCAGGGAGATGCGCTGTTCCCCGAGCACCCAGCGGAGGGCATCCAGAATGTTGGTCTTGCCGCAGCCGTTGGGGCCGACGATGGCGGTCATGCCGCGGGAGAACCGGATGTTCGTTTTGTTGGCAAATGATTTGAAGCCGATTATGTCAAGCTGTTTGAGATACACTGTTCCTCCGGTTAGAACTGACGATGATGGCGGACGTCTTCTTCGTTGCGTCCTTCTTTCAGCAGTTTCAGGGTCTCAATGATCGAACGGTAAATATTGCGTTCATCTCGCAGATAGCGAGTTTTTATTTCAAGATTGTAGAACGGCTGCGCCAGGTGATTGCCGCGGCCGATGCGCAGGGCGTTGGGGAAGGCGAGGAGCACGCTCGAGGTGAACCAGGAGGTGCCGAGATTGAGATCCAGCACAAGGTCGATGTTGAGCTCCGTGAGCTTGTCGAGAAAGCTCTTCTTGGCCAGGCCGGTCCAGCTTTGCTGATCGGCGGTCGGCGCCAGGATATTGAAGCCCTTGCGGGGGAAAATGTCCGTGATTTTCAGGCCGGGCATCGTGAGCAGGTGAATCGTGGCCGGTTTAAACAGGTCCGTGATGGCCGGCAGGAATTGTTTGAGTATGGTCAGTTCGCGCAATTCGCCGGGGAGACAGACCAGAATCTGCTTAGGTGACTGCAGCGCGGCCGGGAAATCGAAGGTGGCAAACTCCATCTTCCGCTTCTTGTGTTCCAGCTGCAATTTGGCTGCAAAGTCTCTAATACTCATCGCCTAACTGTTCGGTTGAGTCGTTCTCGACGGCAACACTGTCTTCGTGCAAGGATATTTCGGAAGGCGCCGGGGGCGACGCCACGGTTTCTTCGTCCGGTTCGAGCTGACTTTCCTCGGGAATTCTTGATGGCGGTTCAATGTATTGGGGCGAGGGATTGAGGAAGGAGTCGACGTTAACCTGGTTGATCAATACCCTTGAAATGCGCCCCGTGGCGGGCGAGACCGGGTCTATGGTCTTGCCGTTCAGGGTCATGTCGACCATGCGTGGGACGGCCACCGACAGCAGCAAGCGGTACTCGGCCGAAGCCGAGTAGGTCCGGCCGGGCTGAAGACTGCGGAATATGACCGTATCGCCGTCGGCGATGACCGTGGCCCAGCTTTCGCCTCTGACCGACAGGGTCAACTCCAAATCCGGCGGCGGTTCGTAGGCCGGTACGTTCCAATCAAAGTCGGCGTACCGATTTGAGCCGGCCTCGGATTGCTGTGCTTCAGCCGGTTCGTTCCCAGATGGCGGGAGCGCTGGTTCGGTTCGCATATCTATCAGTAACTGGCGTATCACCAAATAGCCTCCCACCAGCACAATGAGAGCGATGCCCGCATAGAGAAGGCGTTTGCTCAGTCGACTCTTTGTTGCAGTGATCCCTTTGCGTCCGGGTTGTACGACAATATCTTCTTCGGGCTCCCGAAATTCTCTTCGATCTCGCGTGCGATTTCTCGGGGCCGCGACCTCGACTTCCTTCTCCGCGAGATCCTGCTTGATGGCTTCTCTGGTGGCGGCGTAGTCTATGCCGATGGCTTCGGCATAGGACTTGGCAAACAGGTTGAAATATACTTCGGACGGCAGTTTGTCGACGCTGCCGGACTCCAGATGTTTGAGACTGTCCAGCGAAACGCGCAGGCTTTCAGCCAGGTCTTCCAGCCGGATATTCTGCCGTTCGCGTTCCAGCTTAAGCAGAGCACCGATTTTTGTTTCCAGTTCACCCATAGTAACGTCAGGCGTTATTCTCCAATCGTCGGTTGACCGTGGCGGCAAGCTCATCCAGAAGGGTCCTGGGTAATCCGATGACAGTATCCAGGTTACCCTCGATTCTGTCAACTAAAAACGCCCCCATGCCCTGTATGCCGTAGGCGCCGGCTTTGTCCATCGGCTCACCGGTGTCGATGTACTCTCGGATCTGATCAGGAAGCGCAGAATTGAAGCTCACTTCGGTTGTTTCGTAACGGGAGTCCAGCAGACCAGTGCGATCGGCCAGGGCAACGGCGGTACAGACCGTATGCGTTTTGCCTGACAGGGTCAACAACGTCTCGAACGCTTCCTGTTCGTTGTTCGGTTTGCCGAGTATCCGTCCCTCCAGAATGACAACGGTATCACAGCCGATCACGATCTCATTTTCCGAAACGGTCTTCGAAACGGAAAGCGCCTTCTCCTCCGCCAGGCGTTTGGCGCAGGCAAAAGGGGATTCCCCATCCTGACCGTCTTCCTCAATATCCGGAACAATCTGAGAAAACGATATACCCACTTCCTCGAGCAGCTTCACACGACGCGGCGAACCGGAACCGAGGATGATTTGTCTGCTTCCCGCGAGTTGTTTCAGTTGATCATACATTGTGTTCCAACAGTATTGTCACCGGACCGTCGTTGGTCAGTTTCACTTCCATTCTGGCGCCGAATACGCCGGTTCTCACGGTCAGTCCTGACTCCTTAACCAGTTTAACAAACTTACAGTACAGAGTTTCAGCCTCAGCCGGGTCCTGAGCCGAATTAAATGATGGTCGCCGTCCTTTGCGCGTGTCGGCGTACAATGTGAACTGCGATACCACCATGATTTCCGCATCGGTATCCAGCGCCGACAGGTTCATCTTGCCGGCCTCGTCCTCAAAAATCCGGAGATTGACGACTTTGTCAGCCAGGAACGCTGCCGATGTCTCGGTGTCACCGTCTTGTGTTCCGACCAGCAACAGCAAGCCGGGACCGGTGGCGGCATGCTGCTTGCCGTCGATCCGGACTTCGGCCCGGGATGCGCGCTGCAGGACGATTTTCATGCTTCCTTTCAATCTTTAATGAGCAATATAAAGGTTAAAACCACTGGAACAACCTCAAACGACGTCTGCCACGTTGTGAAGAATTATCTTGCGAACCGCATGTACCATGCGTTCCTTACTCTTCATGGGCAGAACGAGTACATCTTTGGGAATCGATATCGGTTCCGTGTCCGTCAAGTTGGTTCTCATGGAAGAGGGCCGTATCATTCGTACTGCGTACCGTCGGTATGGCGGCGCGCCGTTCGAGACTCTCCATGAACTGCTGACAACCCAGTTCGAGGATTTACAGGGCAAGTTGGTCTGTCTGGGGGCGTCGGGAATCGGCGGCAAGACCGTGCAGCTATTGCTGGGCGGCAAGTTTTTCGGCGAGATTGCGTCGTTGGCGGCGGCCAACTTCTTTGCTGTGCCGGAAGTGCGAACGGTGATCGAGATGGGGGGCGAGGATTCCAAACTGCTGATTCTGGACGCCATACATCAGACGGTTGAAGATTTTTCGATGAACGCCCAGTGTGCAGCGGGGACGGGATCGTTTCTCGATCAGCAGGCGGGGCGATTGAAAATCAACATCGAGGGGGAGTTCGGGCAACTGGCGCTCAAATCTAAACATCCGCCTCGCATCGCCGGTCGGTGTTCCGTTTTCGCCAAGTCGGATATGATCCATTTGCAGCAGATCGCCACGCCCGACTATGACATCGTGGCGGGGCTGTGCTATGCGGTGGCGCGCAATTTCAAGAGTTCCATCGCTCGCGGCAAGAAGATCGAACGGCCGATCGCGTTCGAGGGAGGCGTGGCCGCCAATCCCGGCATGGTACGGGCGTTTACCGATATTCTAAACTTGAGCGAGGGCGACCTGGTCGTGCCCGAGCAGTTCAGTGTCATGTCCGCGCTGGGGGCGGCTTTGCTGGCGGCTCAGGAGAACATCGTGGTTGACGGCGTAGATTCGGGGAAGATCGTCTCGTATCGGAAATACCGAGCCGGCATGGAGTCCAGCACGCGGAGCAGCCTGACGTTCGACTTTCCCGAAACCAAGTACTACGATACGACCAGTGCCGACCGCCCGGCGGATATCGACGGATTGGAGGTCTATCTCGGCATAGATATCGGTTCTCTGTCCACCAATGTGGTTTTGATAGACGATGATCATCGTGTGATCGCACGCCGCTATTTGATGACCGAAGGTCGTCCGATCGAAGCGGTGCGGCGAGGGCTGGAAGAGATCGGCAACGAGGTCGGTTCGCGCGTCACGGTGAAGGCGGTCGGTACGACCGGCTCGGGGCGGTATTTGATCGGCGATTTCGTCGGAGCGGACGTGGTCCGCAACGAGATCACGGCGCAGGCGACGGCGGCGGTGAATATTGACTCTACAGTCGATACTATTTTCGAGATAGGCGGGCAGGACTCGAAATACATCTCCATCGACAACAAAGCGGTCGTGGATTTCGAGATGAACAAGGCGTGTGCGGCCGGCACCGGTTCGTTTTTGCAGGAGCAGGCCGAGAAACTTCAGATCAACATTGAGGACGAATTTGGTGACCGCGCGCTCTGCGCCAAGTGTCCGGTGGGCTGCGGGGAGCGGTGCACGGTGTTCATGGAATCCGATTTGGTCGCTCATCAACGCGGCGGAGCGGACAAGGATGACCTGTTGGCTGGGCTGGCCTATTCAATCGCGGCCAACTATCTGACGAAAGTGGTCGGCGACCGAAAGATAGGAAAGAATATCTTTTTCCAGGGCGGTGTGGCCTGGAACAGGGCCGTGGTGGCGGCGTTTGAAAAGCTCACCCGGAAGAGGATATCCGTCCCACCCCATCACGATGTGACCGGCGCCATCGGGGCGGCGATCCTGGCCCGGGAGCGGATCGAGGAACCGGGTTTCAAGACCGGATTCAAGGGATTCGATCTGCATAAGAGGCGCTACGATATTGAGACCTTTCCCTGTGAGGATTGCTCGAATCAATGTGAGATTCACAAAGTCGAAATTGAAGGGGAGGAGCCGCTGTATTATGGCGCTCGCTGCGAGAAGTATGACGTCAAGCAGCGCTCCGACCGAGTGCTCCCGCCGGATTACGTACAGTGGCGGCAGAAGGCGCTCTTCCGTCGATATACCCCCTTCAAGAAGCCCAAACGGTGGCGCGGCCGGATAGGTATCCCGCTGGTTCTGCACTTCTTCGAGTACTATCCCTTCTGGCGGGCTTTTTTTGAAGCGCTGGATTACAAGGTGGTCAATTCGGATAACTCGAGTCAACAGACGGCCGAAGAAGCTCTCGAGCTGTTCGCCGCCGAGACGTGTTTTCCTATTAAGCTGGTTTATGGACACGTCGCCAATCTCTTGAAAAAGGATGTGGATATCGTCTTTTTGCCGTCCCTTATCAAGGTGGCGGAGCAGGAGGAAGAGGACGGCGGCTCCTATATCTGTCCTTACGTACAGAGCATCGGGTCATCCATCAAGACCCGGTTCGATTTCGATTCGACCGGCACGAAGCTGATCTCGTCGCCGATTTCGCTCAGTGGGGAGCAGAGTGATCTTGAGCAGAAGTTCAAGAAGCTGGCGGTTGATTTCAAGCTGTCGGATCGCCAGTTGAAAAAGGGTATAGATGCCGGATTGAAGGCGTATCGGTCATTCAAATCACACCTGCGCGAGCAGGGAGCCGAGATACTCAGGAGCGTAGGTCCTGATGAGCAGGTACTGGTGGTTGTCAGTCGCCCTTATAACGGGTACGACCGCCGTCTTTCGCTGGAGCTGCCGGATAAGATCCGCAACCTGGGGTACAAGGCCATTCCCCTGGACTTCCTGCCGTTCGAACAGACGGACGACATACATCCTTACATGTATTGGCGTTACGGTAAGCTCTTCCTGACCGCGGCTGACTACATCAGGAAACATCCTAATCTGTTTGCTGTCTACATCACTTCGTTCGGATGCGGTCCGGACTCGTTCATCTCGCACTTCTTCCGGCGACGGATGAGCGGTAAGCCGTACCTTCAGTTGGAACTCGATGAGCACTCAGCCGATGCCGGCATGATTACCCGTTGCGAAGCGTTTATCGACTCGCTCCGATTTTACCGGCACACGCCGCCGGTGACCAGCTTCAGTGTGGAGCAGGACGCCTTCAAGCCGTTCGAACGGACCGTTTATATTCCGAATATGTGTGACCATGCCTATGCTCTGCGCAGTGCATTTGAGCGTTGCGGATTGAAAGCCGAAGTGTTGGATGAACCGGACGAGAGCACGTTGGAATTCGGCAATAAATTCACGTCGGGCAAGGAGTGTTTTCCCTGTGTCATTACGACCGGAGATGTGATCAAAAAGGTGCGGGGAGAGGGGTTCAATCCCAATAAGGCAGTGTTTTTCATGCCCGGCGCCAATGGGCCGTGTCGGTTTGGGTTGTATCGGCAATTCCATCGGCTGGTTCTGGATGACCTGGGATATCAGAATGTCCCAATATATTCGCCGAATTCCCAGGACGGATATGAAGGGTTCGGTCTGGACGGCACGAAATTCAGACGTATCGCCTGGGATGGAATCGTATATGTGGATTGCCTGATCAAAGTGTTGCATGCCATCCGACCGTACGAGAAGAATCCCGGGGAAACCGAAAAAGTCTACTATCATGAGTTGACTCGCATGAATCATGCCATCCAAAACGATCTGCCGTTGACCGAGACGGCCAGGGAGGCGGCGCAAAGCTTCAAGAAGATTGAGCGGAATCCGGGCCGATTTACTCGGGTAGGCGTCGTAGGAGAGATATACCTGCGGAACAACCGGTTCTCCAACAACCATCTCATCGAAAAGTTGGAGAAGCTGGAGCTGGAAGTCTGGCTGGCCGGATTCGCCGAATGGCCCCTGTATACGTCGCACACTTACAGGCGTGACTCGTGGAGTGATCGGGATATCAAGGGGGTGTTGCAAAGCAGCCTGCAGATTTACGTCCAGCAGCGCCGGGAGCACGAGATTTGGAAGGCGTTCAACCGGGAATTCCGGCTTGAAGAAGATCATCATGTCGGAAAGGTGATGAAGCTTGCCTCCGAGTACCTGCCGCTGGACATCAAGGGCGAAGCAATTCTTTCCATAGGGAAAGCGATGGAAATGGTTAGCAAGGGAGTGTCCGGGATTGTGAACGCCATGCCGTTCAACTGCATGCCGGGTACGATTGTCTCTTCTCTCTCCCGGCGGGTGTCGGAGGATCTCGGAGGGGTTCCCTGGCTTAACATGAGCTATGAGGGACTGCGCGACTCCGGTGAGGAGACGCGCCTGGAAGCATTTGCCGAGCAGGTTCGATCTCATGCCGCGAGGGTATCCAAGGTCCGGCAGGGTAATCCGACCCGAAAATAGTTTCTTCATCAAAATGACAGATCAGACCGAATGGAGCGGCCGGTCGGAAGTCATCGGTGTGGGGGTTGGCGGACACTGCGAACACTGCTTTGGAATGACCAACGAAGAGCTTCGTCGTCCGCCGAGGCGGAACCCTCGCAATAGCAGGGTCGTGAGAGGTCGGCGTCTACGGGACCTGCCGGGGTTGGATAATTCAGAATCAGGTCTTGATTTAGGAACCCGGGAGTGCTTATAATGTTATTACAGAACAAAATGAATCGAACTCTACGGAGGAAACAGCTTATGAGCAAACCAGTTGCGGTTACAGATGATTCTTTTGATACGGAAGTGCTGCAGTCGGATATTCCGGTTATAGTCGATTTTTGGGCGACCTGGTGCGGTCCCTGTAAGATGATTGCCCCGATACTGGAAGAAATCGCCAGTGAGTACGGTGACAAAGTGAAAGTAGCCAAGCTGGATGTTGACGGTAACAGTCAGACACCCGGCAAGTATGGTATAATGTCGATTCCCTCGTTGGTCTTCTTTAAGGACGGTAAGGAAGTGGACCGGGTCGTCGGTGCGATTCCGAAATCGCAACTGACGACGCGTCTGGAAAAAGCCTTTGCTTGAGCAGAAGCGACACGGCCATCGTGAGTTTTCGTACCGGCAGGATGTTTTTTCTGCCGGTTTTTTTGTTCAGTTATGTTCATCGGTATCCGAACATTCCGGGACCTTTGCCATGCCCATTGTCGTTACAGAAGTGGATTAGTCGTGTTTCAGAGAATGAATAAAACACTCCCGAGTCAGGGGTCAGTTGTATAATGAGTTGGTCTGACATACTTTTTTTGATTATATTCGCGGTTGCCTGGTTTGTACTGGTCACCAGAGTTTTGCCAAAGTACGGCGGTGGGTGAAGAAGCAGCAGTTGTCATCTTCCGGGAGAAGATGCAGGAGATGAGAAACATGGTCTGGCGCGGGAGAAGAAGACCGAGAAACAGGACTGAGTGACATCCCTTCGTCAGTTAATAGATTGACGGCATTAGCCGAAATATCCCAATAATGAGGTACTATCAGTCACAGAGACCGATGCGGGGAGGGTTTGGGATCGGACCGGGAGCAATATCGCCCTTCATCAAGGTCATGCTTCTGGCCAATGTGACGATCTTCATTGTCCAGAACCTCATTCCCGAGTTCACACGTATTTTCGGTCTGATTCCTTCACAGTTTTTTGGTGATTTCCCCAACTGGCTCTTTCAACCTCTGACTTACATGTTCCTTCACGGCGGGTTCTGGCACTTGGCGTTCAATATGTTTGTCTTGTGGATGTTCGGAACCGAGATTGAATTTGCCTGGGGCACGAAGTCGTTTGGTCGTTTCTACGTACTGTCGGGGTTGTCCGGCGCTCTGCTGACCCTCATTTTCAATTCCGGCCAGGCGATACCGACGGTGGGAGCCTCGGCGGCGATTTACGGCGTGTTGGTAGCGTACTGGTTCCTGTTTCCGAACCGTTATCTCTATATCTACTTTTTGTTTCCCGTGAAGGTCAAATGGGCGATCCCGGGCATGATGATACTGGGTTTTCTGGCCGGCGGGGGCAATATCGCTCATATGGCTCATCTGGGTGGTGCTCTTTTTGCGCTGTTCTATATCAAGAGCGACTGGCGCCTGGGGCGGGTCACGCGGATGTTCAGCGGTCTGCGACGGCGTCGCGCCGAATCCAAGATGGAGAAAAATCGACAGAAGGCGGAAGACATTATGAAGCGGGTCGATGCCATCCTGGACAAGATAAACGAAGTGGGGATTGAAAAACTTACACCTGCCGAACGAAAGTTTCTCGAAGAAGCGTCGACACATCTATCAGAGCAGAATTCTTCGGACGATCGGTAGTGTATGAACAAAAAAGTACTTCTGGCTGATAAATCGGAATCGGTAAGAGAACAGGCCAAGGCAATTCTTTCTCAAAATGGCCTTGATGTCATTTGTGTCGGCGACGGTGATAAATTCCTGGAGATTCTCAATTTCGGAAGGCCGCATTTACTGATAATCGGCGCCGACCTGACCGGCAAGGGCGACCGGCCGGTGTGGGAAATAGTCCAGGAAGACAGATCGATGTCCGCCATTCCGATACTTTTTCTGGCGGCCGAGGACGACCGATCTTTGCCGTTTCCTGATGAAGTTATCATTCCTCGTCAATTCGATCCGGGGGATTTCATCGAGCGTGTTCTGATCTTCGTAGGTCAGGCGGCGGGCAAGAAAGAAGAGGAGGTTGCCAATCCTTTCGGTGCGGCGGACGTGGAGGACGAATTTCTGAATGCTGCTCTCGGTCTGGATCAAATTCACGTTACCGATTCCGAAGTGATGGACAAGACGCAGACTACCGCCGGGAAGAAGCAGAAGAGCCCGCACCGGGAACTGGTCGGGGCCGACGAATCAGAAGTGGAGCACGAAGACCATAATGACAGCCGCAAAGTGGAGTCGCTCATGATCTCCGAGGACCAAACGGATATCAGACGGCCGAAGACGGAAAAGAGTCAGGCCCGCAATCAAACATCCACCGGTCAACTGGAGATCCTGCCGGATCAGTACGGTCTAACGGAGCCCCATGGTGAAGAGTCGGAGTTCGGCGGGCGCGAACACGACTACGACTGGTTCATCAACGAGATGCAGAAGGAACACCGTGCCGGCGAGAAGCCATCCTCCAAAAAAGCGTTACAGCCTCAACCGGCATCTCTCCATATCGAAGAAACGTCGTCAATGGTCGACCCGGAGACCCGGGTACAACCTAAGCCGGTGCGGGGTCAGGACAAGAGCGAGGGAGTGGAGAGATACATCGATGAGTTCCGGCGCGAGATCGAGAAGTTCCATACTGACGAATCGGATAAGGTTGACCTGAAGAAGCCGGCTTCACCAAGGGCGAGCGACAGTAAGTGGAAAGAGTCGATCGAAAGAGTCACCGCTGACGACGTGGAGTTGTTCACGCGGCAGTTTGCCTCGGAGTTGGCCGACAAGGTAGCGGCCAAAATCGTTGACAAAATCGACAGAGGGAAGCTGCTTAGTTTCATCAAATCGGAATTGGCCGCGCGGGTGTAGATTCTCCTACATCACGTTCATTTCGAATATCAATCACGGGTATCGCATCGTCATTCGGATACGGCTGCAGAATGGTCAGCCACAATCCGCTGAACTGATCGACTTAATTCTTGTTATCAGGGGGGAGCTTCGTTTATAATCCGAAGACATAGACAGGATAAGTGAACTCAAAAGACTAGAATACTAAAAGATGAAATACCTGAAGAAGACAACAGCCGCATTGCTATTCTCCCTCGTGTGGGTAGTCGGTTACTCGACGATTGCCGCGCAAATAGATATTCCCGGATCACAGGCTGATTTCGCTTTGCTTGACGAAGAGCTGGTGCGTGTGTCATCCGTGCTTTCGTTTTCATTCGTGGAGCCCGGCGGAACGTATCACGCGGCCGTAGTGGTTGCTATGGAGCCGGGCTGGCATATCAATTCCGCCTATCCGTACGAGGATTGGCTCATTCCGGCCGAACTGACGTTCGATACGCTGGCTGAGATTACGCCGTTTGGTGTCGTGTATCCGCAAGCACATGACGTTCTTTTGATCGACCAGAAGATGTCGGTTTACAGCGATACGGCCGTGGTCCGTTTCCAGATTATGGTCGGAGCCGACGCCGAGGGGGAGTATGTTCTGCCGCTGCAATTCACATTTCAGCCGTGCAACAATAGAGAGTGTCAGGCTCCCCAGACGGTCGATGCCGACCTGTTGATCCCGGTTGGTGAAGAAGGTGAGCCGATTCACGACGATATCTTCAGTCAGACGGCAGCAGCGACGGATCACGACGAAGCAGCAGCGGTGTCTCCCGAACAGGAAGGTGAGATTCAGCGGTTGATAAGCGAGTACGGGTTTTGGGGTTACTTAATTGCACTGGGACTGGCCTTCGTGACGGGACTGGTGTTGTCGTTTTCGCCGTGTACATATCCGATGATACCCATTACGGTCAGCATATTCGCCGGTCAAGAACGCTCGTTGGGCCGCGGGTTCGTGCTGTCGTTGTTCTACGTGGGATCGATGGCGTTTATGTACGGCATCATGGGGCTTATTGTGGCTTTGGTCGGGGGAGTATTCGGGGCCTGGCTGGCCAGCACGCCGGTGGTTGTCGGGATTGTGGTAATCTTTATCGTTTTTTCATTGTCGATGTTCGGCCTGTATGAAATCCAGGTGCCTATGTCATTACGGCAGAAGCTGGGTGCCAAAGCCGGACGGGGAGGCGTGGCGGGTGCCCTGGTGCTCGGTGTCATTGCGGCCCTGGTTGTTTCACCCTGTGTCGGTCCCTTTGTGGCCGGCATTCTCTTGTATGTAGCCACGAGCGGGTCGCCGGTGATAGGCTTCCTGGTTCTGTTCGTGTTTGCCCTGGGCTTGGGTACTTTGTATGTGATAATCGCGACGTTTTCCTCGGCTATTAACAAATTGCCCGGGTCCGGTTCTTGGATGGAAGATGTCAATAAGTTCTTCGGCTTCGTTCTGCTGTTGATGGCTATGTACTTTCTGCGGACGATACTCTCACCGGCGCTTACCGCCCTTATAACCGGCTTGCTCCTCTTAGCTTACGGTGTATTCGGAGGCGGCCTCGACCGTTTGACATCAGAGGCGGGATTCTTCCTCAGACTGAAGAAGTTCTTCGGAGTTATTGCTTTGCTGATCGGCGGCTATCTGTTCATCGGTACCGTCATTTCACAGGGGATGATCTTGCCCCCGGCGTCCGAATGGCTGCCGGTCGGAGGTTCCACTGCCGACAGATCAGACCGAGAGTTGATTGACTGGCGCCATAATCTGAAACAGGGGTTGACACAGGCGAAGCAGGAAGGCAAACCGGTTTTGATAGACACGTGGGCCACGTGGTGCGCCAATTGTCGAGTATTGGATGAGAAGACGTTCGGCAATCCACGAGTGGCGGCAGAGGCGGAACGTTTCGTACCAATCAAAGTACAGTTGGAAAAAGCAAACACACCGACGACCAAAGATTTTATGGCGCGATTCGGACTTCGACATTATTCCCTCCCCACTACTTTGCTGCTCGACTCGGAGGGGAATGTCAAGAAGATCATGCAGGGTGTGGTTGATCCCGACGATATGATTGCCGAAATGCAGCAAGTGCGGTAACGGCGTCGGGTGGAGTTTTATTTTCATCATTATTTGTCGGGCGCCCTTGACTACCCCCAACGGTGGTCTTATATTTTGCCAATCATGACTATAGATCGAATGGCAACCAGGAATGGCGCAAAGTAAGAAGAACAGATCAGTCATTGCCGTCTGTATCCAGGAGCCGACGGAGGATGGTTCCCTCATGGATTTCGGTGCGATTCAAGGAGATGAATTGCGGTTCCTGCACCAGGCATTCATTACCGATACGATAAATCATTCCCTTGACGTTCCTTCGGTGGATGTCAGGCTGTATTATATCGATGATCCCGATCGGAAGAAGTTCGTCAATATCATCACCGACTATATCAGGAGCAAACAGTCGGGTAAGGATGCCGAGGCCCTGGACAGCAGATTCCAGCAAGTCGAGATGCAGCGGGAACGGTGGGGACTGCGCGCCGAAAAGGCGTTCCAGGATTGTTTTAACGATGGGTACAGTCACGTCTTGATGATCGGCAGCCGGACACCTACCATTCGGAGTTCGATGATTAAACGGGCGGTCAAGCTGCTTAAAGAGAGCGATGCCGTGTTTGGTCCAACTCCGGAAGGACGTTATTATGTTATTGGCATGTCCAATGAGTATAGAGTGCGGTTGTCGGAGTTCGACTGGAAGTCGCCCACGATATATTCCGAAGTATCGGCGGCGTTCGGGGAACAGGGCCTGAAGTGGACCGAGCTGGAGATCTGGTACTGCGTGGAAAGCCCGGACGAAATCGAACTGATGGTTCGCGATATCAACCAATGGCGTTACGAGGGGGACACCAAAACGGCGCGGGAGACGGAAATCATCATGGAGCGCCTGCTGACCAAGCTGGGCTGACCGAGTGGAACGTCAACTGCAGAGGCTGAGCTGGCTGAAAGTCAGGGAAGTAGTTCCTTCACTGATACAGACCATCATCCTGCCGGTGGGGACGGTCGAGGCGCACGGGTCAGCTTGTCTGGGAACGGACAATTTCATTCCGGAGAGTATCGCCGAGGGAATTGCCGAACGAATAAACGCTCTCATCGCGCCGATCGTAAACCACGGTGTGACCAAATCACTATATCGCTACCGGGGCGGATCCACGATCGCGGCCGAGACTTTCAGCGCCTACATAATGGACATACTCGTATCGTATGCCGATTCCGACTTTAAGAACATTGTCGTCCTGAACGGTCACGGCGGCAACAACTCGGCGCTGAAATCGACAGCGTTCGAATTCCACGCGAGGCATAAGGTCAATGTGGCGGTCATCCATTGGTGGGAATTGTGCGCCCGGATGACGGAAGAGTTTTTCGGTCACGTGGGGGGACATGCCGGGACCGACGAAACGGCGATGGTGATGGCGGTCGACGCGGATTTAGTCGATGAAACGCTCTATGATCCGGAGCAGGCGTATCAGTTCGTTCCCGGAGCGGACGTGTATCCGGTGCCGGGGACCATCCTGCTGTACAAAGACGGGGAGGGGCTGCCGGAGTTTGATATCGACAGGGCAAGGCAGTACCAGACCAGGGTTTTCGAGAAGGTCGGTGACTTCGTCGAGATGGTGCTGAAGCGGTGGGAGAAGCAGGGGCTGCCGTAGGTCTAGAAGCGGTCAATGTATGTTAACCGCAGTTCCCGGCTGAACAGGTCGGTTTCGCGGCGATTCTCCAGCAGGTCCTTGAACATGGCTTCCAGTTCCAGGTTTTCCGTGAAGAGCCATTTGACACAGAGATTGAGATAGCCGCGACCCTTACCGGCGAAGTCGTACGTGTCTCCGTTGGGTAATCTGGAGCGGTCATCGTTGAGGGCGGCATCCCATTCCAACAGCAACGCCAGATTGTACTTGAAGGTGGCATCGAAACCGAGGAAGAAGTTCAGGTCGCTCTCGTCATCGACGTCATCCTCTAACGAGTAGTTGATGCCGGCGTGCCAGCCGGCGGTCCATTGGTAGAAATAGAAACTTCGACTTACGACACCATAAAAGCCGCGTGATTTATACGTGTACCGGTCGAATTCATCGTTCCAGGCGCCGTGACCCTGCGATGAAAAGCCGACCGATACGCCCGGGAGATATTCCACTTCGTCTATAAGTCGGAATTTGAGATTGAACTCAAGACGCGGAGCCCAGTTGGGGTCCTGGTTGGAAATGATACCTTCGCCGCTGTAGGAGATGCCCATCATGAGGCGGTTCGACAGGCCGATATCGGTATATCCGATGGCGCCGCCGTTGGGGTAGATCTGTACTGCGATGCTGTAATATGCCCGAGGCAGGGTACCGGCGGTCGGCATGTCAGCCAGCCAGCGGGGGGGGACATCGTACAGGCTGGTCTGTGCCGGTTCGCGATCGATCTGTGCGTGTGAGGTGACCGCCAGACCTGTTACCAGTCCTATGGAGATTACAAACAGAGTGAAGCATCTGGTGGTAGAAGTCCTGTATTTTGTGGGCGGCATATACCTCCGAGCTCGGGTTTTGGGTACGTGTATTTCCACTGTACACCAGGTAAGGGATTGACAAAAGGGGTGTCAACTAAAACTGAGGGCGGCCGGCTTTCCCAAGTGGCAACGCAGTGAGAACCGACGAAACCCGCAAGGACGCAGTCTCTGCCGTTCGGTTTCACTCAGGGGGAGGGGTTCGGAGTCCTTTCTCGGTTTGGGGGCCTGCTACAACTCGACCAAACCGTAGAAATGCTCCATGAGCTGTTTCGTGACCGGGCCGGGCTGGAGTTTGTAGACGCGCCGGTGTTCTTTGATAAGTGAAACTCCAATTACCAGTTTCAGCGAGCTCGAAATGAACACTTCGTCGGCCTTGACCAGTGTGGCAAGTGAACAATTGCGTTCAATCACATCGAGGCCTATTTCCCCGGCCTCCCGGAGAACGATCCTGCGCGTAATTCCTTCCAGGCAGCCGGCCGACAGTGGAGGAGTATAGATCTTGCGGCGTTTGACCCAGTAGACGTTGGCCGACGTCACTTCCGCTACGTAGTTGCGCTCGTTTAGAAGAAGGGCATCGTCACAGCCACGTTCCCGAGCCTGTTTGAGAGCCGCCGCGTGAATGGCGTACGAGATGGTTTTGATCCGCCGGAATACGGAGTCCTGGTCGACACGATACGGGGAGACGTGCAATTTGTAAGGTTCAATTGGTATCTCATGGGGAGAAGCGCTGAGAATGATCTGAGATTTGCCCTGCACACCCACCCAACGAGCTGCTTCGCCGCTGGTGACGGTCAGGCGCAGTTTCTTAATGCGGTCGGGGTGTTTCCTCACCGTCTTGTGCATCCATTCCGTCAGTCGGTTGGGTGTAATGGGAATCTGCAACCCGATCAACCTGGCGCCTCGATAGAGACGCTGGAGATGCTGATCGAGGAATATGAGCCTGTCATCGACCGCCAACAAAGTCTCGAACAGCCCTTCGGCATACAGAAGAGAGTTGTCAAAAACGGATATCTTGTCTTTGCCGCGGCTGACGAATTTGCCGTTGATGGTCGTTACCGTTTTCAGCATGGCATTTGATCCCGGCCGATACCGAGGGCTCGAAACAAGTTCGTTGCTTTGAGGAGCATCTCACCGTACTCGAGCTCGGGTTGACTGTCGGCGACGATGCCTCCGCCGGCATGCACGTGGTAGGCGCTATCCGCATGAGTCAGGGTCCTGATGGCAATATTGAAATCAGCCCGGTCGCCGTGCATGTAGCCTATGCAACCGGTGTAGACGGAGCGCGGCACCGGCTCGAGCTGTCGCAGGAACTCAATGGCGCGTCGTTTCGGGGCGCCGGAAATGGAGCCGCCGGGCAGCAGCGCTTCGACTATGGCGGCATTGCCCGTCGTTGGTTCCAGATGCGCACTGACGTTGCTGACGAGGTGAATAATGGATGAATAAATCTCCGGTTGGAACAGGTCGTCGACGGAAACCGTGCCGGTTCGCGCGATGCGTCCCAGATCATGACGCACCAAGTCAACTATCATCAGCAGTTCCGCCCTATCCTTTTCCGATTCCAGCAGCCGGCGGAGATTCTCCTGTTCCTCCCTCGAGTTGTGGCCGCGGCGGATACTGCCTTTGATGGGGCAGCACGTGACGATGTCCCGGCGCCTGAAATACATTCTTTCCGGCGAAGAGGAGAGGATGCGGTAGTCGCCGAAATTCAAGTAGGCGCCGTATGGCGCCGGATTGAGCGAACGCAGCCGGGTGTAGGCCCGGAAAGGTGGCAGCTCGGTCTTGACTTCAAACCGCGTCGTGAAGTTGGCCTGGTACAAATCGCCTTCATGAATATGCCACTTGATTCTCTCGATCCGCTCCAGATAGTCACTCCTGGACTGGGCCGGTATAATATCGTCCGGCGGGGGACAATCATCTTCCGCCAGTGTAGTTGCGCTCCCGAACGGATCCTCGCAGCCGGGGAATGGTTTCCCGACCAGACCATACGTCTCGTCTCGGTGATCGTAGCGGATGGCCGAATCGTACAGAAGAAATCTGGCTGAAGGGATTTCGTGCGGAGCGGCAGGAGAGATACCTACAAAGGGCAGAGCCCCTTCGTACGTGATATACCCCACGGCAAACAGATCGGTCTTCGAGATACGTTCTTCGACAACGGCAAATATGTCGCCCGGAAACGCGCTTCTGATAATTCCGTCTGAGCCTCTTTGGATGATCTGACCGTTGTTCCAAGAAATGTCCGCCACCGGATGGCAGGCGATATAGGAACAGCGGCCTTTGTCGCCCACTCGCAGTGTTGAATCCAGCCAGACGGCGCCCTCTTTTTCTGCCAGGGGTTTGAACAACTCCAGAGGTGGTATGGACGGTCGTACTTCGCGTGCAGCTGAGTTTGAGGTTATCACCCGGAAAAGCTACGGAGAAATATCGGCTTGTCAAGTGGGTAGATTGTTTGACATTCAGTCACGATCACCATTTCTTCACGCCCATGGATGCCGCCAAACTTCTGCTGGTTTTTGTCCTCATAGTCCTGGCCCTGCGACTCAGAGTATCGGTTGGAATAACCTTGTTTGGGGCCGGTGTGGTGACGGCGATTTTGTATTGGGTCGAACCAGCAGCCGTCTTGCAGGGTTACTGGGATCTCGTTAAATCGAGGAGATTTATATCCCTGACGCTGGTTATTCTCCTCATAACTTCCCTGGGTCAGATGTTGAAAGAACTCAGATCTCTGGAGAGGCTGACTACAAGGGTAAAAGAACTTCCCGGGGGCAACAAAACCGCGGTTGCACTTCTGCCGTCCCTGGTCGGCCTGATGCCCATGCCGGGCGGGTCATTATTGTCGGCTCCGTTGGTTGGAAACGTGCTGACCGATCCCAAATATCCGCCCGAATTCAAGACGGCCAGCAACTATTGGTTTCGACACGTGGTAGAGTTCTTCTGGCCGATTTATCCGGGCATAATTCTGACGGAGGCCATCACCGGGCTGCCTATCGGCAGCGTGTCGCTTATGCAGGCGCCCCTGGCTGTTTTTATGGCGCTGTGGGGGTTAATATTCTATACGAGGAAGATAAGCAACGACAACAATCATACGCGGAACTTGGGCGCCGCGTTATATGGCATATTCAAGGCTATCTGGCCCATCCCGTTGGCTATAGTGATTTATGGGATATTCAAGATTGAGTTGGCTATGGCCGTATTCCTGGCTCTCGTGGCATTGGCGGTTATTTCTCGGCCCGACAGTGCCACGTTGAAAGTCGTTCTCAAGAAGGGTCTTTCGTACAAACTGGTTTTGCTCGTATTCGGGACTCTCTCCTTCCAAACGGCACTCGAACTCTCGGGAGCAATTGCGGCTATACCCCGGATTACTTTGGATCTCAATCTGCCGGTGGAACTGGTGATATTCCTGGTATGTTTCGCTGCCGGCATTCTGACCGGTATGGTGGCTGCATTTGTGGCTATGGGTTATGCCATACTGGCCAGCTTCCTGTATTTGAACGGAATAGAGCCGAATTACATATTTCTGGCCTATTTGTCAGGCTATTTAGGGATGATACTCTCGCCATCCCATCTCTGTCTCATCCTTACAAACGAGTATTTCAAGAGCGATTTACTGCAGGTATACAAGACAATCGGCATACCGGTGGCGCTGATGGCTCTTTTCGGCTTCTTGATTTATCTGACCAATTGGGGCAATCTGTTCAAGGGGTAGCAATTCCGAGCTGTACTATTCTTCTCTTCGCGAGTCCCGGAGTTTGGAATCATAGAAGAAATCGCTTGTTAACTTGTTAATATGTGGTATCTTAACGATTAGCAGACACGATTTATTGTGGAACTTTCCCCGCTCTTGTTGGTACTACTTTATGATGGAGATGATAGAGGAGAATTATGGCTAAAGTGAAAGAGACAGAAAAAGACATAGATTATCGTCTCATGCGGTCCATTCAGAAGGGCGACATGGTGGCCTTTAACGAGCTGGTTGACCGGTATAAGAACCGTCTCATGAACGTTATCGGGCGTATGTTATCTTCCCCCGATGAGGCGGAGGACATTGTGCAGGAGACATTTGTGCGGGTGTATCAGCACCGTCAGTCTTTCAATTTCAAGCATTGTTTCTCGACGTGGATTTATACCATTGGTTTAAATCTGGCTCGTAACGAATTGCGCAAGAGGAAGAAATTCAAGCATTACGAAATATCCGAGATGCAGGGGAATGAAGCTGAATTTGCGGTAGAGGCGAAGCTTCCGAGCCGATTGCCGCAGGTTCTCGAGTCTGCTATCAAAGGATTGCCGGAGAAATATCGGGCGGCCTTCATGCTCAGGGACATTCAGGAATTACCCTATGAGGAGGTTGCCAAGATTCTGGACATCCCGCTCGGTACAGTGAAATCGCGGGTGAATCGAGCGCGGATGATGCTCAGGGACAAACTCAAACCAAGACTGGAGAGCAACGATGCGCTGTCGAAAAGTACGCTCTTGCCTGTCAGCATATTGTAAGGACGAGTTAGCCGGCCGCAAAAAGCTGGCGGTCGGTGAACATCTCGCTGTGTGCACTGATTGTCGGGCGGTTAAAGCCGAATACCACTCCCTGGGGGAGATAGGCAATCAGATACCGGGGATGTCGGTTTCCGATGGCTTCAATACTGCCCTGCTTAACCAAATAGCTCAGGAGCGGTTTGCGGAGACCAGAACGAAGGCTTATCTGCCGAAACCGGTTCCGGTGATTCGGTGGGCGGCAGTAGTGCCAAGCGTGGTGGGCGCCTTTGTGGTTATTTTCGTAGCGGCGATGAGCTTCATGCCGGGATCACTGGACGACAATATGGGCATGGCTACAACTCATACGGTTATCAATGACGCCTATTTGACGGCTCAACCGATCAGAAATCCCAACATGACGCAGCCGATCGCGAAGGACTGGTCATTGACATCTCAACTGGCCAGGACCGAAAAGCTCAGAGAACGGACACAACGAGTCATCAACCGGATGCGTATTAACGCGACAGCTCCTCAATACCGGGTTTCTAATGTCTCGCACAATACTGATGTGGCCGGACCCTATGTGCCGACGTATTATCGGCTCCGGCAAAACGTGAAGACCTATCAATCGCCAGAGCCTCAAAGAGGAGCGACCACTGTATATTAACCAGGAATGATATTGCTTTGCCGGTTTTCTGTATTAGTACTGCTCTTATGCGCCCAGGCGACGACTTCGCGGGCCGCTGACAGTTCTCTGACAGTACTGGAGGACAAGCTCTCGGAGTTGGTTTTCCAGGCGTCACGTTCAATAGTAACCATCGAGTCTGTAACCTATCGAGAGGACAATCACTCGTCCGACCAGGTCGGCGAGACGGTACGTCGTCTCATATCGTCGGGTATCGTTTTCGATGACGAAGGTCACATTCTGACTTCGGCTGCTGCGGTCACTAATCGTGACAGACTAAACGTCTGGTTTGAAGGTCAAGTTCATCCGGCGGACCTGGTAGGTATAGACTACCACACCGGCCTGGCGCTGGTGCGAGTGGATGGGGCAGTCGGCGTACCGGTGTGTTACGGACAATGGCAGGGGTGCGCCGGGCAGATGGTGATAGCGGTCGGCAATTCCTATGGAATACGCGCCTCGCCTTCATTCGGCTTCTGCGCCGGTTCGAAACCCGATGGTACTTTGCAGTTCTCGGCTCATATCACTTCGGGAACCGTGGGCGGCGGGATCTTTGACCTGAAGGGAAATCTCGTCGGCGCTATCACCGGCGGGATCGGAGAGGGACAGTTCGCCGAGGCGGGTCTGGCGGTACACTCGGCTGACTTGCAGAGCGTGGTTTCCCATTTACTCGAGCACGGCGATCGACCGGCCGGATTCATCGGCATTACAGCTATGGATATCGATGTTTCTCCGGGAATGGAGATTTCATTTTCCAGTCGCATGACCCTGGCGGCCGCTCCCAACCGACAGGTGATCGACCGCGGAGTCATGGTGACCGATGTGATCCGGTTATCTCCAGCCGAGAACACGGGATTGCGAAAAGGCGATCTCCTGTTCAGCCTGAACGGCGAATTGATTAAATCCGCCTCGGATCTCCGATGCGTGGTGCGCAAGACCACCCCCGGTGAGTTGATCGAAATCGGTTTTCTGCGGGACCGGACCCCGTACGTCATTCCGATTCAGGTGGGGCGAGTGGAGCTGACGGCTTTCGAAGGGTTTGACTCACAGCGCACTTCAAGCTCCGTTTCTTCACCCCTGCAGGATTCTCTCTTCCATGAAATTCAGCAACTCAAAAAGACCATCTACCAACTGGAGGCGAAGCTCCGCTCTTTGCAGTAATCGAGTTAGCCGTTGCCAACAGCCAGCCAAACTCGTTATTTTCCGTCTATGAATCCGACCGTTGACATAGACGAATTCCGGCATCGCATTGGTCTCCTGACCGATAGTCTCATGCAAACGTCGGGGCCGCATGTACGGACCCGGGTTCTCTCGTTGTATTCGGCCGCCGTTGCCGTTTGTAATACTGCCATCCTCAGTCAGGTGATTTCTGTCGGAAAAGCCCACCGGATATCCAGGGCGGAATTCTATGAGATTGTTTTGCAGTCGTACTTGTTTCTGGGGTTTCCACGGATGCTGGAGGCGGCCGACCATCTATCCGGCGAATTTCCCTTGAGAAACCAGGAGCCGATCCCGGCAGCCGTTGATTCCGAGGAGGTGTCGAACTGGGTCGACCGGGGTCTGGATTTGTGTAAGGCCGTATATGACAGCAGCTTTGACTTGCTGAGAAGACGAGTGGAGTCGTTTGCGCCGGAGATTTTCCGGTGGATGGTGCTGGAAGGGTACGGCAAAGTCCTCTCACGACCGGGGGTTAATATCATCGATCGCGAACTGGCTATCATAGCCTGCCTGATGATGGAGAACAGGGAGCGGCAACTGCACTCGCATATACGCGGCGCTCGAAATGTGGGCGCCGATGAAACCTTGATCAGGCAGGTTGTAGAGGACATCGGTCCGTCTGCGGGACGAGGTTACGAAGTCTGTCTAACTATTCTTGACAAATTGCGGTACCGTTGATGCGGCGGTTGCTAAAGATTATTCTCTACTTACTGGCGGTACTGGGCCTGATTGCCGGGGGTGCCTATGTGTATCTCTTCTTCCTGGGGGGACTGGAGCGCGTTGTCAACTCTCAGCTTGACAATCTCATTACGGACGAAATGCCGTTAGACGTCAAGATTGGCAAAATCGAAGGGAGCTTGCTGTCAGGGATTACTCTGGAGAACCTGACGGTCTACTACAAGGATCCTCTGCATCACTTTCGGATGCTGTACCTGCCGTCCGTTGAGGCCGTCTATTCGCTTTCGGATGTCTTAACGGGTGACTATGTTTTCGACTACGTGCGTTTGGATTCACCGCAGGTGGTGCTGATGCGCGACAGTTTCGGAAAGTTGCTGCTCCCCGAGTCACTTTCATCAGAGCCCGGTCAATCAGCCGGGCTGGCGCTCTTGATTCGACAACTGGAGATCAACAGCGCCGACGTGACCTATGTCGATAACCTGGACACAACAACTTTCAGCGATGTTTTTCTTTGGGCCGCATTTGAGACTCGCGAGGGGACTTTTTCGGCCGAACTCAATCGTTTCGAGTTCACATCGAACGTGGGGAGAGTCCATCTGGAGTCGGCTGAAGGCAAGGTCACGTACTCCGAGGGACGATTGTTGTTTCACAATGTGACTCTGGTTTCGGGATTGACGCGCATCAAGCTGAGCGGCAATGTGCTTCTGGAGGATACCCTTGCGGGCACCGTCAGGCTGGCTGCGGATAATCTCGAATTACCTCTCGTGACTTCCTATCTGGGCAAGAAACTGGACGGTACTATCGATATCAACGGGGAAGCTTCATTCGTCGGTTCTTCCTTTGAGGGAACGTTTGATATTGCCGGTACTTTCGTCATTTTTGACTTCGAGAATTTGCACGTGGACCTGTCATATGATGACGAAAAGATCAAGTTCAACTCGTTGTACGGTACGATCCTCGACGGCTGTTCGATCGATGGTGAGGGCGCCATTGATTTCTCGCAGTCGACGGACGCCTACTACATGTATACTGACATCAAGAACTTCAATCTGGAGCACCTCGTGGAAGGTACATTTTCTTCGGACTTGAGCGGTTATGTTGAGCTTGACGGAGAGTCATTCAGTACGTCCACGCTGGAACTGCGTCTCAACGTCGAATTGCGGGAATCGTCATTTGACGACTACCCGTTGCAGGAAGTATCGGGAGAGATGATCGTTACCGCTCGGGACATTGCCTTCCCCGATAGTCTGCGTGTCTCCTATTTTGGCAACGAGTTCTACGCTACCGGGACTGTCGATTATTCCGACAGTATTGATCTCTTCGTTGCCGCCGACCTGGAGCAGTTAGACCGTTACCGAGGCAAGCTGTTTATTGATGAACCGGGGGGACGGGGGCATGCTGAAGTCACTCTTTCGGGGTTAACGGCTGATCCCGACCTGGCCGGGTATTTCGTATCCGATTCGGCCTGGATATATGATCTGTACGCCGAGAGTCTGTTTGCTGCCCTAAACATCGAGCGTTTCCTTACCGGAAGAGAGGGAACGGTGAGCGTTGCGATCGAACGGGGCAGTGCCTGGGGTATTCCATATGACAGTGGTCGAACCGAACTAAGGTTGGATTCGACTCTGGTTTTCATTGACGCGGCCGAATTGACCGGCGGCGTCGCCCACCTGCGAGCCGGCGGCGAGTATGACTATGGCGCCGAACCGCAGGGTCTGGTGCTCGACACATTCCGATTGAATCTGTTTGGCCGGGAATTCTTCAATCGCGGTCAACTGGAGATTGGGATCGACTCCAACGGATTTGATTTCCAAAATGCCGCCATTGGCAATACGGAAGCACTGCTGTCGGTCAGGGGCAGAGCGGACTACGATGATTCGCTGGATCTGCTGTTGTCGATTGAGCAAGTGCCGACGGCTCCCTGGTTGGATTTGTTTGATACATCATTTGCGTTGCAGGGGTATTTGTCCTGCGTCGCCCAGGTGAGGGGGACTATCGATCGACCCCAGTTCGACTTTCTAGGTGAAATCGATTCCCTGACGTACCGCGGCCTGGTTTTGGGTCATCTGATGGTGGGGGTCAAGTTCGAGGATCAGCAGTTGACAATAGACAGCCTTCGGCTGTCTTCCGATTCGGGACAGTATTACGCTACCGGCTATGTACCGGCTGACCTGTCCTTTTCGTCGGAAGTAGAGGATCGGTTTCTGGACGGACCGATGGATATCATCCTGACGGCGTCCGATACCGAATTCGATCTGGTTAGCTTGGTGTTGCCGTCGGTAGAGCAGATGGACGGACAATTCTACGGTAACGTGCACATTACGGGTACGCCACTCGATCCGGGACTGGAGGGGGAAGCCTACCTGAAGGACGGTCGGTTGAAGTACTTCGATCTCGAGCACCCGCTTTTCACGGATTCAGCCGGTGTGACGATGAAGAATAACCGAATCATTATTGACGAGATTGAACTCTTTACGACAGAGAACAAGAAACGAGATGGGCGTCGCCGTTATGTCAATGTCGAGGGTGACCTGGTGGTAGAAGCGCTGGACAGTCTGTACTATGACCTGTATATCTCTATTGGACGGGAGTTTCCGTTCGCTTACGAACTGGACGACATTAGGGGTAAGGTGGAGGGTGATTTGCAGATCGAAGGTATGACGCCGCCGCAGGTCAGCGGAGATCTAACTATCCTGTCAACTCGCTACATGGTTAATTTCGCCGAGGAAGGGGCGGGCTCGCCGGTCATGATGGCCCTGACGGGTGACGACACCTGGGATCTGAATATCAATATCGATATACTGTCGAACTACTGGATCAGAAATGATGACATCGATGCCGAGTTCGCCGGGCAAATGAACCTGATTCGCGAGGATGGTCAGTATCGTTTCGCGGGGGAGATGGAAATCCTTAGAGGCAAGGGATACTTATTCGACAAGACGTTTCGCCTCGAGCCCGGCAGCCGTGTCGTGTTCGAGGGCAATGATACGCTGAATCCGACTCTCGACATCGTAGCATTCACTCGCGTCGGAGCAGTAAGACGATCGGCATTGGAACAGGAGAACGTGTCACCGGAACAGATTGAACTCGGTATTCACATAACCGGAACGCTGGAGCAACCGGAGATCAATCCCGTCGAGGGTTCGGATTTTTCACGTGAAGATATCCTGCCGCTGATCGTGACCGGGGCCCCGGGAAGCGACAGCCTGGCTGCTACCGGGCAACTGGAAGGACGATTGCTGGGGATCGGCTATTCGCAGGTATCACAGATCGGTGCTCGACAACTCCGGCAGATCGGAGTCGAGACATTCGAACTGGACCCGGTTTACGGAGAGACAACTGACTTGCTCAATGCCTGGCTGACGGTTGGTTTTTATACGGGGCCCAATCTTTACGTGTACGGTCGTTCCACACTGGCCGGTGAAACGCGCCAGGAGGTCGGCTTCGAATATCGATTGAACCGGGCAATTCAAGTTGAGGGGCGGCGAGACGAAGAAGAGCTGTATCACTTGAACCTCCGGTTTCACTGGGAGTTCTGATGGCGCGGTTCTGGTGTGCAGCCGCCGGGCTGTGTCTGCTGGTTCTGACGACGTCTGCTTCCGCAGCCATCGACCGAGCAAAACTCCGTTGGGAGAGAGATAAACCACCCATCGAGCAAATTGCGATCGAGGGCAACGAATTCTACAGCGACGACGAGATCAAGGATCGCATGTACTCGAAGATCCGTACCTTCTGGAAGGCTCTTAAAGGCGACCGTCAGTCGAGAATTCAGCGGGAGACCCTGGGCAGGGATACACTCGAGATAAAGTTCATGTATCTATCGCACGGATTTCTGGGTGTGCAGGTGGAGGAGTCTTTTGAGATTATCATGCCGGACTCGTCGGCCCGGGTGCGGGTACGGATCTACGAAGGGAAACAGTTCCTCTGTGGGAAGAAGTCTATGCAAGG
This sequence comes from uncultured Ignavibacteriales bacterium, assembly GCA_964557855.1. Classification (GTDB taxonomy): domain Bacteria; phylum Zixibacteria; class MSB-5A5; order GN15; family FEB-12; genus JAJRZL01. The sequence continues at coordinate 33,243 of CAZLBP010000003.1, read as the reverse complement.
CGAGTTTCCGGACCATCTCTCCGATGAATTTCAGGATAAGATTAAGCGAATCAAGACGGATAAACCGATAAACGTGTTCGATCTTCACCAGGCGGCCTTCGACATGAAAACCGTTCTGGCCAACAACGGCTATCCCTACGGCAAGGTAACGCAGTACATAGACACGACTACCGGGCAAGCCTTGACGCCGATTCGGTTTGCAATCGAGACGGATTCTCTGGTCAGGTTTGGTGAAGTGACGATCCGGGGGTTGGATCGGTATCCGGTCTACACGGCGCGACGTGAATTGAAGATCGAGCCGGGAGACATATATCGGCGGTCGGCGATTCTGGAATCACAACGCCGGTTGTTCGAATCGGGATATTTCACGACATCGCAGTTGCGACAGGCCGAGGAACAACTGGATCGGCTCAGGCCCGACTTCGTGCTGAACGTTCGAGAACGGAAAAGCCGGTATGTCAACGTGACGACCGGCGCCGGACAATCCGAGGCGGCGGACCTGGTTTGGAGTCTTTCGACGGGGGCCGGCAAACGGAATCTCTTCGGCTCAAGAAAAATAGACCTTCTCACGGACCTGGAATTCAAAGTCGGGAGCGACAGCCGCATCACCGATCACAACTACCGCCTGCGGTACACCGAGCCGTGGCTGCTGGGCATCCGCATGCCTCTGGCCGTGACGTTTACCATTCAGCCGCCCATACGAGACAAGGCCGACCAATTCGATGTCAGACAGTGGTCGGTGGCGCTTTCTACGGCCAAGCGGTTCAGTGAACGTACGCGCGTCAACTGGGGTTTTGAATACCAATCAGTCGATATTGACGGGCTTCCGGCCGACATCTCCGAAGAAGAGCGCCGCCGGAAAGAGGGGCTGTCCGTTCGGCGTCGGCTCTACGCGAATTTCGTGCGCGACAGCCGTGACTTCGCTTTTGTCCCTCGGACCGGCTCGGTGCGGGAACTGGCCGGCGAGTACTATGGGGGATTTCTGGGGGGTGATGACAGTTTCTTTCGCCTCATGGGTTCCTGGTCGGTTTACCGACCGGCCTGGCCGGGCTGGATTTCGGCATCTCGGATTCGTGTGGAATGGACCGAATCCTTCGGCGCCTCGGATAATGTTCCGCCCCAGGATCGCCTCTTTCTGGGAGGCGCCAATAGCATCCGGGGTTTCCGCGAGAACACGCTCGCTCCCGAGCAGGACGACGGATTGCCCGGGGCCGAGTTCACCGCGCTGATCAACCAGGAGTTCCGCTGGAAGACCATTCAGTTTTTTAATCCGCTGCCGTGGATCGGGGATATCTTCAAGAGCTTTCCTCTGTGGCAATCAATCTTCTTTGACATGGGGCAAGGCTCCGAGCAAGCTGATGATTTCCGATTGTCCGGGTTTGCTTACAGCTACGGAACCGGTCTTCAGATCATCTCGCCGGCCGGCCCGATCCGGATAGATTACGCCCGGCGAATAAAGACCGATTCGATTGACTTTGCCGATCGCTGGCATTTTACTATATTGTACGCATTCTAGAGCTGCTGACACTTCACGAGAACCCGACTGCATGACGGTTGTTGTGTTGTGTGATGCAAATAGAACGAGCCAAGAAATCGTTTAACAGGTAAGGTAACTATATGGAACGAATTTATCTGGATCATAACGCCACGACCCCGGTCGAACCCGAAGTCGTCGAGGCTATGCTGCCGTATTTGAATCAGGAATTCGGTAATGCGAGCAGCGCCCATGGGTTCGGACGAGACGCCAAAGTGGCCCTGGAAAACGCCCGGGAGCAGATCGCGGAGTTCATCAATTGTGATCCGTCGGAGCTGTATTTCACGTCCGGCGGCACGGAGTCGGATAACCTGGCGATTATCGGGACCGCTTTCCAGAGACAGAAGCGCCGGGATCATCTGATAGTCGGCGCGGCGGAGCATCATGCCGTTTTGGAGCCGGCCGAGTATCTGCACGAGAGACACGGTTTCGGGTTGGACCTGCTGCCCGTCGATTCCGATGGTGTGGCGTCTTCGGATCAGTTAACCGGGTTGGTGACCGATTCGACCGCTATTGTGTCCGTGATGCACGGCAACAACGAGACGGGAGTCATACAGGATATCGCAGCTCTGGCGGAAGCGGCGCATGAGAAGGGTGCGTTGTTTCATACGGACGCCGTTCAGTCGACGGGCAAGATCAAGGTTGATGTCAAGGAGATGGGTGTCGACCTGTTGTCGTTAACCGGGCACAAGATATACGGGCCCAAGGGGACCGGTGCGCTATTCGTTCGCCGGGGCGTCAAGATCGCCCCGCTGTTTCATGGCGGCTCTCATGAGAAGAAACGCCGTCCCGGAACGGAAAATGTCGCCGGCGTGGTGGGGGTGGCCCGGGCGCTGACATTGGCGGGACAACGGATGGAAAGCGACTTCGAACGCCACCGCGAGTTGTCCGAGTACTTTATCGACCAGGTGACCCAGACTATACCGGACGTGTTTCTCAACGGTCACCGCACGAAACGTATTCCTCCGACGGTGAATCTGTCGTTCAGCGGTATCGAAGGTGAGTCGATTCTGTTGTCGCTGGATATGGAGGGCATTGCCTGCTCTTCGGGGTCGGCTTGTACGTCGGGCGCCACCGAACCGTCGCACGTGCTGACAGCCATGGGTAAGGACAAGGTGCAGTCCCAGGGGGCGATTCGCCTCTCGATGGGCCGCAGCACGACCACGGCCCAGCTGGACTACGTGCTGGAGAAGCTGCCGCCGATTATCGAGCGGTTGCGGCAAATGTCGCCGATGTACGGCCGGTCTCAGGCATAATGCGGGTGACGAAGAGCTATGCCTGAGAGAGTTCTGGTCGCTATGTCGGGCGGGGTCGATTCTTCGGTAGCCGCACTGCTTCTGAAAGAACAGGGATACGACGTGGTTGGGGCGCACATGAAGCTGTGGGATTATGTCGATGTCGGGGGCGATATTTACAAGGACGGCCGCTGCTGTACGCTCGATTCCATTACGGACTGCCGGATGGTCTGCGACCGGATCGGAGCGCCGTTTTACGTGCTGAATATGTCCGAGCAATTTCGGGGGACGGTCATCGAGAATTTCGTGTCCGAGTACAAAGCGGGAAGGACACCCAATCCGTGCGTGCTGTGCAACACCGATATCAAGTGGGCGGCGTTCCTGCGGAAGGCGCGGGAGGTGGGGTGTGACTACATTGCGACCGGGCACTATGCTTTCGTGGAAAAGAATGAGTACGATAGATGGCAGATCCGCAAGGGTAAGGACGCGAGCCGCGATCAGTCGTACGTGTTGTGGGGAGTGACGCAGGAGGCGCTGTCGATGACGCTCATGCCGCTGGGCGGGCTGCTCAAGAGGGAAGTGCGTGAGATAGCGCGTGAGCACAAGTTGCGCACAGCCGAGAAGAAAGAATCACGGGAAATTTGCTTCGTGGCCGATGATAACTACCGTCGATTCCTCAAGGATTGGCAGCAGAAGCGAGGGGAGAAGTTCGAGCCGGGAGAAATCGTTCATGAAGACGGTACGGTCCTGGGCGAGCACCAAGGGACGCCGCTTTACACGATTGGGCAGCGGCGGGGACTGGGCATTGCGCACAAGACGCCACTTTATGTGAAGGAGATCAAGCCGGAACGAAGGCAGGTGGTGGTCAGCGATGACAGCTCGTTGTTCCAGAATGAACTGGTTGCTTCGCGGGTCAACTGGGTTGCCCTCTCGCCGGAGCAGATGCAGCAGGGACCCATAGACGCTACAGTCAAGATTCGTTATTTACATCGCCCGGCGCGGGGGACGATTACTTTCTCGACGGACAGTCGAGTCCGGGTTACTTTCCGTGAGAAGCAGCGCGCCATTACCCCGGGCCAGTCGGTCGCGTTTTACGACGGGGACGTCCTGTTGGGTGGCGGGGTGATAGGGTAGGGGCGTAGAAACGTAATCCAACGCACCCCGGCCTTCGGGCGCCCTGCTCTCCCCCGTCACCCCCGCGGCGGCGGGGGTCCAGGCGGACAGGTCGCGACCTGTCCCTACCGAGCACGGAGCGAATGTGGACATCGGTTGCCCACTTCATCGTAGGGGCGACCCTGTGTGGTCGCCCGTTCTGCGGGTACCCACGTAGGAGTACCCGTGCGCCGACCGGGATCATGAGAATAGTCCCGCACTGCAACACAGTGCCTCTGGATTCCCGCTTTCGCAGGAATGACAGGATTGGGTCCCCTCTTTTTCGCGACGAGAGGGGTGCCGAAGGCGGGGTGTGGATGTCGTCGCCATTCGCTGTCGAAACCGGAAGCGGGATTCCGACTTACTTTTCCAACATCTCTTGCAACTGCTGCGCCGGTTCGTAGGCGGGGTTGATGTTGAGGCAGCGATCCAGATACGAGTTCACGGTGTCGACGGGATAGCCGCCCTCGAAGAGGCCGACCGCAATGACATAATAGGCTTGATAGAGCGAGGTGTCCCGTTTCAGAGCCCGAAACATCATGCCGATACCGTCACTGTAGCGCTGGCGCTCGATATACGACAAACCCCAGTTGAAAAAGTCCCCGGCGCTCAGTTCGTGACGGCGCATGCCTTCGACGAACAGGCTGTCGGTCAGTTCATACCGTTCGTGGCGGGCAAAAAACGCCGCCGCTTTCGAGTAGGCCGGTCCTAGCAGGGGGGCGCTTTCCATGGCTTTCCGGTATGCGTACGCGGCGGAGTCTATTTTGCCGACCTGTTCGTACGCGTTAGCGAGGTTGACATAGATTCGGCCGAGCTCGTGTTCCCTGGCTTCCTGCGCGTTGAAGTACCGTACGGCCTTGTTGTACAGCACGACCGCCGAGTCGAAGTTCCGGTTCGATTCAATGAGCAGGCCGAGATTGTTGTAGGCCCGATGGTATCTCGGATCGCGGTCGAGCGCGCGCGCATAGTTGTGGGCGGCTTCGCGGAGCTTCCCCTGTTGATATTGCGCATGTCCCAGATTGGTCATGAGTGAGGGAGAAAACGGGTAGACTTGATCTGCCTTCAGGTATTCCTGCTCGGCCCGTTTGTAATCGCCGAGGTGTTCGTATTTGATGCCGGCGTTGAAGTGGATTTGAAACTCGTTCGACCCAACGCCCTTGAGGTCGAAATACCTGAAGTTGAATATTAACGCGACGACAAGCATGATCACCAACGGTGTTCGGGCTCGGTTCAGGCGGCGTGTCTTGATCAGGTAGATTAGCTTCAGGATGCCGGCGGCGGCGATGATTATCATAAAGGGCACGAACGGCAATCGATGTCGGGCCGTGACCAAAAAGAGGACAATGGTGGGGATATAACCGATGAGGAAGACGTACACGGGCAGCAACTTTCTCCATTCCCGTCGGTAGAGGATGATGCCGGCCAGCGTGAACGGGAACAGGAGGCCGTAGGGGAATTTGAGGCCGAAGTCCCACAGCAGGAGTGAATAGAGGATGGATTTGTTACGCTCGTAGTAGATGTCGTGGTTGTCGCTGTTCTCGTAGCCGCTGATGAGGTAGACGCTCTTCTTGAAGACCAACTCGAGGAACTGGTCCGGATGTTCTATTACAAAGTCTATCGCTTTGCCCGTCCAGAACGAAGACAGCTCCGCCTCGGACATTTGCCGGCCGGCTTCACGCTGCGCGGCGGCTTTGGTGGCGGGCATGAACTTGCTCCAGCCGAGGTTTTCGGTCAGGTCGACCTCGGGCATGAGCATGGTCAGGCCGTTGGCGACGGGATTGTTGCCCAGATAGAGGTTGACGCCGCCCTGGGAGGATATCAGGATAAATTCACCGGTCACGATGGCGTTGCGGATGGTTACGGGAGCCACCGCCAGCGCCAAACCAAGTCCAAGCACGAGGGGGCGTTTGATCCTGGCAATGATCTCTCTGCCTCTGGCAAGAGCGAGTATCATCCAGAGCATGAGCAGCGGTATTACCAGCAGGATATTAGGACGTGAAATGGCCGCCAGGCCGAAGATGATGCCGGTCAAGAGCCACGTTTTGATCGAAACCGAATGTTTGTATGCGACCAGGCGGAACATCCCCCATACGATAAAGAAGAGGAACAGAGACGGAATGAGGAGCATTGTCTCATAGTACAACATCGTGCCGTAGAAGGCATAGATGATGCCCGCCAACAGGCCGACTCTCGAGTGGAACAGGTTCTCCCCGAGCCGGTAAATGAAAAACGCCGTGCCGCCGCAGAGGAGCACCTGCAGGAACTTCACCCAGAACATGGTGCTGTCAGTAATCCAGACGAGGACGGCCAGGAAATAGGGATACAGCGGTGCTCGGAACCAGGCGCCTTCGCCCCAGAAAGAGTTCTCGATGATATCATGAGCCCATTCCCAGTGCCAGCGTTCATCGACCATCGGTACGGTGAAGCCCGGTTCCAGGCTGAGTTCGAACAGGTAGATCCAGCGGACGACAACAGCGAGGGCCGCTACCAAAAGCGGCCACTTATATTTGAAAAGAATGTCCTTCATTAGTTGATATGGATAAGTGTATCGTCAATGGTACGCGTGTTCATGATCTGACGGTCCGGCGGGGACAAGCCTTGCCTCCATGCGGGATGGGATTCGACTCGGCTCCGGCTTTTGGGACGATCTCATTAGCATTTCAAACAACGTCTACATGCCTTGACTTACTTCTTTCTTCCTAACCCGTTATACGCGAGATAGCCCAGAATGAGCGCGAGAGTGCCGAACATTATCAGCGAGAGCCAGGGTCCGAAACTGCCGGTCAGGGAGTTCCACATGCCGGAGTGAACATCGTGGTAGCCAACTTCCGTTTGGCCGTAGGACGCCCACGAGCCGATGAGAATGGCGACAAGGACGCCTACCAGAGCGTCACCCGCGACAAGTCCGGAGGAGAACAGGATACCTTGCTCATTTCTTGCTTTAAATGTTTGAGGACTGGCGACTTTTCGGATGAAAAGTGAGAGGAGGCCGCCTGTCATAATCGGGGCGGAAAGCGACAGAGGCAGATACAGACCAATGGCAAAAGGCAGCGATGAAATGCCGAGCAGTTCGACCGCCAGGGCAATCATCACCCCGACCAGAATCGGTCCCCAGGGCAGGTTGGCGTTCATGACGCCCTGAACAATGGTGGCCATGACATTGGCCTGGGGTGCCAGAAGGGGGGCTCGGCCGCCTTCCGTTGCGACGAAGCCGAAGGCCTCGTTCAAGTAGTAGATCGTGAATCCCATTGCCAGAGCGGGAAACAGGAGACCAATGAATTCAGTGAGCTGTTGTTTCCAGGGAGTAGCCCCCAGGAGGTAGCCCGTCTTAAGGTCCTGGGCAATATCGCCGGACATACAGACAGCGATACATACGACTGTGCCGACCGACATGGCGGTAATCATGCCCGCGACGCCTTCGACACCGAAGTAAACCAGGATGAGGCAGGTCACGAGGAGAGTGGCGATGGTCATTCCCGACACCGGCGAAGAGGATGACCCGACAATACCAACGATACGGGCGGCGACAACCACGAAGAAGAAGCCAAACAGGACCGCAAGCGCCGCGCCGAGAAGATGGAGTTCGGTACCCGGTAACAACCAGATAGCGATGATGACCAGTACGACACCGAGGAGCACCCATTTCATCGCGAGATCCTTGTCGGTTCGGATAACATCGCCCGTATTGGCGCCTTTGCCCAGGAGTTCACCGAAGCCTTTGCTGAAGGATGAGATGATAACCGGGAACGATTTGATGAGGGAGACAAAACCGCCCAGGGCCACGGCACCGACGCCCAGATATTTGATGTAGGAGTTGCGCAGTTCGGCCGAGTCCATTTCGCTGATGGGGATCTCGCCGGGTGAGATTATCATACTGGGGATCTGATCACCGATAAACATCAGTAGCGGACCGATGCCTAGATAGCCGAGAACTGCGCCGCCCATCATGAGAGAGGCAATTCTCGGGCCAATGATAAATCCGACACCCAGCAGTGCCGGGGTGGCGTCGATGCCGATCGTGCCACCTTTCAGAACTTTCTGGAAATCATAATTGACCGATTCGGCCCATACTTTAGCGCCATTGACCAGTCCCTTATAGAGCGCGCCGACAGCAATTCCGGCGAAGACGAGTTTTGCCTTGGAGCCGCCTTCGTCGCCGGCCACGATGATTTCGGCGCACGCCGTGCCTTCCGGGAAGGCCAACTTGCCGTGCTCGCGCTCCACCAGGTATCGCCGGAGTGGAATCATCAGGAAAATGCCCAGCGCTCCACCCAGCATGGAGAGCCAGAAGATCTGGCCTTTGGAGATTTCGTGAACATATCCGGACGCAACCAGCTCCGAATTAGCGGACCAAATGAAGAAGGCCGGGATAGTGAAAGCAATACCTGCGGCCAACGATTCACCGGCGGATCCCACCGTCTGGACTATGTTGTTTTCAAGGACCGTGACCCGTTTGAATATGAGACGTAAAATGGCCATCGAAAGAACAGCTGCTGGTATTGAGGCGGATACGGTCATGCCGAATTTGAGCGCCAGATAGGCATTGGCGACACCGAAAATGACCGATATCAACGAACCGAGGATTACGGCTTTCCAGGTTACTTCGGCTATTTTCGCCGAGTGCGAAACGAACGGTTCGAAATCCTTAGGCAAGTTATCTGAGTTTGTCAAGCTTCCTCCGTTAGGCAGGGCCTCGATTTATCTGACAATGATCTTAGCTTGAATGGGATAAGTCAAGTATTGAGTGCCGAAAATCCTGGCGCAACCGGAAGAGACGCCATTTTCGACAGGCCCCGTGAGCGGGAACAAGACCGGCCGCAATAGTCACGACGCGCTTCATTAACCGGTCCCGCCACAGTTGGACCTCGTTTCCCGGTGAGCTGAAGAATGCGGTGGTGGAAGGGCTGAGAAACGCGAATTTTGCAGCCTTTGGCTTTAAATTTTGAACTGTTTTATACCAAACTGGACTAAATATATGAAATTTACGAGAAGAAAGGGAAAAATAGTAAATTCAAATGGAACTTAGGTCGTTATTTCAGTGTACGACAGGTAGCACGAAGGGTGAATGGCTACATAGTAGCTGTAGTGAGTGAAGCGATATTGGGTTAAAGGGCTTGACAAAACGGTGGAAACGAAGTAACTTATAGTAGTTCTCCACTCCAGAGCACGCCATCTGATTGCAATTCCAGGGCTACGGAGCCCTCTGTTAACATTACAAGAAGTAAATAAATCGTATTTACGGATGAGAGAATAGTGACCGTTTGGACAAAAGGAATGTAGACAACCAATTCGGTCACAACGAATCACTAACTGCCCCGAGGAGGTGAACCTTGAGACAACGTTTAAGCATGCTAACCCTGGTAGTCGCCGTCCTGTTGGCGCCGTCGCTGATTTTTGCGGCTTCCGTACACAAGTTCGCTGCGACCAAGGCAGTTGCGGAAGACAATACTGTCACCGTACCGCTGAACGTTACGAACGAAGCGAACCTGGCGGCTATCGACATCCCATTGCAGTTCTCTGAAGGTGTTACCCTTGAAAAGGTGACATTTGAAGGAACCGATGTTGAGTATTTTGACCTCAAGATAGCCAACATCGACAACGAGAAGAATACCGTCGTAATCGGTCTCCTGCCGCAGATGTCGGCTGAGCCGAAACCGGATCTTGGCGCCGGTGAGCACAACGTGGCGAACCTGGTTTTCCGCGTTGACAACCCGAGTCTGTCCCAGATCACTCTGGAAGCGATCGAGATGAGAAATCCCGGCCACTTCCTGGCGTTTGTCTATCATGACTATGATGCCAACGGCGTGCCGAGTTCCCGTCTGGAGCGCCCGGAGTTTGAGCGCGTTACGCTGGAACTGAGTGCCGCTTCCGGTGATCAGAATCTGCCGACGTCCTATTCGCTTGAGCAGAACTATCCGAATCCGTTCAACCCCAGCACTACCATCGCTTTTGATGTCCCGAAGATGTCGCGGGTGGAGCTCTCCGTATTCAACATTCTGGGTCAGAAGGTTGAAACGCTGGTTGACGGTCAACTTGAGGCCGGTTCTCATACCGTGGAATGGGATGCCAGTCGCTACTCCAGTGGCGTATACTTCTATCGCATTTCGGTTGATGAAGCCAACTTCACTGAAACCATGAAGATGGCCTACGTCAAGTAAACGGATGTATTAGCTGTTTTTGAAGTAAGCAAGTAAGTTCACGATTTTGTGATTGAAGTCCTTCCTGTGGGTGCAGGAAGGACTTCTTTATTTTTGTGCTTTGTGCCGCTGCTAAGGACTGTTAGGAAAGTGTAAATACTGCGTAAGAGAGCGGCAGATGTTGCGTTTTGGGCCGGAAACAGGTCAGGCTGACAGTACAATTGTCTTCTTAACTCATTTGTTAATAATGCGTTGGGCTATTAATGACAATCTTGGCACAGGAGTTGTTGTCTATATCCACGTCGGGAAATTAGTAGCCTGGCAGCCCGCAACCTGTCGGTCTACTTATATGTAAGCAGTGATTCTTGGCGGTTAAGCTGCTGAACAGTTCTCCCGGCTGGTGAGGAGAGAAGGGTCTCAACGATATCGTTGGGACCTTTTCCTATTGGGCTGAGTTTGGTGTGATCTACTTGACGATGACCTCTTCGATCTCGCGATCTGAAATGGGGGATACCGAGACAACTTCTTGAGTCTCGCTACCGTTGAAAACCGTGATATCAACTGAAGGGTCGTTCTTTGCAGACGAGTAGCGTGCCGTAATGGCAGCTGCCCGGAGGATACTCTGTGCGTTACCATTGCCTGCCAGAAGGGCTATCGGCGAGCCGATTCCGACTGCCTCAAGGTGTAGTTGGTGCGGCTTCTTCGATGCCAGTAAAGCATTATTATCGGTTTCGTTGCGTCCGACGATAAGTTTCGTTTGAGGATCGAGGCGGAAGTGCCGGCCGACTTTGAGTAGATTTAAGTCATCGAAAGTCAGCCGCTCGCTGTGCGCCATGAGATCTCGTAAGCGGTTGGAGTAACCGCGGTCCGTCAGGAGGCAGCCGGACGCCGGAGAGGGGTAATCCTCCAGCCCGAAGTGTTCCGCCAGCTCCAACTGGCGCTTGCGGCTACGGCCCTGAATTCCCTCGAGTTTGTTACGGTCGACCATCCCGCTAAGCTCCGGCTCGGTCGGTGGCAAAAGCAGCGCCGAAAGCGGTCTAAGGACTTTTCCTTTCAATCCGGACTGCTTCTCTGTCAGGCGCAGTTTGTGCGATACTTGCGACATGGGGCGCTGTCCCATGACCTCGCCGGTAATGATAAAATCGGCATTGACCATTTCCATGAAATTCTTGGCTTCGGACAGCATAAGAATCCGACAATCAGTGCAGACATTCATGTTTTTGCCGCGACCGTATTTTGGTTTCTCCACTATATCCACAAATTTCTGTCCGAGATGCATCAGCTTGACGTTGAAGCCGAATTTCTCTGCCGCGGGGTACGGATTGCTGCCGCAGGAAGAGCGGTCTCCGAGGTCACATCCGAAATGTGTCATGAAGGTGAGAGCCGTGACTTCGATATTCTGCTGCAACATCAGGAGAATAGCCAGCGCCGAATCCAGCCCGCCGGAGAAGAGGGCTACCGCATGGCCGCGTTTGTTTTGCTGCTTGTTATACATATCGTTTTCAATACGAACCGAACACCGCTGTTATTTGTTACTGTAGCCATTATAATACACAAACCACGTAGAGGTTCGGGAAAAAACAACCCGATTGATTTGTCCCTTTTGCCTTGACTTATCTTGTGCAGAAGGGCAACTTAGCCGCGACTCAGATATGAAGGAACGAAGCCATTCTTAGTCCTCTGAACAACTGGTTGAAGCGGTTTGCCTACCAACTTCAGGCGAATTTCTTTTTTTCGCTGAAGATGATTGCGGCCGTCTTCTCGCGCCCATTCTATGTCACCGAATTGCTCGACCAAATGAACTATGTGGGGATAGGCTCTCTCTATCTGGTAGTGTTGACGGGGGCTTTTGCGGGCCAGGGGTTTGCGCTGGCCTTTTCAGTGGAATTGATGGATTTCGGGGCCAAGAACTACCTGGGGCGGATTATGGCGATCTCTATTGTCCGTGAGTTGGGTCCGGTGTTGACCGGACTTATGGTGGCCGCTCGAGTGGCGGCCGGCATCACCGCCGAGCTGGGGGCGATGAAATCCTCAAGGCAAATTGATGCTATGGTGGCTTTCGGTGTGGACCCGATCAAAAAGCTGGCGGTGCCGCGATTGATTGCGCTTGTGGTGATGGTACCGGTTCTTACGGTCGTCTGTAATTTCATCGCCCTGGTTGGCGGGTGGTTCATTGCCGTGTTTATAGCGCACGTAACATCGACTATGTACTGGACCGCCGTGCGTGAGCGACTCATATTCGGTAACCTGCTCATTGGCGCAATCAAGCCGGTTGTTTTCTCACTGGTAATAGCGTTTGTTTCGTGTTACCGGGGGTTTTCTTCGGAAGGTGGCACTAAGGGAGTGGGATTGGCCACCACGCAATCCGTCGTGATTTCATCCATTTCCATTCTGGTCGTCAACTTCTTCATCACCAAGGTCGTATTTTCTTTGATTAAGGGTTGGTTATGATTGAGTTGAAGAATGTAACATTCGCATATTACGACAAGCCGGTGCTGCGCAATGTCTCATTTTCCGTCGAGGCTTCGGAGTCGCTGGTCATAATGGGGGCATCCGGGTCGGGTAAATCGACTATTCTTCGCTTAATCCTCGGTTTGGAATGTCCCCGGGAAGGACAGGTACTGGTAGAGGGTTCGAACATCTGCACCATGAGAGAGAAAGACAAGCGCAAACTGAGGAAGAAGATCGGCATGGTGTTTCAGGCGGGAGCGCTGTTCGATTCAATGACGGTTGGTGAGAACGTCGGCTATTACCTGTTCGAGCACTCGCGACTGGATTTCGAGACGATAGCCGATCGAGTGACGCAAATGCTGGGATTCGTGGGATTAAATCCGGATGAGATAGTCGACAAGCTGCCTGAGGAGTTATCGGGTGGAATGAAACGCCGGGTGGCGATCGCGCGGGCGCTGCTTTCGACCGATCCGCGTATCATGCTTTACGATGAGCCGACTACGGGGCTTGATCCGGGCGCTATCGAGAAGGTAATAAAGCTGATCATGAAACTGCACAAGGAGAAGTCAATTGCTACGATCGTGGTCACGCACCAGATAGCCGATGCCTTTGCCGTGGCGGACCGGTTTGTCGTGATTCACAAGGGGGAAGTGGCGTTTGACGGTCGCATGGCTGAGCTCCGAGAGTCTTCCGATCCGCGAGTAGTCGGTTTCCTCGAGCCGTTTCGGAAATCGTTCAGCAGTGTGGCTGAGAAGAGGTTTTTCGATGTCGGTTGATTTGTGCGAAGATGTTGTTACATTGTGCAGATGGCCGCGGCTAGACGGAGTAAATGAAGTGAGTCGAACAGGATGAAAAAGACAACAGGCATTAAGTGGAGTGCTTTGAAGGTAGGCATCATTTTGATGTTTGCCATTGCCGTGGCGTTGTGGGCCTCACTGAGCGGCGGCGGCACATCGATTTTCGATCCCAAGACGGAATTCGTCTGCTTTTTCAGGAATGTCAACGGTTTGGTGTCGGGAGCGCCGGTGTGGATGTCGGGTGTGGAAGTAGGTAATATTCAGTCGGTCGAATTCGTCAATCTGGATTCGCTCCGGCAGGTGAAATTAGTGGGTAGCATCAAGAGCTCCGTCTGGCCGATGGTGACCGAGAATTCCGAGGTTCAGTTGGGGACGATCGGTCTGCTAGGCGACAAATATGTCGAGATTATCCCCGGGCGAAAGGACTTGCCGGTCATGGAGGGGGGAACCGTCATTCCGACACGAGACGTCGGCAGTGCGGAGGCGCTGTTCAAAGAGGGTGAGGAAGCATTGGCCGAAGCCAGAGCGCTGGCGGGGAACCTGGATACGCTGCTGTATCGGATGAACGAGGGCGAGGGCACACTGGGACAATTGGCGAGGAACGATACCCTTTATCATGTCATGACGACACTGCTGTCGCGTCTGACCGGCCTGACGTCGGACTTGCAACGAAATCAGGAACGCATAACGGCATCGATAGAGAAGACGGCCGGTTCAGTAGCCGACTTGTCGGAACAGGTGAATACGAGTCAGGGTACAGTGGGCAAGCTTATCAATGATCCGCGATTGTACGACAATTTGACGAACATCTCGATGCGTTTGGACAGTATCGTTTACAAGATTGAGACGGCCGAAGGGAGTTTGGGGCTGTTGGTGGGTGACACGGCTTTGTACGTCGAGACGACGAATTTGTTAATACGGGTGAGCAATCTGGTTACGGATATCGAGAAGAACCCGGGCAAGTATTTCAAGTTTTCGGTGTTTTAGTACAGATCCGGTCTCACACCGGCGCGGTCGCCAGCGTGAACTCGACCAGTTTGGCGGCGCCGGACTTGCCGCCATCGCCGACTTCGAGCGCGGGTCCGACGCAAGCAGGGCAGCCGGCAGCACAGGGACACTTGCGTATGTGGTGATACGTGGCTTCGAAGAGGCGTTCGTATTCGTTGAAGAGCTTCTCCGAAAGTCCGACGCCACCGGGGATATTTTCGTAAATATAGATCGTGGGGCGTTCAGCGAAGGGTGCTCGGACCTGGGAGATGGAACGTAAGTCTCGAGTGTCACACATGACCCACAGCGGGGCGATTTTGCCCAGTACATTAGCCAGTCCACGCAGAGCGCCGCCGAATTCCGAATCTTCAAGCAGCAAACGCACTGCTATATCGCCGGGGAACGAATACCAGAAGGCATGGGTGTGCATTTCCAGTTCAGGCATATTGAGTTTGCCGGAACCGACATTCTCGTGGGTCTGGAATTTGATCTTCTTGAACAGTACCGTCACGCTGGTGACACTTACTTCACCGCAACTGATCTCGGCGTCTCCGACCGTGCCGGTATCGTTAACGGTAAGCACTTTGAGGTCGGTCTTCGTCTCGGCATCGGTGTAGTAATCGACATCGACTTCCTTCACGTACGCTTTGCGGCCTTCCCAGTCGAATTCCGTCACTTGATACTGTTCGGCGCGGTGCAGATAAATTGCCTCCGGATGCAGAAATATCGGGGCGGAGAAGTAATCGACTTCGCCGATGACCTCCGAATGATTACTCTCATTAAGGATGACGAAGTTTTCTGGAGAGGCGGAGCGGAGGGAGACTTCCTGCGCCGGATAGATCTCCGAGGACCAGTGGAAGCGGTCGCCGGAGTGACGGACGACCTTGGCGTCCTCGAGGTACTCCATGATTTCACGAGTACCGTCGCCGGAGATGTATTCATCCTGGTCGATGGGTAATTCAAAGGCGGCGCACTTGAGATGGTTGGTGCGGATAATGAGGTTGTCGGGGTCTATTATACCTGATTCCGGGCTGCGGTCGAAGATGTATTTCGGTTCCGTACAGAGAAACTGGTTCAGGGCACTCGAATTCGAAACGAGTATGGTCAGTGAGGTGCTGCTCCGTCGTCCGGCCCGCCCGGCCTGCTGCCAGAGAGAGGCGATCGAGCCGGGGTAGCCCAGGATAATGGACACGTCCAGATGACCGACATCGATACCGAGCTCGAGCGCATTGGTGGAGACGACGCCGGTAATATCCCCGGAGCGCAGGCCCTGTTCTATTCGCCGCCGTTCATTGGGCAGGTAGCCGCCACGGTAGCCGGCAACTTTGATGCCGCGGCCGAACTCATTGCCCAGCTCTCGTTGCAAATACGTGAGTAAGACCTCAACATACAGTCTAAAGTGAGCAAAGATAATGGTCTGGATACGGTGGTACAGGAACGTAGCCGCAATGCGGGCCGCCTCATTTATGGCGGATTTCCTGATGCCCAGCTGCCTGTTGATGATCGGCGGATTGTAAATCAGAAAGTGCTTCTCGCCGGCGGGGGCCCCGTTCTGGTCGATCAGTTTTACCTGACGGCCGGTGATTCTCGAGGCCAATTCGTCCGGATTGGCGATCGTAGCCGAACAGCAGATGAACTGAGGATTCGACCCGTAGAAATCGCAGATCCGCTTCAGTCGCTTCATGACGTTGGCCAGGTGCGATCCGAACACACCGCGGTAATGATGGATTTCGTCAATTACGATGTACTTGAGGTTTTCGAACAATTTGATCCACTTCGTATGGTGCGGCAGGATTCCCGCATGCAGCATGTCGGGATTGGTAATGACAATATGACCGGCCGAGCGGATCTTGCGTCGCGCGTCGTTCGGTGTATCACCATCGTACGTGAACGTCTTGATATCGACATCGAGTTGCTGAATCAAATCGTACAGCTCGGTCATTTGGTCCTGGGAGAGGGCTTTGGTCGGGAACAGGTAGAGCGCCCGGCTCTCCCGGTCCCGAAGGATGGTGTCGAGTACCGGGATGTTATAACAGAGCGTTTTGCCCGAAGCAGTGGGAGTGACTATGACGACGTCCTCATGCGCGGATACGCGTTCGATGGCGTCGTGCTGGTGTGAGTATAATTTAGTGATCCCTCGATCCTCGAGGGAGGTTACCAAACGCATGTCGAGATTCACCGGGAAGTCGGCATACTGTGCGGCACGAGGGGGGTAGGTTTTCCAGTGGGTGATATTGGCGCTGAAATCGCGGTCGCTCTTCAGAAAGTCGATTAATTGCTCGATGGTCATGATTTGCAGGCTGCGGTCATACGAGACCCGTTAGCTGGCGGCGACAGATATCACAGAACTTGCCGCCCTTGTTATCGATATCCAGCATCATTTGACTGTAGTAGTTGACACATTTGGGGTTGCGACATTCCGACAGTTTGAACAGATGAGCCACCTGGTGAACGGCTTCTTTGTACAGGCGGGGGTAGACTTTGGCTTCATCTTCGGGCAGGCCGTAGAATTCATGTCGGAGTTGATGGAGAGATACAATGGCTGTGCCGGAAAGGATATCAGCGTAGCCGAGAATCGAATTCTGATCCGGCAGATACAGGTCTTCCTCGCATATTCCGATCACTTTCTCGCGAGAATTTGCCTTAACTCTCTCGAGCTTCGATAGGACCACAATGGCATAATGCTGTCCGCGGATGAGGTTTTCCGCCTCACCGGGCATCTTCATGCCTTTGAGGATGTCGACCGAGCAGTTGAAAGCCGGTCCCATCTCGGCTGCCAAACGGTTGACCAGCATGAAATCTACTTCACCCAGAGGTACAACGACCAGTTTTGCTTTTAGAATCGGCATCCTGTATATCACCCGGCCACAAAGAACCGATCTTTCGAGCCGGTCGGAGAGACCTTTACCTCGGTCTTGCCGGCGCACCGGGGACACCAGCCCACAAAGGCGGTGCCGGCTCTGTTCAGGTAAATCCGAGAGTAGACTCGGCAGCACTTGAAGTACATCCCCAAAAAGGGGCGTCTATTCACGTTCTTCTTATCAGCCATCGCTAAAATATGATACAAAAACAACGCTGAAATGCAATAGTTTGAACAGCAGTGGCCGCGAATGTGATTCAAATTCAGCCTTTACTAACGGGCAAAATCTTCGTAATCTTTAATTCTTACAAGACGTTCGAACAGCATAACTGCAAATAAGGAAGCAAGCAAATGGTGACCATAAGTAAACTCGACACGGTGCTGGAGTCGGCTCAGGAAGGGATTACCAATTACCTCGATGCCGCCAAAGAGGCGGGGCAGATAGATGATCAACTGTACGAAAGCGCTCTAAAGAACACTTACCCCAACCTCGAAAAGTGGCTGAAAGACAGCGATATCGATGAGATACCGCAGTTGAAGAATCTGAAGAAAGGCATTGTCCGCACTATTGAACAGGAGCAATGGCAGCAGATTATCAATGCTTTCAGGCAGGAAGTGCGTTTCGGCACGGGTGGAATCCGGGGGATGATGGCCTTCGATAAGGAGTCGATCATCAAGATGAAGAACGAAGGCATAGACACGGATATTCTCAAGGGCCCCAACACGATCAATGACCTGGTGTTTCGTCTCACGACAGCCGGCGTGGCGCAATTCGGTAAAGCCCAGGACCCGCCGCTGGAACGGGTCGTCGTAGGTTATGACAGCCGTATTCGCGGGCATGACTTTGCCCGGATCGTGGCGGAGGTATTCCTGGCCTATGGATATACGATATACTTCTTCGATGCCCCCTGTCCCTATCCGGAAGTGACGTTTGCCATTCCCAGCGAATCTGTCAAAGCCGATATAGGGGTGCTCATATCGGCCAGCCATAATGACTACCGCTATAATGGCTACAAGCTGTCTTGCTCGAACGGATCGCAGTTTGATCCCCGGGAACGAGACGAGATGTACAACCAGTATATCCGCCACGCCGCCACCAAGGATATCAAAATTCTCGATTTCAAAGATGCGCCCGATGACAAGGTGTGGTTCCTGGGTGGCGATGAGCCCGTGGATGGATTCGATTACGCCGGCAAGAAGGGGAATATCATCAATATGCATGAGAGGCACCTTAACCACATGAAGACATTCCTTTTGATGGACAGTTTGCCTGAGAGCCAGAGCAAGCCGGAATCGACGCTTCAGATTGCATTTTGTCCGTTTCACGGAGCGGGATATATCGCCGTGCCGAGGTTGCTCAGGGAGGTCGGTTTTCGGGAGATAAAGTCTATCAACGGCAACAAGAGTAATCTCGGGCTGAACGAGCTCAATGGGCTGTTTCCGGCTTTTCGGAGTGATCCCGGCAAGGAGCAACAGCCGGATCCGGGTGATCCCCGGGCGGCGGCGACGGCGGTGAAGGCCTTCAAGGAGGATTACCCGAACCAATTCGATGACATTGATATCCTCATTGGCACGGACCCCGATGCCGATCGGTGTGGGATTGTAGTCAAGATTCCGGAGAAACAACGGCGCGCTTACAACAACGAGGATTGGTATTTGCTGCCGGCCGATGATATGTGGTCGCTGGTGCTCTGGTATCGGCTGCACATGGAACTGGAGAAGTACGGCGAAATCCAGCATCAGGACGAACGTTTCATCACGTTGTCGCATACGACGTCGGAGGCAATCATATCATTGGCCCGCAAGTACGACATCGGGGTGATCCGCACCTGGGTCGGTTTTGCGGCGCTGGCGGCGGCGACCCGGGACGTGTGGAACGACAAGGAGAAGGAGCTGCTGGATTTGGTGGACGGTCGGGATGAGAAGTATGTCGACCTGTGCCATCCGTTTGTCTGCGAAGCGATCGGTTTCGGTTCGGGCAAGCGGACGACCAACATGGCCGCTATAGAGCAGAGCAACGGCTTCTCGATTCTGGGCGGGCCGCCGCCGGATAATCGGTCGCTCGGCGTGCACGGCCACGTGCGCGATAAGGACGGGACATTCGCGGCGCTTTTGGTAGCCGAGATTGCGGCCTGGGCGAAAGAACATGACACCGATATAATAGGCTTACTGGACAGGCATATCTATCTTGATCCGGATATTGGATTGTATGCGACGTTCTATGAGCCGGACCCGCTGGATGGGGAGTACCCGGGTATCGAGGGCGACCGGATCAAAAAGAACATACTGCTCAAGGCGCAGGAGTATCATAAGCAGGTGAAAAACGGCGATTTCGAGATAGCCGGCAACAAAGTGCTTTCATCGGTGGTGTATCGCACCGGGAAATACGATCAGATCTATCCGCCGAGTGCGGATTTCGAGTTCCCGGATGAGGGTTTCCGGTTCTTTTTCGATGAAGCCAGGCGGCAGCATCTGACTATTCGGCCGTCGGGAACCGGCAATTCTTTGAGGTTCCATATCCAATTGCATGCGATGCCGACCGAGCAGAACCTGATCGAGACGAAGGCGGAGATACGCAAGAAGGGGAAGGCAATTATGGACGAGTTGCGCGAGCTATTGGATGCGCCGCGGGGGTAGGGGGAGGCAAGAAGAAAGACAAATGACACGTTGAAAGGAGTTGTCTATATATTGCGGAAAGGGGTTATTGTATGGATCCTAATAGACAATTACGTTTAATCATTGCTCCTTTTTTCTTCTATGCAGTTTTATTCTCGGCAAAACTGTTTAAGTGTGGAATATCCTGGATTGAGGATTTCTCTGGTGACTTGTCAATAGAATTGATAGGCGTTGGTGTAACTTTGCTGGCTTTGTCTGTGCTTCCAGTTGGTTTTATCTTCAGCACTTTTGGGGCGCTGCTTACCAGAGGATTTGACTGCTGGAGTAAAGGTCGATGGTTTTCGGATTTGAATGAAAAAGAGTCTGTGGACTATCTGAGTAAAAAGGGTATATCTGAAGATTCCATGGGAAATATGCGCGCAAAAAGACAGGGAACGCGAAGACAAATATATAGACTTATCAGATGGACTGCCCTCACAGTGGATCACGGGTTTTCATTTAAATGTTATGAAGGTTTGCATCGGTTTATCACGAGATGCTATACAGCACAATCGATAACTGTAAACACTTTGGTCGCTCTTGTAGTTGGCATGGTTATCGTAATTGCTTGTTTGCCAATTACAAAATGGTGGCTAATCCTCTGGACATCCTCGCTAATTCTTCTCGGGCTTAACGTTTTTTTTGTACGTGCAGATTTGCGGCGAAGCATAAGACTTGCCTATGAATTGACTAAATCTGAGAAAAATATCTCTAGTAAGGATGTCGATAATACGTAGGCACTCGTTGCTGATCAATATGAAATAAGGGTGAAGAAGTTGTAACGCGGTAGCATATCACACATTGTGGGGCAGCTTTAATTTTCGAGATGTCGGTTAAGATTAGTAACAACACAAGCACACTCTATTGTTGGGCGCCTGTAAGCGAGTGCTGGAACGGTACCCCTATCTTAAGCGATAGGTTTCTAAGTCCTTATGGAGATAACCTGATCGATATAAAGTGAACTGTGGTAGCCACTCTACGAGAATTAAAGTCTATTTCATTGGTTTGGGTCAAACCACCCAGTGTTTCGTAAGCCTGGTTTTGTCACGATCTTGCCATCCTTGAAGAAACCTTGTTTTGGAATGTGTCCACCTTGTGGCCAATCACTTGATTCCTTTAACAATGACTCCAATTCCTTCTTGGAAGCGTCGTCTGTACTACTGTTATTGACTGACAACTTAGGAATTTGGTCGCTTTCTGAATCACCCTCACTGTGAGATTTGGCGCGATCATTTTCGCACATTCTGTAACCTCCGTTAGTTTCATTTGGCTTGACAAAGTTAAGCAATTTAGGTTCGCTAAGTCAAGACATTTGTGAATATCTATACCGGTGTCTCATATATCATGTGTATTTATATTCTCACAGAAGAACTCACTCGCCGAGTTCTGGGTCGTCCAGGGCTTGCGCCGGGATCCGTGCGGTTTGGCGGCTAGGGGACGGACTTAGCGGTAGGAGCCAATTCATTGATGGGCGGAATCCACCGCAAGCGGTGGGCGACCTGCCCGTTGGATCCGGTGTCGCAATTCCGTCGGCGATTTCTGTTCACATTGAGTTGACAGTCGACCATGTAGTCACTTATTCTATAACAGCAAGCAGCGTAAGATTTCGACACCCCAAGCGGGATTTCGACCTACATTGGTCAGGAAGGAGGAAGTGTGATGAAGCGGTTGGTTGTGGTTTTGGGGCTTCTCGTGACAGGATGCACGGCTGAAGATCAAAGTGCGGGGCAGAAGTCAGAGCGGGCAGTCGTTGAATTGGCCGATTCTACGGAGCAGGCGCTGAGGACGTATCTCGTCAGCAATTATCAGACGCCGGAAGAGTATGTCGTCTCGTGTTTTGAGGACCATGATATCGTCTTTGTCGGGGAGTACCATCGGATCGCACACGATGTTGAGTTGATACACGCGTTGATTCCCAGGCTGTATGAGCAGGGTATCTACAATCTGGGGATTGAATTCGCGGACTATGCTGACCAGGATCTAATTGACCAGCTCATAGCGGCAACCGAGTATGATGATTCGCTGGCAAAGCAGATTCAATATAACCAGTGGCCTTTTTGGGGATTTCGCGAATATGTCGATATCTACCGCGTGGCCTGGGAGTTGAACCAGAGTCTGGATCAAGGAGAGCCGACATTCCGGGTGGTCGGGTTGGGGGCAAGATCGGACTGGAGCCACGTTTGGACAGTCGAGGATCGGCAGGACCCCGAAGTGATGCGAAAGGTGTTTCCGGAGGGGGACACAGATGAATACATGGCCAATATCATTCTGAAGGAATTCGTCGACAAGAGTCTCAAGGCGCTGATTTACAGCGGCATCAATCACGGCTACACGCGGTATCAACAACCGGTTTATGATGTTGAGGCCGATACCCTGATTCGTAAGAATGATCACCGCATGGGTAACCTCGTATATGATGCCATCGGCGACCGGTGCATGACCATCTTTCTCCATTCTCCCTGGCCGGCGTATAACGACTTCAATAGCTCCGTGCGGCCGGTCGAGGGCGTGATCGATGCCCTGATACCGACGCTGGATTCGCAGTATCAGCGGGTCGGATTCGATGTGGTTGGGTCGCCGTTTGCGGAGCTGCCGGGCGAAAATTCATACTGGACGCTGGGGTACCCGAACTTCACGCTGGAAGATTATTGCGACGGGTACATCTATCAAATGCCGCTGGGCGAATACGAAGGCGTGAACGTGATAGACGGCTTCATAAATGAATCGAATCGGCTGGAAGCGATAGCACAGAGCGCGAATCCGCGTACGAAGGACAGTTCACGGTCGGTGGCGGAGCTGATGGAATCGATGCGACGCGATACCGATTTCGGTCGGCGGTTCAGTGAGTTCAAAGAAGTGCCGGTGTTGAAGTAGGTCCTTCTGGTTCCCGAATTGTATTGGGGAACGTACGGACAGGTCGCGACCTGTCCGCACGAAAATGTATGCGTTCCCAAGTACAACTTGGGAACGAGGAGAACACGGCAGATGCAGGCCATCTGCCGCCCACGGCGCATGGCATGTCGAAACCCGAAGCGGGATTTCGACCTACTATAGGTGGTTTCGAGTCGGATTCGGGGCGCGGTTGGCCGGCGTTAGCAACTGTCTATAACTCCACCGTGTGCTCTTTCAGTGCGAAGTCAACATCGATAGTTACGGCTATTTTGTACTGGCGAGGTTCACCCGCCTTGATTTCCGTCCGGTCACCATTGATTAGCCATCGTTCCCGCTGCAGGACGACGAAGCCGTTTTTGTAGGCAAAATAGAGTTTGCCGGTGGTCTCAATGTGGTCGACGCCACGGCGTTGAGCGGTGTCGGTGGGGTCGGGTTCGATGGGAATAATGAGGTTACCGTCGCATTCGATCACGGCGCAGTCGTAGCCGGATTCGCGGGCAAGTGAGCGGACAATGTAATTCGATGAGGCTTCCATGACGCCCTCGGGCAGCATCACCTTGGTCGTCTGTGTCCAATTGTAGCCGGGGGAAACTTCCCCGCCGGGAAAGACGGGCAGGCCCTGCTCAAAGAAATTCCTGATATAGGCGACTTTGGATTTGCTCTCCTCACCGTGAAATTCGATGTCGAGAAGTTTGCCGTTGGCGAGCACCTTCAAGGTCGTCTCCCGCGTCTCCTCAACGGTTTCCATCGTGGTCGAATCGTCCTTGGCCGGTCGTTCGTAGTGCCAGATGTCGGTCTCGTAGATGAGGGCGGAATCCTCGCCGAGCACCTCCGCCACTTCCTGAATAATCGTCGCTTCGAGAGTAGTCGTTTTGCGGTCGATGACGGAGTCGGCTTCGAGAACTTTGACATCCCGTTTGCTGACCTGTTCGTAGACGAGTTTTTGCCCCGGTACGAATTTGTAGCGCAAGGTAATCTTTTTTTCTCCCTGCGAGCAGCTGACGCACAAGATCGCCAGCAGCAGTATTGACACATTGGCGGTTAATCTGTTCAACAGAGTTCTCCTTGATATATCGATCGTACGGTCTAGTCAATCCCAAGAATCAGCTCCGGCAATCCGGTGAATCGTCCCAGAATGCCGGGAGTCCCGACCAGCGCCAGGCCCCGGGCCAATTGTGCCTCTTCGCCGCTGGTAAAGACGGAAGCGTGGGCCGGGCCGATAATATCACGAATTCCTGACGTGGCCAGGACCGGGCCGGTTTCGATTTCTTTTCGAGATAGTTGTTCCGATTGTTGCGATCCGATCAGCAACGCCAGGAATAGAATAACGAGTGAAGCGGCCGCGGACACTATCGACCGCATGAGCGCGTTTTTCTGGAACTCGGCATACCGATCTTCGGTCTTGTTGAAATGAACGTCGGGTGATGAGTCGACGGTCCGGGCGAGGATGAGTTCGATCGTGTCCTGCCAGTAGTCATTTCCGGGCTCGTGGTGCGAAGCGGTGCGCATTAATTCGAGGAGCTGTTTGGCCCGCTCGTACTCACGCCGGCACGTGTGGCAGTTGTCTATGTGGTCCCGCACCTGGGCGGCCGTATGCGGCGGTAACTCATTGTCAATTAAGTCGTCCAGATGCGCCTGAGCATCATGGCATGTCATTTTCTATTCCCCTTTCTCGAGTCGCTTGCTAAGCAACTTCCGCAACTTCGTCCTGGCGATATGAAGGTTCGATCTCACGGTGGCCTCGGGACATTCAAAAATCCGGGCAATCTCCGCTTTGGAGTATCCTTCGATGTCATGCAGGATGGCGGTTAATCTTTGTTTTGGCGGCAATAATTCAAGTGCTCGCTTAATTTCCCTCATTAGCTCTTTGTTATCAAGTTCCTGACTCGGAGTTGCCACCCTGTAGGCCAGGTCCAACGGCGTCGAGCCCGGCAAGTTAAGGGCATCATCGGTCAGTTTCTGGTGTCCTTTGCGCCGGCGCAGCAGGTCAATCGAATAGTTGGTGGCAATTCGAAGCAAGAATGTCGAAAAATACTCTACATTGGCTAACTCCTTACGTCTCTTATAGATTCGTACAAATGTCTCCTGTACTACCTCGTCGGCATCCAGATGGTTCCTCACGACCTGGTAGGCCAGCGAATACACCTTCCGGCGGAATCGATTCATGAGTTCCGCGAAGGCCGTCTGGTCACCCTGGACAAAGCTGTGAACCAACTCCGGGATAGTTTTATTCATTTCCCGAACTGTCCGACACTACTTAGAGACGCGCAACTGGAGCACCTGTTTAGTGACATCCACAAGAAAAGTTATTGACTCCATTGATACCAAACCTTATGGTTGACGCTGAGTTTGTCAATCTTTTTTTAGACAATGACTTATAAGATATAGTTGTTTCCTTGAATACCACCGTCGTCGAGACCAACAAGTACAAATTCTTCGCGGTGGGGGCTATCGGGACCTTCATGTCGACCCTCGACGGTTCTATCCTCAACGTCGCGTTGCCCTCAATTGCCGACGATCTGAATTGCAAGATTGATGTTGTGGCCTGGGTGGTGCTGGCGTATACGCTGACGGTGGTGTCGCTGATGCTCGTTTTCGGATCCTGGACGGAACGTAAGGGATACGGCTTTGCCTACCGGATCGGATATACGTTCTTCTGGCTGGGGTCGCTGGTGTGTGCATTGAGCGGGTCCATAGAATACCTCATAGGCGGTCGCGTGGTTCAAGCCATCGGATCGGCCATGTTTCAAGCGGTGGGTACCGGAATGGTGGCAACTGTCTTCCCCGAAAATGAGCGGGGGAAGGCTATCGGGATGATGGTGATGATGGTTTCGGCGGGGATGATGACTGGTCCGCCACTGGGGGGAATCCTGCTGCAATACTTTCCCTGGCAGTCGATTTTCGTGATTAACCTGCCGATCGGAGTGGTCGGCTTTTTCCTGGCCGCTCGTTATTTCAAGGATCTGCCCAAACCCAAGGTCACGCGCAAACTCCATCTGGGGGGCGCCGTGACGATCTCGCTGGCTCTCCTGACCGGAACACTGGCGCTGTCCCTTCTGGACGATTTCTCGGTCACCAATATCCGAATTTGGGGTTTGCTGGCCTTTACCCTGGTGGCTCTGTTTCTCTTCTATAGGTACGAGTCACAGCCGGAGAAGGCGTTGATCGGGTTCGAAGTTCTGAAGAACCGTCAATTCGCCACTGCTCTGGTGGCGGCTATCATTATGTTTATTTCGCTGGCGGGAGCTATAATCCTGATACCGTTTTACCTGGAGAGGGTCAAGGGTTTCGAGCCGCAGACGGTCGGGCTGTTCTTGATCATTTTCCCGGTGTTGATGTTCATAATAGCGCCTCTGTCGGGTCGGATATCGGACCGGATCGGTTCCCGACTGTTGACGACATTCGGCATGTCGGTACTGGTCGCGGGGCTGTATCTCTTGTCAGGGGTGGGGATCGGCGCGTCCAATGAGTATATAGTCCTGTGTCTGGTGTTAATGGGAGGTGGGGTGGCTGTTTTCAACACGCCTAATTCTTCGGCCATGATGGGTGCTGTGAGCCCGCACCAGCGGGCGATTGTGTCGGGGATAATCTCAACATCGCGAAACATCGGCATGTCGATGGGGATAGCCATTTCCACGGCATTGTTTGCTTTTTTCGAGTCCCGGTATTTCGGGGGTACTTCGGAGACGCCGGCGCAGTTTGTCGAGGCCTACGGGCACGTGGTCTTGATCATGATGGGGATTGCGATTGCAGGACTGCCGTTTTGTCTGGTACGAGAGCGGTAGCATCCGTGACGTTCTCAGCTGAGCCGATGGAACACCCGGAACGGAAGCCACCGAATCCCATTGGAATTACAGAAATACTTGACTTCAGTCGATATCATGTGTATAAAGGGGCAGCAAAATCACGGGGCCATAGCTCAGTTGGGAGAGCGCTTGAATGGCATTCAAGAGGTCAGGGGTTCGACCCCCCTTGGCTCCACCAAATCGGAAAACCCTCGCGGAAGCGGGGGTTTTTTGTATTGGTTGGGAGTCCTTCAGAAAATGGGTTCGTTTGGGAATAGTCGTTTTTTTCTTTGGCGGTCCTTTGTCATCATGTGGCATACTAATCTTTTTATTAATGTGTGCAATGACTGATTCAACATCGGTATTGTAGGCAAATCGTGCGGATATTGTGGGAGTTTGAAGGCGGACAGGTCGCGACCTGTCCCTACAAGGAGAATCGCGCCCCGATATGAGTTGGCACTGTCACGTTGGGTTGTGTTCTACTGGTCTATTCAGTCAGAACGGTGTAGTCTCCAATCCTGTCTAACCGAAACGTCCGCTCGGCTCCGGCACGTTCGCAGTAGGCATTGATGTAAAAAGCGGAGCGCATTTGGTAGACCTGTTTGGGACGGATGACGCGTGTACTCTGACCTTGGAGGTTATTCGTATAGGTGATTCGGACTCGCCGGTTCTCCTCGATAGCACGCGTCAGGTCGGCGAATTGATCTGGCAGGGTACCGTACTGCGACTGCCAGTCAGTCATGCGATAGGTTGTCAGTATAGCGATCAAATCGTCGGCGGAATGAACGAAACTGAACTTATCGGCCGCCAGTTCAAAGAGATGCTTGACGATCAGAGCGTCGGCCACGGCACGGTGGGCTTGTGTGACCGCTACGGCAAAGTGCTGCGCCAGAGACAGCAGAGAATAGGAAGCGATCTCGGGATGGAATCGCTGAAAGATGTCCAGTGTGTCCAGGATAACATGGTCACCATAATCCATCTGCGCCCGATCCAGCTCACACCCGACAAACGAAATGTCAAACGGGGCGTTATGGGCTATCAGAACGGCCGATTCGCTACAGAATTCGAAGAAGTCCTGAAGGACCTCTGCGGCCGAAGGGGCCCCGGCCACCATCTCATCGGTAATCCCATGTATCCGAATAACTTCCGACGGGATGGGCCGCTCCGGGTTTATGAGCGACTGAAACGTATCATAGTCCGGCTCGCCGAGCCTGAACTTGACCGCGCCGATTTCGACAATGCGACACGATGGAGCCCACAGACCCGTCGTTTCGGTATCGAAGGCCACGAAATCCTGCCGACTGAGATAGTCGCTGAGAAGTAGGTCCGCGTCCATGGCATCAATATGTGACATCTGAATTCGTTTGACAATACCCGGTCGAAGTCTGTTTATTTGAAATGGAAGAGAGTATTTATGGAACCTCGGATAGACAGTCCAGACATGAGCAACGATACCACAGACCCGGTCACCAAGGTCCCGACACGGTATACTCCGAATTCCGCCTCAGGACTACAGGACACCTAAGGTATCGGCAGCCGTCTGCTGCGGTGACTTGAGTCGAATCCTCAGAAATGAAATCAACGAATCAGGAGTAACGATAAATGGCTATAGTCTTGGATGGTTCAGGTTTGACAATTGAGAGGTTGGTTGATATTGCCAGACACAACGAGCCGGTGGAGTTGCATCCCGAAGCTTTGAAGCGCATAAAAAAGTGCCGCGCCATGCTTGAGAAGAAGATCGAGGCGAAAGAGACCATGTATGGCGTCAACACGGGAATCGGGGAGTTTTCCGAGGTCTTACTTGATGATGACCAGATTCAGGATTTTCAGAAATACTTGATATACAACCATTCGGCCGGGATAGGTGATCCGGCCCCGATCGAGCATATCCGCGGGGCAATGGCGTCACGGATAAATGTCCATGCGCATGGCCAGTCGGCTGTCCGTCCGGAGATTACGTTGACGCTGGTCGAGATGCTCAATAGAGGCGTGACGCCGTTCGTCTGTCAGAAGGGCTCGGTGGGAGCCTGTGGTGATCTGGCGCCGATGGCACAGCTCGCCCTGCTCATGCTGGGCGAGGGGAAGGCGTATTACAAGGGCGAACTCCTCGACGGCAAAACGGCTATGGACAAAGCCGGTATTCCCATACCCGGTCTGATGGCGCGTGATGGTCTGGCGATTATTAACGGGTCCAATGTCATGACGGCTATGGGTGCGCTGTTTCTGTATGATGCCAACCGATGGCTGAAACAGGCGGAGATCGCCTGTGCGATGTCGCTGGAGGCTCTCAGAGCGAATATGCGGCCGTATACTCCCAAATTGCTGGGAGCGCGAGGTTTCAAGGGAGCGGTTCGGAGCGCCAAGGGGATTCAGAAGATGATTGAAGGGGGAGACCTGGCGGAAGGACGGATAAAGTGCAAAGTTCAGGATGCCTATTCAATGCGTTCCACACCGCAGGTAATAGGCGCCGCTCATGACGCGCTGGAGTATGCGCGGTCGCAAGTGGAGATTGAGCTCAACAACGTGGGGGATAACCCGGTCTTTTTCCCGGAGGAGAACCTGCAGCTTTCAGGCGCCAATTTCCAGGGAACACCGGTGTCGTTGCCGATGGACATGGCGGGTGTCGCGATTACCATGATCAGTGTCCTGTCGGAGCGTCGGATGAACCGTCTCAACAACCCGGCGCTCAGTGTCGGGTTACCGCCGTTTCTGACAAAGGGGGCCGGGATGTTTTCGGGTCTGATGTTGAGTCAGTACACGGCTGATAGCCTGATTGTGGAGCAGCGCATCCTGTCTATGCCGGCATCGATACAGTCGATTCCGGCGGCGGCCGACCAGGAGGATTTCGTCTCGATGGGGATGAATACGGCCATCAAAAACGGGCAGATCCTGGATAATGCGTATGGTGTTTTAGGGATTGAGTTCATGGCGGCCGCTCAGGCGCTGGATTTTCGGGACTACAAATTCGGCAAGGGGACGACGAAGGCGCGTGAGGTGATCCGCAAATATGTCGACTTTTTGGATGAGGACCGACCGCTATACCCGGACCACACGAGGATGAAGGAGTTGGTGCGGAGTTGTGAGATACTGGAAGAGGTGGAGAGGGAGGTGGGTAGTCTCGGGTAATTTCCAACTGTCATTCGTGACCATTCTCTTGTCATTCCCGCGAAAGCGGGAATCCATCCCCTCCACACACAATCGACTAGAACCATCATATGAAAAGAACCCCCTCAAACCCTCAATGCGACATTAATCAGTCTCGGCTATACCGCTGTCTAATGGATAATGTGAAGGAAAGACCCAATTGCAGTTGTCTTACGATGTCATTGACATGACAAGATTTTGGCGCAATACCGTTGTTGTGGCACTTCTTGCTGCAAGCCTCACCGGCTGTAAGGGCATTCCCGAACTGGACAGCCAATGGGCTGCAATGGAAATCCAGGTCGATGGCGCGTTCTCGGATTGGAGTGAAATACCAACTACCTACTTCGAAGAAGAGCAGATCGTGTTCGGTTTGGCCAATGATTCGGCCAATCTCTATCTGCTATTTCGGTTTCGGGACCCGATGTGGATACGATCGATGACGGCGAACGGATTGACCATCTGGCTCGACGCCAATGGTAAAAATGACAAACGGTTTATGCTGCGGTATAAGGGCGGCCCGTCGCCCGAGGAGATGATGCAGTTCGCAGGACAAGGCCGTGGACTTCCTGAAGGAACTGACGAGAAATCGGGTCGGTTTCGTGGCCCTGATAGAGGGCCGGGTCGAAACGAGTTCGTCTGTTACATCAAGGATGTCATTGTCGAGAAGGAGATTGATCCGGAAGGCTCCCAGGGTCCATCGGCGGCGTATGGGCGCGACCAGGATTCCTTTGTCTATGAATTCAGTGTGCCGCTCGGGGAGAGTCGGGTTCGGGATTATGGACTGGGCACAACACCGGGTCGACCACTGGGCATTGGACTCAAGTGGGGCGGGGGAGAGAGAGGGCGTCGGTTTGCGGGGCGTGACGATGGATTTGGAAGTGGTGCAGAATTCGGTCCGCCGGGAGGTCAGCCTCCCGGACGAGGCGAGGGGAGGACTCCATCGGGGGGACGTCCGCAATTGCCGCAGGAGACGAAGGTGTGGTTGAAGAGCAAGCTGGCGGTAGCGGTAACAGGCGATTCAGCTGCTTCCGACTGATGATTGTGGCGGTGGAAGCGCCAGGTCACAATCCTGCAGGGCGGGCTCAAGACCTGTCGCAACATTACAAAGTGCGAGCCGGCGGTTGGGGACACAAGTGGCCCGACTGCGCCAGGTCACAATCCCGTAAGGCGGGATCGAGACTTGTCGCAACAGATACAGACTCCCCGAAACACAAGAACGATCTGCAACTGTGGCAGCTACAGATCGTTCTACAGAGGAGGGATATGTGGGTAAACTAATTGTCTTCTTCTTGCTGGCTCTTGGCTTCTTCGATTACCTTCTGAGCGATTTCATGCGGTACTTCTTCGTAATGAGAGAATTCGATGCCGTACATCCCCTGACCCTGGGTCATGGATCTCAAGTCAACCGAGTACTGATACAGCTCGGCCTGAGGGATGGTGGCCCGTATTCGCTGGGAGGTGCCGTCCGGATCCATGCCGGCGATCTTGCCCCGTCGTGACGACAGATCGCCCATCACGTCTCCGGTGAAATCATCGGGTACATAAACTTCCACGTTATAAATCGGTTCGAGCAATACCGGTTTGGCTTTCATGAAGCCCTCGCGGAAGGCCATGGAACCGGCGATCTTGAAGGCCATATCCGAGGAATCGACTTCGTGGTACGAGCCGTAGTAAAGTGCTACCTTGACATCCACGATTTGAGACCCGGCCAGTCCGCCGTGCTGCATCGATTCGACAATACCTTTTTCGACGGCTGGAATGAACTTGGAGGGGATGACGCCGCCCTTGATTTCATCGACGAACTCGAACCCCGCGCCACGCTCGTTCGGAGACAATCTGATAAACACCTCGCCAAATTGGCCTCTGCCGCCGGATTGTTTTTTGTGACGATATTGTTGCTCTACCGTACTCTTGATCGTTTCACGGTAGGCGATTTTCGGTTTCTTGTGTTCTACCTCGACACCGAATCGCTTCTTGAGTTTTTCGGAGATGATCTCGATTTGAGTCGAACCCTGGCCGTACAAAACGAGCTGCTTCAGAGCGGGGTCATGGACCAATCGGAAGGTGGGATCTTCCTGACTGATCTTCTGCAACCCGGTGCCGACTTTGTCTTCGTCTCCTTTTGACTTCGATGTGATAGCAACGTCCATTACCGGGTTAGGGTACTTCACGAGCGGAACAACCAGATTCTGATTTCCGGCCACGAGTGTATCGCCCGTGTGGGTGTTCTTCAGCTTGACCAGGACCCCGATGTCGCCGGCCGGAGCGGAAGTCATATCCTCTCGGTTTTTGCCCTGGAAAGTGTATATCTGGGTGGCTCTTTCTGTCGTATTGTTCTGTATGTTCTTGAAATCGGTTCCCGAAGTTACGGTACCGGAGTACGTCCTGAAATACGCCATTTCACCCAGATGTCCTTCCGAGGCGATCTTGAACACGTAAGCGAGGGGCGTCCCGGATGGGTCACAGGGAACTTCAACAATCTCGTCACTATCTTGCTTTTGAGCTTTCAGTGGGGGCATTTGATCGGGTGAAGGCAAGTACTCCACAATGAAGTCGAGCAGCACCTGGACTCCGGCACCGTTTCCGGCGGAGCCGAACAGAACCGGGAAGAGCTTGCCGCGGTTGATCCCCAGCTTTAGACCTTTTCTGATATCGTCATCACTCAGTGTACCGTCTTCAAAGTACTTTTCCAGCAAGGTGTCATCAGCTTCGGCCGCGACCTCGACGAGCTGTTCGTGCTGCGCCTCGGCTGTTTCTTTCAGATCCGCGGGCAGGTCGGTTTCGGTCCGTTTGCCGTCGCCGCTATATTCATATGCCTTCATGTGTAACAGGTCGACAATGCCTTTGAAGGCGCTGGCCTGTCCCAGCGGAATCTGCACCGCCACTGCCTGTTTGCCGAAGGCGTTCTTGATTGCGTCCAGAGAAGATTTCCAATTGGCGTTTTCGATTTCCATCTTATTGACGAAGAAGAACTTCGAGACGTCAAAGTCGGTCAGGTACTTCCACTGGATCTGTGTACCGACCTCGACTCCGGACGTAGCATCTATCAGAAAACCGACACTGTCACAGACTTTGGCCGCGGAAAGCATGTCACCAATGAAATCAGAATGCCCCGGGGCATCGAAAAGGTTCAGCTTGCAGTCCTTCCAGGGACATGCCAGGAGTTTGGACGAAATCGATGTTTTACGGGCAATTTCGCTTTCAGTATGATCGAGAAGCGACGATCCGCCGTCTACACTCCCGACTCGATTGTTGACGCCGGTGACGTAGGCGACGTTGTCCGCAAGGCTTGTTTTGCCGCTCCCGCGTTGGCCTGCCAGACAGACATTTCTGATTTTATCTGTAGCATACTCTTTCACAGAGTAACCTCCAAAGACTCACGTATTAGAATTCAGCCGCCCGAAAGTCCGGCGGCTCGTTACATGAATTAGAGGCTTATGGTATCAAAAAGGGCAAGCCTTGTCAATGGGTTTAGCCGCTTGACGAACCGGTTATTGGATAATTGACTGAATGCAGCGAGGGTGAGATTTGGGAGGGACGGATTTTTGCATCCCGGAAGCACGACAGCCCCGCTTGGGGCGGGGCTGTGTGTTGTATCGGCAATAGTTGTTGCC
>CAZLBP010000002.1:213443-226194 GCA_964557855.1 uncultured Ignavibacteriales bacterium | reverse complement strand
CCCATTCGCTCATTATGGCAGCAGACAGTACAATCTGAATCATATGAGAAAGGATCGGAACTATGGAAGAAAAGGACCTCATCAAAGAACTGAGCCTGCCGCTGTTTCAATCCAAAGGCTGGATGAAGCTGTTGGGCGTGGTAATGATCATCCAGGGCATAATAATGGTATTCACCATTGTCGGCATTATTTTCTGCTGGCTGCCCATCTGGCTGGGCCTGCTGTTGTTCAAAGCGTCGACATTTATCGAAACGGCCCAGTACAACGGCGATAAAGCGCAGTTCCTGATGTCGATGCAGCGCATAAAGACGTACTTCGTGATCAACGGCGTGCTGATGCTCATCGGCCTGGTCGGCGCCGCAATCGCCCTGATCATATCCGGTGGAGCCATGTTCTCCATGATGAACAACTTCTAAACCTGAAGGCTTAGCTACGTCAGATTCGTTCGATCGAACGCAAAGAGCGGAAAGCAAAGCCATAAAGAAACTGCCGGGAGAGACCCTCATGATTGTGGGCTGGACAGCGGCGACATTGATAGCCATTATATACCTGGTCTTCTACCAAAACCAACTGGATCAGAACCTGCGCGTGTCAATTGGCGCTCTGGTGGCCCTCGAATGGCTCAGCGCGACCCTTGTGTTTTCGGCAGGGAGGCGGGCCTTGCACGAATTCCGGAATCGGACGAAGGCCGGTAGTCGGGCTCCTGAGTCCGCTTCAGAGGAAGAATAGCCAAATATCCGGCTTAATCTGGTTCTCGGTTGCCACATGTCGCTCCGTATTGTATATTTCGGTGTGCTGCATCCCGCTTGTGTAAGGATAGTCGGCCATGGTGCGTAACGATCGACGCTGATTGCTATGAACATTCCGGACAACATCGTCTCCTGGCTGGTGCTGGGAATCAGCCTAATCGCCATCTTTTTCGGCTGTGCGGTTGTCATAAAAAGATTCTTCATTGACAAGAAGTACCTGGGCGGAAGCCAATTCGTCGGACGTCAGATTTACGCTGAATTCCAGAATGCCGACCGCAAGAAGAACATAGACCACGTTATCTACATGGAAGAGGAGGAAAGGCAACAGGACTTCACAGGCGCAGAAGATGACGAAACTGAGAACCAGTCCTGAAAGCAGAACCACTGGAGGGTTCTGCCCTACGATACCTGATTCATGGAGTGACGTATTCATCTTAATGTCAACGGAGAGCCCACGCGCTGGGTGGCGTACCAAGTCAATCTCGAAACCCGAAGCGGGATTTCGACCTACAAATCTACAATGCGCGCGGCGGCTATACCTTCGCCAACCCCGCCTTCAACAACTCCCGGTTCATCTGCGCAATGAACTTCACCGGGATCTCTTTCGGGCAGGCGGCTTCGCATTCGTAGTAGTTGGTGCAGTTGCCGAAGCCCTCGATGTCCATCTGCGTGACCATCCGCCGCACCCGCTCGGCCGCTTCGACCTTGCCCTGCGGTAAATTGACCAGGTGCGCTACTTTGGCCGCCACGAACAGCATCGCCGACGCATTCTTACAAGCCGCCACACACGCCCCGCAGCCTATACAAGCTGCGGCGTCCATGGCCGTGTCGGCCGCCTGCTTGGGAATCGGGAAGGCGTTAGCATCGGGCGCTCCGCCGGTATTGACCGACACAAACCCGCCCGCCTGCATGATCCGCTCGAACGCCGAGCGATCGACAATGAGGTCCTTGATAACCGGAAACGCCTTTGCCCGCCACGGCTCGATATAAATCTTGTCGCCGTCTTTGAAGTGCCGCATGTGAAGCTGACAAACGGTCGTGCCGCCTTCGGGACCGTGGGGGATACCGTTGACCATGAGGGAACAGGTGCCGCAGATACCCTCGCGGCAGTCGTGATCGAACGCGATCGGCTCTTTACCGTCTTCGATCAGACCTTCATTGACCACGTCGAGCATTTCCAAAAATGACATGTGCGTCGAGATATCTTTCGCCTCGTATTGCTCCATCCGGCCCTTGTCCTGAGCACTCTTCTGACGCCAGACATAAAGTGTCAAATTCATTACTTGTAACTCCTTGTCGCCAGTTCCACGAACTCGAACTCCAGCGGCTCTTTGTGCAGCTCCGGTTTTTCGCCGACGCCTTTATATTCCCAGCAGGAGACATAAGTGTACTTCTTGTCGTTGCGCAGCGCTTCACCTTCCTCGGTCTGGTATTCTTCACGGAAATGCCCCCCGCACGACTCCTCGCGCTCCAACGCATCACAACACATCACTTCGCCGAACTCGAGGAAGTCCGCTACGCGTCCGGCTTTTTCGAGCGATTGATTCAGCTCCTCGTTCTGACCCGACACCCGCACGTTCTGCCAGAACTCCTCGCGCAGTTCCGGGATCTTGTCCAGCGCCGTTTTCAGTCCGGCTTCGTTGCGCGACATGCCGCAATAATCCCACATGATTTTGCCCAACTCCCTATGAAACGTATCTACCGTCTTCTTGCCGTTGATCGAGAGCAGTTTCTTGATATGCATGTCCACTTCGGACTCGACCCGCTTGAACTCGGCGTGATCGGTGTGGGGATGGCCAAAGCCGGTGCGGGCGAAATAGTCGCCGATAGTGTAAGGGATGACGAAGTAGCCGTCGGCCAGACCCTGCATGAGCGCACTGGCGCCGAGACGATTGGCGCCGTGATCCGAGAAATTCGCCTCGCCGATCACGAACAGACCCGGGATGGTGCTTTCGAGATTGTAATCGACCCACAAGCCGCCCATGGTGTAGTGCGAAGCGGGGAAGATGCGCATTGGCGTCTTATACGGATTCTCGCCGGTGATTTTCTCGTACATCTCGAAGAGGTTACCGTACCGATCCCGAATTACGTTTTCACCGAGCCGTTCGATGGCGTCGGCAAAATCAAGGTAGACGCCCAGCCCGGTCTCACCGACCCCGCGCCCTTCGTCGCAGACTTCCTTGGCGCTGCGAGATGAAATGTCACGCGGCGCCAGGTTGCCGAAACTGGGGTATTTGCGCTCAAGATAATAATCTCGGTCTTCTTCGGGGATTTCATTCGGCGGCCGCTTGTCGTCTTTGCTCTTCGGCACCCAGATGCGGCCGTCATTGCGGAGCGACTCCGACATCAATGTCAACTTTGACTGGTAGTCGCCGCTGACCGGGATACAGGTGGGATGGATCTGTGTGAAGCAAGGGTTGGCCATCAGAGCGCCGCGTTTGTGCGCGCGGAAAATGGCGGTCACATTGCAGCCTTTGGCATTCGTGGACAGATAATACACGTTGCCGTAGCCGCCGGTCGCCAGCACAACCGCATCAGCGGCGTGCGAGTAGATTTTTCCCGATACCATGTCCCGAACGACGATACCCTTGGCGTGACCGTCGATTACAACCACGTCCAGCATTTCCGTCCGCGGATACATCTTGACCTGCCCTTTGCCGATCTGTCGGCACAGAGCCGAGTACGCACCGAGCAACAGCTGCTGCCCGGTCTGCCCGCGGGCGTAAAACGTGCGGGATACCTGCGCCCCGCCGAACGAGCGATTAGCCAGTTGGCCGCCATATTCACGGGCAAAGGGCACTCCCTGCGCCACGCATTGATCGATTATGTTCTCGCTCACTTCGGCCAGACGGTAGACATTCGCTTCGCGCGACCGAAAGTCGCCACCCTTAATCGTATCGTAGAATAGTCGGAAGACCGAGTCGCCGTCGTTCTGGTAGTTCTTGGCGGCGTTGATTCCCCCCTGGGCCGCGATGCTGTGCGCCCGGCGGGGGCTGTCCTGGTAGCAGAAGCATTTCACGTTGTAGCCCAGCTCCGCCAGAGATGCGGCCGCCGATCCGCCGGCCAGGCCGGATCCGACCACGATGACATCATACTTGCGCTTGTTGGCCGGGTTGACCAGCTTGAGGTCGAATTTGTGCTTGTTCCACTTCTCAGCCAGAGGACCTGACGGTGTTTTTGATTCGAGTTTCATGATTAGTGCCCTCCTCCCGGCAAAGTGATGAACCCCGTTAGTACGGCCACCGGAATCGATGTATAACCGACGAAAATCAGCACCGCCACAATGTATGCCAGCGCCTTTAACTTTGGTTCCGTCTCTTTCTTGTTCCAGCCCAGGGTCTGGAAAAAACTCGAGATGGCATGGCTAAGATGAACTGCAAGTAGGACCATAGCAAGAACATACACACCGGACCTAATGTAACTTTTGAATCCCAGAATAACCATCGAGTAAACGTCGTGTCGCCCCATCGAATCGTGCAGGTCAACGTAGTCCGGGTTCGTCACCAAAAACGTAAAGTGCAACAGATGGTAAACCACGAAAGCGAAAATTGTGAGACCGGTCCAGATCATGGTCCGCGATGCCAGCGTGGCCTGGATGGTATCGTAGATCGAATAACGAACGGGCCGCGCTTTTCGGTTATGATACCAGAGATTTATCCCATAGAAAACGTGTGTTAAAACAAGGCCAATCATGACTATGCGTATCACCCAGACAATGCCGGCGAGGTCCTTCAGTTTCTGAGCGTACGCGTTTAGCTGATCCTGTCCGATAAAGATCTGGAGATTTCCCACCAGGTGACCGCAGAGCCAGCCGAACAGCAGGATGCCCGTGACGGCCACCCAGATTTTCTTGCCGATCGATGATGCAACGAGTGACTTCAGTGACATTTGCCCGGGCGCAGAGACAACGCGTGTGCTATTCATACGACTTTCCTTTCCTTGGGGCGAAAGATAGGTTTCGCCGGAATGCCGGTCAATTAAAATCAAAAATCCGTCCCGGAGAATCAGTTTGACATCGGCTTGCCTCGGACGTATACTTGCGGCGACAGGTAGCTTCTGTCATTGAGGTTGAAAGAAAAGGCATCACAGAGCTTATAATCTGGAGTGAAGGATGAGGATTAGCAAAGTAATCAGCGCCGGAGCAGCGTGTTTCGTCCTGGCGGGACCGGTTCAGGCCGGGACAATCAGCATGCAGCTTTCCGGTGAAGGAGCCGTTAACGACAGTACCATAAAGGCCGGGGAGCCCGTATCGTTGGATGTCTATGTCGAGAACGATTCCCTGTATACCGGTTTTTCATTTGGGTTTGCATTTACTTCCAAGGACATCAAGAAGATCGAACATCTTCCCGATACGGCCGGCGGTCTCAACGACAGAGGGGATATCAAAGGTCATAATGGATGGCAGGACGCTACAATCTGGAACCTCGGCGGCGTGTACGTTGTCGAACGCGACTGGGACGGGGAACTGCCGGAGCTGATCGGCTTCGGCGGGCTGAGCGTGCAACAGG
Organism: uncultured Ignavibacteriales bacterium; assembly: GCA_964557855.1. Taxonomy (GTDB): domain Bacteria; phylum Zixibacteria; class MSB-5A5; order GN15; family FEB-12; genus JAJRZL01. The sequence goes on along the minus strand of CAZLBP010000002.1, from coordinate 220,937 downwards.
AATACGAGTCGCATGAAAACCAGAAGTGCTTGTCGTTTGACTTGCTCGTTCCGGAACCGGGAGTGATTACCGTCGACTCGGCTTTCTATCCGCCCGGCGGGCGCTGGCTGTTCGCCACGCCGAAACCCGGGGCCAATGAAGAGCCAAAGTGGAACGGTCCATATAGTTTCAAAGTCGTGAAATAAACCGGTGGGCCCGCCCGGTACCGGGCGGGCCGCTTACCTAAGATAGGGGTTAGTTACCATGAAGGGGTTTCTCACTTTTTTAATTCTGGCGCTGGCAACAGTCCACGCCACGGCGCAGGATATCGCTGTCACTCTGTCTGCGCCAAGAACGGCTACGAACATCGATACGATAGCCGTTGCCCTCCAGCTCGAGCTCGCAGATACGATTGACATTCACGGTTTCGAGTTCAGAATCGGCTATGACAGCTCTCTCTTGAAGTTCTATGGAGTCAGTTTTGACGGACTCCCTGACTGCGAATGGGTAAAGTCATTCATCAACAAGTATGCTGATACGGCGGCTGCACCGAGCGCCGCAGTTCGAATTGTTTCCTGGGCAAAAGACAGCTCCGCTTCACTCAGGTCGTGCCGAGATTTCTCTGCACCGTTACTATCGGTTAGGTTCCGGATGCCGTCGAACACGGAGCTGCACGGCCGACAGCCCTCTATCCGCTTCTATTGGGACAATTGTCATGACAATCGGCTCTGGACCGGAGTACCGACCACCGTGTACATAGCTGACGAAGTCTATGACGCAGACGGCCGCGATCTGATGGACACAACTCAGCAGCTGCCATCGTTCACCGGCCCGCACGCTGACTGCTTTATTCCCTACGGGGATACGACCGTCGTTTCGAATGTGAGCTTCAGCTCGACTTCGTTTCTTTGTGCCTCGGCTGACTCGCTGGGTCTGGTGGGAGATATAAATCTCGACGGCTTCCGGTATGAGGACACCGACTACATGTTGTTTGCACAGTTCTTTCTTCGCGGCGAGGGAGTCTTCCATCAACCGCTCGAAGAGCATATCGCCACAACCGATCTCAACGGCGACCTGGTCGATACCACGCTACCTGATCTCGTTTTCATGAGGTATCGGATGCTGGATTTGGATAGATACATTCGGAGCTCCGGCAGCTTCCCAATCTATTTCGAATATGAACCGGGCTACGGCCTCCTGCGCGTTGTGGGCGTCGCGGAAGAAGGAATCGGCGCCTACCTGGTGTCATTTCAGAGCGGTCACACCGATGTGGACTCGGTCGTCTTCGACTACTCCGCCGGACGGGAGCCTCTGGGAATCAGTGATTGGAGCGTCGAGAATGACACGTTGCGTGTACTGTTTGTGGGTGGCACACCGTATGAAGCCCTCATTCCGATCGGTCGTCATACACTGTTTACGATACATCACAGCGGTCCCCAACCGTTGCCGATCGGCGAGCGGGCCGTGAGTATCAACGCCGAAGAGTGTGAAATGCGAATACCGACCGACGTCCATGATGGCTTTCCCCGGGGACTGATCCCGAAGGAACCGCACCTTTATCAGAATCATCCCAATCCTTTCAATCCCGCGACCACCATACTGTTTGACCTGCCGACTCGCTCGGAGTGGAGGGTCACGATCTTCAATGTTCTCGGGCGCGAAGTGCAGACCTTTTCGGGTGTGGATGGTCCGGGCGCGGTCTCTGTTTATTGGGACGCAAACGGTACCGACGGGTCCGGACTCGCGAGCGGGGTGTACTTCTGCCGGCTGCAGGTCGGCGCTTTCACGTCGGCTCGCATGATGATGATTGTCAAATAGGGGAGATTCGCTTCGGACCGGATTATTCAGCCGAACCTTCTTCATTTGCTGTCGGTTTAATACTACATGGACGAGTCTATGAAACATGCCAAACTCATACTCTGCTTGACACTGGCCCTGGCGCAATCGGCGGCCGCAACGATTGAAGCGGAAACACCGAAGCTGCCCGGTGACAGCGTGCGATTTGAAATGTACGACACGTCTGCCGCAGTAGACAGTGTGGGCTTGACAGCGCGAGACTATGTCGTTTCGATCGACCGAATACACATCGACGATATGGAGTTGGACGACACGATTACGGTGTGGCTGCAGTCGTTCGGGCAGCGCCTGGCCGGTTTCGACCTGAAAATCGGCATTAACAATCCGCTCGTGGATATTGTTGAGATCCTCCCCGGCGAGATCTATGATTCCTGCCGCTGGGAGTACTTCAACGTGCGCCAGGTGAATACGTACGACAGGGAAACGCTGCCACCGATTCTCTGGCATACGGTGGCTCTTTCGGAAGTCATTCCGGACACGACCCGGCCCGTTTGTTTCGGCTTCAACCGGAAAGCTTCGCTTTTGAAGATAGTCGTGTCCAATGAACACGTGCTCGATGTTCCGGATACGAGCGTACCGCTCTTTTTTTTGTGGGAAGACTGTACCGACAACAGTATTGCCAGTACATCCGGCAATGCGCTTCTCATCTCGCGCCGGGTAGTCGACTACTATCCGACCCGACCGACCGAGTCCTCCGGCCTGTTCCCGAACCGGACCGGGCCGCCGCCGCAGTGTATCAGCGAGGGCCGCTCCAACAAGCCCCAGCGTCGAATAGAGTTCCACAACGGCGGGGTAGAGTTCAGGTTTGATGTCGATATAATGGAGCCTGACAGTACAGTTGGTAGATAGCACGTCGCATTGCGATTGTGTCATTCCTGCGAAGGCAGAAATACTCCCCCGAAGGAAAAGATCGTCCTCATTCCCAAGTTTAACTTAGGTACGCATACACCTCCGTAAGGAAAGGTCGCGACCTGTCCGCGGGGATTGTTACTCCAGAAGCCCCGCTTCGGGTTTCGACAGGTCCTGTTGACAACTGTCCCCAATCTCGTAAATTGCCCGGATGTCATTGAATAATTGCAGCAAACCGTCTTATTATAATACGAGGTCTGTGTATGCGACTGTATGAACATGAAGGCAAAAAGCTCTTCAAAGAGTTCAAAATTCCTATACCCGAGAGTACGCTGGCGCGCACACCCGAGGAAGTCTTCGCGGCCGTAGAGAAGCTGTCCGGGCCGGCCGTCCTGAAGAGCCAGGTGCTGACCGGCGGGCGCGGCAAGGCGGGCGGCATCAAGATCGCCGCGGGCGCCAACGAAGCCAAGCTCATAGCCGAGGAGCTCTTCAAACTGACTATCAAGGGCTTGCCGGTCCATGCGCTCCTGGTCGAGCCGAAGCTGGATATCAAACAGGAATACTACGTTGGTGTAACGATCGACCGGGCCAACTACACCCTGGTCGTGATTGCGTCGCGTGAGGGAGGGGTCGATATCGAGGAGACCGCAGCCAAACATCCGGAGAAGATATACAAGAAAGAGCTTGATATCGATGAAGAACTATACGGTTTCGATGCGGTCGCAATTGCTAAGCGGATAGGCATACCCGGCGAGTTGATTAAGAACGCCGCCCCGATTATTGTCGGCCTGCTGAACGTCTTCAAGAAATATGATGCCAAGCTGGTCGAAATCAATCCGCTGGTCTTAACTGCGGATGATAAACTGATAGCCGCCGACAGCCGCGTGTCACTGGATGACGACGCCGTTTTCCGCCACCCGGAACTGAAAGAGCTGGGCATCGAGATGCGCCATGAAGAAGGGGAGATGACGCCCCGGGAGCAGCAGGCGATGGAGTGGGGGATACCGTATCTGGATCTCGAGGGCAATATCGGCATGTTTCCGGGCGGCGCCGGGTTTGGAATCATGGGTAATGATTTTATCCATTATTACGGCGGCCAGCCGGCCAACTTCATGGATTCCGGCGGCGGGCCTTCGCCCGAACGGATCGCTAAGATGCTGGTGCTGCTCGATGAAAACCCGAATGTCAAAGCCATTTTCGGCGCCCGGTTCGGCGGGATCAGCCGCTGCGATGATTTCGCAAAAGGGGTGATCATGTTCCTCAAGGAACACGGCTTGTCCAAATCGATGGTCATGCGCATGACCGGCAACATGTGGCAAGAAGGGGTCCGCATTTTCGAGGAAGAGAAGAAAGCCAATCCGGAGCTGTTCAAGTACATCGAGGCGCACGGCATCGAAACGCCGATCGAGGAAATCTCCAAACGCGCGGTAGAGCTGGCACAGCAGCAGAAAGGGGGAGAGGCATGACAGGATTGTACAACCGTCGGTTCACACCCCCGTCGGAGGCGGGTGCAGGAACCGACGGAACCATGCAGGTTGCGGCGGGTCCTGGTCGCTTCAAAGAAGCGAGTGTGACCTGCCGCCCGATGAGTTTTGGTGTTCCTATCTCTCCTTCTGTCCTTCCTGCCCTTTTTTCTGTCATTCCTGTGAAGGCAGGAATCCATTCCTCCGTAGGGACAGGTCGAGACCTGTCCGCATTTGGACTTGAACGCAGCGATGAGGGCAGATGCGGACATCTGCCACTCACACATCAAACGGCACGTTCGAAAGGCGGCATATAATGGCGATACTTGTCACCAAACAAAGCAAAATCATGGTGCAGGGGATAACGGGCGGGGTGGGGAAGTTTCACACCGAACGGATGATCACCTACGGTACCAACATCGTCGGCGGCGTGACGCCCGGCAAAGGCGGCCAGACTGTCGCCGACCGCCCCGTGTTCGACACGGTCAAAGAATGCGTGGGGCAGACCAACGCTGATGTGTCGGTCATCTTTTTGCCGGCGCGGTTCGTCAAGGAAGCGGCAATCGAGGCGATCCGGGCCGGGATCAAGTTCCTGGTCGTAATCCCGGAACATATTCCCATCCACGACATGCTCCACGTTCGCAAGGAGGCCGTCAAGCACGGTACGACCGTGATCGGCGGCAACACGGCCGGGGTCATTTCGCCCGGTCAGGCCAACCTGGGCATCATGCCGGATATCGCTTTCAAACCGGGCCGGGTCGGCACGGTTTCGCGATCCGGTTCGATCACGTACTACGTAGCCGATACGCTCACCCGCACCGATTATGGCGAGACCACCTGTGTGGGGCTCGGAGGAGACCCGGTGCTGGGGTCCACGTTCGATGAAATCCTGCTGAAGTTCGAGGAAGATCCGGAGACGAAGGCGGTCGTGATGACAGGTGAGATCGGCGGCGTGTACGAAGAGCGCGCCTGCAAAGTGATCCCGGATATGAAGACGCCGGTGCTGGCGATGATCGGCGGTATCTACGCGCCCCCGGGTAAACGGATGGGCCACGCCGGCGCGATTGTCGAGGGCAAAATGGGCACTGCGAAGGAGAAGCTGGAAATGCTGGCGGACCACGGCGCGCACCCGTGCAAGACGTTCATGGATATTCCGGAGACGCTGGGGAAGTTGGGGGTGTGAGGAAGCGTCCAAATTGAAGGTAGGTCAGGACCTTTATGGTCCTGACGTAGGGCATCAGGTCTGCGAGGACCTGACCAGCTTCAGTTCCACCACACATTGCCCACTTTTTTTCTTGCATTCGTAGACCCGGATTGGCTACATTATAGCCGTATGAGGTTCTAGAAGCGGTCTGTCAAGCAAGAGAGTATTTGCAAGCCCTATAACAAGGCAGGTGTCATATGGATATGATTGCCCCGCTCGAAACCGCCCTGACGCAAATCCGGGAGGGTGACATCGCCCAGGCCCGGGCCACGGTGCAGCTGGAAGACGGCGGCGTCTCCGACGACGATTTCCTCGAAGCAATGATGTCGGCGGAGGAAGGTCTCAACCAGTTGCGGATGGGAAAGCACAGCGCAGCCGCGGAGCCGATTGAGCGCGCCTATCAGGTCCTGCAAAACACGACCGACTCCGAGTTCCGGGTGGGACTGTTTGCGGCGGCTCGCTTCCTGACCGGGATTCGGCTGCTGCTGCAAGGGGATTCGTTTGGCGCGGCTAAGAACCTGAACGCCAGCAATGAGATATTCAAAAAGGTCGGCTTCTTCTCAACAGATATCAAGAAGCTGTCACTGAGCGGATCCGCCGCCAGCAATATGGCGATGGCCAAGTCAAGTATGAACGCGGGGGATCTGAGCAATGCGGAGCTATGGCTGAGCAAGGCCAGAGCGGACCATGATGAGCTGTTAAGTCTGCTGGACGTCAACGACCCGAGCGACCTGGACGGTTTCGCCGAGATTTACGGTTCTCGGGTTGAGGTGAGCCTGCTGCATGCCTTAATGGATCTTCAGGCATTCGACTTTCGCAGCATGCAACGGAGGCTGGACTCCAGCGCCGCGGACGTCAAGGAACTGGCGGTTTTCGTTAAGAGAATGCCACCCGGACAGCTGCGGGGAGCTTGTGACGTTATTTTGATTTTGCACTCGGTTATGAATCGGATTCAAACCCTCGGGACTGAGATTCTTATCAAAAGGTCGCCGGCCAGCAAGACTATGTTGCAGGACTTTGAGGCTATCGGTTCCGAGCTTTTCGAAGCCAGGAAGACTGCGCAAAATTCCGGGGACCGCGGCCGGGTTTTTCTGTTTGTAATCAACGTCCTGACGAGAGTTCAGCAGAATATACTTTCTTCAGCCAAAGTAAGAAGGCAGGATTTCGGCAAATACGCCGGCGTCGTGTCGTTCCTCTCGCTCATTATCCTGGTTGTTGTAGTTCATCTCACGGTTAAGCCATCCGGTACCATGGCATTGGTGTATTTTCTGGGCGAACTGATAATTGCGTTGATTGTCGGTTTTGGGTACGGTGCCCTGAAGTTCCAGCCGCTCTTGAAACTGTACTCGTCCGTCGCGAAATCGGGCGATGGTGGTCAAAAGTAAATGGAGCGGCGAGTTTCCGGTAACAGAACTCGGATAAGCCGTGCAGTTGCGTATACTCAGTATCTCCCATAGCAACAGGATCCAAAACCATGTCGAGCAGTGGCTCATCGGACAGATCCACAAAGAGAAAACCCTTCTTCCCCTTTCTCATCTCCGCCCTCGCTATGGCGGCGTGGATATATGGGCTTAACTGGCTGTGCGTCTGGTTCCTGGACACGACCGTCCTCTATTGGTTCATCGATAACGGTTCGCTCATCAGCATCCTGACCGGCTTCTTTGCGCTGGTCTGGAAAGGGCTCGATGAAACCAAAGGGCTGCTCGCGTGGCATCCGCTGCGGTTTCTGGCGTCGTGCTGGACTCTGGCTGGCGTATTCTTCATGGCGGCATCGGCCAATCTGTCGGGCCCGCTCGACGGCGTCAACAAGCGCGCCGATGATTCGGTATCGATAATCGAGACCCTGTGGGATGGCGTCCTCGCGCCGGTCATGAACCTGCTCATGGGATTGGCTGTACTGGCCTGGGTGGTGTTCATCAGCCCGTTGTTCTATGTGCTGACGCTGGTAACAGGCGCCCCAGCTCGGCGGGAGATTCGGGGCACGGGGAGGAGGCTGGTCGTGATTCCGGAAGGTTTTCGTACGGTCATCCAGGAACAACCGTCATCACAGGAGGTCCCCGCACACGCCACCGATGTGTCATTCGGGCGGAATCCGTTTGCGTTGACGAATGCCCTTAATGCGGGGGTGTTGTTCATATTGGA
>CAZLBP010000002.1:0-213343 GCA_964557855.1 uncultured Ignavibacteriales bacterium | reverse complement strand
GGAATCCGTTTGCGTTGACGAATGCCCTTAATGCGGGGGTGTTGTTCATATTGGAGATATTGGTCCAGCCGCACGCGTAGTACGCAGGGACAGGTCTCGACCTGTCCGCCTTCTGACTCGAACGGGGCGACCCGAAGGCGGAATGGAAACGCTCCCCAAGGGGTGCGCCACCCGACATGGTATGTATTATCCCTGTTCTACCTTGTCCTTTGCCACCGCTTTCAACTTGTCATTGGCGAAGATGGCGATGTCCACCCGGCGGTTGGCCTGACGGCCGGCGGTCGTGCTGTTGTCGGCGACCGGCTGGTCCGGACCGTAACCCATCATATTCAGCCGGGTGGGGAGGACATCGAGCCCGGTCAGGTGATTGGCCACTGACTGGGCGCGACGCAAAGACAATGTCATGTTGTGATCATATGGGCCGGTCGAATCGGTATGGCCCTCGATCAGGATCTCGGTATCCTGGTACTTCTTCAGAATCTCGGCCAACTCGGTCAGGTTGGTCTTGGCTTCCGGCTGAAGGTCCGACTTGTTGATCTGGAACAGAATACCCGAGTCAAACGTGATCTTGATGCCTTCACCGATCCGCTCCACTTTGGCGCCCTCGATGTCGCGCTCGATTTCTTCGGCCTGTTTGTCCATGTAGTTGCCGATATAGGCTCCGGCCGCCCCGCCGATAACCGCGCCCAGGATCGCACCGACAGCCGTATTGCCGGCTTTGTTACCGATGACGCCACCGATCACTGCGCCGGCCCCGGCCCCGATAGCGGCGCCCTTGTCGCGCTTTTTCATCGATCCGCAGCCCCCGATCAATCCGACCATCAACAGCCCGACGAGAACGATTGTCAGCAGCCTTTTCATTGGTTGTAATTCTCCTTCCAAGAGGTTTTATAACGGACAATTATAGGAAAAAATGCTTTGTGTTTTGAGGCAGGTCAACATTAAACTCGCCGTATAGCAGCACGACTACAGGGAAAAGGTTCTCCTGAAATATGCTTACTTCAATCTAGTGATTGGTTTAGGAGCGATCGGCGGGGCATTCGCAGTTGGCAACATTTTCGACCACCGGGCCAAAGTCGAAGTGAAAGAGAAGGAGGTTGGCACGGCGGATGAGACGATACAAATCTAAAGAGCTGCGCCGACGGGGTAGAGGCATAGGGGTGGCGATCGATCGAGATATCGGAAAAAGTGTCGAAACCCCGGTTCGGGTTTCGACCTACATCAGAGCCGTCGCTTTTAATGGTCAGCTATGTACACAGCCGGTGTTAGTAGGCTGTCGCGTGTACAGCCAGGAGCAGGTGCGTCAGCTTGAAGTCCTCAACCTTGCCGTATGACAGCGTGGCCGTAACTGACAAATGGTCGATGAATTCATAGCCTGAGCCGACCACAAAGCCGGGTCCGAACTTCCGGTCGTAGTCCCACTCAAAGAGCCGTGGCTCTTCGTCGTCCAACCCGTCTGTATATTTGAGGCCCACTCCACCCATCAGCAGCCAGGAATTGCTCACAGGCATCAGATAGTGTACGTAAAGGGGACCCAGGTAACCCTGGCGGATACCTTCCTGATGACGGCCGGATTCAAAAAAGGCCAGCAACATGTTCCTGTCATTCCAGGCCCAGCCGGAATGAAGATTGAAGCCGAGACCGGATTCGTCGCTGGACCCGTCTTCCATTGATATGCGGTCCACCAAACCGTAGCCGGCACCGCCCCCGAGAACGAATCCGGATCTGGCGCCATCAAAGGCCAAAGCGCATGGACTTGATGAAATCGTCAGTACGGTTAGGATTACAGGAAGCAGCCAGAAGCGAGCTGACCGGCTGGAACACGATGCTAACTTAAGGCTGAATGGCACGATGCTGGAAAAGTACATAGCTGGACCTTCTATTTAGTGCGTAGGGGAGGTCCGCTTCGGACCGGCCTGCCCAATGGCAGGTCTGAAGCAGACCTGCCCTACATTATCTGGGGTCTACCTTGAGAACACATTATACTTAATTATACACCAAACAGCCTTGACGCCGTCTTCCCAGCCGATTTTTTTTCCTTCCTCGTAGGTCCGGCCGTAATAGGAGATGCCGATTTCGTATATGCGTACCTTTTTGCGTGCGACTTTGGCCGTAATTTCCGGTTCAAAGCCGAAGCGCTTCTCTTTGATGTCGATTGACTGTATGACCTCTCGTCGGAAGACCTTGTAACACGTCTCCATGTCGGTCAGGTTGATGTTGGTGAGCATGTTGGACAACAGGGTCAGAAACCGATTGCCGACATAATGCCAGAAGTAGACGACCCGGTGCGGGCCACCACCGGCGAAGCGGGAGCCGTAGACGACATCAGCTTTGTCTTCAAGTATCGGTTTAATTAGTTCCGGGTACTGATTCGGGTCGTATTCCAGGTCGGCGTCCTGGACAATGACGATGTCCCCGGTAGCTTCACGGAACCCGGCTTTCAGCGCCCAGCCTTTGCCGATGTTTTGGGGCTGGTAGACGACCTTGCTAACCTGGGACTCGATACTGTTTTGGAGTAGCTCGCGGGTTCCGTCGGTGGAGAAGTCATCAACCAGAATGATCTCTTTGTCGGTGATTGGCGAGGCTTTGACGCGATTGACCAATTCTTCGATAGTGGAGAGCTCGTTATAGACGGGAATTACGATTGAGAGCTTCATGAACTAGCCTGTTGATGTCCCATAAGAAATATTATGTTAACTTACCTACCCAACAAAACAGCGTTTAGCCGGCGACAACGATATTCAGGATCCGGCCGCGGACATATATCTTCTTCTTGATTTCCTTGCCGTCCGTATATGACTGTATTTTATCGCTGGCAAACGCAGCTTCTTCGACCTTCTCCTGATCGGCGTCAGCAGCGACGTGCACGGAATCACGCAGTTTGCCGTTGATTTGGACGGCGATTTCGATTGTGTCGCCGATGGTTGCTTCTGGGTCATACTCCGGCCAGGTTGAATTGAGCACGGTGTACTTATGTCCTGTGTATTCCCACATCTCTTCAGCCAAATGCGGCGCCAGCGGCGCAACCAGCTGAATTACCCTCAGTATGACGAAATCATTGAATTGATCGTCGGTCACTTTCGACAGTGCGTAGTCCCGGACCAATTCCATCAGCGCCGCAATCGAGGTGTTAAACTGCAGGCGAGGAAAGTCGTCCGAGATTCGCTTGATTGTCTGATTGAGCTTGATATTGAGCTCTTTTTCATAGTCTGTTAAGCCGGCCGGATTAAAGTAATGCTTTAAGTCGGGCTGCGTTCCCCGATACGTATCGATCAGTGGAAACAGGCGGTTGTGCACGAACTTCTCGACTCCGGCTATCGTTTCGTTGCTCCAGAGAACTTCTTTCTCGGACGGAGCCGTGAAGAACATCGCTAACCGGAGGACATCGACGCCGTGTTCATGGATCAGCTCCATTGGCGACGTGGCATTGCCCTTGGACTTGGACATGACGGCGCCCTGGGAATCCATGACCATACCGTGGTTGAACAGGCGTGTGGCGGGCTCGATGCAGTCTACCCAGCCAAGGTCATACAGGAACTTGTGGAAGAAACGGAAATAGATAAGGTGTCCGGTGGCGTGAGTGATGCCGCCCACATACAGATTGATGGGCAGCCACATTTGGGCCTTCTTCTTGCTGAACGGCTCCTTGTCATTTTGAGGATCCAGATAGCGGAGATAGTACCAGGAGGAGCATACGAAAGTGTCCATCGTATCCGGGTCGCGTTGGGCCTTCCCTCCGCAGTTGGGGCAGCTGACATTCATGAATTCGGGTACATCGGCCAGGGGAGATCGCCCCTGAGGCATGAAATCCTCGACTGGCGGCAGCATGACTGGCAAATCCGACTCGGGCACGGGTACTTCGCCGCACTCTTCGCAGTGGATAATCGGGATTGGGCAGCCCCAGTAACGTTGCCGCGAGATTGACCAGTCTTTCAAGCGATAGTTTATCTTCAAGCGGCCAAAGCCTTGTTGTTCTGCGTATTCAGTTACCTTCTTGATCGCCTCTACGCCGGACAGACTGTCGAATCGCCCGGAGTTGACCATGGGGCCATATTCGACAAAGGCATCATCCATCTCGTCTACATCTAACGTGGTATTTTCATCGGGGTGGATGACGATCTTGATCGGGATATCGTACTTCTTGGCGAAGGCGAAATCACGGGTGTCATGGGCCGGAACGGCCATAACGGCGCCGGTGCCGTATCCTCCAAGCACGTAATCTGCCACCCACAACTGGATGCGTTCGTCGTTATAGGGGTTGATGGCGTACTTACCGGTAAAGACGCCGTCCTTTTCGATATTCGTGGCGGCGCGTTCGATATCGGTTTTCGCGAACGCTTTCTTCTTGTACTCCTCGACCTGCGAGGCGTACTCGGGATCGAGCGGCAGCCGCTCGAGGATTTCGGCTTCGGGAGAGATGGCCATGAAGGTGACGCCGAAAATCGTGTCCGGGCGAGTGGTAAAAACGGGCAGCCTCTCCCCCGTCTCCTCGATCGTGAAGTCTATCTCGGCGCCATGGGACCGGCCAATCCATTCACGCTGCATAGTCTTTACGTTTTCCGGCCAGTTGGGCAGCTTGTCCAGGTCATCGATGAGCCGATCGGCGTAATCGGTGATTTTGAAGTACCACTGAATCTGGTCCTTCTTGACTACTTCAGTGTCGCAGCGTTCGCACCGGCCGTCTTTGACTTGTTCGTTGGCCAGGACTGTTTTATCCTCGGGGCACCAGTTGACGAAGCCGCGCTTCCGATAGGCGAGGCCTTTCTTGAAGAGCTGGATGAACATCCATTGCGTCCACTTGTAGTAATCCGGTTTGCTTGAGTCTATTTCGCGGTCCCAGTCAAACGAGATACCGACCGACTGTAATGTCTTTCTGGATACGCCGATATTGGAATCGGTCCATTCTTTGGGATGAATCTCGCGCTGTATGGCGGCTCGTTCGGCCGGCAGCCCGAAGGCATCCCAGCCGAACGGGTGCAGGACATCCTTGCCGGCCATCATCTGCTGCCGGGCCACGGCGTCGCCGATGATGTAGTTGCGGAAGTGGCCCATGTGGATATCGCCCGAAGGATACGCGAACATCTCGAGCTGGTAGAATTTGTCTTCTTTACTGCGAGGAAGTTTGGGAGTGCGGAATATGCCATGCTCCTGCCACTTGCGTTGCCATTTCGCTTCTACTTCTTTGAAGCGATACTTGTATGAGGTCTTTTCGTGAGTCGACATCTTAGCATCTCCCAGTTGATTGTCGGAAAAAGTAGTAAATTGCCTGATCCGACGCAAGGCTTAGTTGAGTGAGCATGCCCTTGATTGCCTTGACTGTGACATATTCCCGTCGTTGTATTGATCCCTGGTAACTGCGGTTACAGTTACTCCAGGATTGGCGTTCAATCCCGCATCAGAATCCGGTTCATCAATACGGTTCCATACGACAACTTGTTGGTCAGCCCGGCTTTCAGCCTTTCGATTTGGTATAGACGGCCACGGTTGAGTTTATGCAGCACAGACAGATGAGTGTCAAAGCTGTATACAGCCAACCGTCCGCGCGTGAAGTCGAAGTCAGTAACTTGCGGGAAGTCCATCGTCAGTCCGTAGCCGTAGCCGCATTCTTTGACGGTTCGGATTACTGCCTGATTGTATCGGCCGAACGGATAGCTGATACCAACAACTGTCTGAGCCAGCATCTCCTCCAGAATCGCTTTCGAGTCGGTCAGGTCTTTTCGGAGTGCCGCAGCCGATAGTGCCGTCAGGTCAGAGTGGAAATGGCCGTGGCTGCCGAATTCGATTCCAAGCTTGGATAATTGTCGAATGGAGGTCTTAGTCATGTGAGACTCGGTTCTGAAAAACGAACTGTAGTCCCAGCTGTTTTTCTTCCCCATGTAGAAAATGGGGACGAAGATAGTCGGGCGTATTTCATATCGATCGACAAGTCTGAGTACTACTTCGTCTATGTGCTGATAGGCATCGTCAAATGTTATGGCTATCCGATTTCGGGTATCACACTTGCTCGAGAGCAGATCTTTGAGGGGAACAATTCGAAGGCCCTTCTGCAGCAGGAACTCGATCAAGCCAAACAGTCTGTTTGGTGAGAAGTTGGTTACGCCGAAGCTGAATTTCGATGTGGTTTTATGGAAGGCCAGAATGTTTAATGGCTGGGAGTCAAGATTTTCGGGACAATCTGTCATGGAATCATAGGACACGTTCCAGAGCGGTTCGATCTACGGGTCCCAATGTGGCCAGAGCCAGCGAGGACCGATCAAAGAACTGATTGGCGTACTCCAACAGGGCGGAAGCGGTAATAGCGTCGATTTCCTTCAGCGACGCATCGAACGACTTGTACTCTCCCAGGTACATTTCATGTTTGGCCAAGCGGCTCATGCGGGCATTGGTCGACTCCATGCCCAGCGACATGTGACCCTTGAGTTGATCTTTGAGCATGGTCAACTTATCTCCGGGCAGCTTCCGCTTCTGCATTCGAGCCAGTTCTTTCAACGTTATGTCCACTGCCTGAGCGATGTTGGTCTGGTCGGTGCTGAGATAGACCCCGAAAATACCCGAATCGCGATAGTAATCCTGATAAGTGCCAACCGTGTACACCAGTCCTTTCTCTTCCCGGATTTTCTGAAAGAGAACGGAAGACATGCCGCCGCCGAGATACATATTCATGGCCAAAGCCGCCATCTTCCTGGGGTAGGCGTATAGCGGCGCCGAGAAGCCCAAACAGACATGTGTTTGAACATTGTCGGCGGGCACAATAGTAACATTGGGAACTGCCCCCCGTCTGGCCGGCTCGGCTTTCAGGCCGTTGCCCTCCGGCAGGGTGAATAGATTCTTTACCAGCCGGACCAGTTTGCGATGGGACAGGTTGCCGGCGGCAGCCACAATAACCGAACCGGTGCGATAGTAGCGTTTGATATAGTCTATGACAAGTGATCGCGGAAAACTCGTGACGCTTTCGGCCGTGCCGAGTATGGGTTGACCCAGCGGGTGACCGTCCCAGAAGGTTTGGGCAAAGATGTCGTGGATTCTGTCCGAGGGATGATCGTAAGCTTCCTTGATTTCCTCGAGGATGACGAGCTTTTCTCGTTTGAGGTTCGTCGGGGTGAACCTGGCGCCGCAAGTCATGTCGGCGAGGACGTCAATGGCCAGGTCGAGGTATTCATCGAGTACCCGGGCGCTGTAGCAGGTGTATTCACGTGATGTGAAGGCATTGAGCAGTCCGCCGACGGATTCGAGGCTGAGGGCTATTTCCTTAGCGGACCGCTTGCGCGTGCCTTTAAAGACCATGTGCTCGATCAGGTGCGAAATACCCTGTTCCGAGGCGGTTTCGTATCGGGATCCGGTTTCCAACCAGACGCCGAGCGAAACCGACCGGACGGTGGGTATTTTCTCCGAAACGACTCTGATCCCATTGGGCAGCACGCTCTTGTTGAGTGAGCTGCCGCTGCGTGCACTGCCCACCGGCTAGTCTCTCGGTTTGACGGGTCTCGCCGGCCGATCGCTGCGCGAACGTCGGCCGCCGTTCGAATCCTGGCCGACGAGCAGCGCCTTGCGGGACAAACGAATTTTCCCTTCCGAGTCCACGCTGATGCACTTGACTTCGACCGTGTCACCCAGGTTCATGACGTCTTCGACGCGCTCGATTCGACGGGTGTCCATTTCCGAAATATGGATTAAGCCGTCCGTTCCGGGGAAGATCTCCACGAACGCTCCGAAGCCGGTGATGCGCCTGACAATACCCTTGTAGACTTTGCCGACTTCCGCTTCCTGGGTGATCTCCTCGATTCGGGCCATAGCCGCCCGTCCGGCTTCAGCGTCAACCGACGCGATCAAAACCGTGCCGTCATCGTCGATATCGATCTTGGCGCCGGTTTCTTCGACAATGGCGCGTATGATCTTGCCGCCGGGGCCGATCACATCGCCTATCTTGCTCGGATTGATCTTCAAGGTGATGATTCTGGGAGCGTATTCCGAGAGTTGATCGCGGTGTTTGGATATGGTGGCGTTCATACTGTCGAGAATCTTGAGGCGCGCCGCACGCGCTTTATTCAGCGCTTCACGCATGATTTCGATGTCCAGCCCATCGATCTTGATATCCATCTGGATGGCCGTGATGCCTTCGCTCGAGCCGGCTACTTTGAAGTCCATGTCGCCGAAATGATCTTCATCGCCCAGGATGTCGGTCAGGATGACGACTTGTTCGTCCTGTTTGATCAGACCCATCGCGATCCCGGCCACGGCGGACTTGATCGGCACGCCGGCATCCATCATGGCCAGCGACCCGCCACAGACGGTGGCCATTGAGGAGGAGCCGTTGGATTCCATAATATCGGAGACGATGCGAATGGTGTACGGGAAGCCTTCTTCACTCGGGATGACCGGAAAGAGGGCGCGTTCCGCCAGTACACCATGGCCGATCTCACGCCGGCTAGTGCCGCGGATCGGTTTGGTTTCACCGGTCGAGAAGGGCGGGAAGTTGTAGTGCAGCATGTAGCTCTTGGTGGATTCACCTTCCAGTTCATCAAGCCGCTGTTCATCGACCTTGGTGCCCAGGGTAACGGCCACCAACGCCTGTGTTTGACCGCGGGTGAAAACGGCTGAGCCGTGCGTACGCGGCAGGAAGCCGACTTCGCAGGTGATCTCGCGGATGTCATCGGGTCCGCGGCCGTCTATACGGACGTTTTCGTTGAGAATCATGGTGCGCATGCCTTCGGCATCCAGATCATGGATGAAGGTACCGATGGCTTGTCCCTGATCGGGGAATTCTTCCTGGAGAGCTTCCTTAATCTCGTCGGCCAGCTGCTTCTTCTGTTTACGGCGCTCATCCTTGTCCTTAATGCGATTGTATTCATCGAGACGACCGCCGACCATTTCCTTGACTTTCGCTTCCAGGGCGCTGTCAACCGTGACCGGTGTGAATTCCATGGTTCCCTTGCCGCACTGGCTGCGGAGATCTTCGATTTTCTCCACCAGGATTTTGATGTGGTCGTACCCGAACTGCAGCAGTTCGATAAGCTGATCTTCGGATATCTCTCGTCCGCACCCTTCGACCATGGTAAGGCCCTGGGCCGAACCGGCCATGGCAACATGTGCCGCAGCGGTATCGATTTGATCGATGGTGGGATTAACGACCGGTTGACCGTCGATAAGCCCGACCCTGACGCCGGCGATGGTCTTGGTGAACGGGACGTCCGAAAGCGCCAGCGCAGCGCCGGTTCCGGTGACGGCCAGCATGTCGGTGTCGTTAACCTGGTCATGGGAGATGACGAAATTTACCACCTGGGTTTCGCCTCGGAACTCCTTTGGAAAGAGCGGCCGTATCGGCCGGTCGATAATGCGGGCCGAGAGGATTTCTTTTTCAGAGGGTCGTCCCTCCCGTTTAAAGAAGCCGCCCGGGATTTTGCCTGCCGCGTATGATTTTTCGCGGTATTCGACGGTCAGGGGGAAGAAATCGAAGCCCTCTTTCGGTTCGGGCATGCCGCAGACGGTTGACAGAACCATGGAATCGCCATGGCGAACCGTTACCGCCCCGTTGGCCTGTTTGGCCAGGCGACCGGACTCGATTATCATAGGTCGACCGCCGAATTCAAATTCTACTCTGTGTGACATATACGTTTCCTGTTCGGTTTATCGACGCAGTCCCAGTTGAGTTATCAACTGGCGGTAACTTTCGAGATCCGACCGTTTCAAATAGTCGAGCAGGCGTCGTCTCTGCCCGACCAGCTTCAGTAGACCCAGTCGCGTGTGAAAGTCTTTCTTGTGTTGTTTCATGTGTTCCGTTAAATAGGTGATGCGCTCAGTCAACAGCGAGACCTGGACCTCCGGGGAACCGGTGTCGATCTCATGGAGACGATTGTCTTTGATGATCTGAGCCTTCTTCTCTTTTGTCAAGGCCATTCATCTGCTCCTTTTCGAATATTCGCAGTACACGTTGTTTGTCCAATTCTATCTGTGCCACGAGGTCGTCAGTCGAGTCATAGCGACGATTCTCGCGAATATAATGGGTGGGGAAAACGGTTATTTCTTCTTCATAGATGTCTCGGTCGAAGTGAAAGAGATTGGCTTCAACCGAGATTTTCTCTTCCGGATTGAAATGGTTGCGGCCGATGAACATCATTCCGCGACAATGGTCGCCGTTGACATGCGCGCGGCAGGCATAGACGCCTTCGGCCGGCAGCAACTTGCGGGAACTATACATAACGTTGGCCGTCGGATAGCCGAGTTTCTTGCCCAGGCCGATGCCGCGTTCGACAGTGCCATAGATGGCGTAGTCGTGACCCAGCATCTGCAGCGCTTCCCGGTACTCATTGGACTCGAGAGCGCGGCGGATACGCGAGGATGAGACCGGTTCATTTCCATATAAGACCGGTTCCACCACTTCCAGTTTGAAACCGAACTCATTCCCGAGCGCCTGCAAGGTGGGAATGGTGCCGCTGCGGTTCTTGCCGATCGCGTGGTCATAGCCGACAATGAGCTTCTTGATGTTGATGCGGTCGACGAGAATCTCTTTGACGAAATGTTCCGCGGGCATGTTCATGAGCTGCTCGTTGAACTCCAGAATGAGGACTTTGCCGTCGAAAAATCGGGGGATGAATTTACCTTTTTCCTCGATGGTAGTCAGAAGCGACGGCACGTGATCAGGAGAGACCACTACGCGCGGATGCGGATGAAATGTGATCAAAACGGCCTCGGCTTCTTGTTTCAGACTCTGCTGCCGCACGCGCTGGAATATCGCCTGATGACCGAGATGGATCCCGTCAAACGTGCCGATAGTAGCGATAACGGGTCGGTCACCGGGCCCGCTGTAATTGTGAAGTCCTCGAATAAACGTCGTTGTCAATTGAGCACTCGCGTATAGTTAAACAGTTCGTCGGGGATATCTGCCTTCACTTCTGTGGAGGCGATCCCGGCCGTACCGATCGCCAGAACCTTGCCCCGACTGTCTTTGAGCAGTACCCGGTCACCCTCGGTAAACGCACCCTCGAGCCCGAGAATGTCTCTTCCCGTTACTCTCTTGCCCGAGAAGACGTACGGCCGAAAGTCGTCC
Organism: uncultured Ignavibacteriales bacterium; assembly: GCA_964557855.1. Classification (GTDB taxonomy): domain Bacteria; phylum Zixibacteria; class MSB-5A5; order GN15; family FEB-12; genus JAJRZL01. The sequence goes on along the minus strand of CAZLBP010000002.1, from coordinate 202,299 downwards.
GAGATCTTGATGGCGCTGTAGGGCAGGACGTGCTCGTATGGCAGCAGCTTTTCGTCCAGCTCATCCGATTGATAGTAAGCCTCGACCTGGGACAGGGTCATGCTGTCTTCGACCTTAAGATGTCCGACGGCCGTTCGCCTGAGATGTGACAGGTACGCGCCGCAACCGAGTTTCTTGCCGATATCGTGGGCCAACGAGCGAATGTAGGTCCCGGAAGTGCACGTGACGTGGACGCGGAGGTACGGCTTCTCGTACTCGTAGAGGGTCAGTTCCTTTATGGTTACTTCGCGTACAGGCGGTATGATATCTTCGCCTTTGCGGGCCGCGTCATAGAGACGTTTTCCGTTGACGCGGACGGCCGAATAAGCCGGAACTTGCTGCTTAAACGTACCCGTAAAACGGGATAAGAGATCGGTCATGTCATAGTCGGATAGAGCAGGGGCCGATTTCGGCATCTGGTCACGATACAGACCTTCGCCGTCATATGTGCGGGATGTCTGACCGAGACAAATTTCAGCTTCATACCTCTTGTCACAGCCGACGAGGAAGCGCACGATCTTGGTGGCTTTGCCCACACATACTACCAACAGACCTTCGGCCAGCGGATCCAACGTGCCGGCGTGGCCGATGCGGCGTTGCTTGATAATACTCCTGACGGACATAACAGCGTCGTGGCTCGTACATCCCGGTGTTTTGTAGAACAGCAATACACCGTTATACCATTTGCGATTTCTATTCATCCTGCACCTCGGTTATCATATCCAGCAGGGCCCGTTTAGCCTGCTGCAAGCCCATGGGAACCGTGCATCCGGCGGCATTGAAATGTCCGCCGCCCCCGAAACGCGATGCCAGTTCGGCCACGTTGACACCGTCACGAGATCGAAACGAAACTCGAGTGGACTCGCTGTCACGTTCTTTCAGGAGCGCCCCCACCTTGACACCGCGAGTAAACAACGAAAAATCCACGAGCCCGTCGGACTCGGCCGGATCGGCCTGCGCCCGTTCCAGCATGTCTTTGGTGAGTGTGAGCAGGCAGACTGAACCGTTGTTATGGAACTCGATGGTGTTGAGTACCAGAGCGGTGAGACGCATCGTGGACGGATCCAGATTATAATAGACCTGGTCACAGATCTCTTTCGGATCGGCGCCGAGAGCGATCAGTTCACCGGCGATCTCCATGGTTCGGGGGGACGTGGAATTGAAACGGAAGCGACCGGTGTCGGTCATGATAGCCGTATAGAGTTGGGTCGCCATGGGAGACGTCACCCTGTGTTCGCAGGCTACCAGGTACTCGTAGACCATTTCCCCCACCGACGAGCGAGCCGGGTCAATCCAATTGAGCGTGCCCAACTCGCGGGAATCCCGATGATGATCGATGTTAATGACGGTCGATGCGGCGTCAAGGTATCGAGCGGCCTGCCCGATGCGAGAACGGTTGGGACATTCGAGAATCACGACCGTATCGACGCTCAAATCGGGCGGCAGGGAATCGACGTGTCGAATGGTCTCGACATCGGGGAGGAAGCGATACTTGGCGGGTATGTCGGTCTCTCGCACGGTCCATACCTGTTTATCAAGCTGTCTGAGATGAGCCGCAAAGGCCAACTGCGTGCCGATAGCATCACCGTCGGGATCGACATGCGAGGCCACGAGGAGGTGCGAACTGCCGTCTATGGCCGAGCGTATGTCCCGTGCCGGTACGTTAGTCCTTGATGTCGCGGTTTCAGCTCTCTGTATCATCTTTGATTTCATTCAGCAACTGCTCAATTCGAATACCTTCCTCGATCGAGGGATCAAACTTAAAACGGAGCTCGGGGATATGTCGGATTCGGAGGTTGGCCCCGACGCGCTTGCGGATTCGGCGGTGTTCCCGCTCGAAATAGTCGGCTGCCTGGCGCCGATCCTGCTCCTCGCCCAGGACGGAATAATAGACGGTGGCATAACGCAGGTCCTCGGTCACTCGCACGCGCGTGAACGTAACCATGCCGGCCAGAGACTCGGCCAGCTCCACTTCCATGAGCTGGGAGATATCACGCAACATCTGTTCCGCCAATCGTGTTGAGCGTCGGTACTGTTTCATGGTTCAGTAGATCTCCGTATGGTATTCCATCAAAATAACGTCGGGCGACTGCTCTATCTTGCTGACCATCTTGGCCATGACCTGATAGGCATAACCGCTTCGGTTGGCTACGACGGCGGCTCCCAGGGCGGCCGTTCGCAAAGCATCGTTCTCGTCCACTTCAGCGATCGAAACATTAAACGAGTGACGTACTTTCGCCATCAACGATTTTATAATGCGTCGCTTCTCTTTCAGCGAGTTTACACCGGGCAGGTCCAGCCGAAGTCTCACACAGACGGTAACCAACAATCATTTCTCCACCGTATCCAATGTCCGAGCTTCCTCCACCATTTCGATCAGTTCGAGCGTGTCGCCGACTTTTACATCGTCATAGTTTTCAAGTCCGATGCCGCACTCGAACCCTTCCCTGACTTCCCGGACGTCGTCCTTAAACCGTTTCAACGAACTGAGGCGGCCCGTATAGATGATTTTACCATCTCTGACCAGCCTGACGATGTCCTTTCGGGAGACACGGCCTTCTTTGACGTAACAGCCGGCCACCGTTCCAACCCGGGGCACTTTGAACGTATTGCGCACCTCAGCCAGCCCGACGAACTGTTCTCGCATGGTGGGCGACAACATTCCTTCCAACGCCTGTTTCACGTCGCGTTCGGCCTCGTAGATGACGTTGTACTGACGAATGTCGACTTTCTCCTGTTTGGCCACCTCGCGCGCCCGGGAGTCCGGGGCCACCTGAAAGCCGATAATGATGGCGTCCGATGCGGCGGCGAGCAAGACATCCGACTCCGTAATGGCGCCGGCACCCTTATGCAGGATATTCGTCTTGACTTCTTCGGTGGCTATTTTGCCCAGAATATCTGTCAGGGCTTCGACCGAGCCGACAACGTCGGCCTTGATGATCAGCCGGAGTTCTTTCACCTGACCCTCTTTGATGCGGTCGAAAATCTTGTCCAGCGTGACATGGCCGTGTGTCCGGCGGGACTCGTGTTCCCGTTTGACTTGTGTGCGTTTAACCGAGATTTCCTTGGCTTCCTGGAAACTGCCGACTACCATGAAACTGTCGCCGGCCTCGGGGACGCCGTTTAGACCGGTAATCTGAGCCGGGCGCGAGGGTCCTACTTCATCCAGATTCTGATCGCGCTCGTCGGTCATGGTGCGGATGTGTCCGAAATGCGTGCCGGCCACCACCGAATCGCCGACCGAGCAGGTACCTTTCTGAATAAGCACCGTCACCACCGGTCCGCGGCCCCTTTCCAGTCTCGAATCGACAATGACGCCCTGGCCGCGAATGCTGGGGTCGGCTTTGAGATCCATCATTTCCGACTGCAGGAGCACCATTTCGTAGAGCTTGTCGATCCCTTGCCCGGTCTTGGCAGACATCTCCACCATAATAGTCTTGCCGCCCCATTCTTCGGGAAGGAGGTTGTGTTTGGCCAACTGGTTCCGGACCTGGTCCGGATTGGCGGTGGGCTTGTCGATTTTGTTGATCGCCACGATGATAGGTACATGCGCCGCGCGCGCATGGTCGATGGCCTCGATGGTCTGGGGCTGGACACCGTCATCAGCCGCAACAACCAGGACGATTATATCCGTAATTTGGGTACCGCGAGCTCGCATGGCGGTAAAGGCCTCGTGTCCCGGCGTATCGAGGAAGGTCATGCGGCCGCCTTCCTGTTCCACTTCATAGGCGCCGATGTGCTGGGTAATCGCGCCGGCCTCACCGGCCACGACGTTGGTTTTCCGGATGTAATCCAGGAGAGACGTTTTACCGTGATCCACATGTCCCATGACGGTGACGACGGGCGCCCGCGTCTCGAGGTGTTCTTCCTCTTCTTCCTCTCTGGCCGCATCGCCTACTTCAGCCATCTGCTGGACTTCAAAGTCGAATTCGCCGGCCAGCATCTCGATAGTATCCAGGTCCAGCCGCTGATTGATCGTGGCCATCATTCCCATTTCGAACAGTTTGGCTATCAATTCAGCCGGTTTACGGTCCATTTGTTTGGCCAGCTCGGCGACGGACATGAACTCCGTGACCTCAAGGACGTTGTCGGAGGTGGTTGCGGTCTCTTCGGCGGCGTCGGAACGACGATAGCGACGTTTGCTCTTCGAGGTCTGCATATTGGCCATGGTGGCTTTGAAACTCTTGGCGACGGCGTCTTTGTCGACTGAGTGTCGATTTTTGCGCTTCCGTCGGTCCTTGCGTTTCTGCTTTTTCTCGATCTTGCGCATTAAGCCGGCGACGGAAGATTTGGAATTATCGACCTTTATGCCGCCAATTTGCACACCGCTCCGGCCGCCGGTCTGCTTGGCCTGCTCTCGCTGCTCCATTTCTTTCTTGGCTTCTTTTTTTTCTTCAGCGAATTTGTCCCTGACAGCCTGGATCATGGCGGTGTTAGCCACCGACATATGCGATTTCGGCTTGAATCCCAGGTCTTTCAGGACCTTGAGCATGGCATTGGAGGAAATCTTGAATTCCTTTGCCAGTTCGTAGATGCGTTTCTTCTCGTCGGCCATAATATATACTTACCACCTCCCCGAAGCCATTACTTCGGTGTCACACTCCAACATTCACACGACATCCTATTGAGTTTCCTCCTCGGTTTCTTCTTCTATTCCTTCGAAATCGGGAGCAGTCGCTTCCGGAACATCGTCGACTTCGGTCACGAAATCCTCATCATCTTCAAACATATCTGCGCCTTTGCGCTTTTCATCTTTGGTCGGTTCATCCTTGGCAGCCTTGCGCTCCTGTTCCTTCCGTTTTTCATAGTCTCTCTCGAGCTTCGCGGCGTAGGTCCTGGCACGCTCAATGAGCGCCTCGGCGCTCCTCTGGCCGAGCCCCTCAATCTTGAGCAACATCTCGATCGGGGCCTGGGCCAGCCGCTGAACGGAACCGATATCCGCATCGGCCAGTCGTTCCTGTAGTTTCGGCCCGACGCCTTCCAGTTGTCCCACAGGAACCAGGAGTTCGGCCTCTCGGTGTTTCGACTCGGTGTATTCGGTTTCGGACATGATGTTGACTTTCCAGCCGGTGAGCTTGGAGGCCAGCCTGGCGTTTTGCCCGTTCTTGCCGATCGCGAGTGAAAGTCGCTCATCTTCCACCGCGACGGTCATCTTTTGCTCAACCGAATCGACATCGATATTGACCACTTTCGCCGGAGCCAGAGCCCGAGTCACGAACAGTTCCGAGTTGGAGGAGTAGGGTACGATATCGATGCGCTCGTTGTTAAGCTCGCGCACGATGGTCTGCACGCGAACACCTTTAATTCCGACGCAGGCGCCCACCGGGTCAATCCGATCATCGGACGAATAAACGGCGACTTTAGTTCTCTCGCCGGGTTCGCGAGCGATGGCTTTGATCTCGATTACGCGCTCGTAGATTTCCGGCACCTCGAGGGCGAACAGCATGCGGACGAAATCGGAGCTGGCACGGGAGAGGATGATCTGGGGCCCGCGAATGGATTTCTGAACGTCCAGGATATAGCAGCGGATGCGGTCGCCCTGGCGGAACTTCTCGCGAGGAATCTGTTCCTTGATCGGGAGAATACCTTCGCCCCGTCCCAGATTCACGATGACACTGCCTTTGTCGATCTGCTGCACCACCCCGGAAACGAGGGTGTTGACCTTATCGATGTACTCGTCGTAAATGCGATCCCGTTCAGCTTCACGGACTTTTTGCACCAGTATTTGCTTGGCGGCCGCGATGGCGTTGCGTCCGAACTCGGACTCGTAATCGACGTAGATTTCGATTTCGTCACCCACTTCGGCTTCGGGATCCATATCCTTGGCTTCCGGCAGCGTAATCTCCACGTTCGGGTCTTCGACCTGATCGACCACCCGCTTGGTAGCTATCATGAGCAGTTCATTGGCTTTGCGATCAAAGCGAAACGACAGGTTATCCGTAAAGATATACTTCTTCTTGGCGGCCGCCAGAAGACTGGTTTTGAGCGTTTCCAGAACGGATTCAAACTCCAGGTTTTTCTCGCGTGCGATAAGCGTCAACGCTTCAATCATGTCAAAAGGCATTCTCTTTGTTCTCCCTCAGAAGACGATACGAGCCTGCTTGATGTCGCTGAGCGGAACGGTAACGACTTCCGCTCCTTCTTTCAATTGGACGTCGTCGTCATTTGCTGAAAGTATTTCGGCCGTGAGTTTTTTCCGAGAAACATCGGCAAACTCCACCCGAATTGTTTCACCAGTGCGGTACCTGAAATCTCGAGCTTGAGTTAATGCTCGATTAAGCCCGGGTGACGATATCTCTAAGGTATAACCATTGGGAAACCAATCGGTTCCATCGAGAAGGTCACCGACAATTCGAGACAGCCGGGCGCATTCATCGATAGTCGTCCCGAATTTAGAATACACAAATAACCGTACCGTCACGTTCGCTTTGTACCGGGCAAGGACCACCTCGACAAGTTCGGCGCTTTCGTCGATAAGCGGCCGCTCGATCAATTCCGCAATGTCATTCTTAAGTCGTTCTTCAGCCATATCTTACACCATTCACACAAAAGAGTGGGCCGAACCCACCCAAGCTGATCAATATACATAATATCCGATTATTAATCAACCGTTTATTAGCTCAATTCAGGTGCTCCGCCAGCTCCTTCACTTTGGCGACTGCTGACTCTACAGCAACCAGCTCCATCTCTTCACGGCTGCGGGCCTTTATTTCCACTTTGCCGTCTTTCAAGGACTTATCGCCGATAATGATCCGAATCGGCAGCCCGATCAGGTCGGCGTCGTTGAACTTGACACCCGCGCGGTCATTCCGATTGTCGTACAGCACTTCGATTCCGGCCCGCTTCAGTTCTTCGTATAAGCGATCGGCCGCCGATACCTGTGCCTCGGAATCCATGCTGATCGGGATCAGCTCGACCAGGAATGGTGCAATGTTCTTCGGCCATTTGATTCCCTTTTCATCGAAATACCGCTCCAGAGCCGCCTGCGGCGTGCGAGTAATGCCGATACCGTATGAACCCATGATAATGGGATGTTCGTTACCATCGGCGTCAAGGAATTTGGCGTTCAGAGCTTGGGAGTACTTTGTGCCCAGCATAAATGTGTTCCCGACCTCAATGCCCGTTTTCGAAGTCAAACGTCCGTTATCACAATGAGGGCACAGATCGTTGTCGGTCGCCACGGAGAGATCGATCACTTTAATGGCCTTGAAATCGCGGTCGAGATTGACGTTGAGTATGTGCTTCTCGTTGGCGTTAGCGCCGACAATGAAGTTTTTCAGTTCTTTGATCAGCGGATCGACCAGAATCGGTACGTCCTTCAGTCCGACCGGTCCGGCGAATCCGACCGGGGCGCCGGTGATGTCGTTAACCTGCTGCTCGGTTGCCATTTCGAGTTCATTGGCACCGGTGGCGTTTTTCAGCTTGATGAGATTGAGTTCGCGGTCGCCTCGAATCAGAGCGGCCACCGGCTTGTCGTCGGCCATGTAGAGCAGCGTTTTAACCAAGCGGGTAGCGTCGACATTCAGAAAGGCCGTGACTTCTTCGATGGTAGCAGCGCCCGGAGTATCCACCGGCTGCACTTCTTTCAGTTGGTCGTCCTGAGCGGGATTGACCGGGTCGCGGAACTCCGCTTTTTCGGCATTGGCGGCGTACTCGCAGGAATTGCAGAAATAGATGGTCTCCTCTCCGCCATCGGTGTCCACCAACAGCATGAACTCGTGAGCGGCTTTGCCGCCCATAGCGCCCGTGTCGGATTCTACCTTGACAACATCCAAGCCGGCCCGTTTGAAAATGCGGAAGTAGGCATCGAGCATTTTCTGGTACGATTCTTCAAACGACTCTTCAGTGGCATCGAAGGAGTATGCATCTTTCATGATGAACTCGCGGCCGCGCAGGAGTCCGAAACGGGGCCTGATTTCATCGCGGAACTTGACCTGAATCTGGTACATGTTGAGCGGCAGCTGACGGTAGCTCTTGACCTCGCCCTGGATGAGTGTCGTAATCGTTTCTTCGTGGGTGCCACAGAGGACCATTTCGTGGTTGTGGCGGTCCTTCATACGCATCTGCTCCTTGCCGGCGGTGTGGTAACGTCCGGACTGTTGCCAGATTTCAGCCGGGCAGAGAACGGACATGGTGATTTCAAGGGCGCCGGCGCGATTCATCTCTTCGCGCACGATATCGGAGAATTTCTGGATGACGCGCTGCATGAGCGGCAGGTAGAGGTAGACTCCGGAGGCCAGCCTGCGTATGTAGCCGCCTCGCAGCAGAAGCTGATGAGAAACGAGTTCAGCCTCGGATTGATTCTCCCGCAAAGTCGGTATGTAGGTTTGCGTCCAGCGCATTGCGTATTCCTCTATATTCCAATAAGTTAGATATTCGAACCTATTGTTTTCGTAAGAACTCTCACGAGAATCTGTTAGTATAGGGGTTTCTGGGAGTAATGCAAATAAAAAGTCATGCAGCGGAGCGGTAGGTCGTATCCCCGCCGTTTGTGTGGACAAGACCTGCCGCTATTGCTTTCCAATGAGTTACGTGTCGGGTCACAAATCCCGTTAACACGGGATCAGGACCCGACACAACAGCAGGACGTGTTTATCAACAAGCCCCCTCACCCGGGTGACAATAGCGAAAACCATTTGCGCTGGAGGGTGGGATTGTATATTTATGAGGGTCAGGCAAAACATGTGCCCCCGTGGTGTAACGGATAACGCGTCGGCCTCCGGAGCCGGAAATACAGGTTCGATTCCTGTCGGGGGTACCATTTTTGCGAAAGGGCTTCAACCAAGGAAACAAACCATGAAGATATGCTGAAAAACAGAGAGGCGTAGTTATGCCATTGAATATGGGCAACGTGGAATTGTACATGGGGCCGAAGGAACTGGGCGGTGATGATCTGGAGCAGCCGATTGTCGAGTTTATCGACGGAGCCAAAAAGTATCTCGATATCGCCGTCCAGGAGTTGGATAACGAAAACATCGCCAGGGCGATTGTCAGGGCGCGGCAGCGGAAGCTGACCGTGAAACTGGTGCTGGAAGCTGATTATCTTCGCGCCAACAGACTGCTGGCCAAGCCGTGGGAATCGAATCTGCAGGGCTCGTATGAGATCAATCGGATGATCCAAAATGCCATCCTGCGGACGAAGGCGTATGTTTATTCCGATTTCAACCCGGACATTTTCCACCAGAAGTTCATTGTCCGCGATCGGAAAGAGCTTCTGACCGGATCCACTAATTTTACTGATACGGGGACGCACCGTAATCTGAACAACGTCATCATTATCCGTAATGAGAAAGTAGCGCGGCAGTATTGGCGTGAGTTCAAAGAGATATGTCAGGGCCGGTTCGGAAAAGACAGTGAGATACATCCGGGTGCGCCGAAAGAATCGGTCGTCTCCAACCTGCGTACGAAAGTTCTCTTTGCCCCCGATCATAATCCGGAAATGGAGATCATGAAACAGATGGCCAAGGCTCGGGAGGAAATCAGCTTTGCCATCTTCACGTTTTCCAAGACGTCGGGTATCGATGATCAGTTGCTGGCGATGATGAATGCCGGGGTCAGGGTACGCGGCATATTCGACAAGCTGCACAAATCCAAAAAGTGGGTGCCGATCAAGCTGCTGAAGAACGCCGGGGCCGATATCTTTGTCGTGAAGGGGGCGCCCGGCTTGGGCAAGCTGCACCACAAGTTGATGGTAATTGACAAACAGGTCGTAATCACGGGCAGCATGAACTACACCGGTCCGGCGACATCGGTCAACGATGAGAACGTTTTAGTGATCGGCAGTACCAAGGCCAAAGGCGCCGAGAAGACGGCTCAAAAGAAATTCGCGAAGTACGCGCATGACGAGATTGAGCGGATGATTGGGGAGTATGGGGCATGATTAGCAGGGCGCCGGGCTGTTTTGCCGCTACGACTTTGATGGATGAAGATGCGACGGGTCACAATTCCGCCGGGGCGGAATCAGGACCCGTCGCAACAAGAATTAGGGTCAATAATTGGCGGAGTGAAATCAGAATCCGTCTCAACAAGAAGAGATAGCTTTGTCGGCCGGGGACCGGGATCAAATATCCCGGCCACACACCATTTTGTGCCAATTTGCTGTGTCGGGTCTCCGGTTTGCTCCGCACAGCTCAGACCCCAACCTGCTTCACTGAGTCCCCAGCAGGTTACGTGTCAGGTCACAATCCCGCTGATGCGGGCTCAAGACCTGACACAACAGCAAAGCGGCATCTACTTCAACGGCAGGGGCAAGCCCGGCCGCTAAGCGTCTCAAACCGCGATCATAGATCGCGGACACACAGCACCGAAAAAACGATACGATTTTCAGATGATAACGTGCGCTACTCGCCGCTGGCTAGTGTGATCAGAGACACGACCGCACCCGTGGGGTCTTTGATGATGCTGAAGCGGCCGACCTTGGGGATGTCGGCCGGACCGTGGATTACTTCCGCTCCCAGCTTCTTGGCCTTTTCCGTAGTCCCATCAATGTCATCGACTGTAATATATGACATCCAGTGTGATGGCACTTCTTTGGGGACATCGGGCGGCATGGCCATCATGCCGCCGGCCTGGGTCTCCCCCGCCTTGAGCATCGTGTAATTCATACCCGGCATGCCGCTGTCTTCCATCTTCCAGCCGATCAATTCAGAATAGAATTTCTCGGCGGCGGCCGGATCATGAGTCATCAGTTCATTCCAGCAGAAAGTTCCGTGTTGGGGCTTACCATTCGACATGTTGGTTCTCCTTTAGATATTGGTTAGTGCTGCTGTATCGGTTAACATAGGCATAGTCCGGCTTCTGTCCATCACATTTTTGCCCGGGAGGGGCGTTCCGCTGCAAACAGTCCTTGCTTTCATCGGCCGACAACTGTTTAATATAGAGAATATGTGTCCATTAGGAAATAGTTTCAGAATATTGTGCGTCCTAGCGCACCCGGACGACGAGTCGCTGGGTGTGGGAGGTACGCTCGCAAAATACAGCCAAGCGGGTGTCGAGACCTATCTGATTACGGCCACGCGCGGAGAGCGGGGACGGTATTTCGATAATAGCAATCGACCCGAGATGGACGAAGTCGGCCGGGTCCGAGAAGAAGAGCTCCGGAAGGCAGCTGCAGTGCTCGGTGTGCGCGAGGTCTTTTTCCTCGACTACATCGATGGTGACCTGGACAGCGTGAATCCGGCCGAGGCGATTGCGAAGATCGTGGACGTTATTCGGCACGTCAAGCCGCACGTCGTCATTACGTTTGGTCCGGAGGGCGGGTACGGTCATCCGGATCACATAGCGATATCGCAGTTCGCCGTGGCGGCCTGCGCGGCCGCCGGCGGATCGGTGGAAAGACCCCCGGACGGTGAGTCCGGACGAGAGCCGTGGGTCGTTCCGAAACTGTACTTCATGGCCTGGACCAAGGAGAAGTGGGAAGCATACCAGAAAGCGTTCAAGGATCTGAAGACCACGATTGACGGCATGGAGCGCCGGGCAACACCGTGGCTGGACTGGGCCGTTACCACTCGAATCGACACATCGGATGTGTGGACGACCGTATGGAAGGCTATAACGTGCCACCAGACCCAGATGGCTATTTACAGCAAGCTGGAAGAGCTCAATGACAAGTATCATCAATTCCTGTGGGGCTCGCAGGAGTTTTATCGGGTGTACAGTCTGGTCAACGGGGGACGAAAGGTCGAGACAGATATATTCGAGGGCCTGCGAGACGACTAGTCGGTTCAGTCACCCATGTTCTTCATAACCTGCATAAAGGAAAGTCAATGAACGAGGACACCAAGCATCGCTCGAGACATACACCTGTGGAGATGTCGAGTGAGGAGTTCAAGACGGCCGGGTACTTTTTGGTAGACCGGATAGCCGAGCTGTTGGGTTCACTTCCTGAACGTAAGATCACGCCCGGTGAATCACCGGAAGACGTCAAACAGTTATTGTCGTCACAAGCCGGGCTTCCGGAAACGGGACGCGACGCTTCAGGGTTGCTTGAACGGGCAGTGGGGCTGCTGTTGGATCATTCGCTCTACAACGGGCATCCGCGTTTCTGGGGATATATCACCTCGTCACCGGCGCCGTTGGGCATGTTGGCCGACTTGTTGGCCTCGGCGGTCAATGCCAACGTGGGAGCCTGGAAGCTGGCGCCGATGGCGACCGAGATCGAAGCTCAGACCGTGCGCTGGATCGCGGAGTTCCTCGGATACCCGACCGAGGGTGACGGGTTGCCGGTCAGCGGCGGCAATATGGCTAACTTTGTATGTGTTTTGGCGGCGCGCGTCGACAAGGCCCAATGGGATGTTCGTCGGCAGGGTATGCATGCTGCCGCGTCGACCATGCGCGTGTATGCCACGCATGAGACGCATACATGGATACATAAGGCGGCGGATCTGTTCGGGCTGGGGACAGACGCCATTCGGTACATTGACACGGACATCAGTCAGCGGATGGATTGTCTCAAGCTTCGTCAGACAATCGAACAAGACCTGTCCGCAGGCGATCAACCGTTTTTGATCGTGGGCTCGGCCGGCACAGTCAGCACGGGCGTCGTGGATCCGCTTCATGAAATGGCGGAGATAGCCACGGCATTCGATCTGTGGTTTCACGTGGACGGGGCCTATGGCGCGTTTGCCGTTGCAGCCGACGATGTTGCTGAGAATCTGTCGGGGCTGAGAAAAGCCGACTCGATTGCCGTCGATCCGCATAAGTGGCTGTACGCGCCGCTCGAGGCCGGCTGCGCTCTGGTTCGAAAGAAACACGCGCTCCGGGATGCGTTTTCGTACCATCCTCCGTACTATCACTTTGATCCGGAGAGAACCAACTATTTCGAGCTCGGGCTCCAGAACTCACGAGGCTTTCGAGCGCTGAAAGTGTGGCTGATATTGCAGCAAGCGGGTCGTCGGGGCTATGCTCAGATGATAGCTGAGGATATTCAACTGGCGCAGCACTTCTTTGACAGGCTGACTGATTATCCTTCCCTGGAGGCTCTGACCCACGGATTAAGTATAGCGACGTTCAGGTATCTCCCGCTCGACTTACGGGAAACGGCCGATGCAGAAGCTAGTCACAACTATCTGAACGAGCTTAATGAAAAGATCATGCTGCAGTTGGAGCAGGAGGGGGAGGTGTTTCTGTCAAATGCCATGATCGGGGGCAGATTCGCTCTGCGGTTGTGCATCGTGAATTTCCGGACGTCGCTCGAGGATATCGACGCTCTGCCGGAAATCGTCGTCGGAGTGGGCGACGAAATTGACCTGCAAATGCGACCGGAAGTGTTGCGGGTGTCGACTTAGTTAGACTCCTCGGAAATCCACTTCTCAGCGTCCTCCATTGTCCTGAATACGCCGACCTGTTTCTCCGTGTGACCCTGGAGTTCGCGATAGGACTGATACATTCGACCGATACCGTACGATAAGTCGGCCGGAGCGACAATCGCCAACTTCGATATAACACCGGTCCGGTCCATATCGGCCGAAAACCTGGCGAACTCGCTTATCCTATCGCCGGATTCATACTGAATATCTTCGACGGCGGAGAAATCGACGATCTCGTTATAGCCAACTACCTCGGGTTGCGACCAGACCTCACGCTGGTAGTCATAGACATCCTTAGGTACGATAGCCCCCAGGCCCGTCGCGATGACAAGCTTCCTGTCGTGGTTGATTGCATATGTTATAGGCATAGATCTCCCGATAACAATCCGCTCAGGAACAAGTTCGTTTGGAGGAGAGAGTTTGGCAAGATAAAAAGATCTGTTTAAACGCGAAGTCGGCCCGAGAGTTCGGCTGACCTGCTGTCACGGATCGATGGGCTCGTCGCGTGAGAGTCGGCTGTACGCGATGATCTGCCGCTGGTCACACGCCGAACAGGTGAATTCTCCTGCGAACAAATCCGTCTCGTGTAACAGGAGCAACTCGCAGCACCGCTCACAAGCGCACTCGACGGACGCGTTGCCCCGGACAGTTTTCCGTACTGAGGCGATATCCTCGGGTGCCAGTCCCCGAGCGGTATAGATCTCCTTGAGTATGGTGAGCATCCGATGACCGTATTCGGACTGTTCAAACGCGAGAATTCTGACCAGATCTTCGTCCGGAAGACGATTCAGCCGTCTATGCAGTTCTTCGGACACGAGTGATGGTGCGACCTCGTCTACGGACAATTGGGCGCCGGACCGCTGCGGAAGAGGTAATCCACGAGGTAACTCAGATCAGCGACGTCAATCGGACCGGCGACGCCGACTATACCATCCACGTTGGCGGCATTCATGTCTGCCGGTGGCGGGCCCGATCTGAACAAGAAATCAACCAGGTAGTTGAGATCAGCAACGTCAACGGGGCCTCCGGGACCAATGATGCCGTCGATGTTGCCGCATCGTGCGTCGATGAAAACGTGATAGAGGGTAGCCGGTGGATTGGGAGGATCATTGACTTCCTGACTGAGGCCGTCCGTAACGTGGATATAATAGGTCATAGGCCCGGGACTCAGGGGCTGGGAAATGACAGCCCCGAAGAAGCCGTCTGCGGCACTGCTGTCCATGTGCATGCCGTCATCGTAGAACGTCATAACGAACTCGCCGAAACCGGTGTCAACGTATACTTCCGCGAAGGAAATTCCGGCCGGTGCGGTAATGGCGGCGGTTATGACCAAATAGGGATCAGTCGCGTGGGGATTGACAGGGGAGTGAGCCGTGCCACTGATCGTAACCGGGTTGACTTCGATGGGGGCGCCGGATGTCAGGTCCTGGCCGGCCAGGCCCGGGTAATCGGCATGAATTCGGGTGCACCTGAATGAGATGTTGCCGGTGGGATCGTCACCCTGGTTGATAGGGCCGAAGTCATTGGCTGCGTTTATGTAGCGCCACACGATTTCACCGTCCGGAGTGACTTCGCGGAAATCGCCGTGCGCCCCGTTGCAAACAAGTGTGTTACCGTTCGGCAAACGTTGCGATCCGGAGATGAACCAGGAATACATGCTGTCAGGCGGATTGTCGACATATGACCAATAAGGATCGGTCGGTCCGTGGGGTGTGCCTGGCGGAGGTTGCGGATACAGGCCGTTGCTGTTGGCCGGGGACATGATCTCATCGACAGAGGAGTAGTTGCGGTCGTTGCCGTTGTTGAAGACCAGGATGTGACCTTCGCCGGGCAATCCCGGTTTAATCCATTCAGCGTCGTGTTGACTGAACAATCTCTGGTCCGCAGAATCACCGGCCCGGTACACCTCCGGATTTCCCCAACGGTAGATGATATCACCGCCCATGCCGTGACTGCCGCCCGTATGGCCGGCCGCTTCGACCGTGGAGGTGCTGTGATCTATCACCCAGATTTCACTAATGGACCGCATGCTGATAATGACCTGATCGACTTCTTCGTCATAGGCAACCGAGTTGGCATGAAGCCAGTCTGCGAGCGATCCGGCATAGTTGACATCCATTAACTCGGGATGATCTTCAACCACTCCGTAGTTGTCTTTCGTGGGATCGAAATCCTGAATGAGGTGATCCCAGACACGCCACTCCCAGACAACCGTTCCACCGGACACGCCGCTCGGTTCGACCTCGAGGACTATTTCCGGCCACAGTGCAGTTCCCGACAAGGTACTCGTATCCCGTCCGGCCTGAGCCGCCTCGCTCTTCGTCTTGAATTCGCGGCCCAACACCAGGATGTTACCGTTCGGCATCGGTTCTACATCATGATGGTGAGTGTAACCTGAATCCGCGTCCAGCCATTCCCAGACTATGTTGCTTTCCCAGTCAAGTTTGATAATATGACTGCCGGGATTGCTGGTTCTCTCGCCAAACAGGAGGTCGCCGTCTTCCAGCAGATATATGCCGCCGCCCGGCCTCACACCCGTGTTCCATGAATGGACATAACGTCCATAATGATCTATCAAGTATGCGGTCTCTCCCTGGGTACCCGGTTTGAACAGTGTGTAGCCCGGATAGGAGGCGGTATCGAACACGACCAGTCCGACGGTCTGGTTCTGTGCGGCGCCGGGTAGATTAGTGGACAGGACAAAAACGATTGTCAAGAAAATCCCGACGAACAGTCGGGGCCATAGCTTTGAGGGCATAGTGGACCTCCTGGCGGGTTTATCTAACGCTGTATTTCCAATCCAATATGGCACACGTAGGAAGTAGTTATTGAATATTCGTGGTTCTACCGATGTTCCAAACAGCCACTGACTGCTCTGGAAATATAGCAGTGTGAGAAGACCGTGTCAACCAAAAGGTTGGACCTGGAATGCGATAATGTCGGTTTAAGGGACTGACGAATGGCTTAGCCAGGTGGTCGACGCCACGTGGCGCATCTTCTGCGATGCAAGTCCGTTGGACCTCGGTTATCCCGCCAACGATCGAAGAAGTGACTTATCGCCCGAAAGCAGTTGTGTCGTTTTACAGGGGTGAGTCGGCACTGAGGCTCCTGCACTTCGCATTCCTCGCACAGGACGCGGCCTTGTGCTGCACTGAAGGAGCAGATCGGCAGGGGCGAGCCCCGCTGTCGCGCGTGACTCAGAAAGGATTGGTTTTGCCGTTCGGAGCACTTCGCTACGGCTTAAACCACTTCTGCCGGTCAAGTTCGGGAATGGCCTCTCGCATTTCCTCAGCTACCATTTCCGCCTCTTCGGCCAGGTACTCGATCAGTTCGGCCTTCTCTTCCAGAATCTCGGCTTTAGCTTCGATCTTCTGGGCCTCGTATTCCATGTCGCGATCGAAGTCGTCCTCATCGTAGTCCGTCAACAGCATCTTCATTACTTTGCCCACCGCCTTAATGCCCAGTTTAGCTCCCTCGAGTCCAACGCGCGCCCCCTCCAAACCGATCTTCTTCGCACGGCTGACCATTTCCATGGTTAGATCGTAGTAATCCTGCACGAGCGCCTGCTGGTGATCATCGAGAACGATCTTCTCACCGTTGATGTAAAGTTCGTATTGCTCGGTGATTTCAATTGTCTCATAATCCGGGCTGTCGTGGGTAATGAACAGACTGCCGTCATCGATATCGTATTCGATATGATCGACCTGCCAGCAATGTAGATTGTGTATCTTTATTGATCGACCGTCAAAATGGTCGGCCGTACCGGCGTCGACGACCAGCAAAACGGCCAGGCAAGCCATAGCTATTGTTTTCATCAATATCCTCCTGTAGTTGACCACTATCGGTAAATACGAGGAAAAGCCGTTCAGGTTTCGGATTCGGTGCCACGAAGTGCGATAGATGCGAGCTTGAAAGTGAGGCTACTGCTTGACCTCGGCCAGGACGGATTCAAATGGGTTGAGCCGGATTTTGCGTGGCTGGCGCGGGAGATCGGGGATGGTGAAACTCGTCGAATCGCCTTCTATGACCACGCGCATATACGATTTTGCGTCTTTCTCGAATTCTATTTCGACCGGCACGTACATAATGAAGTCACGGCTGACATTCTCCACACGCACCGTACAGTGCACATCAAAATGTCCGTTTTCGTTGTTGACGGTCTCATATTCGAATTTGTAAGTCGGGAGTTCGTTGCCGTAGACCCACTGTTGGAAAAACCAGCCCATGTCCATTCGCATGTACTTCTCGGTCAGGCGGCGAAAGTCCCGGGTGGTCGCATCCCGACCCTGAAAGGTGGCAAAGAAATCTCTCATCATTTCAAAGAACAGATCATCACTCATGGTCGCAAGATCCAGAAGCAGATTGCGCAACATGTGTAGAACAAATGCGCCTTTCTTGTAGATTATCAAGCCAAAATCACCGCGCGTCCTGGAGCTGGACGTGCGATACCCCATGATGATCGGCCCGGCCTCTTCACCGGACAACCCGAAGATGTATTTCCGCACCGAGAAGATCTCCTTGCGCATTTCCTCCAGTTTGTCAAGAAAGGTATCGTTGCCTTTGATGCTCTGCAGGTACATGAGTCCACAGTATTCGGCGAACCCTTCACTAAGCCACTGGTCGTGGTAGGTTTCGTATCCGACCCCGACTCCCCACCATTGGTGCGCGACCTCGTGGGCGCGGAAGAGTTGTTGCGCACCCCAGGCATCGGTGCTGATCCAGGTGTTAAACCCCATGTGCAGAAAGCCGGGGAACGCTTCGCCGTGGTAGGCGATGATCTCGCTGACGCTCAGTTTCTCGTGCGGGCAGGGGCCGAAGTAATGGGTGAAGAGGCGCATGGAGTTGATGACATCCTCGGCTACCTGTTTTTGCATATGGCGACCGGTAGACACGGCGCTGTTCGTGAGCGCCCGGCCGATCAGGCGGTGTAATTCCTTCGAATAATAGATGTCAACGGAGCCGATCAGCTCGTCGGCGAATTCGTACTTTTTCATGGGCCCGATGGCGAACGAGACGTTGTCGGCAGGCTCTTTGACTTCCCAGTGTGTGATAAGCGTGTCGCCGACTTTGTCGCGCTCCAGACAGGTACCGGCCGCCACGAACTCGAAATCTTTGGGGGTCTTAAAGCGCACATCGAAGGTCGCTCCGGTATTGTACGGCGCCCGGGGATACCAGCGCGCTCCGGCCGTGACGAAGAATTCCCCGATCTCTCGGCGGGCGATTCCCCCTTCATAGTGGAAGGTGAGTATGAAGTGCTCGCCTTTTCTGAGCTGCCTGTCGAAATAGAGATACAAACCGGGGTACCAGTCTCGATAGAGTCGTTTGTCTTCAAACCGCTCAAAGGCAATCGGCAGTGGCAGTTCTGTGGTAATAGAATCGACCCGCAATTGGTTGTGCAGGTCCAGCCGCGTCATTTGAAACGGGGATAGTACTTCCAGCTCGACTTCGGTTCTCGCCCGGCAATTGCCCGCCCTGTCAAGGGAGGCGCTGATGTCATAATGCACGATCTCATAGCAGGCCCTGGAGAAGCCGTTGAGATTCCCGTAGAACTCATCCGCGTATTGTGAATAGCTGCAGATCAGCTCCATGCCGCTGGAGCCGGGCTCGGAGAAATGCCGGTATAGTTCGATCTCTTTCCTTTCGTGAGGATCGAAACAATAGTACAATCGTTTCGAGTGCTCAGGCTCCACGTTCACCAGAAGATACGGAGGTGATCCCGGCGAGGTAATGCCGCGGAGTGAGGAGTATACGAGGTACCGTTCGGAGAAATCGACGATTTCTTCCATCTCCTTTTTGGCCCGCTTCTGTTCGTCATTGCCGAAACAGGCCGACGTCGGTTGGCCGAGCGCTTCAAGCCGCCGGCTAATCGTGCTGTCGCAAATGAGCAAAACCCTGTCGAAGGGCCGGTTCAATGAGTCGGTCTCGAAAAAGCGGGCGAGCTGGTCTCTTTCAGTGGGCACCCGAGGATGGAACTGGAAACGACCGTTACCTTCGAAGTATGCCGCGCACCGGACTTCAGCTGAGTCCAGCAAGATGCGTTCAGTGAATGCCAGCCGGCCGGAATCGAACGTGATTTTCAAATCATGGTGAGTCAGAGTGCAGGCGGAAAGAGATATGGTGGAGAGTGTATCGAGGGGGCAGTCCTTGATATGCTCGAAAGTGTGCTGCAGGTTTTCCAGATCGGAAGCAATACTTGAACCAGGTCTTGAAATTACTAGTGCGCAACAGCAGAGAACTATGCACTGAACATACCACATACTCTTACATAACGAATACGCAGCGTGCAGTCAACCGGCTTTCGGGGCGAACTCGACTATGATCATCGAGAAGCGAGCGTTATTCGACTGAATACTCCGGATTTGCCTGCAATGGGTGCTGCAGCGGGGCGGGAGCTTTGATACAACTTCTGTAGCCGACATAGATGAGCACCAGCCCAATTAGTTCTGCGACATACAACACCTGGGTATGGCCCATGCGGCTCATGGCGCCCCCGATACCCGGGAGAATGGCTCCGATGGCTATGAAGCAGTTGCCGATAAAACGGTTGCGCATGGTGGGAATGCTTCGGAATTTCACGGCCGATGCTATGGCGCCGCCGACCAGGAATATGAACGCGTACGAATTAATGAACGGTGATATCATGCGTACCCACTGCCAGACAATGACATCGCCTTGCGGCAGATGCGGGTTGACCAGTGAGTAATTCAGGGGCGTAAGGATAACGGCCGTCGAACCGAAAAGAACAGCGATAACAAGCAGCGTAGAAAGGACATGAGCAGTCCTCTTCTTCATAACCAGATAAACAGTACCCTGAGCCAACGGCGCTCCGCCCAGAAGCGCGCCGACAATATACCACGTGCGGAAAAGAAGCTCACTCCAGCCGGTAAGCGTGATCAGTGATTCGGTCAGAGTGCCCATACCATATGTCGTCACGCCGATCGCCCACCAGAGCAGATGATACGACGTCGGCTTCCCGGCATATCGTCGGTACAGTTCAATCGCAAAGACGACCGAAAAGATGGTCGTGATTATTGGTAGATAATGTAAGTCCATATAGTCTCCGTAAATAGTCTGAAGCAGAATTAATGCATTCAAACGAGTCGAATGTCATAAAAGTGTCATGGAATCGCAGCTGATCGGTCAATGCCGCAGCTTGTATTCCCGACGCGTCCCCAGTCGCGAAGGGGGAACCAATTTCCGGAGCTGGAAGTTCTGTCTGATGTGAAAAGAACCGGCACAAACTCTGTCATTTCTGGAGAGGAGCCATCTAATGCGAGCATTTCTTAAGAAGTTCGTTGTTATTTCGCTGATGTCAGTTGCAGTCATGTCTGTCAGCCAAGCCGGTGAGGAATCGACAGCGGGCCAAATTTCGGACCGTCCGGTGGAGGCCAAACTGAAGGCCCGGGCGGAGCAGTCCCAAAGCAAGTCATCATCGGAATTTCGGGAGATAAGCAAAGAAGCCATAGAAAATCTGCGCCGGTCGGGGATACTCGAGAATGCCTTGAATGTCGGTGACACAATGCCGGTTTTTGAATTGCCGGACGCCCACGGTGAAATGCGCAACAGCCGCGAGTTCCTGACTGACGGGCGCATGGTTCTCGTGTTCTATCGCGGCGCCTGGTGCCCCTAGTGCAATCTCTATCTGTCTTCCCTGCAGGAGTATCTGCCTCAATTCGAGTCCCACAACGCCACCCTGGTAGCCGTTTCCGGCGAGAATCCGGACAACTCGCTCTCGGTGATTGAACAAGATAGTTTGACCTATCCAGTTTTGAGCGACACGGGTCTGGTCGTGGCCCGACTGTTCGGCCTGGCGTTTGAGTTACCGGCTCAGTTGGACAGTGTGTACACCGCCAGGGGCCTCGATCTGAAGGCGTATTATGGCGCCGAGAAATCGGAGTTGCCGATCAGCGCGACCTATGTTATCGATCAAGACGGCAGTATTGTCTATGCGTATCTCGAGGCGGATTACAAACTGCGCGCCGAGCCGGTGGATATTCTGGAGGTGCTGTCCGATCTAACCGCCACAGAGTAGAAGGCGGCGTGCTACCGAAACCGCATGAGATCTTCGGCCGAGAACGACCATTGCGGGAAATGGATCGTGCCGTCGGACAGAATTTCGAACCACGGGTTCAGGTGTGAATCGTCAAGATTTTTCAGGATGTGGATGTCCTGGGCTGGGGTGAAGCCCTGCAGCGCCAGGAAGATCTTTGACCCGGACTCTTCATGGATAGCCATATCAACTACCAGTACGGCATGACCGGGAAAACCGCCCTGGATGAAGACGTCACCGATCTGCATGTCATTTAGCCCTTCCACCGGCTTTAGTTCCCGTTTCAGCGAATAGGTGCCGGCATACATGAAGACCGAGTCAAGGTATTCCCTGAAGTTACCATATGAAGAATCTACCGTGGCCGTTCTCAACCAGTCGACCTGGTTTCCCTGGACATGCGGGCGATAGCCATCGAGCCAGCGGGTGTAGGCGGCTTTGTGGCCGCTGGTGAAGTCAAATACGATTTCGTCGAGGCGCTGCTGCGAGAAGAAATATTCGGATCGTAAGCGAATAACCGCGTCGGCGCACTGCTGAATGTCGGTATTGCCGATATCGATATCGACAATCGCGTAATGGAACTTCTGATCGGCGTATCTTTCGCCGTTGTACCTGTAGATATCGGGACGCCCCGGCTTGAGAGGGAGTCGGCGCAGCCAGGCCGCGAAACTGTCATCCTCTGCAGGCACTCGCACGTAGGCGGGAGGGGCCGGGATTCTCGATATGAGAGATGATTTCTCCACTGCATCGACGGGGTCATCCGGCGGGTGAAAGGTCTGGCCGCCGGAGTCATCGGACGGGTCCAAAGCCGGACCGGAACCCATTTCGAAGACGTAGAAAACCGACACTGTGGCAAACAAGACGACAGCCAGACCAGCCGCTTTGGCGATGATGCCGGCTCTTCCGAGTTTCATCTGCGAGTATTTTACTATTTCGTCCGTGTTCGGGATGTAGACTCTCTGTGAAGGGGTGTTGGCCTGCTGGTCGAGTTGAGCCACCTTACGCCTGGCCTCGCGTATCTTGTAGATATTGAGAACCAGAACTACAGCGGCCGAGACCAGCCCGCCGCCGGCGAGCAAGTAGGGATAGGTATCGGCAAGCAAATCGAAAAAGTCCATGGCCAAGCCGAGTTTCGGGTTACCGGATCAAATCGTTCGGTGTCATCAATGTAATTACGTTTTTGCGGGACAAAGAGACAATATAAAACGCCGCATCGGTGGAAATAGCACGGGGCTCTCTTATGGTTCCGATTGCTTTTGTCCCTCTCGGAGAGAATGGAGTCGTCTGACAGCATATCATGGACCCCTGCCTTCGCAAAGCTGACAGGTAGGTTGTTGGGGCGACCCCAAGTAGTCGTCCAAGACCCATCTGGTCGCTCAATTAAAGGGCCCACGTGGGGGCGCCCCTACAGAATCGAGTCGTTCCGAGCGTTTTTGTCCCTGCGGGACAAAGGAAGTGTCCGAACCGCAGGGGTTCGGAGCTACTTCTTAACGACCGAAGGATCTTTGAAGCTGCTGGGCCAGGCCTTTGATCCGGCCGCTCAGCATCAGCCTCCACCCGTCGGGCGATTTCTTGACCGTAATGACTTCCATCTGGACGATTTCCATACCCATGCCGCCGGTTTTGTTTCTGGTAACGACATGAACCAGCGTGTCGCCTTCCGGTACGCCCCCGATTATCTCCGATTCAAGCGAGGACATCGCTTGCCCCAGTTCGGGGATCATGGTTGCGAGGACATTCCAGAATCCGCCCGCGAACTCCTGCGACGGCATTTCGTCCATGTGGTTGAGAAACTCGACGATCTCTTCCGGGGGACGCTCATCGGGCGGGATAGAGTCGGCCAATGCCGGGTCGGGCAGGAGCTGCTGCATGCCACTGGCGATGGGCATCATCATCTCGTGGAAATCCTGTACCGCTTCCGGGTGGAACAGCTTCATGTAAGCGTCCCAGTTCATCTTCCGGGCGTGGTTAACTGCGATAGTTACCACGGCTTCGGGGGAATCGCCGGTTTTCTCCGTGGTCTGAGCGGCCGACATGGCCTCCAGCAGGCAGAAACCCAGGGTGCACACAATAATGGATGTACGGATCATAATTCGACCTTTCCGGTATCTGTGGGAATTCACTGATGTAGGCATTATGATGTTCAGTATCCGGAAGAACACCGGACATTTCAAGGGATTTGTTGAGAAAGTATGGATCGGGGGGTGAGCTGTCCTACTAATCTGACCTCAGGGAACAAGCGTTGCAGAGGAGCGTCAGGTCACATTCGCCTGCGGCGAGCAGGACCTGACGCAACAAAGCGACTATTCTCTATCAGCGCAACTCGCCGCAAGAGATGGGCTCCCCGTTCACGGAAATATTGAGTTGAATATCGCGTTGTAAACGCGGTATATTGACGGTATAGAGATTGACCAAGAGCAATAGATCACCTATGTGCAGGGAGTAGCTTTATGCCATTTTGTCCCAAATGTCGAATCGAGTACACCGACGATGTGCTGAAATGCTCTGACTGCGACGAGTGGTTAGTCCGGTCCCTGGAAACAGTACCGGATCGGGAGACGGAAAGCGAGTACAAAGACTGGGTGGCACTGGCGCGGGTGACTTCGTTTCAAGTGGCGCAGATGTTGCTTGAGGCGTTTCGCGACAACAATATCCCGGCGGTCCTCAATTCCGGCGGAGGTTTCTTCGGGCATACAGGTCAGATGGGGCTATCGGTACTGTTGCCGGCGGGCGGTGGTTACTCTCTGATGGTACCCATGCAGTACGTTGTTGAGGCGGATGTTGAGGGCCAGTCGATCATGGGTGATGAGTGGGAAAAGGTCAAGCTGGTCGACATTGAGGAGCCGGACACAGAACCGGAGGGGTGACTACACGAATATGCGCCGTGAGGGATCCGTTCGTGACGGTATGGGCTGACTCTTCACAATGACCGAGGATGGATTCCTGGCTGCGCAGGGATGACAACCTTTCGACCTCTCGTTCGTTCCGTCAAATCCTGATTCCACGTAGTGGAATTGTGACCTGACGGCTTCACCTCTCCCCCATTTAGCTTGACCTCCCTATGAAATCTATTATATTAATAGGTGTCCACGATGTGGGTCGGTTGGGAGTCGGTTCCCTCCTCGCCATCGGCTCCGGCGGCCGGAACGGTCATAACACTGTACTGTCGAGGTTATCATGAGGAATTCCTCCGCGATTGCAATGGGGTTGATGCTATTGTTTGTCTCGGCCATATCGGTTCAGGCGCAGCCTCCCATTCAGACCAGCCATTTCTGGCAGTCGGCCGAGTATAACTGGTACGGCACCGGCATGATGTGGCGGGATGCCAACCGGGACGGGTTCATCGACGTCTTCTTCTCCAACGGCAACGATATAGTACGGGCTAGGAATACGCTGTATATTTCGGTGCTTGGGACTCTCCCCTCCTCGGCGTCGTGGCTGTCATCGAACCCCGAGTACTCTGGTCACTGCGCCGTGGGCGACCTGACCGACAACGGCTTTGCGGATTTTGTGGTATCCAATTACCTCGGGCCGGGCGGCTTTGGCGACCCAACTCGGTGCAATATGTATCTCAACAACTCCGGTCAGCCATCCTTTGCCCCGGACTGGTATACCGGTGAGTGGATCTTCTCGTTTTCCTGCGCGCTCGGTGATGCCGATGCTGATGGCGACCTCGATTTGGCAGTGGCCACGGGCGATGCATACAATAACATCTTCACTCCCGACCTGATCTATTACAATGACAACGGCACATTGTCGAATACCGCGGGTTGGCAGTCAATGGTCAACTCGGCGGCGATGGATGTAACGTTTGGTGATCTGGACAAGAACGGCTTTCTGGACCTGGTGGTTTGTTCTGACAACCTTGGCGTGACGGCGTTCTACAACGATGCGTCGGGGCTGGAACTCTCCCCTTCGTGGCAGAACCAGACAGCCGAGCCGGCCAATACTGTGATTACCGGCGATGTGAATAATGACGGCTGGCCGGATATAATTGTGGCGTTCAACGATCAACTGGGTGGCGGCGGTTATTTCCGGGTTTATTTCAACGACGGCGCGGGAACCATTAACAGTACTCACGGTTGGCAGTCCCAGACGGGGGGCTATGGTTCGGCAGTCGCTTTGTATGACTACGACAACGATGGTGACGATGACCTGGCGGCCGGCCGCTGGTGGGACCGCCCGCGCATCTACGAAAACATCGGCGGGACATTCACGACAACGCCGGTTTGGAGGGCTGACCTGGCCACAGTTGTCGAGGAGTTGGCCTGGATTGATATCGACGGGGACGGCCTTGAGCAGCGGGCGGACACCATCGCTCAAACCGGATCGTACAAGCTGTTCTACACGACTCGCCGGCCACTTCAAGCGATCGACTCCGTTGTGGCTGACGGCAACCGGCTTATGGATAATGAATTTTGTTATGACCTCATTTATGGCTGGGTGTCGGCGGCCTCGGCTCCGTCAACTGACGTTGTCATTTACTACGGACATTCACTCAAAAACGACCTGACAGTAGTGAACTGGGACACTCATGCTTACGCCTTTGCCAATACCAATGCGGCGCAAGTCCGGTTTGGTGCGGACACGACTTTCGGCTGGGCGCCGCTGACCGTTGGATTTTCGGACCAGTCTACGGGATCTTCAGATCAGTACTGGCGGTTTGGTGATGGCGCGGAGTCTTATGAATCTTTGCCGGTGCATACATACACAGCGGGCGGCAGTTTCGATGTTTACCTAGAAAACACTCTGGCGGACGGACGTCACAATCACACCGAGCGGATGATGATAATCACGCTGGCGGACACCCTGGACATTGACGATGTTGTGTGGTTGCCCTCGGATACGGTTAAAGTACCGGTTTATCTGACAAACTCACATCCATTGCACAACATCGTGTTACCAATAACATACAGTGGGCCCATTCAATTGGGTTATGTCGGGTTTGATACGGAAGGTTGTCGGACTGACTATTTCGATCAGGTTGTTCGGACGCACAGTGATCTTGGCAATAAGCGTTTCGTGCTGAAGCTGACCGCCAGTACCGTCAACAGCAATCCGCCGCTGGCGCCGGGTTTGGGGCCAATCGTGAATCTATACCTTTCGACGACTTTCCAGGTGGGGACCTGTCCCATCGACACGACCAGTTTCTCCGGACAGGAACTTGGCCTGGAAGCGTATTATCTGGAGTATCAACCCGGAGCTACTTTGGGAAGCGTGTCGGTTCGGCGCTGTGGTGACATAAACGGTGACTTCGGCGGACCGGACGTGGCCGATTTGACGGCCCTGGTGGATTATCTGTTCCGGTTCGGCCCGGCCCCCGACCCGCTTTGGATCGGGAATATCGATGCCGAGGATGACATCAACGTGGTCGATTTGTCGTATTTGGTGGATTATCTGTTCCGATTCGGTCCGTATCCGATTTGTTTGAACTGAGGGGACCCGTGCTTCGTCCATAGAGAAATTGACATCCGGTATCAGTGCCCAGAATCTAAGTCAAACGGGGAAATAGTTGACACGTTTAGGCATTATTGCTATCTTGCAGGCGTAGTACCGCGGATGTTCTGATCAAAAGTTCTCAACTTTGGAGGAAATCCATGACAGGGTTGATTCGCTTTCTAACCGTCCTGTGGGGTGTGTCGGTGCTTCTACCGGCTGCGACTTTCGGCCTGTTGGTCGATCAACCCTCATTTCAGGACCGCTATCAGACACACCAGCTGATCATAAAGGTTAGGCCGGATGTAAACATGAAACTGAAATACGAGGACGGCAAGTTGAGTACGAGTGTGGCTAGCATCGACGCTCTGCATGAAGAATACCAAGTCCGTTCGCAAAGACCTTTGCTGAAGAAAGGCGCAAACAGGGTCGCGGCTAATCCGCTCAAGGACATCTATATCCTTCACGTTGACGAGGATACGGATTTGGAGGCCATGAAAACGGCATATGCCGCTTTGTTCGCAGTCGAGTACGCTATCCCTGATTACTCCGTCCAACTGCACGATCTGCCTGACGACCCCCTCTTCCCGCATCAGTATGCCTTAAGCAACACGGGTCAGGGTCATTATCAGATAGCTCGCAACGGTGGTCACCATCTCATCACGTACTTCGGCACACCCGACGCCGATATCGATGCGGACGAGGTCTTTCTCTCACCGCCGGACAACACATCGACCGTCGTAGTTGCCATAGTCGATACAGGAGTGGACTGGGATCATCCGGATCTGGCTTCAAACATGTGGAACAACCCAGGTGAGATTCCGGATAACGGAATTGACGATGACCACAACGGCTATGTCGACGACATCGTGGGCTGGGACTTTTCGGGTACAGACGAGGGATTGGGACTTCCTATTACTGAAGACAATGATCCAACGGACAAATATGGCCACGGCACACATTGTGCCGGCATAGTGGCTTCAATAATCAACAACTCAGCCGGAGTCGCCGGCGTCGTTCCGGACGCCAGGATTATGGCATTGAAATTCTATCCGTTGATGACTCTATCTATGGCGGCCAATGCGATTATCTATGCTGCCGACAACGGCGCCGACGTAATCAACATGAGCTGGGGATTGGGCTGGGAGATCCCGGTTGTCGAGGATGCCCTGGAATACGCTTACAGTCGCGGTGTGGTGCTGGTAGCATCGGCCGGTAATGACGGAGCGGAATACGTCAACTATCCGGCTTCCTACCCGATGACGATGGCCATCTCCGCTTCGGATGCGGACGATCATGTGACGTCCTTTTCTACATTTAGTTCCTTCATAACCGTAACAGCGCCCGGCAACTCGATCCTCTCGCTTCGGGCGGACACGACCGATATGTACGCTCCGAATTTCCCGGGTGTGCACATAATTGATGATTACTATTACCTGGCCTCAGGAACAAGCATGTCCGGTCCGCATGCAGTGGCAGTAGCGGCCTACATTCGGTCCGTCTCCCCCGGTCTGACACACAACAAGACGAAGGAAGTGATTCAGAACTCTGCCGATGACATCCTGGATCCCTACGGCACGGGCGCCAATTATCCCGGCTGGGATAAGTACAGCGGTCACGGGCGGGTGAACCTGGCGAACGCCATAGCTCTGACACCACGTATCAGGGCGATCCTGGCGGACCCGGTTACGTATGACGTCCTATCCGGGATCGTGGATATATTCGGCAGTGCGGACGGAACCGACTTCGCCTATTTCACCCTTGAATACGGGACAGGTGCTGCCCCCACCTCATGGACAACGATAAGCAGCGCTTCCTCGCCGGTGACGGATGGTTTGCTGGGTACCTGGTCGACCCAGGAACTGGAGGGACTGTATACAATTCGGCTGCAGGTTGGTGCTGACAACGTTGACGCGCAGCGCGTATATGTTGCCAACAGCCCGGTGGCAGAGATAATCGAGCCAGCAGTGGATGATACGCTGACAGGATTTGCAGTTATCACCGGCACGGCGATCTGTACGGACTTCGAGTACACGGTGGTGGAGTACGGGGCAGGCTATTTCCCGACATCGTGGAATCTGATCGATACCGTCACTACTCCCGTTCATGACAACGAAATCCTCACCTGGGATGCCGGCACGTTGCCTGACGGAGAATATGCAATAAGGATGAGCGTCTACTCGGCTTCGGGTCTGGAGGAGGCCGATACCGTGCAAGTGTTTCTCGAGTCGGCATTCGGCGGCGACAAAGGCTGGACAGCGTCACTGCCGAACACCGTGGGCTGGACCGCCAATTACGGTGACTTCGACAACGATGGGTTGAATGAGATAGTGGTGGGTACGAGAAGCGGTGTCGTGTTTTTCAATACCGACGGTACTCCCAAAACGACCGGGGTACCATCCTTGCCGGCCGGAGACTATCGAACCGCGCCGGCAGTAGTAATCTCGACAACGACGGCATCGATGACCTGGTTGTGATGTCACCGACCACGCTATACGGCTTTCCTTCCTCAGGTTCCCCCTTTAGTACACCGCTCGACCAGTCCGCCAATATGAACAATTTTCTGCCCGCCAGCGAGGACCTGGCGCCTCGTATTTTTCTCTTCGACATTGACGGTGACGGCCGGGACGAGATTCACTACAATCCCGGGACTATCACCCTCGTGAATCATCATTACCACATTTACCGACCTGACGGCACGCCCTGGGGATACAATACTCCTTTGCATACCGGCTATGGACATGGCTATTCGGCCGATATTGACGGTGACGGCATTGGGGAGATTTACGGATACACGGACAGACTGATTCGGCTCGACACGACAGGACAGCCGACGGATACTGCCATACTGGCTATGGACGGACATCCATACCAGCTCAGAGATATGTCGGCAGTCGATATCGACAAGGACGGCAAGCACGAGTTGATAGTGTATGGATACCTTGACATATCACCGTGGGAGCATTTGAACTACTGGCTATATGCCTTTGATGAGAATCTCACGCTCAAACCTGGCTGGCCGCATGAAATCAAGATCAACGCCTATCTGGTGCCTACGAATCCTGTCTTTGCGGACCTTGATGGTGACGGATCACTGGAATACATCACGTCCCACTATGACTTCAGCAGCGGATTGGTTTATGCCTGGCGACTGGACGGTACACCATATCTGGGGGACTCTCTGTCTGACGGCTTTTTTGCCACGACCAGCAACCCGGCCATTTTTGCCTTCCCCTCGGTGGCTGACGTGGACGGAGATAATACTATGGATGTCATTGTGCCCGCCGACAAGGACCTCCTGGGCTCATATGCGGTCGAGCGTATTCTGGCGTACCGCAATGACGCTTCATTGATAGACGGCTTTCCGCTGGTTGTGTATCCTGATGTGACCGGCGTTACGTACAGTTTCCACAGTGCGGTAGTGGGTGACGTGGATGAGGACGGCCTTTTGGATATGTTCTATCCCTCAAATGCCGGGAGATTAGTGTTCACCGAATTCAATGACGCGTCGTATCATCCTGCAAAAGTGCCCGTACAAATGTGGCGGTATAACCGAAAACTTAACGGCATGCCGCCGGTATTTGATCCGGAGTCGTTACTCTGCGGCGATGTCAATGCATCGGGCGGCGTTCCGGATGTGGCCGATCTCACGTACCTCGTCGACTACTTATTCCGTGGCGGCTCGGCACCGCCTTTTGTCGAACTGGCCGATGTTGACAGCTCCAGCCAAATCGACGTTGTGGATCTCACTACTCTGGTGGCCTATCTGTTCTTTGATGGGACGCTAAACTGTCCGTAATGGCCGAATGCGATTAGTTTGCTGCAGGCAGTCAATTGTTGACTGCCTGCTATTTTATGAACGAAATAAATCAGAAGAGACCGGCCAGGTATTTGCCGGCGATTCCCAGCAGACAGAGCGTCAGGAGGATTTTAATCAGTCTGGCCGGAACGAAGCGCTGCATCCTGGCTCCCGCATACATACCGCAGGCGCCGCCGATACCCAGCAGGCCGCCCAGCAGCCAATCCGGTGAGGCGGATTGATCGATGCCGATTGGCGTCAAATCAAGCAGCCAGTAAAACAGCACGCCCATTGCCGATCCGACAAACGTGCTGAACAGTGCCGCTCCGGCAATGGCGTAAACCGGCAGCCTAAAGGTCGAAATCAAGAGCGGTGCTATGACTGCTCCTCCCCCGATACCATAGGCACCGCCCGCCATGCCGACGGCGAAGCCAATGAGAAGAATGGGCATCGTGCGTGCCTGATAGCTTTCCTCATTGAAGGTGAAGCGGATCGAGCGGGCGGATATATTTACATCGCGGATGTGGAACCGGTCGGGGAGATTCGTCTTTATTCGCTTAGTCTGATGCGTACGGCTGACGTCCAGCGCCATGCGAATGCCGATAGCCGCCAGAACGAAACCGGCGAACGGTTTGAAGTGAGCCGGGTCCGGAAGAAAGTAGACACGGGCCATGGCTCCCAGTAACATTCCGGGTACCGTGCCCAACACAATCAACCATGCCAATGACCACACCATACGTTTTTCTCGAGCGTATCGGTAGACTCCTGACGGGATTCCAACCACGTTGAATAACAGGTTGGTCGGGCTTACCCCCGGCCCGGTGAAGCCGAGAACGCTGACCTGGAACGGCAGGAGTAAGAAGGCGCCCGAGAGCCCTCCTGTTGCACTGAGTGTCGACATTACAAAGGCAATCAGCGGCGGCAGCCACCAGTACGTCTCAACTCCGCTTATAGGAAATTGAATCATCTTGCTCCTTTTCCTTATCGAGTCGACAACTTACACAACGCGGCGGCTTTTGCCAAGTGCGTCGACGTTAAGTTCTGATCTGGTTTTTGACAATTACCCTGTCTGTATGTATCTTGGCGAATATGGCAACCATGTCCATTAGCCGATTGCGACATTTTGTCTTCTCGGCCATTCTGATTATCGGTGGCCTTGCCGTTCTGGAAGGTACTTGTCGAGTAATCGAATCAGTTCTGGCTTTTGAACCGGCCCCAACGCAAGTTAACCATGGGTGGCAAACAGCATTTTTTCGCTCATTGTTCGACTGGAACGAACCCGACCCCTATCTGCTTTGGCGTTTCAAGGCGAACCTGAACAGTTCACTCGTGAAGACGAACTCCCGGGGCCTGATCGGCGATGAGGTTCACCACGTAAAGGATTCGAGCACGTTTCGTCTGATGATACTGGGAGATTCCTCACCGGTAGGGATTGGGCTGGAATCGCGGTCCTCGACTTTTGGTGAAGTTCTGCGTCGGCGACTTAATTCGGAGCTGCCGGAGGAAATGCATGTAGAGGTTATCAACGCATCGGTGGTCGGCTACAGCAGCGAGCAGATTGTCAGGTTCATGCAGCATGAGGGTTGGCGATACGAGCCGGATCTGATCATTTTGTACTGCGGCAACAACGACGCTTCCATTTCCGGAGGTTACTCCGACAGAGAACTCCTTAAGAGACAGTCTTTTCAAGTGCTGCGCCGCCATTTATCTCGAAGTGCGCTCTATCGAATACTGCGGAGCATTATTCGCTGCGCTCTCCCCCAACCACATATCGAGCCTTCACATCTCAAAGTACGCGTCAATCCGGATCAGTTCGGCGGGAATCTGAAATGGTTGGTGGATGAATGCGATCGTCGTTCCTGTTCGTTGATTATTCTGAAACCGGCCGTACCGCTTATGTGGCCAGCGGCGCTGCAGTTCAAGATGTTTCGACAAGTCAAAGGAGAGCAGGGAGAACTGATCATGCCCCCAGTGCTACGCGAGCTTCTTGGTCGACAAGTCAAATACTGTCTTCCGGAGGGACTTCTTCGCGGCAGAAACGGGGACACTGACAAGTTCACGCAGGCAGTTTTCAGAGCGGTCTATCATGATTCACTGTTGCCCGAGGAGTCGATAGCGTACTGGCAGGAATGTGTCTTGAATGAAGGGGCAACGCCTGTTCACGTCAACAACCTGGGTGTCTCATATTGGGAGGCCGGAGAGTTTGGTATTGCCGACAGTCTTCTTCGTCTGGCGCGGGAATTGTACAGCCAGAACTATGATGATGAAGCATCGGAAGCCGCCGCATCGGCCGGCTCACCCTTCCTTTATAACATAGGTGTCAACCTCATTTCAAAGGCCGACGCAAATCTCGGCCTGGCCTATGAGTATCTTGATTCCGCGCTGCAGGCCGATTACTTATCCCTCAGGATTAAGGACGAGTACCTTGAGCAAATTGATCAACTAGTACGCGATAATCATATGTGGGTGATTAACTTGCATGAGCTGTTCATGGATAATGGAGCCGACAGCCTGTTTGTCGATCATTGCCATCCGACAGCGGAAGGACATGCCCTGATTGCCCGTGAATTACAGCAGTTGATCCTGACAGAGATAATAGCTGGAACCGGCGGAAATTGATCGTTTAATCGCGTCTCGGGCCCACTTCATACTTGACCAAAATGGGATAATATGTTATAATTTGAGATATAAACAACTATATTAGTCTATGACTACAACGTCCGGGATTAAAGCGAAACAGATCATTCCATTTACTAAAACGTGAGAGACCGCCGGAGAAAGTGAGGAAAGTGTTAATGAACAGGAATTTGCTCAGAATTCTGGTGTTGGTGCTGGCGATATCCGCCATTACCGTTTCTAGCGCATCAGCGCAGGACGTACGGGCGTGGTTCGATGCTTCGACGAACATGCTCCACTATGAAGTCACAAACGGAGATGCTGTGGAGTATACAATTCACTTGATTGACACCGGATGCGTCAGTGTGGCCCCAGGCGCGGATACACTTTTGCAGGGTCCCGATGACGCCGCTCAGGTTGAAGTCATTTGTGACGATCCCGGTTCCAAGGGACAGGTTGAGGTACAATTCTGCGAAGGTGTGATCTGCTTTGAGTTCAAGAAGCTGCAGTTCCAGTGCAGAGATAACTGCGACTTGATCAATAACCCCGCGCCGGTACCCGCATCTTCGACCTGGGGACTGGCTGTTTTGCTGGGATTGCTGGCCTTAACAGCGGTTGTTGTTATCAGGAAACGGTGTCTGGCTTAGCCTGAGAATCAGCAGTAAGCAGAAGGTTCTGGAGAAAGCAAATCCCAGCGGGATATGTTCTTACTCACAGGATTGGCTTTCCAGACCATTTCGGTTGAAGGAATTCTCGGAGTTGTGGGCGCCACCAAGTTGCCAGATGTCGAACGGTGGCGGTTACTTTGAAACGCTCACTCTGAAACCGGTATCTGTTCGTCTTTGCACCTGCAAAAAATCCTCGTGTGCGAAGATTTTTTGTTTGATTTTCAGGTTTGGTGAAACGTACAATAGCTAAGACTGCTCGGCGTAATGGGACGGTGAGCTGAAACTGGAAAGGAGGTGATCGTGGTCTATCTCCTCGATCCAACGGACACCCTTTCCGGGACTAGTCCGGATCGTTGACTTTTTTTCGATGAAATCTACGGCTACCGAACACTGTTTCAGTGTTGCTTGAAGACGTGAGATTTCAGACGATATTGAGGAGCGGAGGTTAGCCTCCGCTCTTCTGTTGTGAGTTGAACTGTTAGTAAGCCGCCTTCCCACAATCATCTACCATGCCGTAAGAGACCAACAGACTGAGGGGAACTTCCAATAATACAGACAAAATTGGATTCCGCCGATCTCGCCCTAAACCATTAACATGCTGACGTGCAATGATATACAAAAGAGAAATAGGATCGGATTTCTCGGCATAGGCTTTGCGATTAGGAACAATTGGTTGCATTAACCAGCATTTTGGAGATTGTCGGTTATGAATGAATCCGGAATATCGCTCTTGGAAGTTCTTATTGCTATGATAATAATGGCGGTAGGCATAATGGGACTGGCGCCGATGATTGTTCTCTCTGTGGAAAGCAACAATATTTCCCGCGAGATAATCGATGTTACGACCCTGGCCAAGCAGAAACTCGAAGAATTCGAGAGCGCCGATACTTTGCCCACGCTTCCCTACACTGAGGTAGAAACCGGGGTGGCGGGATACTATGACCGTCATTCGCAGTTGCGAGATAATACCACCGACTCTCTGGTGCCGTCCGGGGTCTGCCAGGCCGATATTACGATTCTGTGGACCGACAAATCCGGCTTAAACCGTTCCACTACTTACTCCACTTTTCTGGATAAAGGCAACTAGTGTCCTGTCCCGGAAGTGATTTTCATAATACGTCGAACACTTTTATCCGGTTGTCTTTTTTAACCAAATCTCTCATATGACCTTGCGGCAATGCTGACTGTGACTATTGCAGGTATAAAGCCAACATTGTGTAAAGCTATTCGCGGGACAGGACACTAGTGATGAATGTAGAAGTGCTAAGAAGATTGCGAACGCCAGGCGGCTTCACTCTTATGGAAGTGCTGATAGCCGCTCTGCTGACCGGGGTCATGACGGCAGCGGCGTTCCGCGTGTATGTTCATTTGCACGAGCAGTCGGAAGTTCAGATCGATGTCACCGAAACGCAGTTGATCTGCAAGAACTCTCTATACGATATCAAGAAGACGATACGCATGGCGGGCTATATGTTGACGGGTCATCCGCCGTATGAGATAAACGGCGACAGCCTGGCGGTTTACCTGAGTCGCACTCAGCCGGTGGATACGGTTCTGTACTACCTGGAAGAGTTCACCGATGAGGAGTATGCCGCGGTGCCGGATTTGCCGTCGGGACGGAAGTTGTGGAAGCTTATGAAGAGAGTTAATTCTAATCCGGCGAACATGTTTGCCGACTTTTTGACGAATATCAATTACAATGTCATCGATTCCGCCAACGTGGTTGTTTGGGTCCAGGCGCAGACGCCTCGAAAGGACCACAGCTTCAATCAGGCCAACGGCTACCGAACTTTCGCAGTATCTGAGCGGGTCAAAATAAGGAACCTCAACTAAGCGGACTACATATGAAGACGTATATAGCGAACAACCGGGGCGTGGCCCTTTTGATAACTTTGCTGCTGATGATGCTGCTGGCGACTGTGGCCATTATGTCCATTGACAGGTCGACGACTGATATCGAGCTCTCGTTCAACCAGCTTCACGAGGAACAGGCGTTTTACCTGGCAGAAGCCGGCGCCGAGAGGGCGTTCATTGTACTGAGTGACTCCAATAGCTGGCGGGCAGGATTCAATACAGTGGCCATGGGTGACGGCTTTTATGATGTCAGTGTCCTCGACGAGACTATGGACTCTTCTCTCGCGGACACGATTCTGCTGGTTTCCGTCGGCAATGTGGATGGCGCCGTGGCGACCGTTGTTTTGACGGTCGTGCCGGGTTTCAGTAATCCATTCAAATACGCCATGTTTGGAGAACAAGGGATCAATCTTGACCGGAACACATGCACTGATTCGTACAATTCGGACTCTGGAACATATGCCGGCACGCAACTCGATTCGCTCGGCAACATCGGTTCGAACGGTACGATCAGCAGCTCCAAAGACGTCACGTTCGGAGGAAATGTTGAAGTGGCTACGCCGGGAGGACTTAGTTTCGGAAGCGGCAATATCGTCAATGGGGACACGACATCGACGGCAGACTCCGTATCACTCGACACTTTATCGGATGCCGAATTCGCCTGGGCGGAGGCCAGCAGCGGAGCTCCCCTCGGCTTCTCCGGGTCGGGTTATTCGTACAATAGTGGCACCCACACTCTTACATTGGGGTCATCCGCCAATCTGGTACTTGACGGCGGTGTTTACTACTTTTCGGATATTCTTCTCGGACAAAGCTCAACTATATCGGTTGCGGCCGGTGCCGATGTTACTATATATGTCACGGGCACAATCAACCTGAACCAGAACTCGACGATTAATAACGGCGGCACACCTTCGAGCTTCATAGTATATTCTAAGGGTTCTCTTCTTCAGTTCGATCAGGGCAACATATTTTACGGCGCATTCTATGGCCCTAAGGCCCACATTCAATATGATCAGACAACACAAGTCTACGGTTCGCTGGTCGGAGGGACGATTCAGTTGGATAAGGGCGCTTGCTTTCATTACGATCGAAATCTAGCCGACTTCCAGAGGAATGGTAACGAAGGAGTGCGCGTGGTAGCCTGGGGCGAGAGCCAGTAAAATGTGTCCCCCATCTAGGAAAAATCAGAAAAGGACCTGCGGGTGCAGGTCCTTTCTTCATTTCAGGCATACTATCTTGATGTCTGTTTTATCGGTGTCGAAAGACGTACTGCTTGGTATCCGGCGCAAAGACGGTGTACAGGGCAACCGCTGCCAGAACCATTATGACAATGTTCTCCAGGTGGTTGTAGCCGATAAGGGCAGCAAGAATGATGAGGCTGTTGATGCCGATCTGGCTGTACCAGCCCCAGGTCTTTTTATTCTTGTACGCGTAGGCGAAAGTAATCAGAATAAACCCGATCAGCAGGAAGATGATGTGTTGCGGGAGTTGGTCATAGCTGCGGTCCAGAAAGCCCAGAACGATGTTCACTCCCCCATAAATGATAAACACAACCGAGAAGCCGAATGCCCACCAGTTGGACAGTTTGAATGTAATCGGCCTGGAGTCTGACTTCTTTTTCATGTTTGTTTCCTCATACAATTCAGGCGCTGGTCTCGCCCAGCAACCCGGCTCCCATAAAGCCGGCGCTGTTGCCTAATGTGGCTCTAACCACTGAGAGCCCGGCCACAGCCGAATCGAAGGCTACCTTTTTTATTTCGGCAGTAACCGAATCGACAAAACCTCCCCCTCCTTCAGATATGCCACCACCGATTACTACGATTTCCGGGTTCAAAAGGTTCACGATGCCCGCCAGTCCGACTCCAAGATAATACGCGGTTTCGTCGATCGCTTTTTGAGCCAGTTCGTCCCGTTTGCGCTGAGCGGCAAACATCTTCTTGATCGTCAGATTGTCGATGTCATCTTCCAGGACTTCCTGAAAAGCCGGAGTCAGGCCGTTTTCCATGGCCCGGCGGAGTCGATTAAGAATGGCTTCGGAAGAGCAGTAACCCTCGATGCTGCCCGGGACGCCGGCATGCGTAAACGAAGCATCGAAATTGATGCTCATGTGCCCCAATTCTCCTGCCGAATAAGTAGCGCCTCGCCAGACCTTGCCGTCGATGATGACGGCGCCTCCGATGCCGGTACCGACTGTTACACAGACGACGGATTTGGCTCCAGTGGCAGCGCCGAAGCGGAGTTCCCCCAGCGCCACGGCATTGACGTCGTTGTCGACCCAGACGGGCATATTGAGGTGTTCTTTCAAGTTGCGGCCGATTTCCATCCCCTGCCAGCCCTTGATATTGGGGCACGGCCCGATGACTTTGCCGGTCCGAATGTCGACGGCCCCCGGCGTTCCGACACCCAGATGGCGCACGTCGTGGTCCTCCTCGGCGGCCGAATAGAGTAACTGTTCGGCGATGTTGCTCAGCAAATGCATGAGCGGTTTGGGACCTTTTTCGGCCATGGTGGGGCGTATATTGCTGTAGAGAACCTTGCCTGCTTCATCACACAGACCGTATTTGATATTGGTGCCGCCGATATCGATCCCGGCGTAAGCTCTATTATCCGACATGTATGTAGACTTTGACTAACGTTTCTTTCGTTTTGTTGACAGGTCAGGACTCCAGTGATCCTGACAGTAGTCGGACAGGTCGCGACCTGTCCCGACCGGTATTGTGGGGATATATAGAGTGAGCGGAGGAGGGTGTCAAGGAAAAGGAGGTGGAAGTGTGTTGGTTGCGCAGATTGAAATCAGATGCAGGGCAGGTCCACTTCGGACCTGCCCCTCACCCGTCGGCTCCGGCTTCGTCCGCAAAGGACAATTCCATCGACCTCGATTCCGAGTTCAGCTTGGGAATGAGATGAAGTCCGAACCGCAGGTTTGGGACCTACTCTTGTTCAACATGAATGTGGCATACTCCCACACTGCAAGCGGTGCGCCACCCGGCCATTTACAGCTTGACTTCTTTGTACTTTTTTACTTTGATCACCAAGCCGTCGCGGGTGCCGTCATCCTTTATTAAATCCCCCATTACCTGGTAGTACCGGAAGTGCGCCACTCCCCCGCTCCCCTGCAGCCTCACGAAATGTGACAAATCGGCCATGGTTCTGAATGCGTGAACTTCCAGCCCCTGTCTTATCGTTCCCGCCTGCCCTGATTCATACATCGTGTATCCTGTCTCTTGCTTGGCCATCGAAGCCTCCATATTGGTTTCGTTGTTGACACTGGTCAATACCTCCGTCAAGTATAAGGGTCAATGGCATTTGGCACAATGCTCTTTTCGGGCAAGGTCTTATTCAAAGCAACGAGCTCTGAATAGGTGACCGCAAAGAGGCGGTCTCAAAAGGTGATATCAGGTTGACTTTTGTATCGCGCAGCGACGGGGCTTGCCCCTGCCGATCCGGTAAGTCGGTGCGGCGCAGGGCCGCACCCTACACAAGGAAGGCGCAGTCGGCAATGCTCAGTGCCGATTCGCCACTTATGAAACAGCCTCCATGGGATTGCCTCTACCATAAACAAGTGACTGAATCCTACACCGACGCTGACGCGATTGCCGCTTTCGCGCGAATGTCAATCAGCTCCGCGATCGGAGATCTCGGCCACCCGTTTCATCCGCGTCAAGCGCGTCCACGTCCTCCAATTCCCCTTGACGATATTCAACAATCGCCTATATTACCCGTGAACCGCTGTTGAAAGGGAAAACGCCCTTGTCCGATTACTATCGCTTTGTTGACCACTTTTCCGGGCTCACATCTTCCGCCGTACGACAGGCGCAAATGTGTCTTAGTCCGCGTAGCGTCTCAACCCATGCGATACACAAGACGGAAATAATGTAAGACAACTATAGATAAAGGCAACCGACACGATGAAACACCTACGTGAAAAAAATCACAAGCAACTCATCCTCACCGTCCTGACAGGCGTTATTATGCTCACGCTGTCGCCAACCGCCGCCGGCAGCGCCGAAGAGCTGGCGCTCTCCTACTCATTCGAACGTCCTGAAATTAACAAGATCATGATTGACGGCGTGGCGTATGACCGTATAACTGTTCCTTCCAGCCCCAACTTTGGACGGCCCGGTCAGCCGGCGCTGCCCGCCTTTGGGGCGCGGATTCTTATTCCCTATGGCGCCGAAGTCGACAGAGTCGAGATATCATCTGATGGCCGGATCTCACTTGGAACAGGCTATCTCATCGAGCCGGTCGGTCATCCGATCAAGCTGTCCGCCAATCCCGGCGACCTGTTGCCTCTCGAGCCTGACCCTTCAATTTACTCTGCCGACAACCCGTTTCCGCAACTGCTCTTTCACAGCCTTGGTACGCAACATTTCCGAGGTTACCAAATCCTCATCGTCAGGCTCCACCCAGTTCAATTTGTGCCCACAACCGGTGAGCTCCTTTACCACTCTCGGCTTACCGTCACCGTTTCACTTAAGACAGCAAACGTTGCCAACAGCCTGTACCGGGGCCAACCCGATGACGTAACGGAAGTATCCGCCAAGGTCGACAACCCGGAACTCGTCTCAAGCTATACCGCCGCCCCGCTTCGTTCCGGACGTAACCACGATCTCCTGATAATCACTACGACCGCCCTGGCGTCCGATTTCCAGCCACTGGCAGACTACCACGATACGAGCGGTATCCTGACCGAGATCCGCACGACCGATGAAATCGGCAGTACTGACCCCGATGTCATTCGTGACTTTATCCGCGACAGGTACCTCAATGACGGCATCCGGTACGTTCTTATTGGGGCCGACGACGATCTCATTCCGGCCAAGGATCTCTATGTTCGCGCGTACCCGGGCGGCGACATCGAGTACAACATGCCCGCCGATTTCTATTTTGGCTGTCTGGACGGCACCTTCAATTACGATGGCGACTCATACTGGGGTGAGCCGGATGACGGTGAAGGGGGCTACGATGTAGATTTGATCGCCGAAGTATTCGTCGGCCGGGCCGCGGTCGGTAACTCGGATGAAGCCATTCGGTTCGTGAACAAGACACTGGTCTATCTGAACAACAGCGATCCGTATCTGGATAATGTGCTCCTGGTCGGTGAACATCTCGGCTTCGGCGGTGTCTCCGAGTATGCCGGCAATTCACTGGATCAGTTGATCGACGGTTCCGGCGCCGACGGCTACACGACGGTCGGCATTCCCTCATCAGATTACTTGATAGACCAGCTCTACGATCGCGACTGGCCGAATAACAGCTGGCCCAACAGTGAGCTGGCCGCGCGTATCAACGCGGGCTTGCACATCATCAATCACTTCGGCCACGGCAGTCCCGGCTATGCCATGAAAATGACCAGCGGCATGATGATGAGTCTGTTGACCAACACCGATTACTGTTTCGTTTACTCCCAGACCTGTCTGGCCGGTCATCTGGACAGTTACGACTGTTTCGCCGAATACATGACGATCAAGTCCGATTACGGCGCCTTTGCCATAATAATGAACGCCCGCTACGGTTGGGGAATGAGCAACAGCACCGACGGCCCATCACAGAGGTTCAACCGTGAATTCTGGGATGCGGTTTTCAATCCGGCCGAATCCAGGAGCCGTCTTGCCTGGGCCAATCAACAGTCTAAGGAAGACAACCTGTACCGCATTAACGAATCCTGCATGCGCTGGTGCTATTACGAGCTGAATTTGTTCGGCGATCCCACTATCCCCATTTACGGGGCCGATACCTGCATCGATACCGACAGCGATCTGGTTTGTGATCCCGGAGACAACTGTCCGGCCGGATATAACCCGGATCAGGCCGATACCGACGGGGACCAGGTCGGCGATCTATGCGATGACTGCACCGACACGGACGGCGATGGGTTTGGGAATCCCGGTTTTCCCGCCAACACGTGTCCTGAAGACAACTGCCCGGAAATAGCCAACGTCCATCAGGTTGATACCGACAACGATGGCCTCGGTGACGGCTGCGACAAGTGTACTGATTCGGACGGCGACGGGTTCGGTGACCTCGGACCTTACAATAATACCTGCCCGGACGATAACTGCGCCGCTGCGTACAACCCGGATCAAGCGGACAGCGACGGCGACGGGATTGGTGACGCCTGTGACAACTGTACCGACACCGATGACGACGGTTTTGGCGATCCCGGTTTCCCGGCCACAACCTGCCAACTCGATAATTGCCCGGATTTGCCGAATCCGGACCAGATGAATTCGGATGAGGATCCACTGGGAGACGCATGCGACAATTGTCCCGAGAAGGAGAACCTGGACCAGGCAGATACGAACGGGGACGGAATCGGCGACGCCTGCTGCTGTGAAACCGAGCGCGGCAACTTTGATGGTATAATCGGTCCTTCCGGTCCAGTTGACGTTTCCGATGTTTCGTGCATCGTCGATTACCTCTTCCAGGGTTCGGGATATGAGCCGGATTGCCCGCCCGAGAGCAATATTGACGGTCAGGATGGCCCGGCCGGCCCGATTGATATCTCCGACCTGACATATCTGGTAGATTTTCTGTTCAAGGGCGGCCCGCCCCCGCCGGCGTGTCCGTAAGCCCGATTCGAACACAACCAAACTACTGGATCAGGCCGTCTCCGACAGAGGCGGCCTGCCTACGTGGGTACCCGGTGGGCGCTTGTATAATAATCCTACAGTTTGTTCTCAGCGGCTTTCAAGAACCCACAATACAGACCGCCTATTGGTTGTAACTCAGTGCAGTACAACACGAAGGCGCATTCATATAAAGCGTTACATAAGAGTTATCAGGGTACCCCGAATACTGACTGCTTTCTCAAGATTACGTCTTTCCCGGACGACAATAGGATAGAGTTTGTCACACGTTGGGCTGAAACGAGAGCTTAAGCAACAAGTTCGAGGAGGCTTTTCATGTATCAAGACGGCAACACATTCGCAGATGGCGGAGCACTCGGTCCTATATTCTGGCTGGTGTTCCTGGGCGTCTATTTCTATTTCGCGTTTGCTCAATTCAAAATTGCCCAGAAAGTCGGGCTTCAGAATCAGGCCTGGTGGAGTTTCATTCCGATCCTGAACCTCTTCCTCCTGGTCAAATGCGCCGGCCGGAAATGGTACTGGTTCCTGTTCCTGTTTATTCCGGTGTTCAATATCGTCGCGGCCTTGTTGCTCTGGCTGGACATCGCCAAACGGGTGCAGGTCAACGCGATCTGGGCCGTGCTCACTCTCCTGCCGTTCCTCAATTTCATAGCAGTCGGAGTGATGGCGTTCGCTTCTCCGCCCGCTGTGCGGAGTTTCACTCCCGGGGAGTCTGCTCCCACGCAGCAGCCTACCCAGGTCGGTTAAAAGCGACTTTCATATGTCTTATTAAAAGGGCGAATAAACCTATTCGCCCTTTTCTTCCGATAGTTAATATAATTATCCGAGTTTTATACGTATAATTCGGTTGATTTTTCCGAAAAAAAATCGCGAAATCTTCATTTTTATAATTGACAACCGCATAAACCTTTGCTATACTCTTTGCCGTCAAGTTTGAGCACCTGTAGGAATTGTGACTAAGAATAGACCATTTCGAACAGGTAGAACCTTTTTGAACGTGAGGAATATACATGAGACTATCAAGAAAATCCGATTACGCGGTGCGGGCCGTCAGGTACCTGGCCACCCTTCCCGAAGGAGGACGCGGATCGATCAGCACGATTGCTGAAGGGGAAGCCATCCCGCGCGAATTCCTGGCGAAGATCCTCAAGGATCTCACACAGGCCAAGATTCTGAAAGCTTACAAGGGTGTCAGCGGTGGCTACCAGCTGTCCAAACCGCCGACCAAGATCACTTTCCTGGAAGTCATTGAAGCTATCGACGGCCCCATCAAGCTGAGCCTGTGTACGGATACGCGGGCCTCGAATCTGCACCGTCGGGCCGCCAATGATGAACTCTGCAAGTTCTGGAAGGCGCAGGAACAGAAGATCGTCAAGACACTCAAGAGTCAGACGTTCGGCAAGTTCCGCGGCAAAACGAAACGCTAAGCGTCGCAACCGAACCATCGAACCGCAAGAAAGACGACAGGAAGACTATTCCTCCTTCTCTGCTTCTTCGCGGCGCCGGATAAGTTCAGCCAGTCCTTCGCGACGGGTGGTTAAGTATTGAATTTGAGACTGAAGCGAATCTTTTACAGTGTTCGCTTCAGTCTTTTGCATTTGGTCTTTGAGATTGTCAATCTCCGCGCCCAGGTCGTTGTACATCTGGCGCAGCTTTTCGAGAGATTCGGCCTGCTCCGCTTTGTCAAAAACGACTTTCTCAATCGAGGGTCGGGCATCCGGTTTCTCGGTTTCACCCAGGCGGACAGTTGACTCGGGTATGAATTCCCTTGTCTCGGCGAAAGCGCGGGTGTTCATGAACGTCGGGGAAACTATCTCCACTCCTCCCTTGTGCAGCTTGTCCAGCATCATTTCGCGAAGCCGGGAGCGACTTGAGATGAGCTGCTTCACTTCAGTCAAGAGGCCGCCCACCCGGTAAACGACAGAAAAATCGCCCAGTTCCATTACGTGCGTGAACGGGTCTTCAAGTCCGGCCTCTTTGGCCGCCTCTAATAGATGTTCTTCCACGGTCTTGCGTCCCACGTCGTACCCAAGCGATACTTCGGCCCAGACCACCGTCCCGGACGAACGGA
The DNA here is from genome assembly GCA_964557855.1 of uncultured Ignavibacteriales bacterium. GTDB lineage: Bacteria > Zixibacteria > MSB-5A5 > GN15 > FEB-12 > JAJRZL01. The sequence goes on along the minus strand of CAZLBP010000002.1, from coordinate 157,869 downwards.
TCACTTTGACGGGGTTGGTCACCAGGTACAGATTGGGTATCGTTGTCAGGTCGCGATGTTCGGTTTGAATCTCGACATGGAACAAGCCGCGGTCGGAGACTCGTCCGAAATGCTCGCCGCAGCTGATGAAGTCGCCGCCGCGGAAGCTCCTCACAGCGCGCAACATCAGGCCGGCCATGGCGTTGCCAACGAACGTAGTTGAGGATAGTGCGATAACAGCTGTCAGGAGGATACCAAACAGACTGAGCAGTTGTCCCCGCAGAGAATCACTGATTGGCAGGACCAGAATTATAATGAGGATTCCAACGAGCGACACGATGACCATGATCAACTGCCGCTTGAACTGGTGCTCTTTGAGTCCGGACTGCCGTTTCAGCAGGAAGTATTGTACGAGGTAGAGTACGAGGATGATGCAGACGAGGGCAACTGCGGTGGGGACCAGTGAGCGAACGGATTCAAATAAAGATGAAAGAATATCCATTTCACGTGCTACCGGCCCGACAGGGCCTCTACACCCCGCGCTCCCCCGGACCGTCGTAGTCAAACGGCGGCGGGCCCAGCTTGCGCATCGGGCGCTCGCGTGTCATCTCTTCGTAGGCGTGAGCCAGCAAGCCGGGAACGCGGGAGATGATGAAGAAGCCTTTGCCGAGGCGCCAGTCGAAACCCATGTCGGAGATGACCGCCGCAATTGCACCGTCTACATTAATAGGGAGCTGTTTGCCCAATGACTCCGCCAGGGCAGCCTCCAGCGCGCGACACAGCTCGATATGCCTGCCACTGTATCCGTGGCGCTCGGCGATCTCGAACATCTTGGCGGTACGGGGGTCTTTCTTGTGCACTCGGTGACCGTAACCGGGCATGCGCTTCTTGTTCGTTTTGAGCCAGTTGACCAGTCCGGATGCTACCTGATTGATATCCTCTCCCCTGCCGGCCCATTCTTGAAGGAGTCTGGCGCATTGCTCGATTGCACCGCCGTGGGTGTCTCCGATAACAAGCACGCCGCCGGCGATGGCGGCATTGAGCGAGTTACCGCCGGATACGACCGTCCGCGTGCCCAGTACCGAAGGTGGTGAAGCACCGTGGTCAATCGATGACACGAGAATGGCGTTCATCAGTTCGGCTTCGGCTTTGCCCGGCAGCTCGCCTTTCAGTATCAGGTACACGGTCTCGGCGTACGAGAGTTTCTCCATTATATCCGTAATGGGATACCCCCGGACGTTGATTTTTCCCGGCCCTATATCTGTAATGCTTGTTTTCCAGTTTTCTTCAGGCATTCTGCTTTACTCCCCGGCTATGGACTGCTGTTATTGTGTGGTAGTGGTATCGATCAGAGCGACCGCTTCTCGGGCGAAGCGCATCCACTCTTTTTCCATCTTGGGTAAGGTCAGATCGTATATTTCGGCCGCGGCCTCCTTGAACGACTCCTGGGATGAATAGAGTTGGCGGAATTTGTCCATGCCATAGATAACCACCAGGTAATCGACGAAGGAAGCAACCTCAGCCGACTGCCACCGTTCCCGGTCGCTGCTGACGGTCGTATCGGCGATTAGTTCCTCCAGCGTCACGAAGCGCTCCTTTTCGAGTAAGTTAAGTGTTGATTCGTGGTAGTTTTCTCCGGAGAAATCCAGAAGCGCAATCAGGCCGTGCCTAAGGAATTCATGCCGAGTGCCTTCCGGCTGCCAGCGCGGCAGCAAGTATTTCATGAGCGCGGCGCCGTAGTACGTCGGGACCCAGTAGTGAATTGCGTGCGCGGTAGCAAACGAGTATTTGGCTCCGGTCAAGTGCTCGCCCTGTCCCGGGCCAGTGTAAAGATAGACACGTAGGGTATCATCCGGGATCGGAATTTTCAGGAACTGGCAGGATCTGGTGAGAATAGATTCGAAACCTCGGGCAATTTCCGGGACACTGTGCTTGAACGGATGTTCAGTTGGGTATACTATCTGTATCTTGTGGAAGTTATATACATTCCAGTCCGGGTATCTGATTTCCGGCAGACTCGTTTCAGTATCCACCTCTGTACTTGGCATCTCCACGGATTCTTCTTCGTTCGACCCGCATGACACCAGGATTCCCAGCAAATACAGAACGATCAGGCAAACAACGAGCTTTTTGGATAAGATTACTATAATTCGCTCTCCTGTTGGCAATATGTTATTCCGCTAAGCCTAAACAGGACTGCAATATACTTGCCGTAACCGGGGCTGTCAAACCGATAATCTAGTTATTTTTTTCACAATCGACTTGACTTGAGCACCCCACTTTACGATATTCTAATCAGAAGGAAATGCTATGGTTTTTTTAGGTCAATGTAGTATTGTATAAGAGTCGGAAGCAGATATGTTGAGCTACGAAACATTATGAGGACCTTGACAGACATTTCTTACTGATGTTGATGACAGTGACAAGAGGTGAATTCAGAGAGCCCACGCTGACAAAGAGAATCATCATTATTGTCGGCGGGTACGGCAGCGGCAAGTCCGAGGTAGCAGTCAACCTGTCGCAATTCCTGGCCGGCCACAAGGAACGGGTGGCCATAGCTGATCTGGATATTGTCAACCCCTACTTCCGTTCTCGCGAAGCTGCCGGACAGCTCGAGAAGCTCGGCATAGAGTCTATTATGCCTCGTGGCGGACACTACTATGCTGACCTGCCGATCATCTTGCCGCACGTCAAAGCCGCAATAGAAGGGTACGAGGGACGGCTGATTCTCGACGTCGGGGGCGACGATGCCGGTTCGCGAGTGCTAAGTTCACTGACGGACGCGGTCCGCCCGGAAGACTACGATATGTTGCTGGTCCTCAACGCGAATCGTCCGGCCACCAAAGATCTGGCGAGTTGTCAACAGGTGATAAGACGCATCGAGAGCGCCTCCCGACTCCGATTTACCGGTATCATATCGAACACGCACATGCTCGATGAAACGACATCCGAGACCGTAACCGCCGGACTGGAATTAGCACGGGAGCTGTCCGATGATACGGGTCTTCCGATTGTCTTTGTCGCCGGTGGTATCGAAGAATTGACTCGGGCGGAATTGGGAAAATCGGAAGTGGCGGCTCTTCCGCTTGACCGTTACCTGCTTAAGCCGTGGGAGATCCGCAAGACGTCGGTTAATCGTAAGGAATGATGAAGGATTAGAAAATGCCCGGTATTCGGATAGACAAGAATCACTGTAAGGGTTGTGAATTGTGTGTGAGGGCGTGCCCGCAGAAGATCATCTCTATGTCGAAGGATATAACGGTTCGAGGCTATTTCTATGCTCAAGTACACGATCCGTCTCGCTGCATCGGATGTCAGCTCTGCGCCATAAGTTGCCCGGACGTGGCGATTGAAGTGCTGACCCATGGGACGACCTTTGCGTTGATCGATTATTGAGCGGAGTGAGAAGGAGTTTATGGCTAAGGTATTGATGAAAGGCAATGAGGCCATCGCCGAAGCGGCCGTGCGAGCCGGTGTCCAGGGCTACTTCTGCTACCCTATCACGCCTCAGTCCGAAGTCGCGGAGTATTTGTCGAAGCGTATGCCGGAGCTCGGGCGCGTTTTCGTTCAGGGTGAAAGCGAAGTAGCCGTCGGGAATATGCTGTTTGGAGCGGCCTCAACGGGGTTGCGTGTTTTCAGTACTTCATCCAGCCCGGGCATCTCACTCATGCAGGAAGCTCTATCATATATGGCAGGCGCTCAGTTGCCGGTGGTACTGGTGAATATCATGCGTGGCGGTCCCGGCCTGGGAGGCATACTGCCGGCCCAGTCGGATTACTTTCAAGCCGTGAAGGGTGGTGGGCACGGTGACTACCGACTTCTGGTCCTGGCGCCCTCGACCGTGCAGGAAGCGGTTGATCTCATGATGCTGGCCTTCCACCTGGCGGACAAGTACCGTAATCCGGTCATGCTTATCGGCGATGGGATGATCGGGCAGATGATGGAGCCGGTTGAGTTTCCGGAGAAGTTCGAAGAGCCAGAGTTACCGCCGAAAGATTGGGCCGCGACCGGCGCGAAGGGACGTGAACCGCTTGTAATCAAATCGCTGTATCTCGATCCTCAAAAGCTTGAAAATAACTGCTGGGAGTTGGATAGAAAATACGAGCAGATGAAAAAAGAGGAAGTGCGCTACGAGCTCTACAAAGCGGCGCCCAAGAACAAGATTCTGATCATATCCTACGGCACCATGGCTCGTATTTGTCAGACCGTGATCGATGAACTTGAAGATGAGGGCGTTTCGGTGGGTCTGTTGCGTCCGATAAGTCTCTTTCCGTTTCCCGAGAAGGCAATTAGGAAAGAAGCGTCCAGGAAGAATATACAAGCCGTGCTGACCGTCGAAATGAGCACGGCACAGATGCTCGAAGACGTGCAACGATCCGTTCTCGGGTCCAAGCCGGTGAAGTTCTTTGGGCGCACCGGGGGCATTGTCCCGACTCCGGAAGAAGTCAAAGAAAAAGTGTTGGACTTAGTTAAGGCACCGAAGTCACCCAGAGCCACGAAGAAGAAGTGAGGCTGCTATGAGTCGTTCGACCAATGCCATTTTTACCCGCCCTGATTCGCTTCAGGATACGGTAACGCATTATTGTCCCGGCTGCACTCACGGCATTATACACCGTTTGGTCGCCGAGGCATTGGATGAACTGGGTGTCCGGGAACGGACGGTCGGTGTGGCGCCGGTCGGGTGCTCGGTTTTGGCCTACAACTATTTCAAATGTGACTTTATGGAAGCCCCGCACGGCCGTGCTCCGGCGCTGGCTACCGGTTTCAAGCGTTTGCGGCCGGATATGATCGTATTCACGTATCAGGGCGACGGTGACCTGGCCTCGATCGGCATGGGTGAAATTGTCCACGCGGCCAACCGGGGTGAGAAGTTCACGACGATATTCGTGAACAACGCCATTTACGGCATGACCGGCGGCCAGATGGCGCCGACCACGTTACCCGAACAAGTGACCACGACGTGCCCGATGGGTCGCGACACGGCCCAGGCCGGCTACCCTATTCGTATTACGGAATTGCTGTCCACACTGGTAACGCCGGGGTATATCGAACGAGTGGCGGTACATACGCCGCAACATATCATCAAGGCCAGAAAAGCAATCAAGAAGGCTTTCGCGTATCAAAAAGAAGAACGTTGCTACACCCTGGTCGAAGTACTTTCGACCTGTCCGACCAACTGGGGCCTCACTCCGGATGAGTCGACTGACTGGCTGGATAAAAACATGGTCCCCTACTATCCTCTCAAGTGCTTCAAGGACAGTCCGGCCATGGAGGCGATATAGTGGAACAGTATGAAGTAACATTTGCGGGATTCGGCGGCCAGGGAATCATGACGGCCGGACAGTTGCTGGCTTATACGGGTATCGCCGAGGGTAAACAAGTGGCGTGGATTCCCTCCTATGGGCCGGAAATGCGCGGCGGCACGGCGTACTGTACGGTAGTCGTCTCCGATACGCGGATCGGTTCGCCGATTGTCACGAATCCCCGGGCTATCTGCGTCTTCAACCGCCCGTCCTTCGACAAATTCGGTCCCCGTGTCAAACCGGGCGGGCTGTTCCTGGTCAACAGTTCTCTGATCGACGTTACCAGCGACCGCACCGATTTAACCCAAATTCTCGTTCCGGCCAACGAGATGGCCATGAAAGCGGGTAACGCCAAGGCAGCGAATATCGCCGTTTTGGGAGCGTTCGTGGGAGCTTCGAAGATAGTCGATTTTGATATACTAAAAGCCACGGTCAAAGAGAAAATGGGTAAGAAGAAGGACCTTTTGGAATTGAACCTGCAAGTACTGGATCAGGGCCTCGAACTTGGGGTCAAAGCCGGCAAGCGGAACAAGGCAACCGTATGAACCACGATCTGACCAAAGTGCCGGAAATACTGGATCGTTACCCCAGAGTCCCTCAGTCTTTGATCGCCGTACTGCAGGACATACAGAAGGAATTCCATTATCTGCCCTGTGAGGCGCTCAAGGAAGCGGCTGAGGCTCTGGATGTGCCGCTGAGCAAGGTGTTTTCCGTTTCGACATTCTATAATGCCTTCAGTTTGACGCCCAAAGGTGAAAAAGTGATTCGGATCTGCATGGGTACCACCTGTCACATTCGCGGCGCCAAGCAGATTTTGGAGCAACTGGAACATAAGTTGAATATCAAAGCCGGTGAGACTACTCCGGACCTGAAGTTCAGCATAGAGGTCGTCAACTGTGTGGGCGCGTGCGCCATGGCGCCGGTGGCGATCGTCAACGACAAGTACTATGGCTCGGTGAAGATCACCGATTCCAAAAAGCTGATGAGGGGAGGTTGAGATGCGCATTGAATCTCCCGCTCAACTGAAGAAGTTCAGTAAGGAACTGGCCGACCGGGACAAGAATTACGCCAAGAAGATCATGGTTTGCTGCGGACCGGGCTGTCTGGCGAACGGCTCAGCGAAGATTGTCGAGGAGTTTCGGAGCCAGCTCAAGAAGAAGCGGATTACGGGATTCAAGATTGGTGCCCTGAAGGAAACCGGGTGTCATGGATTTTGTGAGCAGGGACCTTTGGTCGTTATTGAGCCCAAGGGCACGTTCTATACCAGGGTCAAGACCAAACACGTTGCCGACATTATTGACAAGACCGTGCGTCATGATAATATCGTCGACGACCTTCTCTATGCTGATCCCGGCAACGGTCACAAGATCGAGAATTACCGTGATATCCCTTTCTATTCCCACCAGCAACGCATAGCGTTGCGCAATCTGGGTCAGATTGACCAGTATAGTATCGACGATTACATAGCCAAGGGCGGCTATCAAGCGTTGGCGAAGACCCTGTTCGAGATGTCTCCCGAGCAAGTCATTGGGGAAGTCAAAACATCGGGCTTGCGCGGTCGCGGCGGTGCGGGTTTTCCGGCCGGTCGCAAGTGGGCCACGTGTGCCGAGGCCGAAGATCAGCCGCACTACGTCATATGCAACGGTGACGAGGGCGATCCGGGTGCGTTTATGGACAGGTCGATTATGGAAGGCGATCCCCATTCGGTGCTGGAGGGTATGATTATTTGCGCCTACGCGGTCGGCGCTCATGAAGGATACATTTACGTTCGCGAGGAATACCCGCTGGCAGTCGAGAACCTCAAGCTCGCCATCAGTCAGGCTGCGGACTACGGCCTGCTGGGCGACAACATCATGGGGAGTGACTTTTCCTTCACGATCAAGATCAGCCGGGGCGGCGGGGCATTCGTCTGCGGGGAATCATCGGCCCTGATGAAATCGGTCGCGGGTGAAGTGGGCGAACCTCGAGCGAAATACGTGAGGTCCGTATTGAAGGGTCTGTTCGACAAGCCGACGGTGCTGAACAATGTCGAGTCATACGCCAATGTGCCGGTCATAATAGACAAAGGCGGCGACTGGTTCGCACATATCGGCACGGCGAAGAGCTCAGGTACAAAGGCGTTCTCTCTCGTAGGCAAGGTGCGTAATACCGGTTTGATTGAAGTTCCCATGGGCACCACCTTGCGCGAGATTATCTACGGCATCGGGGGCGGCATACAACAGGACCGGCCGTTTAAGGCAGTACAGACCGGCGGTCCTTCGGGCGGCTGCCTGCCCGAGGATAAGCTGGATCTGCCGGTAGATTTTGACACGCTCACCGAGGCGTATTCCATGATGGGTTCCGGTGGTATGATCGTAATGGACGACCATACCTGCGTCGTCGACGTAGCAAAATACTTCCTCTCCTTCCTGATCGAGGAATCCTGCGGCAAGTGTGTGCCGTGTCGAGAGGGGCTGTATCAGCTTCATGCTCTCGTGCAGAAAATCAGTGATGGTCTGGGAACGGAAGAAGACCTGGTGAAAATGGAGAAGCTGTCCGACGTCATTATTCAATCATCGCTGTGCGGTCTCGGTAAGTCCGGCCCGAATCCGTTTGTCAGTACGGTGCGGTACTTCCGCGATGAATACCTGATTCACATTCGGGAGAAGAAATGTCCGGCGAAGGTCTGTCGGCCGCTGATCCGGTATGACGTGATCGACGAGAAATGTGACGGCTGCATGGCTTGTATCAGCGCTTGTGCTGTCAATGCGATTACCGGCAAAAAGGACGAGGTTCACGTAATCGATCAGGACAAGTGCGACAAATGCGGCGCCTGCATGGCGGTTTGCACGCGACATGCAATCGAGGTTTCTTAGGAGATATAGATGGTTCATTTGACTATAAATGGTCGAGTCGTTCAAGCCAGGGAAGGTGAAATGCTCCTGGCGGTGATCAGGCGGGAAGGGATCGACGTTCCGTCTATCTGCCATCACGAGGCGGTCGAGCCGTTCGGGGCCTGTCGCCTGTGCACAGTGGAGATCACCAGGGAGGAATGGAAAGGCTGGAAGAACTATGTGACCTCGTGCCTCTACCCCGTCGCCGATGGATTGATCGTCAACACGCACAGCGAGCCGGTTATGGATATCCGCAAGACGCTGTTGGACCTGCAACTGGCGCGGCATCCGAATACGCCGGAGATTCAGAAAATGGCTGCCGAGTTCGATGTTACTAAAACCAGCTACCAGGAAGTACCGGAGGGGGACGACTGCATACTGTGCGCCCTTTGTACTCGTATCTGTGATCATATGGGGTTCGCTGCCATATCGACCGTAGGCCGTGGTCACGGTAAGAAAGTGGCACCGCCGCTCGATGAACCGCCGCCGGACTGTATCGGCTGTCTGGCCTGCGCCCAATGCTGCCCGACTAACTTCATCAAGTACACTGAAGAAGGCGCCAGGAGAACTATCTGGGGCAAGAAGTTCGAACTGATCACCTGCTCGAAATGCGGTAAGCCGACGCTCACCCATGAATTCGCGGACAGCTTGAACAAAACACGCAATATTCCCCGGGAGTACTTTGATGTCTGTGATGATTGCCATCGGAAGGAGATCGCCCTGACTATGGGTAGGATTTCGCAATGGTCGCGAGAGGAGGAGCCGGCCTCATGAATTATCATCTCGTAGTCAACCCGAATCTCTGTATAGGCTGCCGCACCTGTGAGCTGGCCTGTTCGTTCAGTCACGCCGTTAACGGCAAACCGGGTCGTACGCGCATATTTGCTATCGATGGCGGTTTCAAAGACCTCTGGGTGCCGGTTACGTGTCTGCAATGTGACGAGGCCGCTTGTGTGAAGTCCTGCCTGGTTGATGCTCTCCGGCGCAATGAAGAGACCGGGGCGATTGAGCTAAACGAAGAGAAATGTGTCAAGTGTATGGCGTGCGTGGCGGCCTGTCCGTTCGGGTGTGCTTTACTGGATACGATGCATGACCGGGTAGTGAAGTGCGACCTGTGTGGTGGTGATCCGGCCTGTGCGCGCTTCTGTCCGACGAAGGCGTTGGAGTATCGGGCGGTGGGAGTGAAGCGGTCGAAAAAGGTGTCTGCTTGACGATCCTGATAAAACCGAAGTTGACTCCCGTTCTGAATACTCCTGTTCATTCTCTCTTGCATTCTCAGCAAACGGCTCCCGTGTTTCTCCCAGAAACACCTTGACTTAATCCCATATTTTCGGCTCTTTTTCAGGTTGGGGTGGTGTGCGATATGCTGCCTCACGGAAACCGAGAAGATAAGTTTACGTACTATACCATAACGGTTTAGCGGAGGACACATAATGAAACTGACCCAGCAACAACAGGGTGAGATCGTGATTCTGGAACCAAAAGGCAAGATTATGGGCGGACCGGATGCCACCCTGCTGCATGACAAGCTGCACGAAATCATCGATTCCGGTATCAAACGTGTCGTGATCGATCTGTCCAAAGTCGACTGGATGAACTCCACCGGACTGGGCATTCTCATTTCCAGCTACACGACACTGCGCAATAGCGACGGAGAGCTGAAGCTGGCCAACGTTACGGAGAAGATACAGTCACTGCTCGTTATTACGAAGCTCGTGACAGTGTTCGATTCTCACAACTCGGTCGATGAGGCGATCGAGGCGTTCACATCGTAGAGTCACGACTCTACCACAAGATAACCGGTAACCGGCAGGCGCCAGAGATTTCGACCTGCCACGTTTTTCGGAGATACATTCTACATGGGCAAATCCAGAGTCTCAGACAACAAAATCACGATCCCTCCGAGTCTGGATTACCTGGCCGACGTTGACACGTTTATCGAAGACAAGCTGAAGAGCTACGGCACCGATGAATCGATTCTGGCCGACATTGCGATCTCGGTGTCGGAACTGGTCAATAACGCCGTGCAGCACGGTAACAAAGATGAGGCCGAGAGCGAAGTCATAGTCGAGATCGGTAATAACAACGGCGAGGTAACAATCAAGGTCACGGACAGCGGAAGCGGGTTCGACCCGACCAATCTGGCCGACCCGCTGGCCAAAGAGAACCTGCTGAAGGAAGTCGGGCGAGGGATTTTCATCGTCAAGTCCCTCATGGATGAGGTCGATATCCAGACCACGGCACAGGGTACGACAGTCACGATTACCAAAGCCATCAAGTAACAGATTCGATGTAGCGAGGTTTGAGAGCTTGACACTATGAACGTTGAGCTGATTCAATCCATATTGTTTTTTCTCACCGGTGGTTTTCTGCTGTTCCTGGCAATAACCATCATCCGAGATAATATCTTCAACCGGCTGAACCGGATTACCGGCGCGATGTTGTTCTTTGTCGGTTTGGGGCCGCTTTTTGTCGCGCTGGGGTGGTTTATCAGGCAATCCGTATCGGCCTCGATTGATTTCGAAGATTCCACCCTTTTCAATTTGCAGTTTATGTGGGAGTTCTTCTTCCCCTTTTTGCTGTTGTTCTCGTGGATATTCCCGGAGGACCGCATACGCGAATTCAAACATCCGCGCCTGCGCTATATGATCTTCGTGCCGCAGATCCTCGATCTGTTGCTGGTGCTGTTCTTCGATCAGCTTACCGGGATTCTGGACTATTTTCGAGTCGATCCGGACGCCGGGGGTCTTTCCGGTCTCATCCTCTCCCCTCTGTCACGGTTCTTCACGCTGGTGCTGGTGGGGCTGAGCTTTATCCGCACCTACCAGATCGCGATTTTCGGCAGCTTGAATATATTGTACGTTGTACTCGCGATCTACTTTCTCGAGTCCGGCCGGAAGGAGGTCACCAACCCGCGTCTGCTCACCCAGACCCGTATCGTATTTCGTGGACTTCGTATCAGTATCGGTCTGTATATCGTGACCTTCCTGGGCATGCTCGTATTGCCGGGTATTTTCACGGAGACCGTAGCGGCGACTCTCCTGCTCCTTTCGGCCGTCGTACTGGTGGTGACGTTTTCCAACGCGACGATTCGGCATCAGTTTCTCGATGTTCGTTTGCATTTCCGACAGTCGTTCGTCTATACGATAACCTCCGCCCTGCTGGTGGGTGCTTATATTCTTCTGGTAACTCAGTCGAAGCGTTTTCTGGAGCCGGTTTTTGGAGCGCAGGCGGAAGTTGTCAGCTATGTCTTCATTATTGTCCTGCTGCTTCTGTTTCAACCCGTAAACAATTCGTTGGATAACCTGATCCGTTCCCTGTTCATTCGGACGAAGACTGATCATCGCAACGTAATCGAGCGCTTCTCCAAACAGGTGATTTCCCTGTTCGATCCGGTCCGGCTGCGCCAAATTATAGAAGAGACGTTCAAAACCTCGCTTATGGTGGACCGGGTCTATTTCGTTCTCTACGATGACGAGATCGAGGAATACGCCATATTAAAGAGCAATGATTTCCCGCGTCGAGTGCCGCTGGAGCGCAACGATCTGTTGCTGCGCGGGATCAACCTCCTCGACTCACCGACCTATTTGAGCACGTTGTCGGATTACATGGAGGATTCCAACCTGGCCCGTCATCTTAGAGAACGTCAGGTGAAACTCGTTCTGCCGCTCAAGGACGCGGATCATCTGCTGGGTTTCCTGGCGCTAACGGAAAAAGTGGCCGGATACCGGTACTCGCTGGAGGACCTCAATATCCTGGGTGTGTTAACCAACCAAATGGTTACGGCCCTGACTAATGCCCGCCTGTACGTAGACTCGCTCGAGCGGATTCGCCTGGAAGAAGAGGTGACGATGGCACGGCAGATCCAATTGAATCTGCTGCCGGCTAACCCGCCCGTGGTCGAGACTATCGAAATCGCCGTGCATTCGACGCCGTCGAGAACCGTGGGAGGCGATTTCTATGACTTCGTCCGGATTGACGATCGGAAGATCGGCATAGTTATCGCCGATGCTTCCGGGAAAGGGATGCCCGCCGCACTCATGATCGCCCAGATTCAGGCCATCATACACAGCGAGGTTAACAACGGCAACAGAATCGATAAAATGCTGCGCAACATGAACCAGCTGGTGGTCCAGGCAACATCCTCCGAAAAATACGTTACGCTGTTTTACGGCGAACTAGACACGACAACCGGTGAGTTCTATTACTGCAATGCGGGACACAACTACCCGATACTGGTTCGCTCGCAAGGAGAGGTGGAGCTTCTCAAGGTCGGGGGCCCAGTTATCGGAGCGCTGACTCATATGGAATACGAGGCCACTTCGGTGCGGCTTAACTCCGACGATCTTCTCTTTCTGTTTACCGACGGCCTCTCCGAAGCAATGGATGCCGAAGAACATGAATACGGCGAAGAGCGTATTTGCCGGTTGATCTGCGAGCACCGGCGTGATAATGCCCAGGCGATTATGGATGCGATACTGGAGGACGTGCACAAGTTCGATCCCACCAATCCGCCTCGGGACGACACGACCATTATCTCCTTGAAACTCAACAACAAGCTGGTACCTTATGAATGACAAACACCGCGACTTCGACGCCGATCATTTAATGGAGCGCAAGAACCAGTATTGCGGCTACCGCTTCTGTCCGCTGTGCGGCACAGCGCTAAATAAGGGAGAAATCGATGGCCGCCTGCGGATGGGTTGCCCCAACTCGGCCTGCGGTTTCGTATTTTACCAAAACCCTATCCCCGCCGCCGGGGCCATCATTGTCGAAGATGACCGCATCCTGCTGGTGAAGCGGGCCCATCCGCCCCGTGTCGATTGGTGGTGTCTTCCGGCAGGGTTCATGGAATGGGGGGAGCACCCGCGCGAGACGGCTGTGCGCGAGGTCAAGGAAGAAACGGGGCTGGATGTTCAACTGGGTGAGTTCTTTGAAGTGTATTCCGGATCCGATGATCCCCGTACCAATGCCGTCCTCATTCTGTTTCTGGCCGAGGTGGTCGGCGGTGAAATCAGGCCGGCTGATGACGCTCTGGATGTTCGGTTCTTCAGTTTCGATGACCTTCCCGATAGGATTGCCTTCGAATCCCACATCCAGGCTCTGGCCGACTACAATGATCGTTGTCGGTCGAAGTAACCATGGCGTCACCCTTCGGGAAAAAGCTGTTCCGGCTCCTGATTTTGTTTTCATTCGTACCGCTGTTGATTATGGGGGTCGCCGGATACTACCTGGTGCTGGAGACGGCAGAGTGGTCCTCCGTCAGCGATGACGACTACTTCGTCGACTTAACCTCTTATTATAATGAGCAGACATTCCGACTCATTCAGGCGGACTTAAGCCTTCTTGAGGAGGATCGAAACACTTCACCTTTCTATGCGGATCACGTGTTCCTTTCGTCGGGCAATCGTCATCGGGAAGACAGTTCTCTGCCACCGGATATCCGGGATGAGATCACTCGCCTGTCCGGGTACAATGCTCGAGGATTCGTGCAGAAAGACGGACTGCTGTATCAGTATGCTTGCATGGTCACGCGCGAAGGCAGCCGCCTGATCGGCGTCAAATTGCCTGGCGATGCATATTTGACGTTGCTGCAGGAATATGAACACAGTCGTACCGCCCGTCTTTCGCGCCGGCAGCTGCAACGGCGGTACGGTGTGTTTTTGGGTCTGATCCTGATTGGGTTAGCGGCCGCCACCGGTGGTCTGGCATATTCGTTTTCGGTTCGCATTTCTCGCAGCCTGTCCCGGCCCATAGCGGACATGTCCCGAGCAGCGCAAGCTATTGCGGCCGGAGACTTCAAACAAGAAATCCCAACCGGCGGCCCCGGGGAGATTCAGAGTCTGGTCATGAGTTTCAACCGGATGGCGGCCCGGCTTGACAACACGACTGCCAAACTAAGGCAGACGGAACGTGTCGCCGCCTGGCGACATATAGCTCGTCGTTTCGCCCACGAATTGAAGAACCCGTTGCAGCCTATCATGGTGTGTTTGTACCGTATTGAGAAGGCGCTCGACCGGGGATCAATAGACGAAAATGTCAAACAAGGCTTGAGGGCCGCTTCCGAGGAGATTGAACATCTGACCGCTCTGGCCGATCGCTATGCCAATCTTGCCAAATTGCCGCCGCCGAAACCGGCCAGAACGGACTTGTGTCGACTCCTGAGTTCCGAAGCACATCTATATCAGGAGAAGCTGGCGGCATTTGAGTTCATCCTTGAAGTACCTGAAAAGCCGGTGTGGGTTCTGATCGATGCTACCTACTTCCGGGAAGCCCTCCACAATCTGCTCAACAACGCCATGGAAGCATCGACTGAGGGAGGGCGTATCATACTGGGCTTGCAGAGAACGCCGGACGAGGCTCGAATCAAAGTGCAGGACTTCGGAGAGGGCATGTCCGAGGCCACGCAAGCCGCAGCTTATATGCCGTACTTCACGACCAAGAAGTCGGGTACCGGCCTGGGCCTGGCCATAGTCGAAAAAACCGTGAGCGAAGCGGGAGGCTACCTCTCGATCGAATCGAAGCCAAACGCGGGCACGACCGTGACCGTTCATCTACCGGGGACGGGAGAGAATGAAGATGCAGGAACAAATTCTCATAATTGATGACGAAGCCAACATTACGAGGACGTTCTCGGCTCTTCTGAAAGACGAAGGGTACCGTCCCGATGCAGCCGCCGGCGCCGAAGAAGCCCTGGCTCTGTGTGACAACAGAGACTATGATTTGATACTATTGGATTTGAATCTTCCCGGACTATCCGGCATCGATTTTCTCAAGGAGATAAACAGACGTTCCGTTTACACGCTGGTGGTGGTTGTGTCCGGTCAGTCGGAGATTTCGACGGCTCTGGAGGCCGTCAAACTGGGGGCGCTGGACTATCTGGAGAAGCCGGTCCAGCCGGACCGACTTCTGACGAGCGTTCGGTCGGCTCTGCTGCTTGTCCAGGCCCGTAAGCAGCAATTGCTGCAGAACGAAGAAGTTGATCGGCAGACTCGGATTATCGGCGAGTCGCCGGCGGTCAAGAGATTGCTGGCGTCTATTGCCCAGGCCGCCCCGACGGACGTCACCGTACTCATCACCGGCGAGAACGGCACGGGTAAGGAGCTTGTCGCCACGCGCCTCTTCTTGCAGAGCAAACGTCGACTCGAGCCGTTTATCAAAGTAAACTGCCCGGGCATACCGGCGACGTTGTTCGAATCGGAGCTGTTCGGTCACAAGAAAGGAGCGTTCACGGGCGCCACGCGGGACTTTCCCGGCAAGTTTGCGCTGGCCGACGGCGGTACCCTTTTCCTGGATGAAATCGGCGACCTTCCGCTGGAGTGCCAGGCCAAACTCCTGCGAGTACTGGAGACAGGCGAGGTGGAGCCACTGGGGGGCATCCGGCCTTTCGTCGCCGACGTGCGGGTTGTTTGTGCCACTAACCGCGATCTGCGACAACTGATGGCCGACAAGAAATTCCGGGAGGATCTGTTTTACCGGATATCGGTATTCACGATTGAAGTGCCGCCTTTGCGAGAACGGCTTGCCGACCTGCCACTGCTGGTGGGGGAATTTCTTAAGCGCTTCGATCCCGGGCAGGAAGTGAGCTTGTCTTCGGAGGCGATAGCCTACTTGACCACTGTGGACTATCCGGGCAATATTCGTCAACTCAAGAACGTGATAGAGCGAATCACAATCGGTCATGGAGGTTCGAGAATCACATTGGATGATATGATACGGGAAGCCACCGCCGGTCTACCACAATCTCGGGACGAGGATCAACCGAGGTCGATGTCAGAACACCTGGTTTCTTTCGAAAAGGAACTCATCAGGGCGACCCTGGTGGAGTGCCAGGGGAATATCGCCAAAGCAGCCCGTAGGCTGCAAGTGGACCGAGCCAACCTCTCACGGAAGATCAAGGAGTTCGGGCTAAAGGTCCCCTGAACAAAAACAGTGCACGGGCGTGTACATCTGCCACGCTACAGGCATCGCATATCTTCTAACCCCCTGTCAAATCTAAACTTGACTTGTCGGCATGCCGTTTGTTCTCTGTTGGCAAAAACGGAGGTTACAATGCGAGCGAAATCGCTGCTGATATGGCTGATTGCATTAACATTATTGATCGCCTCATCGACGGTTGATGCCGAGGACGAAGACTATCAGGATTACGTACGGCCCTCGCGATATCAGAATCTTTTTGAGATCAGCTTTGATGAAGAGACGATCAGGTTCACATTCTTCGAAGGTGACGACGAGATCATCAAGATCGTATCACGAGACAGTACCGTTTTGGCGCCGGACAGGGTATCGATCGGACGAGATATTGCATTTGTTGAGGATGGCCTGCAACACGGCAACGTTTCATATGCGTACACTGATATAGCCGAGGTCCTGATTCTGGATGAAGCCGATCGAACGGTGATGCAGTTCAAGACATTCACGGGTACCGACACGGAGGTCACGAGGAAGCACCGGGGCAACCGGACAAGTTTCAATCGCACGATCACGGTCAGGGAGGACAAATTCGTTCGCGGCCTGCTGCTGTCCGTGACCGGCGACATAGAAGTCTATGGTGAAGTCAACAAGGATATCGTGTCACTGTTCGGGGATATTTACATCGGTCCGGGAGCGGTGGCACGCGGCGATATCGCAACTATTACCGGACGCCCGGATGTAGCCAGTGACGCCTCGATTTATGGTGAGATCTATTCAGGCAACAAAGAATACCGAAAGCGACACAAGTTTGCTCGCACACCCAAGACCTTCGAGGTTTCCGGCTCGTTCAACTACAATCGAGTGGATGGTGCGACTCCCAATTTGTGGGCGGCATTTAAGGACCATGACTCACTGCTTCCCTCGATGATGGCCAAAGGAGGCTACGGCTTCGAATCGGAGCGATGGCGGTACGAGTTCTCGGTGGAACAGACCTTGTGGCGCCGGTTGCCGATAGTAGTCGGCGGGGCCTACTACAGAAAGCTGGCCTCGGAAGACGACTGGATACTCGATGATACCGAGAACCTTTTCTTCACGCTGATCGTTACGGAGGACTTCAAGGACTATTATGAAGCTGAAGGCGCCCACGGCTATCTCAAGCTCCTCCCTTTCCGTGACGTGAAGGTCGAGATCGGCTATAGATATGAAGAGACGAACTGGCTTAAAGCTCAGCCTCATTTATGGTCGCTGTTCGGTGGGGACAAGCTGTTCCGCAGTAATTTCTCGAGCGTCGAACGCAGTTTCCGCGAGTCGGGCATCAAGGAAATAGACACGACCGAAAACGGATCTCTGGAGCTGAGCATTGCCTGGGATCATTGGCATCGTGAGGATCCGTTTGATCACTCCGGATGGTATGTCTCGGCCTCTTCGGAATGGTCTCACGAAAACTTCGGGTCCGACTTTGACTATCGCCGTCACAAACTGTCCCTGCACCGATATCAGAGTATCCACCGACATTCAATGCTGGTCGTCAAAGGCATGTTCGGCACGAGCAGCGGCTACCTGCCGATGTACAAGAGGTACTTCATAGGTGGCCTGGAGACAATGCGGGGCTACAAACACAAAGAGTACTTCGGAACGGAATTCTGGACAGGCACACTTGAATATGCCGTTGCCTTCCCCAGGACAGATCTGGCCGCCTCGATCTTCTGGGATGTCGGTCAAATCGCGAATGACGTCGACCTGTCGTCGGGAATTCCTGTCAAACACTCGGTCGGGTTGGGGATTTTCATTGGTAACGATATTCGCCTCAATCTGTCGAAACGGCTGGATCGTTCTGATGATGATTCGCCTCAATTCTATGCGCGTTTCGATCACGTGTTCTGATGAACGACGATATTGACAGGCATGTCCGTTCGGCGACGGTCGTTTGGTACTGGTGTATTGGGCTTTTGCTGTTGCCGGCGCTGACTGGAGCGTCCGAAGGCTCGAACGGTCTCGGATTCGAGATATTCCGACGGGACGACAACCTGCATGTCTCCGTCTCGCTGGCCTCCATTATTACGTCAGATCGAGTTGACCTCTTGAAGAACGGTATTGACGTGGCAGTGGACTACAGCGTATTTCTGACGAGCCCCAAGAGGTTCTGGGGTTCTGAGCTGCTGGCGCAAACGACGCATTCACTTATTATGGAGTACCGGCTGCCGTCTGACCAATATGTCGTATGTGAACAGTTCCGAGACACGTGTCGAAACGAACACAGCTTCGTTTCATTACGGGGGTTGCACCGGTTTCTTGCCGACTCGCTGACTACGGAAATCGCGTTTCTTGACAGTCTGGATCGGGGCCGCAACTATCAGATCAAGGTCACGTGTGTCTGTATCTCAATGACTGCCCTAAACTTAAAGCCACCCGGCGAAGCGGGCGACGAGTCACCGCTGGAGTTCCTCTTCCGCCAATTCCTGAAACTCACCAATTACGGGCGTGAGGAACTGTCAGCTGTCTCGCGCCCGTTTAAGCTATCGGAGGTTCGGGTTGCGGACTTTTGACAGTCTCGTTTCTGTATGTTTTTTGCACACAATCCCTAAATTTCGCTTGAGTTTTACCGATACATCTAACAACGATAACCAGTTGTGGAGAGATATGCCATGGATCAGGCCCGAGAGGAAAACAACGTGAATTCATCCCAGAACGACCAGACCAGCGCCGTCGATTCTATTCGCGACGGAACATCCTCGAGCACCCGCGACCCATTGGACGAAGCAATGGAGAAAATGGACAATCTTGCCAGGGAGAACCGACGAATTGACCCGACCACCAGGGGCGCCATGCAGAGCGAAGCCGACCTGGAGGCTTTGCTGGAAGTCTCCATGGCCGTCAACTCCTCGCTCGTGCTGGACGATGTGCTGAAGATCGTCATGAGCAAAGCGGTCGAGTTGATGCAGGCCGAGCGCGGATTGCTCATGCTCCTCGATGATGAGAACGACCTGCAGATTCGAACCGCCTATAATCTGAGCACGGCGGACATGCTGGGTGAAAACTTCAAGGTCTCGCAGTCGATAACGAAAGACGTAGCGGCCACCGGCAAGACCATTTATACCTCGGACGCGATGTCAGACTCACGGTACGCCAATCAACAATCGGTCGTAGAATTACATCTGCGTTCAATCATGTGCGTCCCGCTCACCGTGAAGGACCGTGTGGTGGGTGTTATCTATCTCGACAACTCCAGTCAGTCGCGGATGTTTCTCAAATCGGATCTGTACCTTTTCGAGCTTTACGCGCAGATGGTCTCCAACGCCCTGCACAATGCCAGGCTCTACGACACGTTGTTGACCATGCAGCAATACAATGAACAGGTTATCAAGAATGCTCCGTTCGGCACGGTTGTCGTTGATACCCAGGGCCAGATCGCCACTATCAACGCCATTGCGCTGGAGATTTTCGACTTTAACAAGGATAATATCGTGTGTATCGGCGAGCCGGGTCGGCCGAGTCGTTTCGAGAACCTGCTCATCGCGAGCGAGAGACCGCGTTGGCTGCACATGATCAACGAAGCGATTGCGACAGAGCAGGAGTTCTCGGACTCGCGGTATTTCCACAATACCGGATACCTGGAAAAAGCCCTCTCGGTAAAGATAACGCCGATTTCGCAGCTGCCGCACGGCGACCACGGCGTGATTATCGCGGTGGAAGACATCACCGAGAAAGTCATCATGGAAAAATACGTCATACTTTCGGAGAAGCTGGTCGCCAAAGGTGAAATGGCCGCCTCCATCGCCCACGAGTTGAACAATTTCCTGGCGATTACGTCCAACAATGCCGAACTCATGTCTCTCAACATAGACAAACAGCGGTTCGACAAAGTCAAATACAACGCTTTGTCAATTACGGAGAACATCCAGAAGATCAAGCGGTTCGTAGAGAACCTGATGGACTTCTCCCGGCCGGAATCGGAGATTATCAGTTACGACATCAAGCACCTTATCGAAGATCTGCTCTTTTCGCTGCGGGGCCAGGTCCGTTTCAAACAAACCCATTTCACGATTGAGATCGATCCGGATATCCCCAATATCGAAATGGACGTTGGCCAGATCCAGCAGGTGCTGCTGAATCTGCTCAATAATGCCGCCGATGCCAACGAGGAAAAGGCGGTCAACCATGCCGAGAAGAAAAGCGCTTATAAGCGTGAGATAACAATCCGGGCCGAATACGATGAGGACCACGAAGAGGTAACGATCATCGTCACCGACAACGGGATCGGCATGTCCAAGCAGGCCCTGGGTAAGATATTCAAACTCCATTATACAACGAAGAAAAGTGGACACGGTCTGGGATTGTCGAACTGCAAAACGATCATCGATCAGCATCACGGCGAGCTGACCTGCGAATCGGAAGTCAATGCGGGCACGACGTTCAGGATAGTCCTGCCGAGATTCCAGCCCAAACCTGTTGAGAGCACATTGCAATGAGCAACAGGCCCCTGCCGCCGGGATACCGAAGTCTCGGTCAACTTGGAAGGGGCGGAACGGCAACGGTAATAAGAGCCAGGTTGTCGGAGAGTGGTACGGAAGTTGCTCTCAAACTACCTCTCGAAGCGACCGTCGACCAAAACGATACCTTCGTCACTCTTATCCGACGCGAGTTTAGCCTGATCGGGGGAAGGCGGTTTCCGGGTCTCGTACGAATAGTGGGTGCGGCATTCGATCCGCCCGAGTATCTGGCTTTGGAACTCTGCCGCGGCTCGACACTGGATGAGATAAACCGACTCGAATCGATCCCTCAAGCACTTAATATTCTCTCGGCCATCGCGGTCAATCTCGAGTACCTGAGACTTCAGAGTATAATCCACGGCGATCTCAAGCCACATAACATCTTCCTGCCGGAGGACTGGCGACACGCGGTGCAGCAGCCGACTTTCTACGTGAAGCTGTCGGACTTCTCGCTGGGACGCCGGGAGAGCGAACCGGAGTCACTGCGGGCCGGCCTGGGAACGGTCGGCTATATGGCGCCGGAGACGATTAACTCCGGCGAAACCTCGCACCGATCGGATCTATTTGCCCTCGGCGTCGTTGCTTACCAACTTCTCACCGGACAACATCCCTTTATTACCGAGGACGCGGATCCGGTCAGGATCAACAGCCGCTGTACCGAAGAAGAGCCGCGCCCGATTCGCGAACTACGGCCGGATGTGCCGGACGGTTTGGCGGAACTCATTGAACAGATGTTGGCTAAGAATCAAGAGGCCAGACCCAGGTCTGCCTGGGAAGTGTGCCGCGAGCTTCGGGAGATCGGAGCCGGCTATGCCTACGACCGGATACTTTCAGCGGCACGAGTTGTTCGGACAGACTGGTCATATGAAACCAACGTGGAGAACTTTTTGGAGTTGCCGGGCAGGGACAAAGGCAACCTTTCGTTGATCGCTGAAGGAAATGTGACGTGGCTGCGCCTTCTGGTCTCCTCTAACCACCGACGCGGGAATACAGTCTACGATGGACACAAGTTCCGTTTTCGTGACGGCGTCTATTGGCCGTCGCTTATGAGACGCAGGGCGCTCATGAGATTTTCGGAGAGTGGTATTTCCAGACGAAAGTGTCTCATTCGGTGTGCGGTGGTTGGGAATCGTGAAGATGGTTGCAGACTAAGCATACCGTTTTGCGACGAAATCCCGACTTCGTGGGAGTCAACGATACACTTGCTCAGACAGCTTATATCACTGTCGACTTATCGACGTCTGTCCTCCAGGTACGGCGCCGAGGCCGAACAACGAAATCTGTTCAAACTGGCCGCCGGGTTGTATATCCAGTGCGATCAGCTGGAGAGGGCGGAACGATGTGCTTATGAAGCCGCGACTCACCTGCACGATAGTCAGCAGACCTCGACGGCGCGGCAATTGCTCGACCTGGTTATCTCGTACGGCCGTGAAACCGGCAATGCGTTCAAAATGCGCCACCTGCTCATGCTGCAGGGCGACTTGCTCAAAGAAACAGGCGAGACGGAAAAAGCCCTGGCAACGTATCAGGAGATCATCGACTTATATGCCGGTCGAGAAAGCGACAAACTGCTGGCCGAAACCTATAAGGACATCGGTGACCTGTACAAGATGCAGCAGAAGTTCAGTGACGGTCTGGTAGCGCTTAAGAAGGCGTTGTCGATTTACCGCAGCAGCAATGATGAACTGGAGATTTCTCGCACACTCAATAACATCGGCAACATCTACTGGATCATAAGCAATCTCAATGAAGCCCTGAAGAACTACCGAGTCGCACTCCATATTCAACGCCGTATGCGAGCCCGGGCCGAGACGGCCTCCACGCTCAGCAATATCGGATCGATCTATGCCATCAAGGGAAGATTGCAGCGCTCCATCTATATTTTCAAGCTGTCGTTGGAGATCAAAAAGGAATTGGGCAACGCCGGCGAAATGGCCAGAACGCTGAATAATCTGGGCTACGTCTACCACCTCAGCGGTTCCATGACGGATGCCATTGCCTGTTTGCAGGAGTCACTGGCGATCAACCGTCGTATCGACAGCAAGAAAGAGATACTCTTCAACCAAGAGAACCTCGGTGTGCTTATGATCACGGTGGGCAATTTGCAGAAGTCACTGGAGTATATCACCGAGGGACTCGAGCTCGCTGAACGAGTCGAAGATAAGCCGCATTGCGCCAAGTTTCATCTGGCGATGGCCACCGTCTATCGTCGGATGGGGCGTTTCATCGAAGCGGACCGAGCCCTGACGGTATTCGACAATATTATGCCCGATATCGACGACAGGATCATGATTATTCAGGCTCAGATCAGCCGTGCCGCCATCCGACTAGCCATAGGTGATTCCGAAAAAGCGGCCGAACTGGCTCTCACGGCTCATGATGAAGCAGCTTCCGTATCGGCCAAGGCCGAGCAGCTGAACGCCCTGTTGGTCCTGACGAAAATCCACGCTTCGACCAACTTCACCAAGGAGGCGCTGTCACTGGCTGACGGCCTTTCTCTTCCTCGCGAACGACTGTTGATCCAATTCGGTCACCTGGAAGCACTGCTCCGAGCTGACATGCTCCTGCAAGCCGAACCGGTCGCGGACGCCGTCCTTCCCGCTGTCGCCGAAACCAGAAACGATATCGAGAATGCCTGGATGTGCAACCTGGCGGCTGAGTATCTGCTGGCGGTCGGCGCCGACGACCGCGCGGAACAGTTTTTAAAGACCTCGCTGCGCTTCGCCGAAGACGCGGGCCTCATACCGGAACGGATTACCGGGCTGGCTCTGAAAGGGAAGGTACACATGCTCCGTAGCGAATACGAGCAGTGCTATGGGCGCTACCGGGCGGCCCTGCAGCTGTGCAAAGAGATGTCGGCCAAGCATATTGCGGAAGAAGACCGTGATTTCTTCTACAAGAAGCGGACGGTGCGATTTCTGATGGCTGAGATCAAGAAGCTTAACGAACTTTTGGGCAATAAAAAAAGGCAGACCTCAGGGCCTGCCTAAGCTTCGCAAGGAAAAAGCCGTTCTTACGGTCCTCCGCCATTCCACAGTTGCCCGCCCTGGCTCAAACCAACCGGAGCGATGCGAGCTTCCAGCACTTCAACCGTGAGCTCATACTTCTTCATCCATCCACCTCCTGTTTACACAGTAGTTAAACCCCTCTAGTGGGGGCCGCCATCCGGATTCACTTCCATTTCATCCGGCACTTCCAATATGACAATCGCATCTCAAAAATCAAGTAGTTTTTCGTCTTTCATTAATTAACGAATAGCATGCAAGAAAGATTCACAGATTGTCGACAGGTCACTATTGTGTTTCGCTATTACCCACATGCGATCTGAAGATTACGAGTCTCCTTCTCCTATTGCCAGTCTATCCCCGAACAAATCCCGGGAACTCACCTTTGGCTTACCTCTTTTTCTTCATTGCTCAGCACCAGCTATACAGTAGCTTTGCCTTTCACTGAAGAACTCTAGATGTCAAACAATTGGATGCGGTCTTTGGGTCAAGCGGCTGTTAGCCACTCATAGTATAAAGTTTTCGGAACTCCTTGTCAACTGAAAAGTTGAGAAAAATTTCACACAGTACGGGTGCCTTACCACCAGGACCAGAACTCCACTCTGATAAATGATGCCAGCTTGCGACTCAGCAATTCGGCTAATGAAGTCTCGCCAATGTGAATCTTGGCGTACCCTGTCATGCCTTTTTGGAGCAGGCCGTTAGAGTTATCTGTGACTACTGATACCGGGAATTCGGCCTTATCGTCCACAATGCGTGCGGTGGATGGAATGTGAAAAACTTTCCCATGGAACATTTTTCCAGGGAAGGAACGGACCTTAATAGAGACTTCCTGATCAAACTCGACGAGGTTGATGTCGAAATCTGACACAGGAACCAGAACTTCCGTCTTACGTGAGTCAACAACTGACAAGATACCGCTATTCTCGTTTTGTGTCTCCACGATGCCACTTATCGGCGAGCTGACGACCTGAGCTTGCGCCTGTTCTTCAAGGAACCGTACCCTAGCCTCTTGTTTGGCAATTCCAGCGTTAAGTACGGCTTCGGCTTCGGGTTTGGGTGGTGATTTGATTAGATTCAGGTGTGCGCGACGATCCGCCAACTCGGCTCGTGCGATGTCGACGGTTGATTTGGCCACATCATACTCCTCACTCGATGCCAAATCCTTCTGTCTGAGTTCTCCGATGCGTTCAAACTCCTTTTCCAGACGGGACAGATTGGCTTTTGCCGCCTGTACCTGAGCTTCGGCCTGATCCACTTCTTCTTGCTTCGGAGGCGACTTCAGAAGATCCAGCTCGCTTTTCAGCCGTTCCAATTCAGCCAGGGCGGCAGTTAACTCACTGGTAACCTGGTTGGAAACGAGCACGGCCAGTGTATCACCTTCAGACACCGGCTGTCCATCTTTGAACATAGGGACCATGTCGAGTGAGGCCATATCGGTTGATGTCATTTGCAGGTAGCCGGACTTATTGACGGCATCGGATCCTCGGCGCTGAAGGGATCGCTCCAGCAATCCGAATTCGTTGAGGAGCAATGTGAATTCGGCGATGGGTCGGATAGTGATCTCACCGGAGACGCGGTGCGGGAACGGTACGCCCACCAGTCCGTAGGTGATGCTGGCCACGACAACCAGGTAGATACCCACACGTATGGGACTTGCAGCTTTGGCCTTCATAAATCCAACGTGTCTGACAACTCCATGTCCAAGATCTGCTATATTCGGTCGCAACGCCACAACCAGTGCCGCTATGAGTAAAGCTAAGCCCCAGCCGCCCATTTTCGCAAGTAAGAACTGAGCGACTATGAAGAGTACGTAACCGATCAGGAGCCCGGAATAGATGACGGCTAGAATGGCATAGAAGAAGAAGATGCGCCTTTCGCGAGCAGAAAGCGTCTGTGCGCTGACAGGCCAGCCGAGGATTCTTCTCTTGATGGCGTTACCGAGGTAGGCAAACGCCTTGCGCCTCAGATTAGGGACTTCCACCAGATCTGCCAGCAAGTAGTAGCCGTCGAGCTTGATGAGCGGATTGAAGTTGAACAGGAGCGTGACCCAACAGACGACAGCGATAATGCGGGCTACTTCGTTGGGGAAGGTACCGGGAACCGTCACGCGCCAGACTAGCGCGGCCAGGGCCAGAAGCAGTAGTTGCATGAAGGGTCCGGCCCAGGTGACGGCCAGGCGCTGGGATTTGCGAGGGAACAGCCAGGCATCGGAGAGGTCGGAATAGAAACAGGGCTGAAAGTACAGCAGCAGGAAGCCCATCTCGCGTACCTCTCCCCCGTAGTGTCGGCAGACGACGGCGTGGGCGAATTCATGGATAAAGACGATTATGAATATGGCAACTACTATGGCGATAATCGAGCCGAGCTGGAAGACTTCGCTCAAAGACACGGTAAACGTCTCCATATTACTGAGTATCAGGCCGACACCGAAGAGAATGAGGAGGGCGGACAGGAAGAGCGTAACCGGCGAGTGGAACGGGGCGTAGAGTCGGGCGAGGGTGTTGAGCAGGTGTTTTGGATTGAAGGCCTTGAGCTTGACGAAGAGCATTCTGGAGAACAGCGATCTTCCGCGCGCGACCTGATAACTGACCCGGGATGTCGCTTGCTCGGCGCGGCCGTCATCGAGGAAATACATCTGCTCCAGTGACTTGACGAATTGCTCGGCCATGGCGGCATCGATATCGTGGTCGAACTTGTCCCGGAATCGTCGGGCGATTTCTTCGTACGAGGTGTCGCCGTCGAGTTGACCTAAGAGCCAGAACTCCGGTTCGCGGAGGCGGAAGAAATTGCCGGTGATGGGGTCCTTGATGTTGTAGTAGGTGACACCGTCGGCCTTGACGGGCGCCGAGACGAGGTCCGTGCGGAGTTTGGCAAAGGTCGGCATATGGGAAAGGTAGAGGGTTGGGGGGTGCGGGGCAAGATTGAAACCTGGTGCCGGACGTCACGAAGGGGTCCGTGACGGCGCGGGGAACGGGTGGGGCCGGTGAAATGGGTTCGTTTAGAAATAGTCGTTTTTTTTGCGGTCGGTCCTTTGTTCTTTTTATTAATAGGTGCAGTGAGTGATTCACCATCGGTTTTGTAGGGAAATTGTGGGTGGGGGTAGGTAAGCCGAAGGGGCATTTCCCTGACAAGTAGTTCCTTGGAAAGCAGCAGCGGCAGGTCCTGCGAATCCACGTTAGTGGAGTCGTGTGACCTGTCGCTCTTGCCTATCTACGAGTTACGTGTCGGGTCACAATCCCGCTGACGCGGGCTCAAGAGCCGACACAACAAACGAAGGTTTTTTTTAACAGGCCCTTTGGGTGGGGTACCGGCTTGCGTGTCGGATTTTCATCCGCCTTCGGCGCCTCAAGATCCGACCTACTATCGCCGGAGGGTTTCGATGAGGCGTTTGTTGTAGTAGTCAACGACATCTTCGCGGCGGAGGACGCCGATGACGCGGCTTTGGTTGCTCTTATCGATAACGGGGATCATTTTGAGGTCTTTCAACCCGAACAATTTGAATGCCTGCTCAAGGTTGTCATCGTGGTTAATCACAATCGTTCTGCCGTGCGCCAGGTCCTGCGCAATCACGAGGTAATCCAGCGTGTGTTGACTGAGTAATGCCCTCAGGTCCTGAATCGAGAAGACGCCTATCAAGTGCTCCTCCCGGTCGACCACCACGAAGTAGGAATCATGGCCGGTCTCAACACGCGTGAATATGTCCTTCAATGTCGCTGAGGCTCGGATTTTTTCGAACGTTCTGTCCATGACCTGCGAAACCCGGTGGGAACGCAGAACGTTTATGTCTTTACCGCCCCGAATGTCTATGCCCCGCCGGATCAGTTTGACCGTATAGATCGAATGCGGGAAGAGTTTGCGGGCCACGAGGGCCGAGAACACGACCGTGATCATCAGGGGTAGGATGATCCGGTAGTCCGAAGTCATCTCGAAAATGATCAACAGCGCCGTTATCGGCGCGTGCGTGGTGGCGGCCACCATGCCGGCCATACCGACCAGGGCATAGGCGCCGGAAGATGCCGTGACGCCGGGAAACAAGTGATGCACCAGTACGCCGAACGCGCCGCCGGCAACGGCGCCCATGAAGAGCGCAGGTGCAAAAATGCCGCCGGAGTTGCCGGAGCCCAATGTCAGTGACGTGGCTATCATTTTCATGAAGATGAGCATGACGAGCAGGACAACTCCCATCTGGCCGTACAGAGTCAGCTTAATGGTCTCGTAACCATCGGCCAGGACCTGGGGATAAAAGATAGCGATTCCTCCCAATAAGAGACCACCGACCCCGGGCTTGACCATCGGGTTCATTTTGAGCCTGTCAAAGAAGTCCTCGAATTTGCTCAAGACCTGAGTGAACGATACACCTGCTCCCCCCATCAGCATGCCCATGACAACATATAGCGGCACTTCCCACGCGGAGACCAGAGAATATTCGGGCACGTCGAAGGCCGGGTGGTTGCCGAGGACGGACCGCGTCACCACGGATGCCACAACCGAGGAGAGAATCACTGGGGAGAAAGTAGTAATGGCGAAGTCGCCGAGGATGATTTCGAGGGAAAAGATTACGCCGGCAATGGGAGCGTTGAAGACGGAAGAGATGCCGGCCGCGGCACCGCAGCCGACCAGGATTTTGACGCGATCGCCGGACATGCGGAAGATCTGGCCGATAGTGGAGCCGATGGCCGAGCCGATTTGCACAATGGGTCCCTCTCGTCCGGCTGAGCCGCCGGAGCCGATACAAATGGCCGACGCGAGCGTCTTAGCGGCGGCGACACGCGGTCTGATAATCCCGCCAAGGCGGGCGACGGCGTTCATGACTTCCGGCACGCCGTGCCCCTTGGCCTCGCCGGCGAACTTCATCACGATCGGTCCCACCAGCAGACCGCCGACCAGGGGTATAATGGGCAGCCACCATTTGATGCTGAAGGAACCCAGACCTTCCGATAGAACCTGATCGGTGAGGCCAAAAAACAGATCGTTGAAGAACTCAATAAGCTTGATAAATGCGATCGCACCCAGTGAAGTGGCGAGACCGACACAGACCGAGAGGATGATAAGGATATTGGTTTGCGACGGTTTAGCTCGTCTCAGGAGCTTTTCGAGGGCAGGGATCTTCATAGCCGTGAATCTATTCTATTTGAGACGCATGGCAAGGCTTAAAGTAAATCGGTGCGGGACCCTGCCCCACCTGTTTGCCGATGAGCAGGGGCAAGTCGTGTCGCTGCGCGAAAGAAGTACCCGACTTGACTTTTTGATCTTCTGGAACAATTTCCAAGCTCGCCTCGTCAACACTGGCTCCCGTGAACCCGCGATTTGACTTGACTTTAGAGGCATTTTGACTACCTTGCACGTGAAAAAGTTCACTTGATCGACAGTAATTGAGGACAAGGAATTGTTTTGAGAAACAGAGCGGATGCGGTCATAATCGGAGGCGGGATAATCGGCGTTGCGGTGGCATTTCATTTGGCACGGAAGAAGTATGGACAAATCGTCTTACTGGAAAAGGACTCGCTGCTCGGCTCCGGTGCGACTTCAAAAGCCGCCGGCGGTATACGGGCGCAGTTCTCAACCAAAGTGAATATTGAGATGTCAATGCTTTCGGAACGCTTGTTCCGCCGGTTCAAAGACGACACCGGCTCTGACGCGCTGTTCGATCAGGTGGGCTACATGTTTCTGCTTCAGGAGGAGGCTGAGATAGCGCGGTTCAAGGACAGCTACGAGCAGCAGAAATCTCTGGGACTGAATGTACAATTGCTGCAGCCGGAAGATATCCCACAGTTTGCGCCTCATGTCGATCTCGACGGCATACTGTTAGCGACGTTTTGTCCGGATGACGGTCTGGGTGATCCGCACGAGTTTCTCGTGGGCTATGAGAAGGCAGCTCGCAGTCTGGGCGTGGAGATCGAGTTTGACGCCGAAGTCAGTGACATCGAATGCGACGGTGATGTCGTTAAGAATGTCAAAACGGCGCGGGGCGACATAGCTACTCCGCTCATCATTAACTGTGCCGGACCGCAGGCGGGATTGATCGGAAAGATGGTCGGCACGGAGGTACCGGTACAGCCGATACGGCGCCAGGTGGTAACAACCGGTCAACTTGACTTCGTCAAGCCGTTTTTCCCGATGGTGGTCGATGTGCGGTCCGGGCTGTATTGTCATAAGGAATCCAAGGGGATGCTGTTAGGTT
The DNA here is from genome assembly GCA_964557855.1 of uncultured Ignavibacteriales bacterium. Classification (GTDB taxonomy): domain Bacteria; phylum Zixibacteria; class MSB-5A5; order GN15; family FEB-12; genus JAJRZL01. The sequence continues at coordinate 128,121 of CAZLBP010000002.1, read as the reverse complement.
GGGCAGACAGATCGGTTGAGCCGTCGTTCGATATTTCGGTCGATCCCGATTATACCGATGCCATCCTGGAGAAAGCACTGGCTCGAATCCCGCAACTGGAGCAGGCGGAGATAGCCAATCAGTGGGCCGGGTTGTATGAAACGACTCCGGACCATCACGCAATAATCGGTTGGGATGCCAAGATCCAGGGTTTGTTCCATTGCACCGGTTTTTCGGGTCACGGATTCATGCAGGCTCCGGCGGCAGGACTGGTGACATCGGAAGTAATAACCGACGAAAAGCCGTCGGTTGACATTTCGGCCCTATCACCCGACAGATTCGGGGTCGGTTCACTGGTGGAAGAGACCAACGTAATCTGACAACGGGTCACGTGCGATTACTGGTTCTTTTGATAATAGATAGCATAGACAATTATAAGCAATTAAGTGACAATAGGAGGAGACATGAAATCTGTCGCAACGATCCTGATTTTGCTGCTGCTGTTAAGTCCGATGCTCTCGGCGGACGAGAAGACCTGTCCGGCGCATCGAGCAGCCGAAATGGGACACAATCCGTTTGAAGCCTTCCACGCGATTATGGCGCCCACCTGGCATGGCGCCTGGCCGGACAAAGACTATGACGCTCTGCTGGCGGCCGGTCCGAAGTTCCGGGAGGCATTTGAGGCGATCATGAAGCTGGAGCCGGAGCACAAGACCGAGGCACGCCAAGCGGCGTTTCTCAAGCAGCGGAAAGAGTTCGGGGAGCTTATTAACGAATACGCCACGGCCGCGGAAAAGGGTGAGAAAGAAAAAGTGTACGAGCTAATGCCGGCCGTGCACGATGCTTTCGAAGCAACCGCCTCTACCCTGCTGCCCGTTTATTATCCGGAATTCGAAGGGTTGGTCATTACTCTGAATTTGATCAGAGAAACACATCTTCCGAAAGACAATGTGGAAGGTATAGTCGGTTCAACCGAAACGCTGGTTGCCAAGGCCGACAATCTCAACGAGAAGAACATCCCCGAAGAGCTGCTGGAGCACAAGAAGGGCATATTGACCGAGTTCGCCGTAATGAAAGAGCTGATCACCAAGATGAAAGACTGCTGCGACAAGAAGGAAATGGAGCAATACAAAGAGCATGCGGCGGCGCTCGACAAGGCTGTGCAGGCGTTTATTGAGAACTACATTTAACATGTGACGAAATTGCACTGATGTGGAGTGGTTCATAGCCGAATGGATCGCTCCGCGAGTGGTGAGCGACGACGGCCGAAATTGTCCAACTCTTGTGCGGTGTGATTCAGGTTGAAGTTGAAGAAGATCCCCCCCGTTGGGGCTTGTTGAAAAAGTCTCGATTGGAAGTTGCCGCAGGTCTTGCGAATCCACGTCAGTGGGGTCGTGTGACCTGCCGCTGTTGTATATTAACGAATTACGTGTCGGGTCACAATCCCGCTGACGCGGGCTCAAGACCCGACACAACAACACAAAAGGTTTTTCAACATGCCCGTTGGGTGGGGTACCGGGTCGGTGCAGGGACGTAAGGACCACGCCGCAGGCAGTGGGCGACCCCGTCCTATCGGAAAGGAGTGAATGAGAGTTGTCTGTGTCATAGCGCTCATTGTACTGGTTTCGGTATCCGCTTCCGTTGCGCAGAGGACATGGGATGCAATCGAGCTGTCGATAACGACTTCGGACAGCCTTAGGTTGTATGCGTGGCTGGGGGCGCCGAATGATGTTAAAGAGGACAGCACGGCGCGTCGGTTGATTGTGCTGTTGCCCATGATGAGCCAGACGCATGAAAGCTTCAGTACGTTCCTGGACGCGGTGTCGGGGTTCTTGAATTCTGATTCGACTGCGGCCGGGGCGCCTATCCCCTACACGCTGGCGCTCGATATGCGCGGTCACGGTAAGTCGACCGCATGGCGGCGGGACAGCAGTCTCAGTTTTCAGACTATGACTCCGGAGGATTTTGCTCACATGCCTGATGACGTCGTCGAGATGTTGACTGCAGTTCTGAAGAACGACAGGTATCGCATTGACACGGCCGATATTGCAGTAATTGGTGCGTCAATCGGCGCCAATGCCGCTATCATGGCCACTGAAGAGTTGCCTTTTGTGTCCAGTGTCGTGATGTTGTCGCCCGGTCATGAGTATCGCGGTTTGAGACCGGCCAAAGCCCTGGGAGAATTTGATGGAGAGTGTCTGATTGTCGCCACGACCGCCGACACTTATTCCGCGTCGTCGTCTCGGAAGTTGGCAGCTGTCAACAATCAGTGCGAACTCTGGCTGTATGAAGGTCAGGATCACGGCACGAACATCATCAATAATGATCCGGAGGCCATGCAGGAGTTGTTGGGGTGGTTATATGGGGAGTGAGAGGCGACGGCAGGGTGGGGTGGGCGTAACATTGGAGCGGAAGAGAAGAACACACGGCGCCCTTCAAGCGCCTCTCTCAAGAGGGGATTTGATTGTATATGTTACGTCGTGGCAAATGATTCATTCGTACGTCGATCTGAAGATCTACGTACCACAACTGTCGGGAAGGGGTTCCGGACGGCGCATTAAGGGACTGGGGAGTCGGTACCGCAGGGGTTCCGGAGCACGGCAACTGCAGATGCATCTTAAGGTGGACAGCTCGCGAGGCGTCCCTGCAGTATGTTTGTTGGAATGATATGTGTCGAAAGCCAAAGCGGCATCTCGATCTATGTATCCTACGATTCAGGTCTCCTGATTGGTTTTTTCGGAGAGGTCCAGCATGCTGGTGCCTTTGGTGTATTCGACGACGCGGGGAGTCGTGATGTGCATCAGGCGCTGGGTAATGTCCTTTATTTTCATGGCGGATTCTTCAATCGATTTTAGCTTCTTCTTCACTTCATCATCGAGATCATCGCGTTTCAGAAGCAGCAATTGCACGTTGCCCAGAATGGCCGTGAGAGGGTTGTTGACTTCGTGATTGACGGTTATGGCCGTCTCGACGATGCCACCCAGGCGCTCCTGGTCGAGTGTTTCCTGCGGTATGCCGGCCTGTTTCATCTGCGAGGCCGCCGTGTAATTGAGAGCCAGCAGAGCTGAGAGCGTCTCCAGGAACACGTCCTCGGATACGATTGTATGCACACCTTCTTGCATGCCGATCACGGCTCCGAAGTAATTCTCCTTGAATCTTAAGGGAAGTGTGAAGGAGTGAGTCGGCTTTTTGCCGCCGAACGAGAGATAGGCAGAAACTAAGTGCTTGTCTTTTCGCAATTTCTCGTATAGTTCCTGTTCCAGAGTAAGCAACCGTTGCTTGTCTTCAGCGTGCTCGGAGTAGCTGACGGTCAAGGTGGGGTTCAGGGCATTGTCCCAGAGGATAAGAGCAGCCGCCTTGAGGTCGGCGAATTTAACTGTTTGCGCCAGAGTAACTTCCGCGACTTTCTCGAATTCTTCACCCTTGGAGGCGGCAATAGCAAGTTGTCGGATTATCTCAAATCGTCCCTGTGACTCTTGTTTCATTTCGCTCTTTCGACTCCCCTACGCCACCCGGTCGACTAAACGGGAATCTACCGGAAATATGGATAGGTACTTAAACGCAACAATCCCTAAATTACAACGTTTTTCGGGGTTTCGCTACTATTTTCTTGGCAAATTGGCAGTGTTGTGGGTGGTTATTTTCGAGCCGCTTCGTTACACCGGAGCCTTGACATTGCATTGGCAATCAAGGAGAAGCTACAGGTCACAGTTCCGCGAGGCGGCAACAGGACCTGTTGCAACGTCAGTATCCGTGCTCGAAATCCCTGAACAAAATGGTATTGAGCATTGACTTTGACGCGCCAGCAGCCTACATTTTCGGTTTTCTGCGTTGCGGTGCGGTATAACTGTTTTGGTGTGAAATGATACGCGACCAGTGTGGCATATTCGGTATTCTCGGCCATTCGAAAGCGGCCGAACTGACGTACCTGGGACTGTATGCACTGCAGCACAGAGGTCAGGAATCAGCGGGGATCGTAACATCGGACAACGGCAGCATCCATTACCATAGAGGAATGGGGCGGGTTTCGGAAGTCTTTTCCAATAAAGAGATAATACAGAAGTTGTCGGGTGACACGGCGATCGGCCACACCCGGTACAGTACAACGGGGGCGTCGTCGCTGATCAACATCCAGCCCTTCATTATTACCAATCGGGATCGCTATACGGCGATTGCCCATAACGGTAATCTGACCAACTCAGTCGAGTTGCGCTCGAAGCTGGATACCAAGGGTTCGATTTTTCAGACCACATCGGATACCGAGATCATACTTCATTTATCGGCACTTTCACGCAAGGCGACCCGGTTGGAGCGGATTTGCGATGCGCTGGGAACGGTCAAGGGCGCGTATTCACTCTTATTTCTTACTGAGAATACGATTATAGCCGCTCGTGACCCGCACGGTTTTCGGCCGCTGGTGCTGGGGAAATACCGCAAAGCCTGGGTGGTGGCTTCGGAGACGTGTGCTTTCGATCTGATCGGCGCCAAGTACATCCGTGATATCGAACCGGGAGAGGTGCTGGAGATCTCGTCGGGCGGCCTGAGTTCGCACTTCCCTTTCAAGAAGACGCGACACGCGGCCTGCATTTTCGAATACATTTATTTCGCTCGTCCCGATTCGCGCATTTTCGGGGAGAACGTCGACAAGATCCGGCGTCGTCTGGGGCGACTGCTGGCACGTGAGCACCCGGTCGTTGCGGACATCGTTATCGGTATTCCCGACTCGGCCAATACGGCCACATTGGGTTATGCCGAAGAATCGGGATTGCGGTTCGAGATCGGCCTGATCCGCAACCACTATGTCGGGCGGACGTTTATCGACCCGCAGCAGAAAATCCGAGACCTGGACGTCAAGGTCAAGTTTAATCCGGTCAAGGGTGTCCTGAAGGGACGGCGGGTGGTTGTGGTCGACGATTCGATCGTGCGGGGCACGACGTCGAAGAAGCTGGTCAAGTTGATTCGCGACGCCGGAGCGAAAGAGATTCATTTCCGGGTGTCCTCTCCCCCGATCGTATCGCCCTGCTTTTTCGGTATAGACATGCCAACGAAGGACGAGCTTATCGCTTCGCACAGGAGCATCAAGGAAATCGAGGAGTTTATCGGGGCCGACTCACTGAAGTATCTTTCTCTGGAGGGAATGTTGTCGATGAAATCCCTGCCGGATACGACTTTTTGCTCGAGCTGTTTCTCGGGGAACTATTTGATGAAAGTCCCCGATGTCAACGGCGAACGGCGGGTGCATATCAAGTCGCCCAGTATCAATATGTGATCCGCCCGCGCTTGGCATAGTTTCTCCCTCATCTGCCGATACTATCAAGAGATAATGTAACGTATTGACAATTATGAAGTTGGAGTTATATTGAGGGTAAAGTGAGGCTTACTTTGAGTTCGCTCCTGGTGGTCATATATTGATCTGAGCATTTACGGCAAGCGGAGAATGAAGTTGTCGCAAAAACAGCGGTTTGGGTGGCGCGCAGGTGTCCTGTGGCCGGTTCTGATACTGACGGTATATTTCAGTATAAGTCAGGGACGATCCGTGTCCGAATCTCAACCCAACCTCTGTTCCCGCACGATTCCGGTCAAACCGGCGGTGACTCGGCTGAGCGCCGAGAGCTCCGTTTCACATGTCGTTGTCAAATTTCGTGATGAGGCCGAAGTGAGGCTTGCAGCGGACCGTTTACACTCCCGGCGGGGCCTCTCGACTATGGAAGCGGAGAAAGCGCTGCAACCGTACGTCAGATCAAACCGGTTGCGGCGGCTTTTTGACGAATCGGACGTGAGCCGGCTGGAGCAGCGAAGGATGACGCTGCAGTTCAAATCCGGTCGTCAACTGGCTGACCTAAACGGATATTATCGTCTCGACGTCACTGATCCCGTAGAGGCTGAGCAGATCATCAACCAGCTGAATGCCCTGGATATAGTCGAACTGGCTTATTTTGAGCCGGTTGCGGAACCGGCCGGCGACATCGATCCGCCGACCCCCGATTACCAGCCGAACCAGGATTACCGGGAGGCAGCGCCGGTCGGTGTCGATGCCGACTACGCCAATACGCTTCCGGGCGGCGACGGCAGCGGCGTGACGATTGTCGATATCGAGTTCGCCTGGCAGGAGACGCACGAGGATCTGGACAAGGCGGTCAACGGCCTGATCGGCGGCATTGAGACGGGCGAACGCAGTCACGGCACGGCGGTGCTCGGGGAACTGATCGCCGGCGACAACGGCTACGGTGTGACCGGTATTTGTCCGGGGGCGGACATTAACATGGTCTCGATTGGCGGCATTTCGACGGCTGAGGCACTCTCTATCGCCGTGGATTCTCTGACGGCGGGGGATATTATCCTGATTGAACTCAATGCTCCCGGTCCGAGGTACAGTTTTCAGTTGCGGGCGGATCAGCTGGGCTACGTGTGCATGGAGTACTGGCAGGCCAACTACGATGTTATTCAGTACGCCTGGGCGAAGGGGATTACGGTTATCGAGGCGGCCGGCAACGGTGCGGAAGATTACGATGACACCGCTTTGTATGGTCAGCTCTTCGACACGACCTATCGCAATTCGCATGCTATTCTGGGCGGCGCCGGGTATCCGGCGACATCGGACAGTGATCTGTACAGACAGAGTTTCTCCAATTACGGCGAACGGGTCAACCTTCAGGGATACGGCTCCGGGGTGTACACGACCGGGTACGGCAGCCTGTTCGACGGCGGCGGGGATGAGAACCAGTATTATACGGCGAGTTTCAACGGCACTTCTTCGGCTTCGCCCATCGTGGCCGGGGCGGCGGCTTGTTTGCAGGGGTACTATGAAGCCACCTATGGCGTGCCGATGTCATCCGATCAGATTCGTGATATACTTTACATGACCGGTACAGCTCAGCAAGGGGACACGTCCGAACACATAGGGCCGCGCCCGGATTTGCTGACGGCAATCGCAGCCGTTACCTCTCCCCCGACGCTCTTCGTGACGCCGTTGATGATTGATACTACACTCGACGAGGGGATGCAGACAGTAGTTCCTATCTGGCTGCACAATCGGTCGCTGAACGACGTCTTCGATTTCTCGATTGTCGACAATGATTCGCTCGCAAAGCACGTTGACAGCAACTGGGTAATCGCGTCACCCTCGGCCGGCACTGTGCCGGCTTCAGATTCCGTGCAGGTCGATGTTACTCTGGATGCAACTGTGATTGTGGACAGGGTTGAGACATATACGGGTGTACTTGAAATCAGTTGGGGACCGGGGGGCGCTTCGCTTGATTCGGTGCTTTTTGTGCCGGTGTTTCTTAACGTGCCATGTTTCGATACGACGTATGTCGCTTTGTCGTCCGATCATCCGGGCGGACCGGTATATGAATGGGTGTCGGCCAAAGACCTCGGGTTGAAGATTCCGAAGTCGTTGTTTGAGTCGAACGGCGGGAACCCGCTCGATGACGGTGCGACGGGACCGTGGGATATCGGATTTGACTTCCATTACTATGATACGGCCTACTCCGAGGTCTATATTGGTGTCAACGGGGCGATCTCTTTCACGGATACAATACTCAATATAGCGGGGTCGTTCTCGGGGCTGACATTGCCCGGGGCGCCGTTCGAGACGTTCATTTCTCCGTTGTGGGCGGATTTGATCTTCACGCCGGAGCCGCTGGCCTCAGACGCCGTGTATCTCTACCGCAGTCCGAACAATGACAGTCTGGTTATTGAATGGTACCATCCGTCAAATTTCATCCAGCAGGGTGATACGACGATGAATTTCGAGATTATCCTGACTAAGTTCGGTGAGATGACGTTTCAGTATCGGGACCTGGGTGAGAGCGGGCTCGAGATGACGGCGCTGGTGGGGCTATCCGAATACGACTGTCGGGCGGTCAGCTACTACAATACCGGGGAGCCCGCGGAAAATCTGATTTCCGACAGTGAGGCCGTCTATTTCTACAATTCCACTTATTATTGGGTACTGGCAGGTGACATGGATGGGGAGCCGGAGTTGAACGTGGCCGATCTGACCTACCTCGTAGACTATCTTTTCAAGGGCGGACCGCCGCCCGTGCCTCTAAAGGCGGGTGATCTGGATGAGTGTATTGGGGATATCAATGTCGCGGATTTGTCGTATTTAGTGGATTACCTGTTCCGGGGTGGGCCGGCGCCGTGCTGGTATTTGGGGTGAGGGGCTGCGGAACGAACCGTACCGCAAGCGGTGGGGCACCCGGCGAACCTGCCCTGCCGAGTGAATGAAGAACACACCCCGCCCTTCGGGCGCCCCTCTCAAGAAGGGATTAGATTGTAGACGTTATATTGTGACAACGGATCGATTCGTTCGTTCATCCTAAGATCGACGCATTACAGCCGAGGGGAAAGGGTTTCCAACGGCGCGTGGCCCATGATGTCGAAACCCGAAGCTGGATTTCGACCTATTTTTTGGACAGTATGGTTCATATTCAAGAGAGAAGACCCACCCGATGGGTGGGGTACCCGTCGGAGCAGACGTGCCACGGAGCGTGATTAATATCAAGAGCCGGTCCAGGGATGAACGGAACAGCCTACAAGCGGTGGGCGACCTGGTATATCACTATCAGCTCGTTCTTCAAGATTATGGGCAGCCGAGGCGCTTTTTTTGAGCTTCTAGGCCGACTGTTTCGCCCTGGACTCGTCGGATCTGATCGACGATCTCGGCTTTGGCGCCGGGGAATTCTCTTAGCATGTCCTGGAGATCGCGCAATCTTCGTTTGGCGCCTGCGATCGCTTTTTCAATATTTTCACAGGTTTGGGGACTGGTCGTGTCACCGACCTGAACAGTCCTGCGCGAGGTCGGCTCACCGAACCGCCCTGTAAACGGGCGCGACATCTGCCACTGAAACTTGAAATCACCTGGCGTCAGGGCGGCTATGTCGAATGTCAGCGTTACTTCATTGTTTGGCGCCACGGTCTGGGCGATCGATACTTCATCAATTGTCCAGCCGGGGAACAGCGACACGAGCTTGTACCCGGCACTCCACGTAGTTGGTCCCGTATTTCGCATGGTAATCGAGACTTCAGTCGGTTGCAGCGGTTTGATTTTGGAGGGCACATTCTGGCTGACGAACTCAGCGTCATCCTGTGGCTGCGGCCGCCGTTCGCGGTTGGTGGACAAGATGCATTTGCCGGAGTCACCATCATTGAGCGTCTCCCCTTCCATGGGTGTCGGGCGCACACTGGCGCCTCGCGTAATGCCGCCACAGCCTGATCCGGCCCCGGGGAACGGGACAGTTTGGTCGTGTATTGAAAAATGGAGATGATCTCCGGCTGAGTTACCGGTATCATTGATGAAACCTAATCTTTGACCTGTGATAACGGCCATACCCGAAGACACCGACAGGAGATTCGGTCCAGCGAGATGCAAGTAACGAGACAAGAATCGACTAGCCCCGGTTTCCGGATCGGGGTGCATGATTTCAACAGAATTAGAAGCACTGGAATCCCCTGAATTGCGGGTTCCGCAGGCGGTCACGACTACGCCTCCGAGCGGAGCGAGAACCGGTGTCCCGCCCGATTCATTATCGAACGGTACGCCTTTGCGAAAGCGAGTGAAATCGATGGCGAAAGCGCTCTCATTGTCGTGTGTCGGTCCGAAATTGTAGTAGTAGCCGCGCGGGCCGAAGCCGCAGTTGGATCGGGAGAAGCCGAGGGCAAGTAATCCTCCGGCCAGGGGCCCAGCGGCGATAACCGCGGACAGCTTAACGCCGAACTGAAACTGCCCACCGGCCATGAAGTGCCGACCTGCAGGCCAGGGAGCCAGAATAGAAAATGGCAGCGGCTGGTTCGTCTGGAGTTTCGGCGGCTGCCAGTGATTTGACCAGAACTCGTTAACGGCCGTAATGACGATTCCGGACCATTGCCAGCCACGAGGAGATCTCGTCAGGGCCAGGCCGGCATCGCCTTGCAGTAATTCCCCTTTGAAATCGGTCAGGAAGAGGTAGCGTTTGTCTCCCGAGCCGCAGATGGTCTTGCGAATCTCCTGGCCGCCGTCGAGGAGTTCCGCCAGAATCCGGTCACGCAGTTCTTCATCTTCGAATTGGAAATGTCCGGCGGCAAGAGCGACCGCAAAGTGTGTCGATGATATCAGTCGGGACAGAGCAGCTTTGTCTCGTTCCCTGATAGCGGTAGTGACCAAGTCGGCCAAATGGACGGGATTGTTCGTGAATACGTCGTCACAGGAGTTCATTCTCAAGAGTGCTCGTCGGGCCAATTCGGGCGCTGATTCCGCCGATGCCGAGGGGCTGGACGAAGCGATGGACGAGTACAATTCCGCAGCTTTGTCGTTTCTTCCCGACTCTTCAGCGAACAGGCCGGCCTCGAGAATTGCTCCCGTCGAACCTCCTTCCAGCGACGCGAGGTCCTGCCACGCCTTAAGAGCGGGTTCGACCTGGCCTTCCTGCGCCAGGGCAGCGGCTTTATGGTGAAGTGCGACTTTCTGGAAATTGAGATTCGGCAGGAAAGGCTCGGCCTTTTCGGCGCCCGCAATGGCTTCATCGAAGGCATAGATGCCGTCCCGACAGCGGTTTTGTTTGAGAAAGTTCTCAGCCCGCCAGAGCAAGTAGGCCGGTGCGGTAGGCGCCTCCGGCTCCAGCGAGGCGGCGTTTTTTAGCTCATCGTTGAGATCGGCAACATCAGCCGTCAGTGTCACTTGCTGAGTTCTCTTCGAGAGATCGAGCCACGTGTCGGCGAGAACGCGGTCGGCGTTCAATGAAGCGGGGACGATGCCCGTGTCTCGCACCCGGTCCCTTTGATCGTCTTTTTCTTTCCGAGTCAACCCGTACCTCCTTGTAGATTCTCGTTTCTATACTGAAATAGAACGTGGAGAGTGATAATCCATCTACACTAATACGCCGCAAATCCGAAGTTGTTGGGAAAATATCGGGTGCTGCCGGCGTTGGCTAATGGCGACAGGTCCGAAACGGACCTGCCTTACAGGACTGTTACTTCTGCGACGGAGGCGGCTTCAAGATCAAATCGTGTTCCGCAGCAATTCGGCCAAATTCTTCGGGCCTGAGCGGAGTTGCTTCGTGGCCGGGTTTGGCTCCTATCCGCTTGAAAAACGACAGCAGCCCCTCTTTTTCATTGGGAATGGTCACGAAGACCATTGTCAGGGGTTTAGTACACGTGTTCTTGACTGAATGCCAGGCACCGGGAGGGTTATACCACACGTATCCTTCTCCAACGGAAACTTCCTTAGGCTGTTCTTTCTCAAACAGCTGAACTACTCCGCTACCGGAGATAAAATACGCAATCTCCTCTGTTTTGTCGTGTCGATGAATAGGAAGCTCTCCCCCGACACCCAAAGAGAACTTCGCAAATGAGCCTTCTGCATCAGGATGTGTTTCGGCATCGACGTAAACGTGAAACTCTCCGCCCGCTCCGAGTTCATCTTTGCTTTCGGCAAACACCCAGAAGTGATTGCTTTTCTGGGGTGGTATTATATGCGAATCCGTACTTCTAACGCCCGATACCGACTGCGCCTGATTATCTTTGGCCGACTGGCTTTGTCCGTCAGAGCAACCGTACCAAAGTAGACCGGTTAGGACACTAAAGACAACTACACCAGCCAGGCGAAACGTCACCAGAGGCTCCCCGCGTGCCGGTTTTTTCTTCCGAGTTTTCATTGCATGATCCTTAATCTTGCCTTCTTTCGACGGCTTTCAATTCGAATTGTCAATGCAATTCAGGCTGTAACCCGATACACTAACAATTGACAACGACAACTACTCCAAGAGATGGTGCAGTAATATAACCACAGAAAGATAGGTCCGTCAAGTCTAACTTCACCCGTACTCAGGACGCGAGTATAGCCTTAACTGTCACTTTCGAGACCATATCAGGGCACAACGCGTTCATCACTGTGACGCGTTCTAGTGCCCTACAGAAAAGCAAACAAGGCCGAGCGGGAGAATTCGAGGAGTTGGTTGGGGAAGAGGCCGAGGCCGAGTGTGCCGGCGGTAGTGATGACCAGAACCAGCAGCATCGCCGGTGAGTACGAGACCCGAGGCAGGCTGATTTCGGCGTCCTCGAAATAGCAGGCTTTGACGACACGCAAATAATAATAGACTGAAATGAACGAATTCAATACGCCGACGACGGCCAGCAGGATGAAATCGGCCTTCACGGCGGCAGCAAATATATAGAACTTGCCGACGAAGCCGACAGTGGGCGGGAAACCGGACAGCGCGAACATGAACAGCGCCAGCACGGCGCAGAGATACGGGCTGGATTTGGCCAGGCCGGACAACTCACTGAATTCCGATTTGCAACCGGAGCGTGTTTCCAGCAGGGTGAGGACGGCAAAGCCGCCCAAATTGAAAAAACCGTAGGCGACGAGATAGAAGATGGCGGCGGCGAGAGCATCGCTCCCACCCACGGCCAGAGCGACCAGGATGTAGCCGGCGTGGGCAATCGAGGAATACGCCAGCAGGCGTTTGACGTTGCTTTGCTGGAGCGCGAGGACATTGCCGACGGTCATGGTCAATACTGCCAGCACCCAGAAGACCTGCGACAGGACCTCCAGCTCCGCAAATCCGTACAAGAATATCCGCAATAGGACGGCGAAACCGGCCGCCTTGGGACCGACGGAAAAGAAGGCGGTAACGGGTGTCGGCGCGCCCTGGTAGACATCGGGCACCCAGGCATGAAACGGTACGGCCGCGACTTTGAAGCCGAAGCCGATCAGGATCATGGCCACGCCGGTATAGAGATAGGCGGCCTGACGATCGGCGATGAAGCTGATGTCGGCGACTATGCGTCGCAGTTCGGTGGTCGAAGAGGCGCCGAAAACGAACGCGATACCCATGAGCAGGAAGGCGCTGGCGAAGGCGCCCATGATGAAGTACTTGATGCCGGCCTCGTTGGAGCGGAGCGAGCGCTTGGCCATGCCGGCCATGACGTAGAGCGGCACTGACATGATCTCGAGCCCGAGGAACATGACAACCAGATCGGTCGTGTTGGCCATGACCATCATGCCGAACGTGGATATCAACAGGAGGGCGTAGAACTCCGGCCGGTCGATGCCCTTGACGATCAGGAAGCGATGAGCCAGGAGGAGGACCAGCAGGGAAACGGCGGCCGCGATGATTTTGAAGGCCACTCCGAAGTTGTCGCAGGTGACCATACCGAAAAAGCCGGAGGCCTGATGTCCCCACTGGCCGATGGCCAATCCCAGCGCCGCGACCAGGCCGAGGAAGGCGATCGGCGGACAGGTGGATCGCAGGCTGCCGATGTTGCCAATCAGCAAAATGATGAAGGCTGAAATGAGCAGCGCTATTTCTGGGGCCAGGATGCTAAAATCGATTCCAGCTGATGAATAGTCGATCATGGTTTTCTCAACTGTTTCCTTCTCATTCTATCCTTTTCCGGCCGGTCTGAAGACCCGCTCGGCACAACTGGTGACGTGTCAGGTCATCCGTCGCGGGCGGATTGACACAGGATCAGGGCCTGACTCAACGGAATATTCGTTGGCCGGCAGAAGCGGCATGTCCCATCCCGCCAAGGCGGGCCAGGACCTGCCGCAACCAGCACGCAGGCTGTCTTCGACATGCCCCGCAGGCTGGGGACTTCGCGGCGACCGCCGCGTCAGTTCTAGAAGCCTCATCCGCCACCGAATCCGAGTTTCACTTCTCCCTTATCAACTATCACCGGTACAATTCGCTGACCGTCGGTCAGTTCCAGAATCTTGTCCTTGGCTTCCGGCCGTTGATAGATGTTGATTTCTTCAAAGTCCACACCTTCATCCGTATAGTGCTTCTTGGCTGCGGCACAATATGGGCAGCCGTCCTTCGTATAAATAGTCACGTCACTCATCTTGCGCTATCTCCAGATTCTGCCCGGACTGTCGGTTCATGTTTCTGCGGGACTTCCACGAACCTCACCCTGTAGTCTTCATCAAGCTGCGCGTTCTGGGCTCGGCTGACCTGCTCCAGAACCGCTCGGGAGGCCGGCTCGATCCGGTCAAAGAACGGCTTGGGATATATGCCTATCCAGAATATCAACAAGACAATTGGAATAAGGATTATCTTTTCCCGCCAATCGAGGTCAGTCAGCTTTTCGTTTTCGGGTTTGGTCAACTTGCCGAAAATGACCCGCTGGTACATCCACAACATATAGCAGGCCGACAGGATCACGCCCGAGGCGGCGACAATGCCGTACAGCATGTTGGTTTTGAAGACTCCCAGCAGGATGAGGAACTCGCCCACAAACCCGTTCGTCAGCGGCAGCCCGATGGAAGACAAAGTGGCTATCATGAAGAAGGCTGAGAAAGCGGGCATGGTCTTGGCAATGCCACCGAACTCCGAAATAAGACGTGTGTGCCGACGTTCGTAGATCATCCCGACGATAAGAAACAGGGCGCCGGTCGAGACGCCGTGGTTGATCATCTGTAGCACCGCCCCTTCGACGGCCTGCAGGTTCAACGCGAACAGCCCCAGCATAACAAAGCCCATGTGTGACACCGAGGAGAATGCCACCAGCGATTTCACGTCCTTCTGCACCATGGCGACCAGAGCGCCATAAATGATGGCAATGAGAGCCAGGATGCAGATGTAGGGTAAGTACGTCATGGTGGCATCGGGGAACATAGGCATGCATATCCGCACAAAGCCGTACGTACCCATTTTCAGGAGGACGCCGGCAAGGATGACGGAGCCGGCGGTCGGGGCCTCGACATGGGCATCGGGCAGCCACGTATGGAACGGCCAGAGCGGCACTTTGATAGCGAAGGCCAGCGCGAAAGCGGCGAAGAGCAGCATTTGTGGACGATATGCGATGGGCATCTCCATCAGTTTGAGCATGTCGAACGAGTATTCGCCCGCGAAACTCTGATAAGAGAACACGAGATACAGGATGGCCACCAGCATCAACAGGGACCCAAACATTGTAAAGAGCACGAATTTAATGGCAGCATATAATCGGCGCGGTCCGCCCCACATGCCGATGATAAAGTACATGGGCACCAGCATCAGCTCCCAAAAGACGTAGAAGAGGAACAGGTCGAGCGCACAGAAGACGCCGATCATGCCGACTTCCAACAGCAGCATCGAGATATAGTAGCCCTTGACCGCCTTCGTGACCGAAACCCAGGACGACAAGATTGCCAGTACCGTGAGTATGGTCGTGAGTACGATCAACAGCAGTGAGATGCCGTCAATGCCCATGTGGTAATGAATGCCCATGGAGGTGACCCAGGGAATGTTGACTTCGAACTGCATGCCGTTCCCGAGCGGATCGAACATGGCGTAAAGCCAGAACGAGAGGAGCATGGTAATGAAGGCCATAATCAAGGCGATGGACTTGATACTGTCATGGCGCTCCCTGGGTACCAGCAGGAGCAGCACTGCGCCTAAGAGCGGGAAGAACGTCACGAGTGAGAGTATTTGATGCTCCATCTTCTATCCCATCACCAGGTAAGCGACGATTATCACTACACCGACCACGAATACCGTGGCATAGCCGCGCACCAGACCGCTCTGGCTGCGGCGGAAAACGTGCGAGATGTCGTCGTAGACGGTAGCCAGACCGTTGATAAAGCCGTCAATGAAAATAACGTCGACGATCTTCCACAGGAAAAGAGAGAGGACAACCACAGGTCGCACGACAATTGCACCGTAGAGCTCGTCGACATAGTACTTGTTGAGCAACACGCGGTGCATACCGCTGAAGCGCTCTTTCCAGGCGGTGGCCAACTCCGGTCGTTTGTTATAGAATTGGCGCGCGATAAAGATCGCTATCAATACGAGCACCACCGAAGCAGCCATCAACATCCACTCCATTCCGGCGCTGCCGCTCAACGCAGCCGAAGCATGCGACACGGACACATGGCCGCCGTGGCCCATGACCGGTTCCAGCCAGTGCTCGAAGTAGTTCGCGACACCGAAGATGTGCGGCATGCCGATCCAGCCGCCGATCACCGACAACACCGCCAGAGCCATCAACGGCACGGTCATTGACTTCGGTGACTCATGTATATGATGCCGGGTATCATCATCCATACGCTCCTTGCCGTGGAAAGTCATATACACCAGCCGGAACATGTAGAAGGCGGTCAGCCCCGCCGTTACAAAACCGATCACCCACAAGATGGGGTGGCCGAAGTCCGACGAAAACAACTTCCACAGGATCTCGTCTTTGGAGAAGAAACCGGAGAATCCGGGGATGCCGGAGATCGCGAGCGTAGCGATCAGGAAGGTGGCATATGTTATCGGCAGATATTTCTTCAGTCCGCCCATGTGGCGCATGTCCTGTTGGTCGGACATGGCATGAATGACCGATCCGGCGCCCAGGAAGAGCAGCGCCTTGAAGAAAGCATGCGTCATAAGATGGAATATCCCGGCGCCGAAGGCGGCGACACCGCAGGCGAGGAACATATAGCCGAGCTGACTAACCGTGGAATACGCCAGCACGCGTTTGATATCGTTTTGCGCCAGGCCGATGGTGGCGGCAAAGAGGGCCGTCGCAGCGCCTATGATGGCTACCATCAACAGCGCATCCGGGGCCAGCATGAACAGCACATTGGTGCGGGCGATCATGTAGACGCCGGCGGTGACCATGGTAGCGGCATGAATGAGGGCTGAGACCGGGGTGGGGCCTTCCATAGCATCAGGCAACCAGACGTAGAGAGGGATCTGGGCCGATTTGCCGGTAGCGCCGACGAACAAGAGTATACCGATGGCGGTAATTATACCACCGCCGGCGACAAAGACTTCGGGGGCTTTCTCCATAACGACCGTGAAGTCGAGCGAGCCAACCTGCCAGAAGATGAGGAACATGCCGATCAGGAAGCCGAAATCCCCGATGCGGTTTACAATGAAGGCTTTCTTGCCGGCGTTGGACGCCGAGTCTCGTTCGAACCAGAAGCCGATGAGCAAGTAGGAGCACAGTCCGACGCCTTCCCAGCCGACGAACATCAGCAGGAAATTGTCGGCCAGAACCAGCGTCAACATGGAAAACATGAACAGATTCAGATATGCGAAGTACCTGCCGAAGCCGGGATCATGGGCCATGTAGCCGGTAGAATAGACGTGGATCAGAAAGCCGACGCCCGTAACGACCAGGATCATAACGGCCGAAAGAGGGTCAAGCAGGAAACCGATATTGACGTGCAGCTCGCCGGAAGGAATCCAGGAGAACAGCAGCTGCTCCATCACTCTGGCATCGGCGGGCAGCGACTTCAGTTCGAAGAAAGCCAGGATAGACAGAACGAACGAGACGGCCACGGTGCCGCACGCAATGAGGTTGACTACTCCGCGAGAAAGCCGACCCAGCAGTATGCCGTTGATAAGAAATCCGATTAGCGGCAACAGCGGTATGAGATACAGGTATTCGATCATCTGAAGTTACATTACCATTTCAATATATTGAACCGATCGATATTAACAGTCTCGCGATTCCGATATATCGCCAGCACCATGGCCAGCCCCACGGCTGCTTCTGCGGCGGCGACGGTCAACACGAGAAAAACGAAGGCGTGTCCATCCATTACGTTCAGGGCTCGGGAGAATGCGATCAGAGCCAGATTGGCGGCGTTGAGCATGAGTTCCACGCACATAAACAAAACGATGATGTTACGGGAAATCAACACGCCGACCGTCCCAATGCCGAAGAGCACGGCGGCTACTATCAGGAATGCGGTAATAGGAACCATCTCAGTTACTCACCTTATCAACCATGCGCGGTTTCTCGACGGGCGGCGGGGCCTCCATCTTCCGGTCCCGTTTGGCAAGGACGACGGCGCCGACTATGGCGGCCAGCAGCAGTATCGATGTCAGTTCAAACGGGTACAGGTATCGGGTGAACAGCAAGGTGGCGACACTCTCCACAGAGCCGTAGTCGTCGGTGATAGCCATCACCCCACCTCTGGCCGCAGTGCTCATAATGCCGCTTCGGACCACAAAGACAATCTCCAGCACCAGCAGCAACGACACGAGATACTTGGTAAGCCGACTGATCGGCGGCGAGCTGTCGCGGAAATCTTCGTTGCCGCGCAAGTTCAGGAGCATAATTACGAAAAGAAACAATACGAGGATTGCCCCGGCATATACGATGATCAAGAGGGCGCCAATGAACAAGGTGCCAAGCTGCACGTAGAGGACAGCCTGAGCCGCCAGAGAAACGATGAAATACAACACGGAGGCAACCGGATTGCGCTGGGAGACCATCATGGTAGCACCGAATACGGCCACTACCGCTGAGACAACGAATATGATCGTATCCAGGTTCATTTGGCCCGGTCGGTCACCCCATACACTTTGCGCACGCGGCGATAGATCTTTTTCAACGGGTTATCCTTACGCGGGTGAGGCACCAGCATTTGTTCTTTGGTCCAGATGAAGGAATTGCGGTTGTCGTCGGAGAATTCGTACTCCGCTCCCAGGAAGATAGCCTCTTCGGGGCAGGCTTCTTCACAGAAGCCGCAAAAGATACAGCGCAGGAGGTTTATCTCGTATACTCGGGCTTTACGCTCGCCGTGTTCGGTTTCCTCCGGTTCCATATAGATGGCGTCCGCCGGGCAAGCGGCGGCGCAGAGTCCACAGCATACGCAGCGTTCGGTGCCGTCGTCATAGCGCTCCAGGTAATGTCGACCGCGGTAGCGCGGGACCATGGGTTTCTTCTTACGGGGATAGTCGAGAGTGACGGGCTTCTTGAACAGATGCTTAAATGTGGTCGCCAATCCGATCGGCAACTTGATAAAGACATTTCCAATCGCTCTAATTACATCTTTCATATGACACCTACTCTAAAACCAATCCGTCAACATCACAATCGCCGCGGTCACCATCGTATTCAGTAGAGCCAGCGGAAACAGCGCTTTCCATCCGAAGGTCATCAGCTGATCATACCGGAAGCGCGGGAATGTGGCCCGCAGCCAAATATAGAAGAACATAAACAAGAAAACTTTCAAACAAAACCATATAATCGGGGGCAGGAACGGTCCCTGCCAACCGCCGAAGAACAGCGTTGTCCCCACGGCCGCCACCGCCAGCATGTTGGCGTACTCACCGATAAAGAACATCGAGAATCTCATGGAGGAATACTCGGTGTGGTACCCGGCGACAAGTTCGGATTCCGCCTCGGGCAGATCAAAGGGGGCACGATTGGTTTCAGCGATGGCACAGACGAGATACAACAAGAAACCCACCGGCTGTTTCCATATAAACCAGTCGGTGACGCTCTCCTGTTGAGCCACTAACTCGCGCAGGGACAGGGTGTTAGCCACCAAAATCACGCCTACGATAGAAAGGCCGTAGGCTACTTCGTAGGAGATCATTTGTGCCGATGAGCGAATGCCGCCCATGAGCGAGTATTTTGATCCCGAAGACCAACCGGCCAGAACGATGCCGTACACACCGAGCGATGTTACTGCGAATACGAACAGGACCCCGATATTCAGGTCTGAGATAACGCCGCGGACGCCGTAACCGAAGATCTCGAAATCAGCCGTAAAGGGCACGACGGCAAAAGTCAGCAAGGCCGGGATAAAGGACACCATGGGTGCGAGCGCGTATGTGGCTCGCTCGACGTTGTCCGGCACGATGTCCTCTTTGAACATTAACTTGAGTCCGTCCGCGAGTGGCTGGAGTAGGCCGTACGGTCCGGCATAGGATGGTCCGATACGTTGTTGCAGATGTCCCAGGACCTTGCGTTCGAGGTACGTCGAATAGGCGCAGCCGGTCAGAACGGCAACCAGCACCACAGCAATCTTGATGGACGTTATGATGAATATTTCAAGCATTTCAGCTATTCATCCACTTTCGATAGCTTGACGCAGTCTATCTTTTTTTTGCGCATTTGCAGCGTCGTCACCGGCGTCGCGGTGAAGTTGCGCGGCAGGAGTACCACGTCGTTTTCCAGCCAATCCGAAATACGTGCGCCGACAATTAATTTGCCGACCGGCGACTCGACTCGTACGGGCGCGTTCTCTTTCAAATCGTATTTCGCCGCCAGATCCGGTGACATTTCGATATAGGCTTCACCGGAGAAGTTGGCCAGCGACTGGGATTTTTCGGACAAGTGACCGGTGTGGTGAGGATCGTCGCAGACAAAAAGCGGTACGGGATATTCTTCATCCTTCTCTTCCGGTTCGTATTTCACTTCCAGGAATTCATCCGGCAATGGTATCGAGTCCTCGAGCGCCAATAAGGCGTCCACTTCATCATGTGCCTGCTCGTTCGACTCAAACAGAGTCGCTCCCAGTTTTTCTGCGATCAGGTTGATGATTTCGAATGGCGGCCTGGATTGCTGTTCCGGTTTGATGGCCGCTTGCGCCCGCTGAACGCGGCCTTCGAGATTGACATAATCCCCGGCGTATTCCGCCCAACTTGACATGGGCAGAACGACATCAGCCAGTTCGGTAGTTTCATTTTCGAAGAGGTCACAGGCCACGAGGAACTCGAGTTTTTCGAGACTTTCGGCTACGAACTGGCGGTCGGGATACAACATGACCGGATTGACGCCCAGAGTCACGAATCCCTTTATCTCTTCTTTGCGCATCAAGGCCATCATGGCATCGGTCGTTTTCGCCTCCGATTCCGGATATTGGCCCCATAATTCCTGGAGCTTGTGTTTGATGTATACCGGGGGCTCAGGCAACAGTCCGAGCTTTCCAGCCCCGACGGAATTCGCATAGCGCGCCAGAACCGCCAGTTGCCCTTTGTCCTTGATGCCGAACAGGCGGTTCAGATTGAGCAAGGCAGCGGCAATCGATTCCCGGGCGTATGACCGGGCCGCCAGCTCGCCGACGATGAAAGTGAGCTTGTTGCCGGAGGCAATTGCGCGCGCTACAAGTTTGACGTCTTCCTCATTTACGCCGCAGATTTTTGAAGCTTCGGACAGTGACTTGGTGGCCGACTTCTGAAGCAGCGCCCGGCCGGACTCGGCATCGACCAGGTTCATTTCGATTCCCGCCAGGCAAACGGCATTGATCAGCATTTCATCGGTGCCGGGCGCATAGACCAGTTCCACCTCAGCCACGTCGGCCGTTTTCACCGCGTACGGATTGAGTGAGAAGATCCTGGCCTGGTTGAAATTGCAGGCTTTGCGGATACGGAGGTACTCGTTATGGTGTTCGCGCAAGAGGTCGGTGGCAAAGGTAACGATGACATCGCTATCGTCGATATCGGCAATTCGAAACGGCTGCATACAAAGCATGTTGAAATAGCTGTCCGGCTTCCTCGAGAGCATGTTATAGTCGCAGCGAAAATCGACATTGTTGTTGTGCAGCACGGTCCGGAAGAGCTTGGAAAAGGCATGTAGCGCGGTATTATCGAGATTGGGAGCGGCGAGGCCGCCGATGCAGACGTTGCCTTTTTTCTCCTTTATTTCCTTGAAGCGGTTGGCGATCACCTGTAGCGCCTCGCCCCAGGTGGCCTCGACCTGTTTACCTTCTTTTTTGACCAGCGGTGTGGCCAGGCGTTCCGGGGAATTAGCGATCTGGTAGCCATAGCGCGTCAGGTCGGACAGCCAGCCGTCATCGATATCGTCGTTGGGCCGGGACGTAACTCGATAGATGCGATTCTTCTGCTTCTTCTTGTAGAATAGGATGTTCGTACCGGAGCTGGTGTAATTGCATATCGAGGGTGTGGTTTCGGTGAGCCAGACTCGTATCTTGTATCGCCAATCGCTGTTGGTGAGAGCTCCGACCGGGCATATTTCGACGAGGTTGCCGGAAAAGGGATTGTCCACGTGTTCACCGGGAGCGGCGTTAATTTCGGCGATATTGCCCCGTTCGTAGACGCCGAGATCGAACTCGCCGAAGGCCTCCTTGTTGGCGCGCACGCACCGGTAACAGAGAATACAGCGATTGCGGTTGAGGACGATCTCCGGGCCGATCCGCTTTTCATCGAACGTAGACTCTTCGGCTCCGGATGTGAAGCGCGTTTTCTGGTGCGTGAAGCGGCTGTCATCGTAACCGTGGGCAAAAGTCAGGTCCTGCAGATCGCACTCGCCGCCCTTATCACAGGTGGGGCAATCGAGCGGGTGGTTAATGAGCGTGAATTCGATGACGGCCCGGCGGCCCTGTCTGACCTGGTCGGAATCCGTGTAGACCACCATACCGTCGCGTACTTCCGTGGCGCAGGACACCTGCAGCTTCGGCATTTTCTCGATTTCGACGTAGCACATGCGGCAGGCGCCGACCGGTTTGAGTTTGGGGTGCCAACAGAAGGTGGGGATGTGAATGCCCAGCTTTTTGGCGGCTTCCAGGACGGTCGTACCCTGCGGCACGCTTACTTCTTGCCCGTCGATAGTCAGACTGACCATCGGCACTGAGAGAGCTCTCTGTTCTTTATCTTTTACATCCTGTGCCATTTATCATCACCCAAACGGAAATTCCGATTTGACCTGGCAAGTGCCGTGTTCGATATGATATTGCCATTCCTCCCGCCAGTGTTTGACGGCCGACTGGATGGGCATGACCGCCGCATCCCCGAGCGGACAAATGGTCCGTCCCAGAATATTACCGCAAACACCTTCGATCTTTTCGATATCGCCCGGTCTTCCTTTGCCCCGTTCAATATCCCTGATGACCTGCTCAAGCCACCCGGTGCCTTCTCGACAGGGGGTGCACTTCCCGCATGATTCATGGCGGAAGAAGTGGATGAGTTTCAGAATGACCCACACGATACAGGTCTCTTCGTGGAAGACGATGACGGCTCCGGAACCGAGCATAGAGCCGACCTCGGTCAGGGACTCGTAATCCAGATTGACATCGATCATTTCCGGAGTCAAGAATGGCGTTGATGCGCCGCCGGGAATTACGCCCTTGAGCTTCTTGCCGCCGAGTATGCCGTTGCCGTATTCCGGGCTGTAAATGAGGTCCTTCAAGGGGAACCCGAGCTCTACTTCATAGTTGCCCGGCCGATTGACATGACCGGACAGCGAGAAGAGCTTGGTGCCGGCCGACTTCTCCGTCCCCATGCAACGATACCAGTTGGCTCCGTGACTGATAATATGCGGCACCGCCGCCAGCGATTCGACGTTGTTGACGATGGTCGGGCAGGCATAGAGCCCTTCAATGGCCGGGAAAGGCGGCCGGATGCGGGACATGCCGCGTTCGCCTTCGAGCGAATTAAGCAGAGCGGTTTCTTCGCCGCAGATGTAGGCTCCGCCGCCGGTGTGGATAATCATGTCCAAATCATAACCGCTGCCGTAAATATTCTTGCCGAGATGGCCCTTGTCATAGGCTTCTTTCATAGCTGCTTCCATCCGCTCGATGCAATGGCCGAATTCACCCCGAATGTAGATGAACATCAAATGGCAGCCGATCGCATACGAACCGATGGCCATGCCCTCGATGACGGCATGCGGGTCTCGTTCCATCAATACCCGGTCTTTGCACGTGCCGGGCTCGGATTCATCGGCGTTACAGCAGAGGTAGCGCGGTTTGGGAGAATCTTTGGGAACGAAGCCCCATTTCATGCCGGTGGGAAAGCCGGCGCCGCCGCGCCCGCGTAAACCGGACTGCTTGACTTCTTCAATCACTTGCTCGGGCTTCATTTCGGTGAGCGCTTTCTTCCATGCAGTGTACCCGCCACGTTCGACATACGTGTCGATTTTGACCTGATTCGGATCCTCCACGTACCTGAACAGATGGAGCTTCTCGTTGGTGGCGGTTTCATCGGCGTTGGTGATGACCGGCGAATAGAACATCAGGCTTTTTCCCTCAGTTCGTTCAGGATTTCGTCGACGCGCTGCGGTGTCAGATTTTCATAGTAATCGTTGTTAATCTGCATCATGGGCGCCGTGCAGCAGGATCCGAGACATTCCACCGAGATCAGCGTAAAGAGATTATCCGATGTTGATTCGCCCTTGGTGATGCCGAGTTTGGCCTCCAGGTAGCCGATCAGCGAATCCGCCCCCATCAGGGCACAGGATATATTGTGGCAAACCTGGATCAAATACTTCCCTCTCGGTTTCTTGGGAAACATGGTGTAGAATGTCGCGGCTTCGGCAATCTCCAGGTATGGTACGCGGATGATCCTGGAGATCTCTCGATAAACGGTCTCATCGACATATCCCAACTGACGATAGGCGACCGTCAGCGCCGGCAGAATTGCCGACTTGCGCACGGGATAGCGCTGCGCCTTGTCTTTGATTTCCTGTACTGCTTCTTTCGTAAGTGTCATCGATCCACCTCGCCCAGCACAATATCTATGGAACCGATGGCGCAGACTACATCGGAGAACAACCGCCCTTCGCACAGCTTGGGCAAGCTGGCCAGGTTAATAAACGAGGGTGGTCGGACCCGAACTCGTCTTGGTATATTGCTGCCGTCACCGGTTATGTAGAAGCCAATTTCACCCTTAGGTGACTCGATACCCTGATAGACGGAGCCGACCGGTGCCTGGAAGCCTTCGGTAATGATCTTGAAATGGAATATCATCGATTCCATCTTGTACAGCACGTCTTCTTTGGGGGGCAGCACGATGCCCGGGACGTGAGCGCGATAGGGTCCTTCCGGCATGCCGTCCAGAGCTTGCTCGCATATGTTGAGTGATTGTCGTATCTCTTCTAGTCGCAGCAAGTAGCGATCGTAGGCATCGCCGCTCTTCCCGACCGGGATCTCAAAATCAAAATTCTCATATCCCGAGTAGGGATTGGCTTTGCGCAGATCGTGTTTGACGCCGCTGCCGCGCAACATCGGACCGGTCAGTGAATAATTGACGGCCTCTTCGGCAGAGATAACGGCCACACCCTTGGTTCTGTTTATGAAAATCTCATTGTGCGTCAGCAGATTCTCGTAGTCGTTCAGTCGCTCGCGCACGGTCTTGACCATGGTCCGCACTTTTTTCTCGAAATCCTTGGGCAGCTCGTGGGCCAGTCCGCCAATGCGAATGTAGCTGGTCATCATCCGTTGCCCGCCGCAGGCTTCGTAGATGTCAATAATCAGTTCGCGTTCCCGGAAAGCATACAACAGCATCGACATGGCGCCCAGATCAAGCGCGTGCGTTCCCAGCCAGACCAGGTGTGAGTTGACACGGGTCAGTTCCGCCAGACAAACCCGAGCCCACTTGACCTTCTCAGGGACTTCAATGTCCATCAGCTTCTCGACCGCGAGCGAATACCCGAGGTTGTTTGACATCGGGGCGAGGTAATCCATGCGGTCCGTACAAGGCAACGCCTTGTAGTACAGCTTGGATTCCATCGTCTTCTCGATACCGGTGTGCAGGTAACCGATGATTGGTTTGGCTTTGACCACCAATTCCCCATCGAGCTCGAGCAGCACGCGCAGCACACCGTGTGTCGACGGGTGCTGTGGTCCCATGTTGATGGTTAAGGTCTTTTCTTCGGCCACTACTTAATCACCTCGGGCGGTTTGTCCTTGTTCCAGCTGAAGCGCGGCTCTTCCCACGTCAGCGGGTAGTCCTTGCGGAGGGGATGGCCCTCCAACTCATCCGGGGTAACGATTTTGGTCATGTCGGGATGGCCGTCAAACACTATTCCGAACAGGTCCCACACCTCACGTTCCAACCAGTCGGCGCCCGCCCACAGGTCAACCAGCGACCTGATAGTCGGCGACTCTTCCGGCAAATGCACTTTGAGAAAGAACCGGAACTGATGCGAGAGTGAGTAGAGGTTATAGACGATTTCGAATCGCCCCTCTTCGGCTTTCTCGTGATCGAGCCAGTCAACCGCCGTTACATCCGCCAGCAGTTTGACATCAAGGTCGTCGCTGTTTTGCAACGCCTCACAGACGCCGTACAGCGCCTCGGGTCTGATATAGAAGGAGTAATCGCCGCGAAACTCCTCTTCGCGTATTAACGCCTCACTGAAGTTGTCTTTGAGGAAATGTCGAATCTTATCTATCATGCGTTAGTGCTTGTTCTGTTTTTCACAAGGCCTTCTTCGCGACGGGGTCCGGGGCGGCGGGTCCAATCAGCTCAGACCGCCTTACGACCCCACTCTTCACGCGCGTTCTTCAGTGATTCCTTTTCGACTTTTTCGTACAGTTTGAGAATGCCGTCCATCAACTGCTCAGGGCGAGGCGGACAGCCGGGTACGTAGATGTCCACCGGCACGATCTTGTCCACGCCCTGGAGAATGGCATAGTTGTTGAACACACCGCCGCACGAGGCGCAGGCCCCCATGGATATTACCCACTTCGGATTAGGCATCTGTTCATACAGCGTCTTGAGTACGGGCGCCATTTTCATGGAGACGCGACCGGCTACAATCATGAGGTCGGCCTGTCTCGGGGACGGCCGCATGACTTCCATGCCGAACCGACCCAGATCGAAGTGCGCTGCAAAGGTAGAGATCATCTCGATTGCGCAGCAGGCCAGGCCGAAACCGAGAGGCCACATGGACCGCTTGCGGGCCCAGTTGACCATCTTATCCAGAGTCGTTAATATGATTGAATCGGGTATTTTCTCTTCTAATCCCATTTCAGCGCTCCTCGTCCCAGAATGTAGAAATACCCTACCATTAAAATGGCGACAAAAACCAACATCTCGATGAACCCGAATAATCCCAGTTGGCGGGAAATGACCGCCCAGGGGTACAGGAAGACCACCTCGATGTCAAAGAGAATGAACAGGACCGCGACCATGTAGAATTTGACGGGAATCGGGTCCTTGGTTGTCCCCTGGGGTTCCATGCCGCATTCATAAGGGTTACCCTTCTTGCCGAGTCGGGTTCTCTTGCCCAGGGAAACGGACAGAAATACCAGAATTCCGGCCAGAATGGCGGCGAATATCAACAGCAACAATATAGGAAATAAGGTATCAAACATCTTTCACACTCTTCCCGGGTCAACGATTTTTCAACTTTAGCTTTTATACGGACGAATGTCAAGTTTATTTGTAGTGCATTACTCAGATAGTCCTCCGAGTCCAGGCATGGCTTGACGATATTAACAGCTTGTGTACAAGCATCTTACAGGCAACGGCCGCGACCTTGCCATTCTTCGGGTTGTGAAAAAAATCTCAAAATCAAGAACGTACCGAATATGACGTAATTGTGGATGATAAACGACTTGAAGCCAGCACTTCCTTGAGCAGATTTGGATCAAACTTACCATAAGCTGTCGAAGCACCGCTGAACTCGGCCTTGCTCCGCTTCCAGTCAAAGATGACATAGCCGCCGCCTGACGGTTCGTAATTGGAATCGACTATTTCGTACAAGTCAGGCTTGTGCTCCCAGAAACCGGCCAGCTTTCGGCTCTGTGCGAACCAGGCCAACAGACTGGCGTGGTACGGAAACCTGCTGAGCCGACCGAACAGGAATATGACTTCATCATCCGATTTGACCAACATGAATTTGCATGTGGTCCTGGGTTCGGAGGTTTCTTCCGTCAACAAGTCGTCGATATCGCAGACCGTTACTGTAACCTGTTTGACGGGCTTCAAGGAGTCACCCGGATGTGGTTGGAGAAGATCCATCCTCTCTTTCCCTTCCAGGCTTCGACACGATAAATGCCCGGCTGTGTCGCCTGAAAGTCAAGTTCCTTCGTGTTCGTGTGCACGACAGTCTGACCGTTGTGGACGAGATTCAGCGTCGCCCGGGCGGGTAGTTTGACGACCAGGCGGCAATTGTCGCCGATCGGGATCTCGTCACCGCAGGTGGCTCGCGCGGAATCGTTTTCGGCGTAGAACGAAAACTTGTCGGCGCTCCCCCACCGCATATTCGAAGAGAAACAGCGGCAGGACCGCAGAGCCCCGTATAATTGCGCTTTGGCAGTTTCGAACTTGGGCGAAAGCGGTTCATCGAGGATAATATGCGTGCGCAGGCACTTGAAGTGTACCTTGTACGGGAATATCTCGACATTGCTGATCGGCCACACGTCGATTTTGAAGGCATGGGCATCGACACTGGCGATTCCCAGCACACGACGGTCCATATTCAGCTCGTCCCATTTGCACAGGATACGGTCGGTGGGTCCGCGCATGGATTTCCGGGGAGAAAACGCCATCAAAGGGTAATTGAACGGAGTCAGGCGCTCCATCCATTCGGACATTTGATTCCATATTTCAATGCCGGTGTACCCCTCCACGGACCAGTCCTCCCACGGGTAGGGCGGAAAGCGCTCCATGCGATCACGGATTTCATCGGGGTGCGCCATGATCCCGATGGCGCCGTCGGCCGCTCCGGCCGCGACGTACTCTTTCGGGGTCATGTCTTCCGGATACACTCTCGGGGACTCGAACAGCAGATAATGGTGCTTTTCATCGAGATCATTGTGTTCATAGCCGACCAGGACGAGCGTTTTACCGTAATACCCCTCTCTGTCGGCCTCTCGATGTACCAGCGTCATATGATCGGAGAACAGCATGAAGTCCAGTCCGACCGACCGGCCGATAGCCGTCACTTCCTCGAATGACTTCGTGCCGTCCGACTCGGTGGTGTGGATGTGGATCGCGCCGCTGTACTGGTACCACTCGCCGACCTTCTTACCCATTAACAGTTCCTTCCGTGTCAGGTACTTTGCGAAATATGAACAGACCAACCAGCATCATGACTACCAGAGATAGAACACCTATCTTATACGGAAGTTTCTGATAACTAGCAGGGTCGACTTGCAGTAGCTCAATGATCCACCGCCCGAGAAAACGTTCGGAATTGAACAGATAGACCATGACGGTCCACATGAGCGGTCCGACGACGGCGGCGGCCCGTCCGGAGAGCGCAAACAAGCCGAAGAAGCGCCCCAGTTCCGCGCGGGGAACGAGTTCCGCCAGCAGCGGCCGGGAGGTGGTCCACAGTCCGCCCAGAAAGACGCCGATGACGGAACCGAGCAGCCAGATGACCGCCATGTTGTCGGTCATTACGAACAGCAGCAAGACCACTACCCAGCCGGTAACGATAGCCCCGAGCAGTTTTTTCAGGGACCAGATTTGCGCCATCTTGCCGATAATGAACGAGCCGAAGACGGCCGATATCGTCGAGACGATGAGAAAAGTGGTGATTTCAGAATCAGTGAGGCTGAGCACTATTGAGCAATATAGTCCGATGTTGAGGATCACGGTCGTGACGGCGTCCTCGAAAAAATAGTCGGCGATCAGAAAACGCAGCACTCCGGGGTATTTCTTCGTGTGTCTCACGCCTTCCCAAACTTCCCGATAGGCCTGTCTGAACGTTCCCTTCTTCTTGAGACGGACCGGCAACTCCCGGACCCAGAGGAACAGCGGAATCGAAAACAAAAGGAACAGAATCGCGGTCGGCAGGAAGGCGCCGGACTTCTCCCCCACGCCGATCAGCGCCCACGAAAATTCCCAGCCCAGCAGTTCTCCGGCAACGAAGGGTAAGACAAGGATCATGCCCACCACCGATCCGACATACCCCAGGGCGACCCCGACTCCGGAAATCATCCGGGCCTGCTTGCCGTCGGCGACCGAGTAAAGGAGGGCGTTGTAGAACGGCTGACCGGCCTCGTAGGCGAAATTGGCTACCATAAAGAGGGCCACCGTGACGAAGATCATGGACACCGGGACGAATGCCAGCAGCCCCACGGCGGAGCAACACGTGACTGTAAACAGAAATAGAAACAGCTTCTTTTTGGTGGCGTGGTCAGACATAGCTCCCAGTGCCGGCAGCAAGAGCGCGGCGAAAAACATCGAGGCGGCAAAGGGAACGTCGTACCAATAATCCGGATACTCGAGATCCTCGACGATATACCGTTTCAAGTAGAGAGAAACGATGTTCATGGAATAGATGGTGTTGGCGAAATCGTATAACGACCAACCGATTACGTCTTTCTTGAAGAGAGGATGATTACGGGCCACCGCTCACAGCCCGAGTTGATCGGATATGCGTGACATGCCGTCGTGGACCAGCAACAGGAACTGTTCCAGTTCGAGTCCTAATTCTGAGCAGGCCACCATGTTCTCCCGGGTGGCTCCCGCTGCGAAGCGCTTCTCACCGAATCGGCGTAGCATAAACGGACCGTCGACAGCTGCCAGCTTCTTGTCGGGATGCATCAGGGCGCAGGCGACAATGAAGCCGGTGGTTGGGTCGACCGAGTACAGAGCCCAATCCAGGCGCGACCGGCACGGAACATGCCCCGGGTGAGCGTGGATGGCATACAGCATTTCCCGTGGCAGATCATACTCCCTCAGCCAGTCTTCCGTCAGGTAAGTATGGCGCTCGGGATTGTCCTTGGTTTCATGGTAGTCCAGGTCATGCAGCAGTCCGGTCAGTCCCCAGTATTCGACATCTTCGTCGCAGTGTTCGGCGAGCCGTCTCATGCCGGCCTCGACAGCCAAAATGTGTTTAAGCAGATTGTTTATACCGATTTTGTCTTCCACCAACCGGTAAGCTTCGTCACGGTCAATCAACTGCGGCATAGGGAGGAATTAAAGCTGCAGAATGACTGCTGTCAAGGAAAGCCGGGAACACGCAATGACTCACATTGTTGCGTGCGGTAAATAGTCAGACGAGAAATCGTATGCATGTACCATTGATTTTACGCAGATCTAACGTTATTTTGTATGTTGTTGTGTAACACGCGTTGGTTACTGACCGATAACACTCAGTAGTCATATATCAAACATACTACTAGTGTCCTGTCCCGCGAATAGCTTTACACAATGTTGGCTTTATACCTGCAATAGTCACAGTCAGCATTGCCGCAAGGTCATATGAGAGATTTGGTTAAAAAAGACAACCGGATAAAAGTGTTCGACGTATTATGAAAATCACTTCCGGGACAGGACACTAGTTGTTAAAAACAGAAAGGAAATAGACACGATGCGGAAGATCACATCCGGGATTACCCTCTTCATATTAGTTCTTGGTTTGTTTTCAACAGCGTTCGCGAAAAAAGTTCGCGTGAGCCTTCTCTTCGTCCACTATTCGGTCGGTCATCAGATGGTCTATGACGGCTATTGTGCCTATCCTTACAACCGCCCCTTTTCGGGCACTCTGGATACGATGACGGTGGCCGTCGGCTCGGACACGGCTGAGATCGTGTTTCGTGACTACAACATGAATTACGAAGGCAGCGGTCCAATCAGCGACACGATTCAATCCTGCAACGGACCAGTTCGACTGCCGGACTACAATTATGATCTCATTTCCGGCAGCTATAACCGGATGAAGATCTGGAACAGCTGGGACGGGGTAACGAATCAATTCGCCGGATTCGTGGAGGAATTCTGGAACGTGCCGGGCAAAGAAGATTCCGTTTTCTGGAAGATGTTCCGCGAGCACCAAGTCCCGGGGACGAGCGGTGACTCGGCAACGGAGCATTACGATCTCATCATGGTCAAAAATCCGTACATTTGCTGGTCGTTTATGACTCCGGCGCAAGCAGACAGTATCCGCACGTTTTATGAAATCGTGCGGGATTCGGCCGCCAATCATCCGGAGACGCGGTTCTGCCTCGTGTTCGGGACGCCGCGCAATCTGTACGACACAATTGACGATTCGGCCCAGGCCAAGATCACGTACGAGCTGGCCACCTGGTTCGCGAGCGACAGCTTCTTCGTTCACGAGAACGAGGGACCATATCAGAATCTGTGGAAATACGATTCCTATCGCCTCCTGTGTGAGACGAGCGCCGGCGCCATCAACCGGTATTGCCTGAAAAGTGAGTACGCCGCCGGTCCCGGCAATTCACATTTGTCGCTGGAAGGGGCCCGAGTGTCGCAGGACAGTCTGCTGGCGTTTATGAGGACCGCTATCGAAGATATTCTCATCATTAAGGGGGCAACCGGGGGCCAGCCCAATCAGCCGCCGGTTCTGGCTCCAATCGGACCGCAAGCTACCAATGCAGGCTCGCTGCTCCGGTTTACCGTGTCCTCCACCGATGCCGAGTCCGTGCCGATGCTGACGAGTTCCGCCCCGCCGGGTGGGGCCTCGTTCGTCGACCATGGTGACGGTACCGGCACGTTCGACTGGACGCCTTCGACACATCACGTCGGAGCGCATACGGTTACGTTCCATGCCACCGACGATTCTGCAGCGGTTGACAGTGAAACCGTCGCCATCACGGTGAGCGAGATCACAACCAACGAACCGCCGATTCTTTATCCTATCGGGCCACGGCTCGTCAATGAAGGCTCACAACTCCTGTTTACTGTGTCCGCCACGGATACTGAGTCCATCCCGACGCTCACGACGTCGTCACTGCCCGGGATTGCTCAGTTCGATGACTGCGGTGACGGCACGGGGACGTTCGATTGGACGCCGTCCTTTAGTGATGCCGGTACTTATAGTGTTACGTTTTATGCGACGGATGACTCCCTCGCGGTAGACAGCGAACTGGTCACCATAACCGTGTCTGACGTCAGCACCAATCAGCCGCCCGACTTGAATCCGATATCATCACAGTCGACCACAGAGAATATACCCATAGAATTTCAGGTTTCAGCGACGGACAACGAAAGCGTGCCGGAGTTAACGGCGTCGGCTCTTCCTGAAGGGGCTGCATTCTTCGATTCCGGATCGGGTACAGGCAGCTTCGCCTGGCGGCCTGATTACTCGCAGGCCGGAACATATTCAATTACGTTCTACGCTACGGATGACTCGGCGGCGGTGGACAGTGCCACAGTGTCTATAACTGTTGTCGAAGCGGGTAATGACGCACCGGTCCTGCAGCCTATCGGAGCCAGAGAAGTCGCCGTAAGCGAGGAGTTGGCTTTCACCGTTTCCGCAACCGACCCGGATCCGGGCTATCCGTTTCTTCGCGCCAATCCGCTGCCCGGTGGGGCTACGTTCAGCCGATTGGGCAATGGGTTGGGTGAATTCCAATGGACGCCCAACGCATCTCAGGTAGGATTACACGAAGTCACATTCTACGCACTTGACGAATGGCTGGGCATCGACAGTGAGATTGTCGACATCACGGTATTGAATGCCGACAACGAGCCTCCCGGGCTGGCCGCTATCGGGCCCAAATCTGTCGATGAGAATGTCTTGTTGAAGTTCACAGTTTCGGCTACCGACCCGGACGGCACGGTTCCAACCGTTTCAGCAACGCCTTTGCCCGGCTCAGCTTCGTTTGTAGACAACGGTAACGGTACCGGTGTATTCGACTGGACACCGTCGTTTTTCGACGCGGGGACGTATGCGGTGACATTTTACGCCGACGACGGAGAAGCACCGGATAGTGAAGTTGTTACTATCGGCGTAAACGACGTGAACCGCCCTCCCAGTCTCAATGCGGTCGGTCCGCAGTTTACGGAAGAGAACGTACAACTGGCATTTACGGTTTCGGCTGAAGATCCCGATTCCACCACACCTCGGATGTCTGTACTCGGCCTGCCCGCTTTGGCTGCGTTCACGGACAATGGTGACGGTACTGGGTGGTTTGAGTGGACACCGACGTACGAGCAGTCCGGTACTTACTCCGTACGTTTCTACGCCGTTGACGAAATGTATTCTTCGGTGATCGATTCCGAGACGGTGTCGATCACGGTGGTCAACGTCAACCGGCCGCCCGTGCTGACGTCGATCGGTTCTCAGACGGTAGTGGAAACCGAGGAACTGATTTTTACGGTGTCGGCAGTGGATCCGGATGGAGATGTTCCGGTCATGACCGCTGTTGATCTGCCGTCAGGGGCAATCTTCATTGACAATGGTGACGGCACCGGCGCTTTCAACTGGACTCCCGGTTTGACGCAGGAGGGCGTGTACAATGTACGATTCTACGCCAGGGATATGTATTCGGCCGCTGATTCCGAGACAGTTACGATTCTGGTTGTTGATATCGGTAATCGGGCGCCGGTGCTGGCGCCGATCGGGCCGCAGTCTACGACCGAGAACGTGGCGCTTTCATTCTCAGTCTCGGCCACCGATCCCGATGCGACCGTCCCGTCTTTGACGATGTCGAACCTTCCCACGGGCGCCGTTTTCATCGATCACGGTAACGGGACCGGCAGTTTCACGTGGACGCCGACCTTCTTCCAGTCGGGCGACTACGAAGTTGTAGTATATGCCGACGATGGCGAATTAAGTGACAGTGAGGTCGTTGGCATAACGGTGCAGGATGCCGGCAATCAACTGCCGGTGTTGTCACCCATTGGAGACACAAGTGTCATTGAAGGCCAGGAATTGTCGTTCGCGGTCTCGGCTTCAGATATAGAAAGCACTCCCGCTTTGAACGCCTCTCCCCTGCCACCGGGTGCTTCGTTTGTTGATAATGGGGACAGTACAGGCTCTTTTGAGTGGACGCCGGTGACCGGACAGGCCGGTGACTATGGTATCACATTCTCCGCTGTGGACGATTCGTCGGCTGCAGACAGTGAGATAGTGTCCATCACTGTTCTCGAGGCAGTAGCGGAAAACATACACGTAGCCGACATTGTCGTCGATCGCATTGCGGTTGGCGCCGGACTCTGGCAAGCGCAGGCGTTCGTGACGATTGCCGATGAGACCGGCAGTTTGGTCCAGGGAGCCGTCGTTTACGGGTTCTTCACGCGTTCCGACAGCAGGGAGATGAGTTTGCCTACGGATGCCAACGGAGCCACGTTATTGAATTCAGCGTCGATATCGAATCCTCCTCTTGATTGGTGTTTCCGTGTTATCTCCGTCGCCAAGGCCGGTGAAGTGTACGATGAAAATCAAAATGACGTCACGGTGGCGTGCGAGAGCGGGCCGGTCGCGAAGACCGATACCGAGGGCTTCGACGGGAGGCACAATAGAGCCTCGGCACCGACACAATACACTCTTGATCAGAACCATCCCAACCCGTTCAACCCGACGACAGCCATATCATTCGGGCTGCCTCGTTCGTCATACGTCTCTCTCCGCATCTACAATGTGGCGGGGCAATTAGTGGCCGAGTTGGTACACGATCGACTGGCGGCGGGGTATCATACGTACGAATGGGATGCGTCGCACGTCGCCAGCGGTGTCTATCTGTATCGATTGGCAAGCGATGAATATGTCGATACGAAGAAGATGTTGCTGTTAAAGTAGTCACTGCAATATCACCGCATTTGATTTCAAGCCGTCCGGTCAAAAGCCGGGCGGCTTTTTCCTGAGGTACCATGCACAGGGCCGAAACCTCCGGGCTCCGCGTGATCCACTCGGCGTATTTCCTGAGTATTAATATTCCTTGACACACAATTGTAATAATACTACTGTATGGATACGTAAAGTCTACGATTTAATCGTGCAGAGCAGGCCGTACACGGGAAAAGGAAATACAGATAAACCAACTGAACGAAACAACTTTCAAAGGAGAAAGGTATGAGAAAACCGCGCACTTACGTGGCTGTGCTGTTTCTGGCGGCATGCGCTGCGACGGCAACCACCGCGCTATCCGGGCTTGCCCGGGCAGAGGACACCAATCAGTCAGCAGTGATCGATAAACCGGGGGCTCTTCGACTAACAGCCACCGCGCCGAGTTCCTGCTGTGTAGGCATGAGGGGCAATATCGACGGCATGACCGGTCCGGCCGGCGAAATCAGTTTGGCCGATATAACGTATTTCATGGCCTGGGCGTTTCAGGACGGTCCGCCGCCGCCGTGCCTCGATGAGGCGGACGTTAACGCTGACGGGGGCATCAATATTTGCGACCTGTACTATTTGGTCGAGTACTTGTTCAACGGCGGGCCGGCTCCTGCGGCGTGCTAACGATGATAGTCAGGCTCAGTTCGGCCGGAGCGAGAGGCCGGAGCAATCACAAGATGTTCTCAATCAACTCCAGCAACTATTACAGGAGTGCAAAATGAAACACACAAGATATGTATTTATATTAGCAATCGTCGCGGCGGCCGCAGCGGGATCTGTTGTCGGTCAGACGATTGTAACACTGGACGGTCCGCAGACGGATGTGTACGAGGATTGTACCAACCGTTTTCACATCAGGTACGCTTACGAGCCTGGTGACGGATCGGCCATCACCGCATTTTCCAACGGTTTTCGCATCTGGACCACCAATAACGGTTACACCGATCGACCCGGTCCAATTCTCCGTGACACCCTGCCGATTCCGGGTGGTTGGGCAAACGCTATGGGAGGCGGTGTGTTCTACAGCGCAGCCAGCAACGACGGGCTAACTGAAGACACAGTCGGATTCGGGGCATTCCGGTTATTTACACCGGGTCTGGTCGATCCGTTCGATGAAAAGACATTCAGAATTCTGGTACCGGTCGGGGCGCAAGCCGGTGATACACTGTGTATCGATTCGGCGTTTTTTGAACCGATCGGCGAATGGATGTGGTCCGCCAGCGGTTCTTTCAGTTGCACCGGTGTTCCGGACTGGGGTGGTCCGTACTGCTGGGAGATACTTCCCTGCTGTCCGTCGCCCAATATCTGCAACTTGGGCGCCTGTTGTTTGCCCGGCGACAGTTGTGTCGAGATGCTGGAAGACAGTTGCGCCGCTGCGGGCGGCACGTATTTAGGTGACGGTACGATTTGCAGCCCAATATCTTGTACGCCGTTTCCGCCGGGACCGGACAATGACAGTTCGACATCTCTAGGGGTCTTTCGCATTTATATTGACTCGATGTTCCGACCGTTGATACAGGACTGGGCCACGGTGATGTCGATTCCGCCGTGTGGCAGTACCATAACGCAGGCGGGCTGCTACGACGGCCTTGATACGAACCGACTGACCAGCCCCTTGCTGTTCGACCGGGGGACGATCATTGCCCGCAGTGATCCTCATCTTGACGGCAGCGCACCGGATAATACGGGAGCACCCACAGGAGCGGGACCCTACGCTACGACGGTTGGCGACGCTGATATGCAATTGTTGCCGCCTTTCGAGGGACCGGCTGGAAGAACGGAGGTGCATACAGCAGTAGCCGCCTTCGAAATGGAAGATTTTGGATCCGGTGTCATGGTTCGGGCCGGGCACTCGCTGGGGTTACCGCTCAGCCCGGGAGAGGTTGAGTCCAAGGCCGGTCAGTATTTCCCGGGAGAGAGTTTCTTCAACGTCTTCGTTGAAGTGACGCTGCCGGGACTCGGTTCACCGCCCGAAACCGCCATTCTCGACAACTCCGACCCGTTGTTGATTGTCAACGACTCGCTTACCGAGCTGCCGCCGAAGATTGTCTATATTCACGACAATACATCGGCGGTACCCATCAGGTTCGCCAACAGTCATTCCGGCGGAGACTGGAATGCCGGCGATTTGCTAGGGTATCTGGTACTGGCGGGGCACGGGTACCGTTTCGATATGGCCAAGAAGGACCCCGGTGACATCAATTTGTTTCTGGATATCATGAATGAGCATCTGGCGCAGGACGGCGAAATGCCGATCACGACGAGTTGCTGTAACGGCGACGGGATTCGGGGAAATGTCGATGGCGTGACCGGCGTGGGTGGTCCGATCGACGTGGCCGACCTGTCCTATCTGGTTGATTATCTTTTCCGGGGCGGCCCGGTACCGCCTTGTATCGACGAAGCTAATATCGATGGCGTGGTTGGTGTTGGGGGGCCAATCGACGTAGCGGATCTCAGCTATATCGTGGATTACTTGTTCCGCGGCGGACCAACCCCCGCAGCTTGTCCATAGTAGTCAGTGAGATAAATCGAAGTCACAGCATCGCTGCTTGAGAGAAGCCGCCGGTCCGACAGTCCGGCGGCTTTTCTATCGAAGTAATTTCTCTTCTCGTGGCGGCGTGTCAATACCTGCTGCGGCGTTCGACCATGTAGTTCGAGCCCTTCTTGCGTTTGGTGACCGACTTCAAATCGGCCAGCATGCGGGACATCTGCCCGGGATGCGTGAAGGTGCCGTTGCGATTCAGAAGCACCGCCATCGAAATAGTGAGTAGCGGAAAGCGCTCGATTTTGCCGCGACGATTCTTGGTGACGATACTGCCCCGTTGGCGGTCTTCGGGTTCGTAGCGATACGGAATGAGGGTGTCGAACACCTTGATGATATTGGTGCAAATGTGGTCAACCTGGTCGATCGGGATAACCACGATAAAATCATCGCCGGCCACGTGTCCGACGAAGGCGCCCCGGCAGGAATCGAAAACCACGTCTTTGATGATCCGGGCGGTCAGTTCAATGACTTTGTCCCCGTGGGCATAACCGTAGTAATCGTTGTAAGCTTTGAAATTGTCGAGGTCCGCGTAATTGACGGCGAATTCCGCCTGGAGTTGAATCTGCCGGTTGATTTCCCGCTCGATAACCGCCGGTCCCGGCAACCGGGTGGAAGGATTGACGGCCAGGTCACGGCGGCTGCGTTCCACAATGTTTCTGATCCGCAGCTCAACCAGTTTGTCCTTCCATTCACCATGGATGAATTCTTCTACCCCGTGTTCGAAGGCCGCCATGATAACGTCGGATTCCGGCTGGGGATGATACAGCAAAACAGGGATGATGCAGAGAAAGACGTTGTCTTTAATGGCGCGGACCAATTCGATTTCACCGAGCATCTCCCCTCTACTGGCAATACAGATCAGGTCGATCGAGTAGCGTTGGCATATGGTGACCAGCGATTCGATGGTGTCGAAGTAATGAAAGGAAACTTCGGTGCCCCGAAAGAACTGTTCCAGGTGAAAATCGAGATTAATGCCGGTTTGCTTGACGGCTATATGAAACGCCGGTTTAACTGGAATTTTGGCCGTCTTTGGTCCCGGCCAGTTCTCGAGGATGGTATTTTCGGTGTTCGGCAACGATATAATCCCGATCTATGCTGGTATAAATCTGTGTGGTAGTTATATCGGCATGACCGAGCATTTCTTGCACAACTCTCAAATCCGCGCCACCTTCCAGCAAATGGGTGGCGAATGAATGCCGGAACGTATGGGGGGATACCGGCCTGGAGATTCCCGCCCGAGCCACCAGCTTTTTCACCGTCTTCCAGATTCCGACGCGGGAAAGAGGACGCCCTTGTTTGTTCGTCAGCACCCAGGTCGACGAGCGACCCTTTGCGGTGCAGTCTACAGATTGCAGGTATTCTTCAAGGGCGGCTGTGGCCGGACCGCCCAACGGCGCCAACCGCTGTTTGTTGCCCTTGCCGGTGACACGAATGAAGCCCGCCTCTGACTCGATATTGCTGATTTTCAGGTTGATTAGTTCCGAGATGCGCAGCCCACTGCCATAGAGCAACTCGATGATCAGGCGGTCTCGCTTGCCGATCGGTTTCTGCTGATCGATGCTGTTGATTATGGTTTCGATCTCCGCCGGAGAGAGATATTCGGGATGATACCGGGAGATGCGCGGGGCGGAAAGATTAAGAAAAGGGTTCTCGGTCACAACCCCCTGGCCCATGAGATAGGTATAGAATTGCTTGAGGCAGGAGATTTTGCGGGCGATAGTCGATGGTCTGCGCCGGCTGCTGCTCAGTCGGGCAATGAAGTTGTTGGCGGTAATCGGCTTGACGCCAGCCAGATCCTTCACCGACATGGTCGTCACGAAATCCCGAAGGTCACGTTCATAAGAACTCACGGTGTTGGGTGCCAGCCCGCGTTCAACCTTCAGGGAGCCAAGGTAATCTTGAATATGCTCTTGTACCTTGTTCAATGCTAGACTCCGTGCGCCAAAGTGACGGCAGCCACAACGTGATGTCCGCCGGCCTGCAGGACCCGCCGGGCCTCCAGTACGGTAGCGCCGGTTGTAGCCACGTCATCGACAAGGATGACCCGTTCTCTTTCCGAGGCATCATCAATTACCGAGAACACCCCTTTGATGTTATCGGCGCGGTGTTTGAAATCAAGACGGGCCTGGGGCTTGCGTTTTTTCGTTCTCATGATCAGTTCGGTCCTGACCGGCACATGTAAGTACGGAGCCAAAGCATCGGCAATAAGCTCCGCCTGATTGTACCCGCGGCGGTTACGTCTCTGCTGATGCAGCGGTATGGGCACCAGACAGGTGGCCGCTTGCGACTGCAACTTCTCACCAAACTGATCTATCAGTCGTGAGACCACCGGAACAACGGGCGGGGTCACGCCTTTGAACTTTATCTGGATAACAATGTCCCGTAACGGCGGCTGGTAATCGCCGTAGGCATACAACGGAAAGCCGTTCGCGCCGCATACTGTACAGGAGATGCCGTCCGCAATGGGCGATTTGCACATAAGACAGGTGGGCATGGCAAAGGTGTCAATACGTTTCTGACACTCCTCACAAATACCTTGTCCCGAAGTATCGAACTTCCCGCAGCCGGCACACAACGGCGGCAACAGAAAGTCCAACGCGCCCTTGAACAAGTCGGAGATAGAGTTGATAAGTACCATAGTATAGAAAGATGTGGAACATGTACCGGGAATCCAACAAAAAAGGGTCCTGAGCGGCTCTTCAGCTTCTGTCCCGTTCGGGACTGAACAGCCGAAACCACAAGAGTTCCGACTTACATCCTAATCACCCGCCTATACAACCTCTTCCCCGTCCACCACAGAATCAAGGCGGACAGGGCACCGGCCGACGCGATGTGGAGCAGGCTTTGCGATTCAGTCCGTGCCATTTCACGAAAGCTCTCGGCCAGGCCGAATGTGGAGTATATCCAGTCTATTGCGAGACCGCACAAGAGCGCGACGACTATGATTATAAGCAGGTAGCGAATGGTAGCCCAGCCGTTGAGCATTTTGCTCACCAGCACAAGCGATGCGGCGTTCGTGGCCGGTCCGACCAGCAACAGCACGAGGATTGCTCCCGGCGAAAAGCCGACGGCGAGTAGAGCGGCCGCCAGGGGCGTCGATGACGTGGCGCAGATGTACAAAGGCACGCCGATAACCAGCGCCCCGAGATACCCTCCCCAACCGGATATCAGGTAATCGGGCAGAGTGGAGACATCGGTACCAAGCACCACGGTTACCAGTCCCGCCAGGAGATACCCGACCAGTAGATAGACCGACAAATCTGATACCAGATCGGTAAAAGCGTAAGAGACTCCCTCGCCAATTTTGGTAACAACGCCTTTGTAGGTGTTGGGAGAGGAGGCGCTCGAATTCGTCGCACAATTGCAATCGGTACACGTCTCCGGGTGTTCCCGTGTGACGGGAGAGGTATTGCCGGGAAACAGCGTCTCCACGAAGCCGGCGGCGAAAGCAGTGAGAAATGCGGCCAGCGGCCGCGCGATCGTCATAATCGGGTCCATGAGCGAATACGTCAGCAGAATGGAGTCAATACCCGATTCCGGCGTGGAGATCAGAAAGGCGGCCGTGCCGCCTTTGCTGACCCCGGACTCCCGAAGCTGATACGCCACCGGTATTACTGAGCAGGAGCACAAAGGCAGCGGAATGCCCACAAGAGCCAGCTTGATTACCTGGGAGCGCGGTTTGCCCAGGGCCAAACGCCTGACCGTTTTTTCATTCAGCAACGAGCGCAGCAATCCGGCCAGAATCAGGCCCAGCAACAACAAGAAGGCCGAATCCACCAGCATGGCCCAGGTCGATTCGGCCCAACTTTGCAGAAAGCCTATCATCTACCCGTTAAGCTGCTCCAGCAGGTGCTTGGCCGATGTTGCAGCCGGGCCATCGGGGTCGAGCTGCAGATATCTTTGCCAGTAGAACTTTGCGGAATCGAGCTGTTGCATGTCGTGGTAAACGATGCCGAGGTTGAACTGGGCAATGGCATGATTGGGGTGTTCCTCTATAACTTCTTGGAACTCTTCTTTAGCGCGGTGCGGGAGCCCCATGCCATGCAGGCAGGCGCCGTAGTCGGTTCTGACATTGGGTGACGTACCGTCGATTGCCAGGGCTCGTTTGTAGCATTCGGCGGCCACGGGGAAGTTCATTTCATCCATGAATTTGTTGCCCATATCGATGAGTGACTCGTAGTCCTCAGGCAAGTCGGACAGAGCCGACATGGCCGCCTCCATGTCCATCCCTTCGACTTCGGGATGATCCGTGGCAGCGCCCTGTCTTTCCGGAATCGGGGGTTGCGTCGGTTCGCGCAGCAGGAAATAGCCGATGGCCACCACTACAAGAATGCCCACGACAATCGCTATATCGCGCCCTTTGGTTGATTTCAATCCGGAAGTTGATGCAGACTCGGGCTTTTCCGGAGTGCCGTCTTCCGCGATGGCTGTCCCACATCGGGAACAGAATTTCGCGTCAAGGGGTATTTCCGAACCGCAGTTCGTGCAAAACTTTGATGCCATGTATCAATGTCCTTTCCTGTTTTCTTCGAGCAATATAATCCATGTTCTCCCGTTGATCAATATCTCAGAACAATATCTTTGCTGCCCGTGTTCATGATACGTATATTCGCTGCAAATGCATCTAACTTATTGGAGTACAGGACTCATGAAACGTATTTCGATTTTGCTCGTCGCCGCCTGCAGCGCCGCTGTTGTAATATCGTCCTCAGTTCAGGCTGCTCATATTATATCTGCCGATTCCATCAACAAACACGTTTCCGTTCTCGCACACGATTCCCTGGAAGGGCGGCAAGTCGGTGAGCCCGGCGAATGGAAGGCCGCCCAGTACATCGCCCAGGTCTTCCGTAACGCCAGGCTGGAGCCGATGGGGACCGATCATACTTCGTACTTTCAGCCCTTCCCCTTCATCAAGAAGATCGATTTCGGGCAGAACAATCGTCTCATCGTGAACGGTCAGGCGCTGGAGCTGAATGAAGAGTACCTGCCGATGCGCCAGTCGGCGAGCACGGAGTTCGCTTTCACAGAAATCGTCAATGTCGATTACGGAATAAAGACCGATGAGGACGACTGGGAGTACAACGACTATGAAAACAAAGAAGTCGCCGGCAAAGCAGTGTTGATAAAGCGATACTCGCCATCGGAAGAGAATCCGCACGTCGATTTCGACAGGTATTCGTCGTTGACGGACAAGATCAACACCGCCATGGACCACGACGCGGCTGCGGTTCTGTTCACCACTCCCGAGGAACACGATGACACACTGCAGTCGATGGGACCGGTGCGGGTCACGCCCAAGGAAATCCCCATCGTTTTCCTGCGTCGCAAGGGGCTGGAGAAGCTTGGGTTGGACATCAATAATCCCGACATCGACTCCGTTTCCGGCGCCGTGGATCTTTTCAAGGTGCGTGACACCGGCCACAACGTGGTCGGTTACCTGCCGACCGGCAATGACACGACCGTGATAATCGGCGCCCATTACGATCATCTCGGCTGGGGCGGACCGGGTTCCGGGTCACGATATCTGGGAGAAGAGCCCAGGATTCATAATGGTGCCGACGACAACGGTTCCGGCACGGCTGCGCTTCTGGAGTTGGCGCGGTACTATTCCTCGCGTCGGTATGAGTTGCACTACTCGATGATGTTCATCGGGTTTTCCGGGGAAGAGTCTGGTATACTAGGCTCGAGCTATTTCGTTCGCAATATGCCGTTTGACTCGAATCTGGTTCGGATGATGGTCAATATGGACATGATCGGACGGTTGCGGGAACAGGACAAGGGGTTGGCGATAATGGGTACAGGTACCTGCCCCGAGTTCAAAGCGTTTTTTGAAGATTATGCCTATGAAGACTTAAAGTTAACATTTAAAGAATCAGGGCAAACCCCTTCAGACAACACAGCTTTCTATAATCGGAAAATACCGGTCCTCTTCTTCTTCACCGGCGCTCACAGCGATTATCATAAGCCCGAAGACGACGTCGACAAGATCGATTTTGCAGGGATTAAGAAAGTCACGAGCATCGTCACCGACATCGTCAATCACTTCGACGACCATCCCGGACCGCTGACGTTCCAGAAAACGAAGGACCCCAATGCCGGGAAAATGGCGTCTTCATTTTCGGTCACGCTGGGGATCATGCCGGACTATATTTCGGAAGTTAAGGGCCTCAGAATCGATGGTGTTTCGCCGGATCGTCCGGCCGATAACGCTGGTCTGCTGGAAGGGGATATCATAATCAAGATGGGTGACATCGACGTCGGCGACATCTACGACTATATGAATGCGCTGGGGAAGTTCCGCAAAGGAGATTCAACCGTTGTGGTTGTCGCTCGCGGCGCGGACACGTTGAATATGGATGTGGTGTTTAAGTAGCGGTTGTCGTCGACGAACGCTTAGTCTATCTGGCTCTTTTCCGAGCCGTCCTTCCCCTGGGCGCGGATGACATTGATGACGCCTTTGACTTTGCGGACCTTGTCGAGAATACGGTTGAGATGAGAGAGACTTAAGACCTCGACTACGAATTCACCAACCGCCGTCGTATCCCTGGCGTACATTTCCGCCGCGCGCACATTGGTGTCGACGTCGGCAATGGCCTGCGTAATATCACGGAGCATGTTCTTGCGGTCTTCGACCACCATTTCGAGCCGCACCACGAACGACTGATCCCGGCCCGTATCCCAGCTAACGTCGATTTTACGTTCCGGTGATTCCTGCTGCAAGGCCACCGCCTCGGTGCAGTCCGCCCGGTGAATCGTCACGCCTCGCCCGCGAGTGATGAAGCCGACGATATC
The DNA here is from genome assembly GCA_964557855.1 of uncultured Ignavibacteriales bacterium. Lineage (GTDB taxonomy): Bacteria > Zixibacteria > MSB-5A5 > GN15 > FEB-12 > JAJRZL01. The sequence goes on along the minus strand of CAZLBP010000002.1, from coordinate 83,900 downwards.
CTCCCCGGGTATGGGTTGACAGCAACCGGCGAAACGAAACATCATGTTGTCCATACCGTGAATCCGGATGCCTTTGGAGCCGCGAATGCGGTCCAGCACTCTGCTGACAAAGCCGGCATCCTGCTTCTCTTCTTCGGGTTGAATGAGATGCATCAGGTTCGGAGGGGCGAGACTGCCGTTGCCGATGGAAGCGAAAAGATTTTCTACTGACTTCTGGTTTAATTGCTCCGCGTATCCCTGCAGGATATCATCGGTCGGCATTTCCAGTCGCAGTTCACGCAACTTGCGCTCGATGATCTGTCTCCCCAGTTCAACGGACTGTTCAAAACCGGCTTGTTTTAGCCAGCGTCGTATTTTCGATCTCGCTTGCGAGGTTTTGACCAGTTTTAACCAGTCGTGCGAGGGTGTACGGTGCGGATTCGTGATGATTTCGACCATGTCCCCGGTTTGCAGTTCGGTCGAAAGCGGCTGCAGGCGGCCGTTGATCTTGGCCCCGGCACAGTGAATACCGACTTCGGTGTGGATACGGAAAGCGAAATCGAGCGGCGTTGAACCTTTCGGCAAATGAATCAACTCTTCATCGGGCGTGAATACGAATATATCTTCGGAATACAAGTCTACTTTCAGGTATTCCAGAAAATCGGACGGGTTGGTCATGTCCTTTTGCCACTCCAGAACATCGCGCAGCCAGACCATTTGTCTGTCCGACCTGCTCATCTGCTGGCGGCCTTCTTTGTATAGCCAGTGAGCGGCAATACCGTTTTCGGCGACGTGATGCATCTGATGCGTTCTGATCTGAATCTCGACCATCTTGCTGCCGGGCCCGAAGATGGTCGTATGCAACGAGCGATACCCGTTTGGTTTGGGATTGGCGATATAATCATGGAAGCGGTCGCCGACCGGCTTCCACATGGAGTGAATTACACCCAACGTATGATAGCACTCCCGCTCGGTATTGACGATGCAGCGGATGGCGAACAGATCGTAGATTTCGTTAAACGGCACATTACGGTCTCTGATCTTGCGGTAGATGGAATCCAGGTGCTTGGCCCGACCGTACACGTTGGCCTGTATGCCGTTCTCTGCCAGTTCTCGTTTCAGAGGCGTCACGACTTCATTGATGTATTGTTCCCGTTCTTCTTTGCGCTCCCGGATCTGGGTTGCCAGATCAAGATATACTTCGGTTTCGAGATACTTGAGAGCCAAATCCTCCAGCTCGACTTTAATCTTATTAATCCCGAAGCGGTGCGCCAGGGGGGCATAAACGTCCTGGGTTTCCTGAGCGATGCGTATGCGCTTGTCTTGCGGCAGGGGATCCAGGGTACGCATGTTGTGCAGGCGGTCGGCCAGTTTGATGAGAATGACGCGAATATCCTTGACCATGGTGAGCAACATCTTGCGGAAATACTCGACCTGCTCTTCCTCTCGGGAGCGGTAGGCCACAGAACCCATCTTCGTGACGCCGTCTACCAGGTCGACGATTTCATCTCCGAATTCACGCCGGACATCCTCGAGGGTGTAGTTCGTGTCTTCGACGACGTCGTGAATGAGCCCGGCCGCGATGGTGGTGGAGTCCATGTGTTGCTCGGCGAGTATGAAGGCAACTTCGAGACAGTGTTCCACGAACGGCTCCCCGGACGACCGTTTCTGGCCGGCGTGCGCCGTGTCGGAAAACTCATACGCCTTCCGAATGAGCGGGATATTGACGTTCGCATTAAACGATTCGATCTTGATAATGAATTCAGCCAGATTCATGCAACAAGCGCCGTGAGTCCCGGAGTTGAAATAGTTCGTTAACTTGTTTGGCGACGTCGGTCACCCGAATGGTGGCCATGCACCGACACTGTTTGTCGGGGCAGTGACAATCCCGCTCGGTGGGCAGGAGGACGCGATGATGGTCACCGATAGGTCCCCATCGACGGGGCGACATGACACGTTTACTGGGGTACAGCCCGACCACTTTCGTCCCGACCGCCGCTCCCAGGTGCAGCGGCCCGGTCGAATTGGCCACCACCACCGAGGCCACGGACAGCACGGCCGCCAGCGTGCGCAGATCGGTTTCGCCGGTGATTTCCTTTATTGCAATGTTCATTCGCTGGGCCATGTTTCGGATATGAATACCCTCCTTTTCGGAACCCGAGATGACTACCTCAATGCCTCGACTCGACAGCTCCCGGTGGAGTTCCATGAACTTCTCCTGAGGCCACTGCTCGGCCGATCCGCCGGACCCGGGATGAATGACGACGAAGCGACCGCGGACGCCGGCGTCTTTCAGAATCCGTCGCGCATTGCGCACCTCCTTCGCTCGCAAGTAGACCCTCGGAGTCAGGACCGTATCCCCGTCCTTGAAGAACTGCAGGAAGTCCAGGTTGTATTCGTATTCATGCTTCTTGTTTTCCTTGCGGCTGTGAAACAGCAGATAGTTGAAATAGACCGAATGGAACCGACCGGCGGTGCCGACGCGATGCGGGATCACTGCTTTGTAGAAGAGACGACTGATATGCCGTTCCGGAAACAGGACGATAGCGACCCGATACTGCCCCAGCCGAATGCGGTGCAGGAGATCCTTTTTATACAGTTTATCCACCAACAACTGGTCGTTCTGGACCCGCACGATCTTGTCGATGCCGGGATTGTTTTCCAGCAGAGGGGAAGCGTACAGTGAGGACAGGACGTCTACCCGGCAATCCGGATAACGAGCTTTTAACGTTTCCACAAATGGTAAGGCCAGGATAAGATCACCCATACGATCGGAGCGACTGACCAGAATATTATCACCGGGTCGGATGTCTATCTTTTGCTGCATGTATATTCGCTGTAACCTTTCTGTCTGTTTTGTTGAGTTGTCTCAGTTTGGCGTATTTGACCAGAACCGCGGCGGAGGATAATACTGAGATCAGAAATCCCTCCGTACCGTCGCGAAAGCCCTGACGACTGACAAAGTGGGTGAAAAACGACACCACCGGTCGCACCGTCAAGTCAAACCAGCGGCACTTTTTGCCGCGTCGCAGCGCCTCTTCGGCCCCCATTGTCGTGTACCGGTTGAACTTCTCGAAGTACGTTTCCAACGTCGGATAGCTGTAGTGCAGGATCTCTCCTTCGAGCTTGCCCACGGGCCCGTTTACTTCGACTTTTTCATGGACCGGCGCTTCATTGACATCGCCGCTGTCCTTGCGGAAGAGCCTCAGGACGGGATCGGGATACCAGCCGCAGTGACGGATCCATCGACCCAGGAAATTCGTTCGGCGGTTGATGTAATAGCCAGCACAGTCCGACGGTCCCGTCACAATATCTCTTATTTCCTGAGCCAGTAGTCCCGTCACCTGCTCGTCGGCGTCCAGGGACAGAATCCACTGGCCGCCGGCGCGTGCGACGCCGGCGCGTTTGGCCGGTCCATAACCGCGCCATTCGGATGTGAACACCTTGGCTCCGTATTGGACGGCAAATTCTACCGTTTTGTCGGTTGAATTGCTGTCCACTACAATGATCTCATCGGCCCACATGATCGACTTCAGGCAGCGACCGATATTGGCTTCCTCGTTCTTCGCTATGACGACGGCCGATAATGTCATCCTCGGGCTCCCGTCATTCTGCCGGACAGGACCTTGGTCACCGCCTCGTCGACCTGATCGACGGTGATGTCAAAGATGTTATGCTCATTGTCTGACACCACGGCTCCGTCCTTCTGGTCGTATGGCTGCCACAGCAGGAAGTTCCTCATGAATCGGGAATACAGACCCACCACCGGGACATGGAATGAGCGCGCGATATGGATGAGGGACGTGTCCGGTGATATCAGCAGATCGAGCTTGCTGATAAGCGCCGAAACCGACAGCAGGTCCAGCTTGTCGGGAATGAGATGCACTCGGCCTCCGGCCCGCTTTTGAATCTCCAGAGCTCGATCTCGTTCCGTTGGTATAGTGAACAGGATCACGTACGAGTCGGAATAGCGATTGAGAAGACGGTTGACCAGTTTCACCGACTTCTCCGCCGCCCAGACTCGGGTCGGCGAGCCGGCTGACAGGTTGTAGCCGATGCGTACGGGTGACGGACTGTCTATGCCGATCGAGTTCAGGAACGACTCGGCGCTTCTGAAATGGCGTTGTTCCACGTGCGGTGGGGCATAACCGTCGATGGTGTCCGGGTCTATGTTAAACGCGGTGAGCAGTTTGAGGGTGTTGTCAATGATATGCCCCGTATTGCCCATCCGATGGTCATAGTTGAAATCGTAGTATTGTCTGTATCTCGCTTTACCGACCCCGATGCGCGGTTTGCCGGGGGCCGTGAATTGTGACAGGCACAGGGCTGTAACGGAATCGTCGCAAATCATGTCCACAACGCAGTCGTATTGCTCGCGACGAATCCTCATGAGTTGTTTCAGATCGTGAATGACGCTCTTTTTGTAGAGAAAGATTCTGTCGAAGCGGGGGTCGTCTTTGATGACGGCTTCATTCTTGGGTGACGCCAGTACGGCTATCTTGATATGCGGGAAATGAGCCTTCAATCCGTCGAATACCGGAAACGAGATGATCATATCGCCCAGCTTTTCGGGTCGGAGAAAAAGCACTTTCTGAAGCTTACGGCCCTCCAGCGGGACGAAATCCTTGTGTCCCTTCTTCAGCAGCGATCCCAGCAGTCTGATCAGGCGTCGCTTGAGTCGCTTTTCGATCGTTTTCAGTTCAACCATGCACCGGCTCCTTCTTCGAGATCAGTCTGGTCATATGGCTTTCGACTCGGTCAATCATGGTGTTCACCTGAAAAGTGGCTCGCCATCTCTCACGGCTCTTCTCCCTCATCGTGCGGAATTGCTCAGGGGACTGAACCAAATCACATACAGTCCGAGCCAGCTCACCCGGATTTGCGGGAGGCATGAGCACCGCCGTGGCTCCCTCTGAAACCACCTCGGGGATGCCGCCGACTCGGCTCGCCACCACGGGCAACCCGGCGCGCATACCTTCCACGAGGGCGATCCCGAACGGCTCCTCGACGGACGGATGAATCATCAGATCGGCTCCCAGCAGCTCTATGTCGAATTGACTCAACATGCCGGCAAAAACGAAATGGTCTTGCAGACCGTAGTCTGTGATCTTCTGTTCCAGCGCATGAAAGAGCGGACCGTCACCAAGCCACAAGAAGCGGATGGACGGTACTTCCTGAACGATGTCCCGGGCGGCTTCAACCAGATACATATGTCCTTTCTGATCTACAAAACGCCCGACCGTCACAGCCACGAGGCAGTCGACCGGCAGCCCGTACCTTTCTCGCAACTGCGGAGCGGCTTCTTCCCGGCTCATGTTGTTGCTGAGATCCGGAATCCCGATCGGGATCACTTCAACTATGTTTTCGTTGATGTAACCTTTGCCGATTATCTGTCCTTTGAGCGCCTCCGAGGGTACCAGCAAACTGTCGACCAGTCTGGGTGTCAGATATCGGTGGACAAGTTTCTTGCTCGTTATGTCGAGTCCAACAGACCAAACAACTTTGACGTTCCCCGCCAGTGCGGCCGCCAATCCACCCAGGCGGACGTCCTTATTAAAGTTGACCAACACGACGTCTATTTTGCTTCCGGAGATATACTGCCGTAGTCGCGCAATCGTAATCGGGCTGAAGTCACCGTGCATGTCGATCGGCAGAATACGAACGCCGTTCTCGTCACAACTGATTCGGTTCAGGAAAGCGGAACCGGGTCGCCCGGCGACGGTGACTTCATGTCCGCGCGCCGCCAGACTCGACGCCGTCAGTTTGATCCACTCCTCCATGCCGCCGTAGGTTCCTTTTTCGATGGAATTCAGAAACAGTACATTCATGATCGATCCTGAAACTGCATGTTGTATAGCCGCTTGTATAGTCCTTCCCGAGACATCAACCCGGCGTGAGTGCCTTCTTCCACCATTCGTCCATCTTCGATAACGATTATACGGTCGGCGTTCTTGATGGTTGACAGTCGATGTGCGATGACGAGCACTGTCCGATTTTCCATAAGGCGATCAATTGCTTCCTGTACGAGCATTTCCGACTCGGTATCCAGCGCCGACGTAGCCTCGTCGAAAATGAGGATCTGGGGGTCTTTCAGTAGCGCCCGGGCGATGGCCAGCCGCTGCCGCTGGCCGCCGGACAGCATGATACCTCGGTTGCCGACCAGCGTATCATATCCCGAAGGAAACTGTCGGATAAACTGGTGGGCATTAGCCATTTCGGCCGCGGTGAAGACTTTGTCCGAACTGACTCCATTCAAGCCGTAGGCAATGTTGTTGCGGACCGTATCGTTGAATAAATACGTTTCCTGCGTAACGATTCCCAGCAACCGCCGCAACGAAGCTAAAGACAGTGTTCGGATATCGTGACCATCGATGGTAATCTGTCCCTGTTGGGGGTCGTAGAAGCGGGGCAGCAAATCCAGCAGGGTGGACTTGCCGGCGCCGGAAGGTCCCACGAAGGCGACGACTTCTCCCGGCCTGACATCAAACGAAATGTCTTTCAGAACCTGATCACTGCCGTTGTAACTGAACGAGACATGTTCATAGCAAAGACGGTCAGTCAGGGAGGACAAAGAAACGGGTTGTAATGGTTCCGTGACCTTCTCCTCGGCGTCTATGACGCCGAATACGCGCTTTGCCGCCGCCATGCCTTCTTGCAGCTTGATATGCACCTGGCTGAGTGATTTGACGGGTTTAATGAGAGACAACATGGCGACGACGAAGGTGGCAAAATCGCCGGCATTAAGCTCTCCGGTTCCGGCCATCACCTGCGAGCCGGCGTAGAGTAGAATAAGCAGGCTGGCTACGGTGGCCAGGATGTCATTGATGGGTGTAGCCAAGTGACGGATGCGGGTCATGCGCAGCAGTGCTCGAAAATACTCGGCGGTGGCATGGAAGAACTTCCGCATTTCGAATTTCTCCATGGAAAACGCTTTGACTATGCGGATGTTGTTGACTGATTCTTCCAGAACCGAATTTACGTCCGCCATGCGTTCCTGCGAACGTTCGGAGTATTTCCGCAGTTTCTTCCCCACATACCAGATGAAACCGAAGACGAGCGGCATGATCACCATACTCAAGAGTGTCAGCTTCCAGCTTAACAAGACAAGAAACGAGGCGAGCACAATCACCAGCACCGAGTCAGTCACCAGCCTGTTGAAGCCGATATCGATCGCTTCGTTCAAAACCGTCACATCGTTGGTGACGCGGGAAATGATCTGACCGGTGCGGCGACTATGAAAATAGTCGAGTGACAGGCGCTGGTACTTTTCAAACAGGTTGTTACGAAAAACGCGCATCACCGATTGCTGGACATAAGCCATGTTGAATCCCTGAAGATACAGGAACAAGTTCTTGGCTACTACCATAAGGAGCGCCAGCCAGCAGAAATTGAGCAGCATGCCCTGACGGGAGTCTGCCTCCACGAATCCGTACACCAGCCTGTTCAGTCGTTCCTTAAGGTCCGCAAAGGAGCTATTGATCTCGCCTGCAGAACCTGCCACGGTTTCCTCCTGCACGATGTCTCCGCTTCCAGCCTCGGAGCCCAGGAACGGTACGTCTTCAACCTGAAACAGGACCATTAAGAGCGGTCCCAGCATCCACACCAGCAAGCCGGAAAAGACAGCATGCAGCGCAGCGGAAGCGGACGCCAGCACCAGGCGTTTCCAATAACGTTTAACAATATCGAATATTCGTCGGTACAGCCTCACTGGTCATTCCTTTGGGCAACACGGGCCGCAAATCGACTCTTTGTCCATGTCCTATGGCTCTGTTGTTCGATTACGATTAGCTTTTCTCCACATTCCTGTCAGCGACCACATAAACTTAGTAATATCATACAATCAGGTCCTTAAGTCAACCCGCACAACTAGCGTTCTATCAGGGAATTATACGCGTGGCGTAGTCGGGGATTACAATATAGAAGCGTTCGGCGGAGATGTCGGTGTTATCCTTGAACGTGCGACGGTCGGCCTTGATGTTGATATCGTTACCGTCGTCGAATTCGAATCGACGCAGCCGCCAACCGGTATCGTGCCGGTCATACTCCAGTTCCAGTTGCCACGGGCAGTCGGGAGTGAATATCATGAATTGCGGTCGATCCGGATCACCGTAGTTGGGTGCCACTTCGACGTTGGCAATGCCCGGCAGCGAATCAGGCACGGTTGACAAAAGCGCCGACAGGTTTACATAAGGAACAGACTGCGGGCAACCGGAGGAGGCTATCACGGAGCCGATGGTTTCTCTAAGGAACTCCTCCGAGCTGGGGAAGTAAACCAACAGCGAATCATCGCGTATCCGTCCTTTGATCACGCCTTTGCCCAGATACCCTTTGCCTGAGAGAGCCGTGATCGTGTCAGCCTGGTATATTTGCAGGCGAATGGAGGTAGGTTTGCCCTCACGTTTGATTTTGGCATCGAACAGGTACGCATCGGCCCGGATATCACCGGTCGGGTAGCGTGGGTCTTCGGCGCCGATGCGTGGCTTGTGGTTGACCGCGCATCCCCCCAGGCACGCCGACAACACGGCCAGCACAATTGTTGCCCGGATTGAGTTCATGAGTTTAACCCATGCGAATGCCGGAGAAAAGATAGACTACGGGGGTGATGAACGGGCCAAGGATTATCCAAAATGATCCGGTGACGATGAGGATTATCAGCAGGAACGGTGCGAAACGTTCGATTTGATCGAGCGTGTCATCGTAGCGTTCAGGAAGCAGGCTGCGGAGGATGTGGGAGCCATCGAGGGGAAACACCGGAATGAGATTGAAGAAGGCCAGGGAGACATTGATCAGCACCGAGAAGAAGAGAAACATGTAGACGGGTTCCGGTATAGCGAATGCCATCGAATTGACGAGTCTGAAGATAGTCCCGAAGATAAAAGCCAGGCCGAAGTTAGACAGTGGTCCGGCGGCGGAAATCCACAGGTCGTTTTTGCGAGGATCGCGCAGGTTGTACGGGTTGACCGGCACCGGCTTGGCCCAGCCGAACCGGAACTGTGACATGAACATCATCAGTGTACCGAAGAGGTCCAGATGCTTGAGGGGATTGAGTGTCAGCCGGCCCTTATCGCGGGCGGTAGAGTCCCCGAATCGAAGCGCAGTCCAGGCGTGGAAATACTCGTGCACAGTCAACGCGAACAGGATAGCTGGCGCCGCAATAATGGCGCGTTGTATGAAATCTTCGCTAAACATAGACTCAGTTACTCTTTCCTACCGTTATACCGGTCACAACAGGATACGTATCAAGTTTGTTTTTGACCACAAGAATTTTGGGGGGCGGGTCGGGATGTGGCAGTGGGTTCGAAAGGACTTGTGTGTCGGGTTGTTCGCCGCCGATGGCGCCTCAGAACCCGACCTACTGGTCTGTGTGTCGGGTCACAATCCCGCTGACGCGGGCTCAGGACCCGACACAACAGCACATGGGGTTTTTCAAGAGGCCCTCAGGAGGGGAATTGGAGACGGATATTTGGTTTGAGTTGGCGTCCCACATGATCTAGCGGTGTTTTCTTACTCCCCTCCTCGGAGGAAACAAAGGGGCGGGTTTGTTGACGCGACGGATACAATGGTTCCGGGCCGCTTCGGAAGAGGTCGATGCCTTTGGAAGTCGGTCAGGACTTTTATGGTCCTGACGCTTGTGGCAGGACCGCAAGGGGTCCTGACCTACAAGAGAATCTCGATCGAAGCTGGGGTTTGGAACTGAGCTCGTATACGATTGTTTCGCAATTAGTGCCACGAATCAACCCAAATTAATCAAGGAGCAAACATTTTGAAAACAATCCTCTCTCTCACACTACTGCTCATTGCAGCAGTATCAATCCAAGGTGAAATTGTGACCAGGAATGTGGAATACCAGCACGGGGATGCCCTGTTGGAAGGGTATCTGGCCTATGACGATTCGCAGTCTGGGCCACGCCCCGGAGTGCTGATTGTCCATGAATGGACCGGGATCGGCGATTACACCCGCTCCCGCGCGCAACAGTTGGCCGAGATGGGCTATATCGCTTTTGCAGCCGATATGTACGGCAAAGGAATCCGTCCGCAGACCACCGAAGAGGCCTCAGAACAGGCTACGATCTACCGGAGTGATCGGCAATTGATGCGTGATCGGGTCACGGCCGGCCTGGATGTGCTGCGCAATCACGAGCTGTCGGACAACAGCCGTATTGCGGCGATCGGTTATTGTTTCGGCGGCGGGACCGTGCTGGAACTGGCGCGATCCGGGGCTGATATTGCCGGAGTAGTCAGTTTCCATGGGAATCTGGACACGCCGGATCCATCGGATGCCGAGAATATCAAGTGCCGGGTGCTGGTTTGTCACGGGGCCGATGATCCGTATGTTCCGCGGGAGCAGGTCAACGCGTTCTTTGACGAAATGAGCAACGCCAATGTCGACTATCAGTTTATTGCCTACGGCGGGGCGGTGCATTCATTTACGAACCCCAATTCGGGCGATGATCCATCCAAGGGGGCGGCTTATAACGAGAGAGCGGATCAGCGTTCGTGGGAGCATTTGAAGTTGTTCTTCGCGGAAATATTGCGATAGTCAGGAGTCTGTGAGACTCATTTTTATCTGACGGGGAAGCATAAGAACGGGGCAAACAGTATAAGCAGTCCCCTGCACAAAAGAACCGGGACTCACGAGAGTGAATCCCGGTTAACTTGGAGGTTCGTCATCACCGGCGGTTACAAGAATCTACATCCTTGATAACTCTCAATACGTGCGGCCCTGTGGTACCCCCCTCGAGAATCGGGACGAGAGTAACATGTACCGTCCCTGCATAATCTGCCCAACGACGGCCGTGAACTTGGATGGCGTCAACACTTGCAGGCTGTACGGATGCCAACAATCTTTCTCGCCGGATGATGCGAACTTCTCGGTCTGTTTCCTCTTCGGCATAACATAACTCCCTATCGTTTTCCCCCCGATCCGCGCTGATCGGTCAACATTGTCGTTTCATTAGCAGTCAAGCGGTGAGGATATAGGGAATCACCGTACTGAGAGTTATCACCTCCTTCGGTCATGGACTTTAGCTATCGGTTTGTACTTTCGATGACAGAATAAGGTGCTATCTGATACATGAAAATCTAAAGTCCATCTGTTCATTAATTAGTCTTTTGACATACACCTATGTTGTAAGAATCTTGTGTAACTTTTTGATAGCCCGATGCTTATAAATGTTAACAACTTGTTGCTTGATCCCCAGGAGGCGGGCAATTTCACGCTCGGTCTTCCCCTTGAGGTAATGTCGGATGACCTGCTTCTGTCTCTTGGAGAGTGAATGGTTGATGTGCCACTTCAGCTTGCCCCTGATTCTATCGAAATTCACTTTAGAAAGAGACTCAGAATCCTTTGTGAAATATGGAGATTCCTCGTTAGCAAAGGACTCCAGAAAGAGCCTGTCTACTGCAATTTCAGCAAATTCGAATTCACGTGAGGCCATGCTCACAGTCTCTTTCTCGGGCCCGTCAAAATAACTCCATGTGTTGTGTCAGGTCTTGACCCGCGCAAGCGGGGTGTGACCTCTAACACGCAAGTGCATGGATGGTCACAGCAGCAGGTCACACGACTCCGCTGACGTGGATTCCCAAGACCTGCCGCAACCGGCAAACAGGCCATTTTCAACATCCTTTCTAGTGTCCTGTCCCGCGAATAGCTTTACACAATGTTGGCTTTATACCTGCAATAGTCACAGTCAGCATTGCCGCAAGGTCATATGAGAGATTTGGTTAAAAAAGACAACCGGATAAAAGTGTTCGACGTATTATGAAAATCACTTCCGGGACAGGACACTAGTACGGCACATCGTTTCTATCTCGTATCTCGTTCAATTCTGCAACTGTTATGTTGAACTCCACAGCCGTCTCCTGGCGTATTTCATTGATAGCCACCTTCTTCTCATACGAAGTCAGATCTGAGGGAAGGTCATCGAAGCGCTTTCTGTAATAGGTCAGGACTTTCTTATGCAGAGCGGCCTGTTCGTGGGTGAGTTTGCCGGCTTCCGTTTTCGACCCCGAGGCAGGGACAGCGGGCCTATTCTCTTGGAGAGAATCAATCGTCCGGACCAGCGAGTCGACCTCCGCCTGATGCCTCAGGCTTAAAGCAACAATTGAATCCGCGAATTCAACCTGCTGTTCCCCAATGTGATACCGCAGAGACTCCGCCTCGATACGAGATCCCTGCAGCTCTCGGTCAGCTTCCGATTTGCCTTCCAGAAATGCTTCGTTTGTCCTCCGGCCATCCCGCACGAACTTGACATACCCGAATGCTACAACAACGGTCAGAAGTATTATGCCTAACAGTATCTTCTTCAAACCCTTCACTCCTTATGCTGCTTGACTATATTCTGGCGCCAATTCCAAGTCAAGTTTGAACTGAGGCGGGGAATGTCACATTCCGATTAGTACCCGGAACATGACCATTTAGGGGACGCTATTTTTTGATACCCAGCGAAAGGTACAGCCAGGGCCGAAGAATTGACCACCAGCCGGTGATTTTCGGGATTTTCGTGTAATTCTTGCCGTCAACAGGATAAGACATGGATACGGGCACCTCTGTCACACGGTAGCAGTTCTTGAGCACTTTGTAGTGAAGATAATATTCCAGTTCATAGTGATCGAGCCAATCCTGATTGAGATTGATCTCGGGATTGTCGAGAATGCTGAGCCGGTAGGCGCGGAAACCACAGGTGACGTCAGTGCCTCTGTAGGAGAGCAACAGATTAGCTATGTTCGTGAGCGCTTGTATGCCAAGGTGACGGTAGAATGGCAAATTCGGGCTCTCCCCTCCTTTGAGATAGCGTGACCCCTGAACATAATCAGCCAGATCTTCCTCAATGGGTCGTATTAGCTGTGGTATTTGAGATGGTGACATCTTGCCGTTGCCGGCCATGATCACGATGGCATCGTAGCCTTTCTCGCGAGCATAGCCGATGGCGGTGCGGATACCGGCTCCCACCCCTCGATTCTGTTCGTGTTTCAGGAGCCGATAATCAGTGTTCTCCAGGAATCCGGTGGAGCCATCGGTAGAACCGTCATCGACTATCAGAACGTCCTTCTCGTAGTCGGCCGGGAACTGCTTAACAAGAAGCTGCAGCTTCTCGCTTTCGTTGTAGGATATGACCGCGATCAGGAATCTCACGGTGGCAGTATTGGCTGTCAGCCGGTGCAGGTCAACTTATTATTGACGAGACGGTATGTCAGCCCGCATCCGCGGCATTGAATCTCTGACTCGGAGCTCGTGGCAGTCTCGATCTCGAGCCGTTTGGTGCATTTGCACACATAGTCCACAAACGCGGCCGGGTTGCCGTACCAGAGGGTATAATCGGGGATATCTTTGGTAACGACCGCTCCGGCGCCCACAAAAGCATACTCGCCGATCGTGCTACCGGCGATAATAACTGCACCCGCGCCGATCGTAGCGCCATTTCTGATCAGGATTCGGTCGTACTGATCTTTGCGGGCCTTGCTGCGGGGATAGATGTCGTTGGTGAAGACGGCGTGCGGGCCGATGAAGACATCGTTCTCGACAACGATACCGTCAAACAGCGACACCCCGTTCTTGATTGTAACCCGGTCACCCACGACCACGTTGTTCTCGATGAAGCAGTGATCGCAGATGTTGCAGTCGGCGCCGATTCGGGCATGCTTCTGGACATTACAGAAAGCCCAGATTCTGGTGCCCGCGCCGATTTGGTCGGATTGGACAATCGAGGTCTCATGTATGGTTACGTCATCCGGCATGCTCTATGCCAATTCAATCATTTCACCGTTGGCCTTGACCGATCCGGCAGCGGCTTTAAGGATTTTAACGACCCGCAGTCCGGCATGGCCGTCGGTCAAAGGTGTTCGGTTTTCGTTTATGGCATCGTAGAATTCACGGGACACCAGTTTGAGGGCCTCGGTTTGATCCAGTCGGGGGGCGTACATGTCGCCGGTGCGATACTGGATAAGCAGGTCATAAATCTGGTCGCGGCTCTGGGTGATTTCGATGCCGTTGTTGTAGATCTTTACCTTTTCGGACGGTTCGACGTCGTCGTAGATGACCATCTTTTTTGACCCGGATATGACGGTCTTGCGGACTTTGACCGGCGCCAGCCAGTTGACATGGATATGGCCCAGCAGGTTGTTCTCGAATTGCAGGGTAAGATAGGCGATGTTCTCGATGCCGGAGTTGAGGTGGTCGACCCCGACCGCGCTGACGCGGCTGGGGGACTGTCCGAGCAGGTAATCCATAATGGAGACGTCGTGCGAGGCCAGGTCCCAGATGACATTGACATCATGCTGGAAGAGGCCGAGATTGACGCGGACGGAATCGAAGTAGTAGAGATCCCCCAGTTCATTCTTATCGATGCTTTGCTTGATCGTGCGGACAGCTCCGGTGTAAACGAACGTGTGGTCGACCATCAGGCGGAGGTTCTTCTGCTCGGCGAGATTGATGAGTTGTTCTGCTTGTTCGACAGTGGCGGTCAGCGGCTTCTCGAGGAGCAGATGTTTGCCACTTTTGAGGGCGGATTGTCCGAGCCCGAAGTGCGTAGTTACCGGGGTGGCGATGACGACGGCGTCGATATCGGGTGAGTTTACTATGTCCGACGAATCTGTCGTAAACTGCTCGATGCCGGGATAGAGCGAATGGATGAAGTCGAGCCGTTCGCGTCGAATATCGCATACGGCAGCGACGTTCACGTCCTCGTGTGACGCGAAATTCCGGACCAGGTTAGGTCCCCAGTACCCGCAGCCGATGATGGCGAGGTTTAGCATGGGTCAGGCCTCCGCTCCGATGGTGTCACCCTACCTTTCCTGTCACCCCTGCCTCCTCTTTCACCCCTGCGAAGACAGGGGTCCATTCCTCTGTCTTGCTCGTGCCCAAGTTGTACCTGGGAACGCTCTGGATTCCTGCCTTCGCAGGAATGACAGAGCGAGGGAGCGTGAACGCCATGGGGATTGCATCGTCGCTGCGCTCCTCGCAATGACAGCACCGGCAGTCGTGGACATCTGCCGTCGACTGATAGGAACCCACCGCAAGCGGTGGGGCACCCCTGTTTTCGGACAATGACAGAGCAGCCGGCGTCATCCCTTCTCCTCGAGAATGGTCTCACCCTCGGTGGCCTCTTCCTCCAGTCGCTTCAAGGATAGGTGTTCTTTCTTAAGATAGTAGAAACCCATCAGCGTGACGACAATATACTGGGCGGCGTGCAATACCAGCGCGCAGGAAAGAGCATCCTCGCGGCTGACACCGTACCGCATGAGCGACCAGACCGCGCCGGCGTGGTAGACGCCCACAAAGCCGGGCGAAGACGGCACGAGGATGGAAATTGACACGACAACCAACACCACAAAGGACGCATCGAGAGGCAGGCCGAAGCCGAATGCTTTGAAGACAAAGAGGTTGGAGATACCCATGAGAATCCAGATAAGCAGAGTCTGAACGCCGACCGATATAAGGCTTTTGATATTGGTCAGGAACTCGAGTCCGCGGGCGAACTTCATAACGAGGCCCTCGATCGTGCCCTTGATCGTATCGGGCACGAAGTACAGGTAACGCGTCAGCACTTGTCCGGTCTGGCTCGGCTTGAGCGCCAGGATGACAATGAAAAGTATGCCGATCAGGGCGATACCGATGGCGATATTGAGACCCTGCTTCATGCTGGGGTCAAGAGAGAGGTGCGAAAAGAAGAGCACCGCGCCGAAAATCAGCAGCAGAGCAATTAGGTCAAAGACCATGCGCTCGACGAAGATAGTGGCCAGCGAGGCGGACTTCGTGATTTTCGTGTTGCGAAATGCCAGTGAATAGGCTCGCACGAATTCCCCCAGGCGCAGAGGCAGGACGTTGTTGGCCATGAAACCGATACACGTCGCGGCCAGGAGGCGTGGGAAGGGAATATGGGTAATCGGCGCCACCATCGCCCGCCAGCGATAGGCCCGCTGGTACATGGTGAAGACGATGAGCAACACGTTGGGGATCAGCCAGACGTAGTTGGCGCCTTTCAACGCTCCCCACAGCTCCAGGAAGTCGATGTTGCGGAACAACACATACAGCAGCACGGCCGATATCAGTATGCCGACCAGCAGGTATATGTATTTCTTGGTTTGTATCGTCATTTCCGGTCTTCTACCAGATCGAGTATCAGTTTCTCGAATTCCTTGGCCGCGATATCCCAGTCAAACGTCGCCGCCCATTTGGTGGCTCCCAGCTCCATCTGTTCGCGTTTATCCCGATCCGTGAGTATGGTGATCACATACTCCGCCAATTGAGCAATATCGCCATGCTTGTACAAAAAGCCGGTTTCACCGTGGCGCACGGAGTCTCGCAGGCCCGGCACATCGGCCGCCACAACGACCGTACCGACGGAATTCGACTCGATATTGGTCAGCCCCCAGCCTTCTTTAAGCGACGGCAGCACAGCCACATGAGCACGACGCATGCGGTCGACCTTTTCTTCCGTCGAGACGAAGCCCGGGAACTCAACCGATTCCGAAAGGTCGAGCGTCCGGATCAGCATTTTTAGCCGGTCGGTATAGTCGCCGCTGCCGACAATCATGAGACGGGCGGTCGTGACTTTCTCCTTGACGATCTTGAACGCCTCGATCAGATGCTGGATACACTTGTATTTTTTAATGCGCCCGAGGTAAAGGACGGTGGGCTGTTCGTACTTGGTCACGTGAGGATCATACGAGTACAGGTCGGCATCGATACCGCAATGAATGACAGATACGTCTTCACGCGGAATTCCCCGGGCCACCAGATCATCGGCCGTGGACTCCGAAATCACGTTAAACGGCAGACCGCGGTAGACGGGGACAAGCGGTCTCTCGGCCAGGTAGATATAGGTGCCCAGGACGAAATTGATTTCCTGGAATACGGTCGTGGCGAACAAGTGCGGGACAACCACCAGTGTTCTCAACTTCAAGTAAAGCGGTGTGTAAAACGGGATTTTGTTGATGTCTTCGATCAACAGGTCGAATGACTGTTGTCGCGCGAGTCGTCGCAGGTGAAACGGAGCTATGAGGTTGAAATTGTAGCGATTGCCGCGACGGACAATTGTGATGCCTTCTATGACCTCTTCCGGCCTGTAATCAGGAAAGCCGGAGCAAAAGAGTGTTACGCGGTGGCCGTAGGTAACCAGGCGGCGAAGCAGTTCCTCGAGGTGGACTTCGGCCCCGCCGGCGAAGGGGTTTTTCAGGTCATTCCAATTGACGGCCAGAATGTTCATGGCTGCACTCCGCGATCGAGTGAATCGCTGCGGAGCAATTCGCCTATGTCCTTGAGTGCCTCGCGGCCGGCCTGATCCTCGGGATTGAACCGCAGCCATTCCTCCAGAAGACGCTTCATGGAGCTGACCCGTTTTTCGGCCACGTACATGCGCATCAGTGCATCGAAGGCCTCTCGATTGTTGGGGTCGTTGGTGAGCATGGATATCAAGGTCTCCTCGGCGCCTTTGATGTTATCGCTGTTTCTCTGTGCTCGGGCCAGGAGAATCCGAAGTTTTTCTCTGTCTCCGGCATAAGTGAGATCCATTAACTGACGAAGTTCATCAACCTCTCCCCTGTCGGCATAAATGCGGGCGGCGAATTCAATAGGGTCCCCGGCGTGGGGTATCTTCTCGACCGCCGTGAGAGCCAGCTCCAGGGCTTCGTCGATTCGATCCGCTTTGCGCAATGTATCGGCCACCATGAGAAAGGCATTGCCGTAGTTTCGCGTGAGCCGGCGAGTGGCTTCATTCTGGTACACGTCGGGGTCATTCACACCTCGGGCCGCAAAACGATCGGGACCGAGAAAGAACGCCAGGGACCGGTCCACATCCACCTCGTACGCTTCCTGGGTCGGCGCCACCTCCCAGACCATACCGACCATACGCAGCATCCGGTCGAGCGGCCGGCCTTTATATTGACGCGCACCCTGACCTACGGTAACCGAAAAACAGACCGGGCGTCGCCCGTAGTAATTGTCGACAATAGCATCGACTACCTGATCCTGGAGCCGGAAGGTGAGGCCATCGCGGGTTCGAAACGGCTGGAGAGCATCGATATCGGCATGGGTCCAGCCCAGGTCCAGATGCTGATAGTCGACCAGTTGCTTGATGTACCACTTCGTATTGGCCAGCGACAGATTCACGACGTTGACATCCGGCCTGATATTGTACACCTCCTGCAGACACCACAGCGGGAACGTATCATTGTCGCCATGAGTAAACAAGATGCCGTTTTCGGGGGTCGAGTCGAGGAGGTTCCAGCCATAGTCATACGGAATGAAGTTGTACGACCGATCACAGATGTGATAATTCGTGGCGAACGTGTACGTAGGGAAAAGAAAGAGGACCAGCGCAGAGGTCAGAATAACCCGTCTGGGGCCGGAGGAAAACTGAGAGATCGATTCCCGCAACATCTGCAACAGGCCGGCGGTCCCCATGCCGATAACGAATCCAAACAGCACGAATCCCGGGGTGAAGAAGTAGTCGCGGTTGCGCACTTCGAGATAGTCCTGCCCGGTCACGGGGTGCTGCCGGGTGCCATCGGCGAAATTCATGTAGAGCACGAGGCCGACCGTACACAGCAGGAGAAGCACGGCCAAAGGCAGTCCCAGCCTGGGTTTTCGGCGAATCGTTTCCCACACGCCGAAAAGTCCGAGCAGAAACACGAAGACGAATGACGGTCCGGAGAGACCATATTGCTCCTGAAAGAAGCCCCAGAAGCCCATGCGCCGATGCGGACCGAATTGATTGATCCATTCTCCGCGGCGTTCAAACATCCGATCTATCATAGACTGAGAGCCATACTGTTTGCGTTCCAAAAAATTGATGGTGGCGGTCAGGCTTTCGGAAGGGTCGTTTTCATTCAGCGCCGGATCCTGCGCGGATCTGATAGGAATAAAGAGATGGGTGGAGTAGCCGATCAGAGCGCACAGGAGGATCATCAGCGCCTGTCGCCACTGCGGCAGCTTGCGAGCCAGGCCAAGGACGGCTACCAGGACAAAGGCGGCCAGCAATCCGTAGAAGAATTCTTTGACGCCGAGGACAATCAGCAGTGCGCCTCCGAGCGCCAAGAGAATGGACCAGTTTATATGTTTACGAATGACCAACAACAAAACCAGCGACAGAACTGCGGTAGCCACCAGGAACGGATAATACCCTTTGAATGAATTGAGCGCTCCGATAAGAAACGAAGTGGCCAGGATGAAGATGGCAGATGTCAGGAGTTGCGGCGGGGGTTGTCTTTTGCGTCGGGCCTGAAAGAACGCGTAGAGAATGATGACAGCCAGGATGTTCAACACAACCAGAATTGTCTTACCGATCAAGCTGAGCAGAGCGGGCGATTCGGCCGACGTGGGGTCGGCGCCGGACAGGGAACTGACGGCGGTACCGAATAGGGGCAGGCAAGCCAGCAGGAACCCGGCGCCGATCAGCAGGTGGTATTTGGGGATACGCTCGAAGGAAAAGACATAGAAGAAATAAACGACGGTGACTATGATGACCGGGACGTAATACGGAACCTCTCCCGGTCTGGAAGAGAAAGCGAATATCAGATACAACTCCAGAAAAAAGAAGATCGTGCCGGCGTGCCAGATAGCCGTTGCGGCAGACTTCTTGATGATGAAGTACAACAGGGCAAAAGGAAGAACGAGGAACACGGACATATGTATCCCGACACCGAGAAAGGCAATGTAGACAATGAGCAGCATGATCTTGTCGCCGAAAGGAGTACCCTGTTGCTCGAAATAGACCAGTGTCAGCCAGACCAGGGCAGTCATGAACATCAGAGCCATGCCGTACACTTCGGCCTCGACCGAGTTGTTCCAGTTAGTCACGCTGAAAGCAGCATAGAGCGCACCGGCAGCGGCCCCGGCAAATATCAGTATCCGGGAGTACAGGCCGGGATCTCCCCGGAACCAGGCCCGGAGTATGCGGGCAATAATGAGATACCCGAACAGCGCTGTAAACGACGAACAGAATGCGGAGAGCATATTGACCCGAACCGACACGTCGGACCAGAGCGGCAGTACGCTGAACAGCCTGCCGAACAGCACATACAGCGGTGAGCCGGGCGGATGCGGTATGCCCAGTACATAGGAAGCGGCTATGAACTCACCGCAGTCCCAGAACGACAGTGTGGGCGCCTTGGTGAGCGAATACACGACCAGCGACACCAGCCACACGCCGAGTGCCGTGATCACGTGAGCGGAATCAATTGTACGACGGTTATCTGAAGTCATTTCAGCATATTGTTCAGTTCAACCGGCCGGGTGTACGCATCGCCGCCGACCGGTTAAGTCTTTGCGTCATAAAGAGGTTGAATATAGGGGATTTCAGAGAGGTGTCCAGTTTAATTTGTGGAGGGTGAAACTCTGGCCAAGTCAGCCGCAGGCTCTACGGACGCTGGTATTGAAGTGACTGTTGGTCGCGGATCGGGCAAGAACACACCCCACCCTTAGTACAAACCGGATACTTGTATCCAGGTATCGTCAATGGTCAATGTGCTGCCTTTTTCTCATTCCCTTCCCGGGAGCGGCCAAGGGTTCGTTTGTTTTCACTACGGGCACGCCGGCGGTACCGGGTCGGGTCGCCCGCCGCTTGCGGGGGTCCCTTATCCATGATACGGCATTTACTGCTCGAACTGAGGATTCGTTTTGGATCCCCACGGATCCCGGGGCAAGTCCTGGGCGACCCCCGGAAGTTGCGGCTGGTCCTGCAATTTTGGGTCAGTGAAGTCGTGTGACCTGCCGCTCCGGCTTTCCAACGAGTTTCGTGTTGGGTCACGTTCCCGCTGACGCGGGCTCAAGACCCGACACGACAGAAACCGGGGTCTTTCAACAGGCCGTTGAGAGGTGTGGCCAAAGGGCGGGGTGTGTTCTTCCGCTCGCTTGTAACATGGCCGAATCTGCCGCCACAACCGCGGGGACGGCTACACGACCTTCATTGTCTTAATCGGGTGCCGTATCTGACCCATGGCCATCGTGGCCGTCAAACCGCCCCCGAACGCCGCCCAAACAAACCGCCTGCCGACCTGTAGCTCGTCGGCATTCAGCGTCAACGCCAACGGGATCGTCGCCGATGTAGTGTTGCCGAACTCACCGCCGGCATCCAGAACCTTGCCCGCAAATCCGCGCTTCTTCCACTGGCTTACGATGCCCTGATTCAGGACCAGATTGGCTTCGTGCAGCGTTGCCAGGTCCAGCATATCGAGTGTCCAGCCGGATTTGGCCAGCGCGGCATCGATGCCGGGCCCGCCTACCAGCGGCACGATTAATTCTCGCACCATAGCACCATCCATAGTCAGGCGATTTCGGTACTCGTTGATATCATCTATGCCGCTGATCGGCCTCTTGGAGCCTCCTACCGGCGAAACGATGATGTCCCCGTCCTTGCCGCTGGCCCAGCCCCAGAACTGATTGTAGCTGAACCAGTCCTCATCCGGATCGACCGCGGAACAGAGAGTTGCAGTACCGGCATCACCCAGCACGGTGGCAAATGCCCGATCACGCCAGTTGATCGTATCGCTCATCTTGTCGGCTCCGATTACCAGCACGTTTCTGGCCTGACCCGTCGAAATCAGCAAATAGGCCGCCTTAAGGCATGCCACCCAGGTACTGCAGGCCAGAGAGAGGTCCATGCAATGGAATTCGCGGGGGGCGCCGTTGTACGAAGGCAAAATCCCCAGCCGGTCCTGCAGCAGAGCCGAGTCGGGCGGACTGTTCAGGTACGACGGCGTCACCGTGCCGAATACGATGCCGTCAATCTCATGCGCCTTCATCTCGGCCTGATCCAGTAGCATCAGGGCCGCGCGTGCGGCCAGGTCAATCGTACCTTCACCTTCGGCCGCGAACCGGCGTTCTTTGAAACCGATAAACCGCTGAATCCAGCGGTCACTGGTTTTGAAAAGTTTGTTCTCTTCCGGGCTGAGGCCGCCGTTTCCGTTCTGGCGATGCTGCGCGCTGACTCGCATCCGTTCCAGACGGAGTCTGGCCGCAATGCGGTTGTTTGACACACGGTATCTGGGCGCATAGGAAGCTATTGCGGCTATGCGCATTCCCTGGATGGGCCGATGGCTAGAATTCATTCGATTCCTTTTCTAATCAAGACTTTTTACTGCCGATTACACTTCTGCAATGTAATCCGGGTCACGACTATTTACAATATTAATTCCTACAGATGGTTCCAGATTCCGTTCAAATTCCTCGAACCATGGCAACAATTAAGCACCCGGACCCATTATACTATATAACGAAGCCGGCCACTCGGTGGTCAAGCTTAAACTGTGTTGAAACGTAGTCTAACTAGACCAGGGATGTAGATATTACAATGGCAGACATAAACTTCCGTGGAATAGCGGGCTTTCTTATTGATCTGGATGGTGTGATCTATCTCGAGGATGAACCGTATCCCGGCGCAGGCGAAGTCATTTCGTTGCTGAAAGAACGCGGCAAAGCCTGCCGCTTTGTCACCAACACGACTACCAAAAGTCGCGACTTGCTTCATTCGAAGATCCGAAAACTGAACCTCCCAATCGAACTTGGTGAGCTTATAACTCCGCCCAAACTGGCCGCAGATTTCTTGAAAAAGCAGGGTCGGCCGAAACTGCATCTGATCATGGACGACGACACGATGCGCGATTTTGGCGAGTTTGAACTCACCGACACTCAGCCGGATTTCATCGTCATCGGCAATTATGGCGAGAAGTGGGATTACAAGCTCCTGAACAAGCTGTTTCACATGATGCTTAACGGCGCCGAACTGTTGGCGCTCCACCGGCAGCGTTTCTGGCAGACGGGGGATGGGCTGAAGCTGGATATCGGGTGCTTCATAACCGGCCTCGAGTACTCGACCGGTAAGAAGGCGACCGCGATCGGCAAACCGGAACCGCTGTTCTTCCAGACGGCGCTGGAAAGCATGGACCTATCGCCAGAGGAGGCGGTCATGATCGGTGACGATATCGAGTCGGATATCGGCGGTGCGAAGGGAGCCGGGATTAAGAGCGTGCTGGTCAAAACCGGCAAGTACCGAGATGAGCTTGTGGCCAAGTCCAATGTTGATCCGGATTTGGTTATCGAGTCGATTGGGGCGTTGAGGGATTTCCTATGATCTCCGGGAAAGCGTCAGGTCACAATCCCGTTGACACGGGATCAAGACCTGACGCAACAGAGACATCCCGCTCACACGTGGCTCAGGACCTGACGCAACAGTGAACTCAACGCAGGGGCGCCCCAACGTGGGTGCCCGTCAAACGGGCGACCACACTGGGTCGCCTTTACCTACCTGTAATTCTTCCCCACACTTCGTCATTCATGACCACCACTTTGTCACTCCTGCAAAGGCAGGAATCCACTCTCCCTCTGGGCGGAAGATGGACCCCAGCCTTCGCCGGAAGCTCATCCCGCGTAGGGTGCGGCCTTTACCGCACCTGCTTCTGAGACCGGCGGGGAGAAGCCCCGCCTCTACGCGCTAAAATAACACTCCCTGCGTCGAGCCGTACGAGTCCTGAGAACCGCCGGACGAAGGACATGGATTTGAAGTCCCACATCCCACGAGAACCTCATTCATCCTCCACCACCACCGCCGTGCCGTACGCCAACAACTCTGCCGCACCGGTCAGCACCTGCGAGGTCGAGAAACGAATCTGAATTATCGCATTGGCGCCTACGGACCGCGCCTCCGCAATCATGCGGTCTATCGACTGCTCCCGAGCCTCCGCCAGAAGTTTAGTATACTCGCTGATCTCACCCCCGATGAGACCTCTCAACAAGGCGGCGATATCCCGCCCCAGATGGCGGGCCCGTATCGTGTTCCCCCGCACCAGCCCGATCGTTTTCACGATCTTCTTGTGGGCGATATACTCACTCGTTGTCAGTATCATCTGTTTACCCTTCCATAACGATCACGCTTGTACGCAAATAACCGTTCTCGCGCGAAGGAAACCAGCAGGATCACGCCTCCGGCGGTAAGTCCGGTTATACCAATCTTAACCAGTAGATGGATGTCCGGGTCGAGATACAGGCGCTTAAAGCCCATAAAGATCCCGAAACAGAACAGCAGGATTGCCCCCAGAGAAAACAGAATCCACCCCAGTCCACGTTCCAGTTTCCGGTAGAGCGAAAGCCAGTACGTATCCCAAACCTCATCCGGCAGGTCAGCATAAGTTACCATTCCGGTTATCTCCTTAAGACTGCGAAATTCCCCCAGTTCCGCCCGAAGCTCCTGGTTGTGCTCGAGTTCCCGTTCGACCCGAGTCTTCTCCTCATCCGTCAACTCACCATCGACATACCCGGCCAGCAGTTTGCGAACATCGTCATTCATCACTATCCCTCATGAGCTTGGCCAGTTTTTTGCGGGCGTAGTACAGCCGCGACATCACCGTCCCCCTCGGTATCCCCAGCAGTGCGGCGATTTCATCGTACGACAGATTCCGAAAGTGCTGCAGCGTAAGTATTTCTCGATCTTGAAAGGAGAGCTTTTGAATAGCCGTCCGCAGCCTGGTAATCATCTCTTCCTTGATCAATGCGCTTTCCGGATTGGAACTGTCAACAAGCAGAAACGAGATATCACCCAGATCGACAAACCGGTTTTCTGTTGCTGTACGGCGTTTCAACCAGGTCCGGCACAGGTTGGAAATAATCGTATAGAACCACGGCAGAAACGGCTTGGAATCATCGAACGTTGCCGCCGAGCGATACACCCGTATGAACGCCTCCTGCGATATATCATGGGCATCATCCCGATTACCCACCAACCCCAACGCCAGTCGATAGGCTACTTTCTTGTATTTTTCAACCAGCGTTCTGAGGGCTTCCTTATCGCCGGCGCGAATCTCTGTTATCAGGGCCGTATCGGTAGACATATTTCATATCTCTTTCTTAGAACAGATACTGACGTATAATGAAATTATTCGACGAATTCGTGGCAATATTCAAATGCTTAACGGGCGACTGAAAGGACCGCCCCGCCCTTCGAACCCTGCCAGAATCCCCTTGCCTTCACTCAATAAAAGACTTATAATGCCCATGATATCGTTAGATAATCGAGCACACAACCGTACATATTACATAACGATAAGGAGAATCACATGCCGACGGCAGAAACACACATAAGCTGGATCCCTGAGTCCGAAGCCTCCGGCGAACTGGCCGAGGTGTATCAGGGCTATCTCAAAGCTTCGGGCCGCCCCGAAGTCGCGGAAATACTCAAATGCTTCAGCCACCGGCCTGACTTCCTCCAGGACGTCATCACCTTTTCAAACCGGGTCCACTTCTCCGAAGGACACCTGACCCGACGGATGAAAGAAATGCTGGCCTCTTTTGTCTCGGCCATCAACCACTGCGTTTACTGAACTGAGAGTCACGCATATTTCCTGCAGTTGCAGGATCCGAATCCAGACCTGATTGATACCGTAATTAAGGCCGACAAGGAGACGGCCCCCGTCTCGGGAAAGGAGAAAAAGCTTCTCGCATACGCCGAAAAACTGACCCTGGAGCCGGCTAAAATGACTGCAGCCGACAGCGACGTTCTCAGAGAAGTCGGTTGGACTGACAACCAAATAGCCGAAGCTGTTTACATTATAAGCTTGTTTGCGTTTTTTAACCGTGTGGCGGATGCGTTCGGGTTGTGCGATCCGGAATACCGCAAGCACGACCCATTGCCTGAAGCCAAGTCCTGAAGGTCGGATGGCCAATCAAGTTCAGTCAACTCCGTATACGGGTTCGAGGACTTTCTATCCCGCGTAAAGGCGGGGCCTGTCCCCGCCGACCGGATCAGTAGTTGCGGCCAAAGATCCGATCGTTTGCCTACAAGGCGCCTCTCGTTACGGTTTGCTCCACAACATCGAAATCCGGTATTTGCCCGGCCCGGTCAGAAACAGCGCCAGATATATCGTCATGAACTCTATCGCATGAGACGCGCCTTTGAAGCCGGCTCCGGTCGCATCCGGTGGCAGACTGAGGTGTCTCACCACGGCAACAAACATGGTGATCACGAGCAAGCCGGCCGCCGGTCGAAAGAACAAGCCGAGAATCAGCAACGCCGAACAGAAGAACTCGGAAAACATGGCCATGAAGCCCCAAAAGGTATGCAGAAAATGAATACCGAAGTTCTCCATCTGGCTGCCGATTCCATGCCACCGCTCAACGCCGCCGATCAGTTTGCCGTATCCGTGAAACAGCAGCATGCTGAGTCCGATGCCGATGCGGACAATAAGAAGCCCGGGGTCGATATACTGACCTCTGTCTTGAATGAATTCCTTGAAACCCATGTTAGTATGCTCCTTCCAGCTTACGGGACCACAGTCAATTTACCTCACGGCTCCCAGAGCCGTGGCGGCGCGCTCGTAATCATCCGGTTCCACCCATAACACGTAGCCAAAGCTGCCGTTCCCGGCACTGACACCGTTGGCGGCGTGAGCGTTGATCTCGGCCTGGGCCAGTTTGGCATGTAAATCGACGATCGCCCCGACCTCATCTTGGCCCTGAACCAGAAACGCCCGTTTGGGACCCTGTAATTCCGAACCGGCCTGTCTCATCGCCTTCTGCAACTGCTCCGTGTCTTCGACGATAAAATGCAGCTGCGATTTACCGGAACCGATAGGATGGGCTGAGAACGCGATAAGATTGACTCCCTGCTGCCGAATGTGCTCCAACAGCCAGTACCCCTTTCCGTGGTGATCCTCCACGTCGGTGTAATATCCATCTACCATTCTCACTGTGACTGCCATACTATCCTCCTGAAAGGAATGTTGTGCTTGCTCTCGATCCGATACGTTGATGCTATAGACCAATAGCCCAGATATTGTCAATGTATAACAGGGTCGGCGCACAATGTCAAGGCCTGCTATCGGTTCCGGATATCCGCTTCGGTGCGTCCGCCGGACTCGGTCCCAAGGCAACCCTTTTCGAGTCCTGTCGTAGACTACTCTAAAAGAAACGGTTGAGAGGAGAAGAACATGGAAAATCACGTAAAGCTTCTGGCAATATTCCACCTGATATGGGGCGGCATCGGCCTGCTAACGATACTGATCGTTTTTACACTCTTTGTCGGCGGCTTCACTTTGCTCAGGATAGCCGAGGGTGACCCGGTGCCGTTCTGGCTGGCCGGCGGTTTCGGGACCGTTTTGTTGGTTATCGCGGCGGTGGTTGCGGTACCCAGTCTCCTGGCCGGATACGGCCTGCTCAAAAGAAGAATCTGGGCTCGGATATTGACGATCATATTATCTATTATTGCATTGTTCGAGTTTTCCCTGGGAACCATCCTGGGCGTTTACGGACTCTATGTCCTGCTGCACGGCGAGAGCAGCCGTATTTTCGCGCCCGGGTCCTATCCCCCGATGCATTCGACGCAGTAGAACGTCACTCGTCGGCAACCCGCAACTCGATGCGAATATACGATCCCGAGGGACAATAAAATGAAACGAGAGAATCGAAATCCGATGCCGCGTCGCCGATGAGATAGCGAAGGTCCGTCAGATTACCACAAATACCGGGGCCCGACTTGCCGTTATAAAGAACCACACCCGGGTCTTCCTCACTCTTGGGTAAGGAGTGCCCCTTCGCGCTCCAGCTTACCTGGGGGTTGATTATGGGATAAAAAGAACTCGCGTTGAATCTGGTTATCGCCTTCGTCGTTGTGTCTACCGCCAGCTCAATCTCGGTGAACGTATTGCCGCCGGTCTGACCGGAGCGGTTGCCCTTGAATACCCGTCCCTGGAAGCCTCCCACGGCGGACCACTGCATCGGCAACATAACCGTATCCACGTTCTTGGTCTGATCTATAAGGGCAGCCGCCACCTGGAGATCGATCTGGCACTCGGTATATGGCAGCGCCGGCGGTTCAACCTTGCTGTCCAAACTGTTATCACTACAGGCGTGACAGACCAGCACCGCCAACAAACAGAATAAAGTCAACTTCTTCATCTCAATTCCCCTGTTTCGCCGTCCATTTACTTCAATTTGATCGACGATAATCTTATTGGCAATGATTAATTCGATCTCGGTGCATTTTCTGCACGGGGGGATATATCGATTTTAAGGTAAACTACTGCAATGACGATATATAGGAAAATGGTCCCTTAGTTGTAATGTGTCGCGAGGTGTCAGTATGAAAAAAATATTCTCAATTTCAATTGCAGTTGCGCTTCTCGTGGGTGCGACCCAGGTAACGGCTGTAGATATGTCCGGGTACAATGAACTGACTGATTTGATTGACTCGGCCAAAGTTCTCGAGGCTCCGGTCTTCTCGCCCAGGACCTGGGAAAAGGCGATGGCGGAATTCGAAAAAGCACAGAGGGCGCTGCAAGAGAACAAGAAGCAGAAGTCAGTCGATAAACAGGTTGCCGAGGCACGGGAGTACGTCGAGAACGCCATCAAATCCGGCGAAGTGGCCAAACTCTCTCTTCAAGAGTACCTGGAACCGCGGGTGAAGGCGATTGACGCCAAAGCACCCTCACTTGTCCCGGAATTGTTCGAAAAGGCGGCGGAACAATTTGTCAAAGCCACACGGAAAGTCGAGTCGGGAGATGTCAAGGGCGGTTTGAAAGAGGCTGACAAGTCGGTTGCGCTTTTTGACGTAGCCGAGATGAATGCAATCCGGACCGACATTCTTTGTGCTGCTGACCGACTAATCGAAAAGGCAGAAGCCGACGACGCGAAGAAATTCGCACTGTCCACTCTGGACAAAGCCTACTCAGCCAGAGAAAAGGCCAACGCCATGCTAACGGCGGATCGCTATAACCGAACCACGGCGGTTGAGGAAGCTCGCCGGGCCGAATACGAGGCACGCCACGCCTCGAATATCGCTCTCTCCGTGAGAGCGCTGGAACGCAACGACCAGGCCTGGGAGAAGCTCATGCTGATATACGAAATTCAGATGAGCCGGGTTGGCCGGGCTGCTGGAATTACATACCTGCCGTTCGACAACGGACCACTGGCTGCGGCCGATATGCTCATTCACTATATTCAGAATCTCCAGATGGATGACGACGAGATTCAGTCACGGCAATTGGTCATTACCGAACAACTGCGACGCACGTTAGAGCATATGGGGACCTCTGTCAGCGAAAACGATCCGTTGGTACTGGCCGAGCGTCTGGACCGAGAACTGCTCGGCTTACTGGAAGAAAAGCAGGTCATGTCGGAGCAGATAGCCGCCAAGCATGCAAAGCTTAACGAGCTATCGAAGGAGCACGAAGAAGTCTCGGCCGAGCTGACGGCCCGCATGGAAAGAGAAAAGAAGTTCCGTGAAGCGAAAACCATGCTGAATCCCTCCGAAGGAGAAGTGCTCTTCAATTCGTCGAACGATATCGTTCTGCGCCTCAGCGGCCTGTCATTTGAAGTCGGCAACGCTGAAATACGGGATGAACAGATTCCCCTGCTCGAGAAAGTCCAGAGAATAGTTAGTATGTTCCCTGAGGCTCACCTGGTGATCGAAGGGCATACGGATGCTTCCGGAGATCGAGCCGCAAATATCCTGCTTTCGGAAAAACGAGCTTTCGCCGTTATGCAATACCTCAGACAGGGCCTGTTGCTTTCCGCAAACAAGATCCACGCCATGGGTTATGGCGCCGACCGCCCGATCGCCTCGAACCAGAACGAATCGGGTCGCGCCAAAAACCGCCGTATTGATGTCATAGTTATGAGGTGAGGCAGGCCCGTATATCGGGCTCGGCATATCGAATGTGGCGGACAGCAAAAGAGGCTCCGCCGGGCGGAGCCTCTTCTCGTGTGATGGTGAATGGACCTGCCTGTGCTTAGTCCTCCACTCTCGAACTCACCTTGTACTGAAGTGTCGATGAACAGCCCTCTTCGGTCACGACGAACAGAATCTTCTTGCGATCGCGAATGTGAACGTTCCAGTTCATCGTGCCGTTTCGGGAGTTGGCGTTGTAGCTATAGCCCGTAGTACGCGGGTCCCATTTCTCGGTCGAGACATTGTACCTGTGGACGTACGTCTGCGACCTCGAGAAGTCGTTATCACCCGCGCCGTCGCTCTCGCGCAAAGTCAAACGTACCCGGAACTGACTGCCTTCTTCGCGCGGCATGGTGAAACTGGCACTTCGGTTGCCGATCACCACGGCTTCGCCGCTGTTCAAGTTGGCGCTGCTCTCGCCGTAGCCGGTAATGGCGTACCAGCGGTTGTCATCGCCGAGTGTATCGACATTCATTCTGTAGTAGAAGTCGCCGGGATTGTCAGTGTTGACGCCTTCGCAGTCCCAGGCCACGTCCAGCCTGCTCAGGCTGACCGTGATCCTGTCCTGAGATACGACCGGTTCCGGTGGAGGCGGACTGGTGTTGTTGCCGCCGCCGCTGTCTATGGGATTGTTGTCACCGCTGCAGCCGATAACCAGTATCAGCATGATGACCGCCGCAACTGCCCCCAGCGTCCGTTTGATCTGCGTGTTAACCGTTTTCATCTTGATCCTCCGATCAGTTTGTTGTGTTGTTGGCTAAGTTAATCTCAATTTCTTTCTCAACTGTCTTCACCCCACTACGCAGGAAAACTGGAGCAAACCGATCAACTTTTTTTGGATCTCGTTGGTTTTTCTCTAACAGGTATCCTCATATGCGGTTACACCGGATGCTCGACCCGGAATTCCGGGAAGGCATTAAGAAATGAACGCGAAGTCTAATCCCGGCGAGATTTAAGCCGATAACGAGATTACGAATAGGAATCTGCCGGCAGGCGGTATGTCATGGGAAAGCACGAAGTGATCACATTTGCTGTTGGAGAGTTTTCAGCCTTTGAGACGCCACTTCAGTCTGACGTTGTTATGAGGAGGCGGTGATATGCTTACCTCGGCCAAGCTTATTCAGAAGTACCTCCAATCCGACCTCGGCAACCGACTGGCCGAAATCATCAGCCAGATCGACACGGCCTCGCAACTGATCGCCAGAATACAGGAAACGGATTTCGTCGCACTGTTTTATTGTCGGGAAGGGGGCGTGGGACTGATTCCCATCGCTTACCAGTATGGTCACCATCTCAATATTCGCGACC
The DNA here is from genome assembly GCA_964557855.1 of uncultured Ignavibacteriales bacterium. Taxonomy (GTDB): domain Bacteria; phylum Zixibacteria; class MSB-5A5; order GN15; family FEB-12; genus JAJRZL01. Next base: position 52,959 of record CAZLBP010000002.1, on the reverse strand, counting down.
TTGAAGAACTGGAGCGATATTGGAAGTCGATTGGCAATGAACCTTTATTGGCAGTAACCGAAGTAACCGATCTGGAAAAATCACGACCGTATCGCCGGGACGATGCCGACCTTTTTGCGGACAACAACAGCTTCTCGTACAGATTCGTGTATCCGTTGCACGTCGAAGACCGGTTGTCGGTGGTCTGCGTCTGCTACTGGTATCAGAAGCCGTGGCCCATTTCACTGGAAACATCCACGCTGCTCGACCTCTCTTGTCACATTGCGGTTTCGGCAATGAAGAACGCCGAACAGCTTATGCATGTCGAAAACTACTCCAGTCGCCTGACAGATTTGTTGCCGTTGTTCGAGATACCAACAACCGACTGCAAGCTCTCCGAACTGCTGGATAAGGTACTTGAACTGCTGCACGGGTTATTACCCCGGGCCACCAGCTATCTCTTCAGTTATAATACGGGCAATGATCAAGTCGGCTTTCAAGCGACTAAATACGGTTCGGCTCCGAGTCATTCTCTCTTGCAGGCTTTGCAGGGACAAGTGAAGCGGCCCGGTTCGCGCGTAACGGAAGAGGATACGGCCAAATACAGGTGTCGGACGGTTGACCTCGATCAAACCGACATTCACGGCAACTGGGTGGCCTTCGACATTGCGCCCGACTCTGACTATCGCTATGTCGTATTCCTGTGCACGCCCCCGGACGAGCTACTCACTCGAAACGACAAAGAGCTTCTGGCTGTGTTTGCCGCCTTTGCCCGGACGGCAATGAACAACGCTTCACTTCTTCATCAAATCGATCAATCCCGCAAGTTGCTAAAGAAATCAACCAACCGACTGGTCAATATCGAAGCTACCGCCGCCCTGGCCGATATGACGTCCGGACTGGCGCACGAATTCAACAACATCTTCAGCAGTATCCTCGGACGAATCCAACTACTGCAATTGCAAAAATCCGAACGTGATCTGGCCAACGGTCTGAAGAAAATTGAAGCTTCCGTCAAAGAAGGGGCGGAGACCGTCCACCGTATACAGGAGTTCGCTACGTGCGCCGCCACCAAGCCGCTGAAGCCGGTCAACTTGTCTCTGGTGCTCGAGGAAGTCCTGTCCGACGAGAAATCACTCTGGCGTCAGATCGCAGCTTCCAAGGATATCCGCGTGCTGCTCCAGCCCGTTCCCGAGGAAGCGATCATACAGGGGTACCGCGCTGATCTGGTCACTATGTTCGTCAGATTGCTCGAAAACGCCGTTGAACACGCGCCGCGTAAAAGCGATGTGACCGTGGTTGTATCGACTAGCAAAGACAGAGTGCTGGTGGGTGTTACGGATGAGGGGAAAGGAATCCCGGCCGAAACCCGTGTGCGAATATTCTATCCGTTTTTCACAACCAAGAAACAACGGGGCGCCGGCCTGGGACTGACGGTTGTTCATGGGATCGTTAGCCAACACGGTGGCAAGGTAGCGGTGGAATCTCAGATGGGACACGGGACCACATTCAAAATCAAGTTCAGTCGGATCGAGGCGACTGACCCTATCTCAGAAATCACCAACAAGAAGAAGAAACTTGAACGGTTGCGGGTGCTGGTCGTGGATGATGACAAGGAAGTCCGTGAAGTGCTCAATGATATGCTGACACTGTATGGCCATAAGGCCGAAATCTGTCCTGACGCCTATCGTGCTCTGGAAGTACTGGAAAGCAGGGAATTTGATATAGTTCTTACCGACCTGGGCATGCCGGGAATGTCCGGACTTGATCTGGCCGGGGAAATCCACAAGCATCATCCGAAACTCCCGATAGCCATGATAACGGGATGGGGCACCCAACTGGATCGATACGAGATAAGCCAAAAAGGTATCAAAGCCGTTCTGGCAAAACCGTTTCACTTGAAAGATATCAAAGCGTTGGTCGAGGATCTCATACTCGTTTAGTGAAAAAATTCACATATTTGCCAAAAAACTGTTGCACTTCGCCGATCAATAACGTATAATCTGCAGGAAATAAGTCTTCGGGGTGAGGTGAAATTCCTCGACCGGCGGTCAAAGCCCGCGACCCGAGAAAAAGTTCTCGGCTGAACCTGTGAAACTCAGGTGCCGACGGTAAAGTCCGGATGGGAGAAGATAGACGCGGTGTTATGGTTGCGTGTAGGCGTGGCTGTTCGCGCGGGTATGTACCCCGAAGTTAGTTTCGGGGATTTTTTATGGCGAACGATGCCGACAGGAGATTCATGCAGCGCGCCCTCGAACTGGCCGAGAATGGCAGGTTTCGGACCACTCCAAATCCGCTCGTGGGTGCAGTAATCGTCAATGACGGCCGGATTGTGGGAGAAGGCTACCATCGTCGCGCCGGCGCCGATCATGCTGAAATAGCCGCCCTCAAAAACACCAACGGCCGTGTGGCGGGATCTACTCTCTATGTAACCCTGGAGCCGTGCTGCCATACCGGGCGCACGGGGCCGTGCGTCGAGTCCATCCTTCGAGCCGGTATCAAAAAGGTCGTTTTCGCCGCTGTTGATCCTGATCGGAGAGTGAACGGCCGAGGCGCCCGAAAGCTCCGTCAGGCCGGTGTTATGGTCGAATCCGGTATCGGGCGAGAAAAGGCCGTGAAAATGAACGAGGCCTACTTTTGGTACCACAAGAATCGTCGACCTTTTGTGATACTCAAATCCGCCCAGACGCTTGACGGCCGCATCGCTTCAACAACCGGCGACTCCAAATGGATTTCCGGCCTCGAATCCCGCAAATACTCCCACCGGTTGCGAGCCATGACGGATGGCATAGTGGTAGGTATGGAGACCGTTCGCAAGGATGACCCGGCTCTTACCGTGCGACACGTGAAGGGCCGCAACCCATATCGTATTGTTATCTCGTCCTCACTGCGGTTTCCCAAACGGTGTCAGTTCCTTGACAACAACACCGATTTCAAATCTATCATCGCGACGGACAAGAATGCGGTTGAGAGATTCTCGCGTACGAAACGAGGTCGAAACGTCATCTATTGGCCCCTTAAGTCGAAACGAAACGGCCTCCTGGATGTTGAAGACCTCGTGAAGAGAGCCTACGAGTTTGGGATGCAGTCGCTGTTGATCGAAGGCGGCAGCCGAGTTGCGACGTCGTTTCTCAAGGCCGGTCTCGTCAACAAATACGTGGCTTTCATTGCTCCCCGTCTGTTGGGACAGGGGATCAATGTGATCGGAGACATGGAGAACAGAAACATAGATGAAGCGCTTTCCTTTAAGAGCTACCAACTCGCGCCGTGCGGAAAGGACTTCGTTTTCACGGGGTATCCGGAGCAGGTGTGAACCGATGTTTACCGGCTTGATAGAAGAAACCGGCAAGTTGACGGAGCTCAGAAGCCGAGGCAATTACAAAGTCCTGACGATAGACTCGCAAGTCGTGTGTCAGGACCTCAGTATTGGAGATTCGGTTTCCTGCGATGGAGCTTGCCTGACCGTTGTTCGAGTTGACACGGGTAATTTCACGGTCGAAGCATCACAGGAAACGACTGCAAGGACCATTCTGAACACTTACTCGAAGGATACTCTCATCAATCTTGAACGGGCTCTGCGGGTCGGAGACCGGTTCGGTGGTCATTTTGTCAGCGGCCATATCGATTGCACGGCTCGGCTGGAGTCTATTCGCCGGGTCGGAGAGTCGATCGAGCTTGCGGTCGCGTTTGACAGACAGTACGACAGGCTGGTTATCGATAAAGGCTCAATCGCCGTCAACGGCATTTCGCTGACTGTCAATTCGGTCCGTTCCGGTTGGTTCACGGTCAATATCATACCCCATACGGCGGACGGGACGACAGTGCGCCACTGGTCTCAAGGGGATTCGGTGAATTTGGAGTTCGATATGATCGGCAAATATGTTATGAAGATACATGCTAACACCGAAAGTAATACTTTAACCAAAAACAAGCTTCTAGAAAGCGGATGGTAGTTACAATGGTTAATGAAGACATATTTAACACCCTTCCGGAGGCGATCGAGGACATAAAGGCCGGAAAGTGCGTCATTGTGGTCGATGATGAAGACCGGGAGAACGAGGGTGACCTGATCATGGCCGCCGACAAAGCCACCCCGGAGATGGTCAATTTCTTCGCCACGCACGGCCGCGGGCTGATTTGCGTCTGCATGCCCAAAGAGCGCATCGACAAGCTACAATTGAGTCCCATGGTCGACAACAACACGGCGCTGCACGGTACCCGCTTCACAGTCTCGGTGGATGCCTTGAAAGGGACTACGACCGGCATTTCGGCTCACGACCGGGCAGTAACAATTCAGACTCTTGCCGATGACAACAGCACGCCCGAAGATCTGGGCCGTCCCGGTCACGTCTTCCCCATTCAATCTGTCGAAGGCGGTGTCCTCAAACGGGCCGGACATACCGAAACATCAGTTGACCTGGCCCGACTGGCCGGACTGAAACCGGTGGGGATGCTGTGCGAAATCATGGATGATGACGGCACCATGGCGCGAGTACCGCGACTGCACCAGTTGGCTAAACAATTCGGACTAAAATTCATCACCGTACGCGACCTGATCGCCTACCGACATCAGACAGAACAACTGGTCTTCCACATCGAAACCGTTCGTTTCCCGACCCGGTACGGTGATTTCGAAATGCACTTGTACAAGTCCATAGTTGATGATCACTATCACGTGGCGCTCACGAAAGGAGAAGTACGCGGGAAACCAAACGTTCTCGTGCGGGTACACTCCAGTTGCGCCACGGGTGACGTGTTCGGGTCGTTGCGCTGCGATTGTGGCCAGCAGCTTCATGCCGCCATGAGGCGCATCCACAGCGAGGGTCAGGGAGTGGTGCTGTATATGACGCAGGAGGGGCGAGGTATAGGTCTGGCCAATAAAATACTGGCGTACAAACTCCAGGAAAACGGTCGCGATACTGTCGAGGCCAACGAAGACCTCGGTTTCAAAGCCGATCTTCGGGACTATGGTATCGGTGCACAAATCCTGGCCGACCTGGGCCTGACTTCCATTCGTTTGCTGACTAATAATCCGAAGAAGGTTGTGGGGCTAAAAGGATATGGTCTGGAGATAGCGGAACGCGTACCGCTGGAGATCGAACCCACCCGGTATAATATCAACTATCTGCAAACGAAGCAAAGAAAGCTGGGACATATCCTACATCTCAAAAAAGTGGGTGCCTAAGAAATGAACTATACGAAATTCGAAGGAAAGCTGCAGGCTGCAGGTTTTCGATTCGGCCTGGTTGTCAGCCGATTTAACAACTTCCTCACGGACAAGCTGCTCGATGGCGCCATCGACTGCCTGATTCGACACGGCGCTACAGAAAACAAATTGTCGGTCGCTTATTGCCCGGGATCGTTCGAGATTCCGTACGTGGCGGCACGCATGGCCAAGTCCGGCAACTACGACGCGATCATATGTCTCGGCGCACTGATCCGAGGTGACACGCCCCACTTCGAGTATATCGCCAACGAGACCACCAAGGGTATCGCCAAGCTGGCGCTCGAGACCGGTCTGCCGGTCATCTACGGCGTGGTGACGGCTGATACGTTGGAACAGGCGATCGAACGTTCCGGCACAAAAGCCGGCAATAAGGGCTGGCATGCTGCCGAAGCTGCGGTGGAGTTGCTGAATCTGTATCAGAGCCTCGACTCGCATGGCTGATTCGCCTCGAAGGAAAGCACGTGAGCTGGTACTCCAGGCGTTGTACGCCTGCGAGTGCCGACAGGCCGACGCCGATGATTGCCTGGCGCGGTTGCTGGACAACGAAAAGCTCTCCGCCAAAAACGAAACGTTTGCTCGGACCCTGTTCAGAACCGTCTTGCTGAACGCCGAAGAAGCCGACCGGGAAATCTCACGTCTGGCTACCAACTGGGATATCAATCGGATCGCGGCCATCGACCGTGTTATTCTCCGAACGGCCATCGCCGAGCTGGCTGTAATGCAGGACGCGCCGGTCAAAGTTATACTGAACGAGGCCATCGAACTAGCCAAAAAGTATTCTACCGCAGATTCATCCCGCTTTATAAACGGAGTCCTGGACTCCTTCATCAAGCAACGAAGAGATGGAATAGCAGCGGACAAGAAGTAGAAGAAGGGTGGCCGCACGAAGGGAGAGGCTGTCCCATAAGTGGCGAATCGGCACTGAGTATTGTCGACTGTTCTCTCTACGAATAGGGTGGGGCCTTGCCGGGTGCCCCACCGCTTACTATGCCCCTCCCGTGTTCTGGATAAAGGTAGGGGTAGCGCTGCGCGGTTACGCTTCACTCGGGCGCCCACATGGGGTCGCTCCTACTGACCTGTCACCCGGGCTTGGTAACTGGACTTGAATCAGGCGATCTTCTCGAGCAGCTCCTGATCGATGTCGAAGTTGGAATAGACTTTTTGGATGTCGTCGTGCTCTTCAAGTAATTCGTACAGCTTGATCATCGAGGAGGCTTCACTCTCTTTGTCGAGAGTGACCGAGGTCTCCGGCTGCATGGTGACTTCGGCGTTGACCATGAGGATGCCTTCAGCTTCAATCGCAGCGCGGACATCCTCCAGGGCATCGGGAGGCGTAACGATCTCATACGAACCGGATTCGGTGCTCATGTCCTCGGCGCCGTTCTCCATGGCGATTTCCAGTAATGTCTCTTCATCGACGGCGTCCAGCTCAACTGTAATAATCCCTTTGGAATGGAACATCCACGCCACGCAGCCGTTCGCCCCAAGGTTGCCGCCGTACTTGGAAAGGTAGTGACGAATTTCGGAGACGGTGCGGTTCTTGTTGTCGGTCATGACTTCCATGTACAGCGCCACACCGCCGGGGCCGTAACCTTCGTAGATTACCGACTCGTATGTCACTCCGGGTAATTCGCCGGTGCCTTTCTGGATGGCGCGTTTGATGTTGTCGGCGGGCATGTTGGATGCTTTGGCGGCAGCAATGGCTGATCGGAGACGCGGGTTGCCTTCGGCGTCTCCCCCGCCCTCGCGAGCCGCCATGGTTATTTCTTTGATGTGGCGGGTGAAGACTTTGCCGCGTTCGGCATCGGCTTTACCCTTCTTGCGTTTTATGGTCGCCCATTTACTATGACCGGACATGAGGTCTCACCTCTCAGTTATTATCTTGGTTTGCGCACTCGTTACCGATGTATTCTCGTGTAAATACTACAAAATACGAGCCAAAATGGCAAGTGAACAGGGGAGATTTCGGCTATTCTTGACAATGCAACGTGGGTCCTGAATTTTCTGTACCGTTTATTCGCTTGATTTCTTCGAACCGATCAAACAAATAGCCCAAGTATCCCGCAGTTTCGGAGGATCTCCGTAACCTTACTTTCTTCAGATTCTCCACCAAAGTCTCTTTCAATGCCAATCCAGTATCACGTGCCAGCTCTTTAAGCGAAAATGGAGATCCACTATTCCGTACCATGTCAACTACATGGCGCAAAACATAATACGATATATTACCTATACTGTACAATAGTGTTATTGGAAGAGTCCAGATAGCCAATATTGGGCCAGCAATGATCTTTCTGCCCAATAGCAGAGTCTCGAAAAAGCCAAGGAAAAGCAGGCTTATGCCGGTGCCAAACCAAAGTTCGTACAAGTTGTTGGTATCCAAAGGCGCTAGAATATCAATGACACTCTTGTTTGATACGATGACTGAATATAGAAAAAGAGACATATATACTATCATGTAGAATCGGGAGTCGTCCCAGTCCTCCTTGTCAGTGAATCGCGGTCGGAAGATTGCTGAGTGACAGGCAAGTGGCGGTGCGACTAGTATGACGGCAACAAATGTCGCCCAATTCGTGGCCGTAACATGTACATACACTACAAGTAGTAAGACATGAAATACGATTGGCATGAATTCGATACAGATCTGCCAAACATACTTGTACGAAGTCTTGGTGAACGGCAAGTCTACCATGCTGAGATGAAGTACCATGGGCCGGTCCGCGCTGCTCGTGTTCGCCGTAAGATAAAGCAATGTATCTCTTGAATTCTTGAAGAACAGCCAGAAAAAGAGGGTTACTATGAAATAGACTAACGGACCCGTAAAGAAGAACACATCAGAGGGTAAATGCATCGATAAAATTGGCAGTGTATAATCGAACGATTCTATTTTCTCTGAAAGCCGCTCTCTTACCAGCGAAGGCTCCAGTGAATCAATTGTCGACTGGGAATACACGGGACCTACAAATTCGGGGCCTACTTCCTGCTCCAAGCTTATGTGCAGCGAGTCCGATATCGACGTCCGTGCGGATTGCTCAAAGCGATTCAGTTCCCGATTGTTGCTGTAAATCGTGAGTAGCATATAGACTGAGATAGACATAAGGGCAATAAATAGCCGAGAGGCGTTCTTTGACAAACTGATATACCGCTTGAAAAGTAAATCAAACAGTCTATCGGCTTCCATTTCGTTCACCTCCTCTGTAGTTTCGCCATACAGTCTTTCATATACCCTACCAAATCACTCCTCGGAATCGTCTCCTGTATCTCCTCCGCCTTAAGCCACTCCTCGCGGTCGGTCGTTTGTTCGGCCTTTTCGCGGCCGGCGATCAGGTTTTTGACCGTGACCTGATTGTTTTCGAATTCGTCGGAGCCGGCGATGACTGCAAAGTGGATTCCGACCTTGTCACCGTACTTGATCTGCTTCGTCAGGTTTTTGGTGTCGCCGGAGTAGATTTCGCTCGGGATACCGGCTTCGCGCAGTTCGTGCAGAATACCTAGATAGTCCGGGATGCGCTCGCGGTCCATGATCGTGACAAGGACCTGTGACGTGGCCTGTTTAAGTTCTATGGCCTTTAGGTCCAGCAGCGCAGCCAGCAGGCGGTCCGGCCCAACGGAGGCGCCGGTACCGGGGATCTGACGGCCGGTGAAACGGCTGACGAGGTTATCATATCGCCCGCCGCTGAACATAGAGCCGTACTCGGGGAGATCAAGCAGGGTCGTTTCGAACACCGGGCCGGTGTAATAGCCGAGGCCGCGGACGATAGTCAGGTCGAATGCCGTTTTGTTGACGTCGACACGCATGGCGCCAAGGTAGTTCTGAATCCTGCGGATCTCCTCCAGGCCAACCCGGGACGACTCAATATGTCCCAGTAAGTCCGTCGCCTGCTGAAGCTGCTCGTCGGGTAAGGATTGCGCAATGCCGAGGAACTTTTCGATTTCAGCGATATGCTTGTCCTCGAGCCGTAAGCCTTCGATTTTGTCGCCGGAAGTATCCACTCTTCCCGGTCCCAGTTCCAGCATCACGTTTTCATATCCCTGCTTGTCCAGCTTGTCAATCACGCGCATGACGTCGGGCCCGCGCTCCGCGGGCATACCGGCGTAATGTATCAGGCCGTTGAGGATTTTGCGGTTGGAATAGCGGACTTTGAAGCGTTCTAGTCCGAGATGCTCGAATATGGAGATCATGGCGGCAATAATCTCGGCGTCGGCCAGCATGTTGAGGGTTCCGACGATATCGATATCGAACTGCATGAATTCGCGATAGCGACCGGGGCCGGGCTTGTCGACGCGCCAGGCGTGGCCGTACTGATACCGACGAAACGGCAGGGGCAGATTCGGCTGCGAGGCGACGTAGCGGGCCAGCGAGACAGTGAATTCGTAACGCAGCGCCATGTCGACCTCGTCCGGTCCGCGAAATCCGAACAGTTCAGCCAGGGATTCCTCGTTGTAATGCGATCCCAGCAAGGTGTCGGCAGCTTCCAGCGACGGCGTTTGGATAGGGAGAAACCCCATCAGTTCGACCGCGTCTTTCAGTTTCCCCAACATCTCCTCGCGGGCGATCTGCTCGTCAGGCGGGTAATCCCGAAAGCCCTTCAGAACCTGGGGCTTTACTTTTTTCTGTTTTGGTTTCTTATCGTTCGGCACGGCTGAATTCGGTTTCTCTCTATTCTCAATCAGTTCCGTTGTCGAAACCCGAAGCGGGATTTCGACCTACCTCCAACGGACAGGTCGCAACCTGTCCCTACAGCTGTAGTGTCAGACGAGCCCGCCTGACACTTCCGACCGCCACTAAGGTTACCTGACGGCACGCATGAAAAACCTAATGTACGGGATTTTGGATGGCAGTAAACGTTTTTTTGGGCACCTGGAGTGGTTGTACGGTCGGGCGAAGTACGTGTCGATCAGAAGATTGACGCATCACCACCCCAAACGAGTTTGAGGTGGCCACCCGTCTTTGACGGTACCTGTCAGTTCGGCACGATAACAGGCCGGGGCCACACTGTTCCTTTACGGCATTATTGACAAATCCGGCATTCAGGTTATATTGATCTATAATGATCTATAATGATACTGCAGTGGAGATGGTCTGATGCAGAATAGCAAAATCACGAAAAAGGGCTCCGCCGCAAGAGTGCGCGCGCGTCGCTTTGGATCGGCCACAAGAACAATAGTAGCCATGCTGCTCGGGGCGGGGCTGATGGCGGCTACGGCCGTAGCACAAAGCGGATTCGAGAGGCCGCCTCGATTTGTCGAGTGTCCCGACATGATTGTAGGGTCGCATTGTGACCATTTGTCGGCGCCGATCAAAGCGGAAAGCCGATCCCTGGGGTCCGACTTAAGCATGACGCCGATTCGGTACTCGCTCGTCTCCGGGCCGGGTACCATAGATCCAGTGACGGGTATCTGGGAGTATGCACCGGATGTTACGGAGTCGGGTGATACGCAGACGGTGGTGATTGCGGCCCATCAGGGATATATGATGACGACCGGGCGGGACCGGTGTGTGTTTCAGGTGGTCGTGGAGAATACGCCCCCCGAAATACAGTGGACTCAGTACGATTGTGGAACACCTGTTGTGATCGGAGCCGGCACCCAGAAAGTGTCGCCTTTTAGATTGACGGATGCAGACCGCTGTCCGCAGCATATGAAGCATTGGTTCACCGTTGAGCCGCCTCCGATTGGAGAGATGTATCTGGACGGTAGAAAGGGGCTGGTATTTGCAAGTGATGAGCGTGAAGTCGGGCGTCGGTATCATGTGACACTGTGGGTGACTGACGGGCGCGATACATCATCGTGTGACCTGTACTATGAGATGGCGCAAGCGGTCGAGTTGGGTTCGGTGGTATTCACAGAAGGTCCCTGTTTCGACACCGTTGTTGCTGAGCATCCATCGACTCTCCGAATTCCCATCGCAGCCATAGAGCTATACTCAATGCGCCGGGTGAGAGTATATTTAGACTCAATCTCACCGACGCCGTCAGGATTTGTGCAGATTGAACGGAACGGAGATCTGGTATACGAGCCGGAGCCGTCCGATATCGGTCAGTCGTTTTATGTTCGTCTCGTGGCACTTACCAGAGACGACACCGTTTATTGCGAATTCACGGTCGAGGTGACATCGCAAGCGCTCATGTCTTTCAGTCTCGAAACGACTGAGGAAACGTACATGGGCACGCATGAATATGTGGACCTCACGCTGGGCAGCGCAATCGCCGAGTTTGGGGGATTCGATTTTCTGATAGGCTATGACCGGGCGGCACTCACCTTTCAGGCCGTAACTCCCGGGGAAGCCTTCTTTTCCGACAGCGCGGGGTGCGGCTGGGAGTATTTCACCTACCGGTACGGACCACTTGAACATTGCGACAAACCGGAGTGCCCGAGTGGTTTGATCCGAATCGTGGGTATTGCTGAGACAAACGACGGATCCAATCACCCAAATTGTTTTCTGCCCGACGGTCTGCCGGTAACTTTATTTACGATCGATTTCCTGGTGACGGAGAACAAAACATATGAATGCGCCTTTTTGCCCCTCCGTTTTTTCTGGTTCGACTGCGGGGACAATGTTACAACCTCGCCGAACGGAGACACGTTTCATTACTCGTATGTTATACGTGACTACGAGGAGAGTATCATGACGTCACAAGATTCTTTTCCTACTCTTCACGGCGCTCAGGACGAGTGTTTCGTTATCGACGGCCCGTTCCGGTTAAGTCGCATCAGGTCCATAGATTTCCGCAACGGCGGGGTGCAGATTGTATGTCCCCATCAAGTCGACGGGACAGGAGATTTGAACCTGAATCTGACCGCGTATGAAATCGCAGATGCTGTCCTTTTCTCCAACTACTTCGCATTCGGCACCGGGGTTTTCACTATAGATATGTCAGCTCAGATTGCAGAATCGGACATCAACAAAGACGAAGAGCCGTTGACTATAGAGGACTTTGTCTATTTGCAGCGTATTATCACCGGCGATGCACTGCCGTACGTGGACTCGCTACTGGCGGGTGAAGCCACAGTAATTGTCCACCCGGGCACGATAGATTTACAGACAAATGATGAGTTGGGAGCGGCGCATTTGGTGGTTCAGGGCCAAGTCAATTTCAATCTATGGAAAGATAATATGGAAATGAAGTACGCGTATGACAGTCACGCGGACGTGACCAGGGCCTTGATTTACTCTTTTGAAGCCAATCAGTCTTTTTCGTCCGGTAGCCTGATGGCATGGGGCGGCGGGGACGGCACGCTGCTGGACATTTCGCTGGCCACTTATGACGGCGGAAAGGTTGCGATTATATTTGACTCGAGCGCAGCAGGACACGGAGGTCAGGAACCGGGAAGCGAACCCGGTTTAGAGGCCTCCCAGAACTATCCCAATCCGTTTAACAATAGAACTGAAATCAGATTCCATTTGCCCGAGCCGGGTCAGGTGGATCTGTTAGTGTTTAATTCACTCGGGCAATATGTATATGGAGAGGCGTATAGGTTCACGGCCGGGGACCATCAGATCGGATGGGACGGGGTGAACAGCAGCGGATCATCCGTTGCCAGTGGCGTGTATTACTATTACCTGCGGACCAACGACGGCACAAGCGAGACGATGAAGATGGTGTTGCTGAAGTAGGGGCGACCCGATGTGGTCGCCCGCTTGCAGGGTACCCACATGGGGGTACCCCTACAGCGGACAGGTCGCGACCTGTCCCTACGAGAAAGCATCGGTGGGCTGGGTTCCTTTGCGTGTCGATCTGAGAATCGACACATCACAATCCCAAACAGAGTTTGGGGTTGCCACCCGTAGTCAGGTCGAATCACCTGATGGCAGGTGAATACTAGGAAGGATGAAATCGGATTGACATTTAGTTGCGAACAACAAGATATCAGCAAACGGCTCATTGTGTCGGTGGTACTACTGATGCTGGTTGTGTGCTTTTGCCTCGATGGCCTGGCGCAAACTGCATTGCCTGTGATCAGAATTGAGAAGATCGAGGATGCCTCGCTGGGGCAGCATCAGCTACTGGACGTGGTACTGGAGAGCGGTGCAATCCATCTGGGCGGTTTTGACTTTCTCATCGCTTACGACAGTGCCGCCTTGACCTTTCAAGGGGTAATAGAAGGTGAGGCACTGTTCTCGGAGACGGACGGTTGCGCCTGGGAGTACTTTCTCTCATTAGCAGTCGACCCGGAAGAATGCGAGGGAGACTGTCCGGATCAAATGGTGCGTATAGTCAGTATTGCTGAGACCAACAACGGCCCCTTTCATCCATCCTGTTTCCTGCCGAGTTCGCTGCCGGCGACACTCTTTACGCTGGACTTTTTGGTCACCGACGATACGACACGTGCCTGCGATTTCGTACCTATACAGTTCTTCTGGATCGATTGCGGCGACAACTCGCTTTCAAACGTAACCGGGGACTCGCTGTTGCTATCGGATATCGTTTATGATTATGATGGTGCCCTGATCTCAGCAACGAGCCCCTTCCCTACGCTGTTAGGTGCGCAGGATACGTGTTTGAACCATCCGGAGCCGGGACATGATCCGCCGACGAGGTCAGTTGATTTTCATAACGGCGGTATCGAGATTTCGTGTCTGTATCCGGTGGATGTGGAGGATTATGTCGATGATATCCCGTCGGTGGATTTCGAAACGACGCCGGGGTATCCGAATCCGTTCGGCAATCTAACACAGATCGGCTTCAGCCTGCCTGTCCGGGATGAAGTTACAGTCACTATTTACAATGTTCTGGGACAGAGGATACTGCAACGGACGGTGGTCTACCCGGCCGGGGAGCATCTGTTCACCTGGGACGGTACAAACGAGTCGGGCAGCCGGGTGCCGAATAGCGTTTATTATGCGCGGATTGCGACTCGTAATTGGGGTACAGAGACGCGGAAGCTGGTGTTAATAAGATGAGGATTACATAATGAGAAAAGTTGTGTTAACAGGTTGGCTGATTATCGCCAGTTTGATGCTTTCGACTTGCGACAATTCCGATAGGCTGATGATTAATCCGCCACCAGGTCCACAGTTGACAATCAAGCAGGACAGTTTCGACTTTGGAATCGTACCGCAACACGCCAAGGTCTCACATACGTTCTGGCTTTATTCGACCGGAGATCAGCCGGTGGAGATACTCAGAGTCGTCCCTGGCTGAGGCTGTACCAAAGCACCTCTGGAGCAGGATGTGCTTGCTGTCGGTGACAGTGTCGGACTTGAAATCTTATTCTCCACAAAATCATATCGGTCGGAATTAACAAAGAGAATAAGGATCACAACGAATGAGGGTCCACCTGACATATACGTCTCGATTCACTCCGTCGTCACGCCCATCCCGGATACCACTTCTCCTTTGCTTATTAGCCCGGCCAAGCTGGACATCAGCCAGTTTTCGGAAGTCGTCAGAGACGAGGTGGAATTTCAGGTCACCAACCTGTCTGATGAATCGATCAAGATTACCGTAATCACTCGACCAGATGTGGTTGGAGCCATCTATCTCCCTGGAAGCATACGACCCGGCCAGACCATCACGGGCAGAATTGAGCTGAGTCAGGAGGGTATCGAATCAGAATTTGAGAAGTCGATCACTATTGAGTGTGATGATGCCGATCGGACGCGGTTTACGATTCCGATCAGACGGGTGATTCGTTCCGGCTACTGATTGACGGCCAGGTCCGAGTAATGAGCTAGCTCCCTATAACTGTTTCTTTTTGCCAGAAAACACTTACATTGAGCGGCATGAATGTTCTAAATAGGCTCGGTGAGATAGTCCCGTCGGAGCAGTTCTCGACTCATCCGGATGTGCTGGCGGTAGCTTCGCAAGATGAATCGACACTGCCCGGGGTGAGCCCGTTGGCGGTAGTTTGGGCAATGAATGCCGATGAAATCCGGGAGATTGTCGTGATTTGTTATGAGTCCGGCACGCCAATTACGACGCGGGGCGGCGGGAGCGCGCTGGAAGGTTCGACCATTCCGCTTGAAAACGGCATTGTCCTCGATTTGAGCAAAATGACCAACATCATCAATTACTGGCCCGAGGATTTGCAGGTGCAGGTTGAGCCGGGGATCATCTATGATGACCTGAACGCCCGCCTCAAAAACGACGGCCTCTTCTTCCCGCCCTCGCCGGGCGGGTCGGGAGACCTGGCTACGATCGGCGGTATGGTCTCCACCAATGCGAGCGGGATCTATTCCGTCAAATATGGCGGGACGCGTGAGTACGTCCTTGAACTGGGGATAGTTACCGGGACCGGGGAGTTGATGAAACTCGGGAACCGCGCTATCAAGCGATCCAGCGGTTATGACCTGGTGGGACTGGTGGCCGGGTCCGAAGGAACGCTGGCTGTTATCCACTCTATTACCATAAGGTTAGCTGGAGTACCTGAAGAAAGACATCAGGATGCGTTTATCTTTGAGGATGAAGTGTCAGCGTCAAAGGCGGTATCCGAGATGCGGCGATACGGACTCGACATAGCCGCTATCGAGTTTCTCGATCGGGCTATTATCGAGGCTTTGAATCAACTAAAGGACTACAATCTTGAAGAATTCCCCTCCCTGTTTCTGGAATACCATGGTCCCAGGCAAGTACTGGAATCGAACGCGGAACAGGCTGAGAGTATCTGCACTGAACTGGGCGGTCACAGGATAAAGTTGAAGGACGGGCAGCGGCCGTGGGAGATTCGCCACTGGGCCACGGATGCTATCAAGCACCGGAAGCCGGGTTACAGCATAATTCGCAACGACGTTGCTTTTCCGATATCAAAGTTGCCCGAGATGGTCGAGTTCTGCCATGAGACGGCCACGGAAAAGGACATTCTTATCCACACGTTCGGGCACGTTGGGATGGGGCTGCTTCACGCCCTCATGCTCGCGAGGCCGGACAACACCGAGGAATGGCGGCGGGCGCTTGATATCAACGACGCAGTTATCAAGAAGACAATTGAAATGGGGGGCACAGTGTCGGGCGAGCACGGGATCGGCCTGGGACACAAGAATCTCTTTGGGCTGGAGCACGGCGGGTCGGTCGAGCTGATGCGAAAGATCAAGCGACAGTTCGATCCGAAGGGCATACTCAATCCGGGTAAAATCTTCGACCTGTAAAGTCTGACACCCGGTTCATCATTCAATCGAAATCCCGAGCTCAGGAACTACTTGACGCGCGGACCCGTTGTGAGTATCATGGGTCCAGCCACTCCACATGTCGTTTACAGCGATAGGATTCGAATTAGTAAAACAAGAGCACACATATGTAACAAAGTTAATCCTACTTGCAAAGGAGAGCATTGGTTATGAGAAAGACTTCACGCACCCTGGCTACCGGCGCGGCTGTACTGCTGACTCTGTTCGGCTACTCAGCAGCGGACACGCCGTTGACGACAGAACTGGTGACTTTTGGCTTGATCGACCCTGTCTATGTGACAGCGGCTCCGGGAGACACGAGCCGCATTTTTATTATTGAGCAGCCCGGGCGAATCCGAATATACAAAAACGATTCCCTGGCAGTGACGCCGTTTCTCGATATTGACGCACTTGTCACCAGCAGTGGCAATGAGCAGGGCTTGCTGGGCATGGCGTTTCACCCGCAATATAACGTCAACGGATATTTCTATGTAAACTACACCGGAAATGACGGCAGCACTTACATTGATCGCTTTCAGGTTTCCGGCGACCCAGACGTAGCGGACGGCGGAAGTCGGTTTACCATACTGACGGTCGCACAGCCGTTTACGAACCATAATGCCGGGATGCTGGCTTTTAGTCCGATTGACGGCTACCTGTATGTCGGACTGGGCGACGGCGGTTCGGGCGGTGACCCCGGCAATCGGGCTCAGGATCCGACGACGTATTTGGGTAAAATGCTGCGCATAGATGTTGACGGTGGCAGTCCTTACGCAATACCGGCAGACAACCCTTACGTCGGTGCCGTCGATACACTTGATGAAATCTGGCATATGGGTCTACGTAATCCATGGCGGTATAGTTTTGACCGGGCGACCGGTGACCTGTATATAGCGGATGTCGGACAGAACGAATGGGAGGAGATCAATTTCCAGGATGCTTCCAGCACCGGTGGAGAAAATTGGGGCTGGCGTTTAAAGGAAGGCGACAGTTGTTATAATCCGGCGACGAACTGTGACCCGGGCGGGGTGCTGGATGATCCCATAACTACTTATGGACATGGCGGCAGTCCATTTAAATGTTCAATTACGGGCGGCTTCGTGTATCGCGGCTGTGCAATTCCGGATTTGCAGGGAACGTATTTCTACGCTGACTATTGCAGCGGGCAGGTGTGGTCGTTTCGTTACGATGGAGTCAATCTTACGGATTCGACCGAACGGACCGGCGAACTCGGGCTGAGCGGCCGAAACATCACGTCCTTCGGCGAAGATGCCCTTGGTGAGCAATACATTACCGATTTCACTAACGGAGAAGTGCTCAAGATCGTTCCGGACGGAGTCGCTTCCCAATGTAACGCTAATTGTTGTCAAAACAGGGGTAACGTGGATGGAGTTATAGGTGGCGGCGGGCCCGTTGACGTGGCCGATTTGTCCTATCTGGTGGATTTCCTATTCAAGGCCGGTCCGCCTCCCCCCTGCACCGAGGAGGGGAATGTCGACGGGATAATCGGAGTAGGCGGTCCGATCGATGTTGCTGATTTGTCTTATCTGGTCGATTATCTGTTCCAGGGCGGTCCTCCCCCGCCAGCCTGCTAACGGCCGTTGTAACCTCGAGGACGGATGTTTCTTCGTTTTCAACCCTGAAGAGTTAATTGACTTTGTCTTAATAACTTAGTATACTCTTAAAGGTTGGAACTTTAGTGCGGAGACATTTGGTATAAGCTATAATTATGAAACAGGTAATTGCAGGTAGTATTCTGGTACTAATGATGAGCGGCGTCGTACTTGGTCAAGCCGAGTTGTCGACTCCGGTGAGGGCATTCGATTTTGGGTTCATGCCCCCAAACCTTCAGCTTAAACACTATTTCTGGATAAAGTCGGTAGGAACGGACACGGTCCGGATCGACGATGTCAAGACGGGTTGCGCCTGTGCGGTAACATCACTCGAAAGGGAATGGCTGGCGCCCGGCGACAGTCTCGAGTTGGAGGTGACCTGGGATGTCGAGCTGATGCGGGGTTCTATCCTGCGAGCCGTTCGCGTGTTTTACAACGGATTCGACAGACCACTGACAATGCAGTTGGAGGGGCAGGTAACCCATTGGCCGGATTCGCTCTACCCGCTTCTGGTCAAGCCCTATCGGTTCGAGTTCGGCCGGACTTCTCAGAAAGATATTGACAGTATTGCATTTCGCATTATTAATAAGTCAAACAAAGAAACTTCGGTGGAACTCCTGTCAAAGATCCCGGCGGAATGTCAACTCGAATTACCGACCACCGTGCCGGCGAACTCGGAAAGCACCGGGTACATAAAGCTCAAACCGGAGTTTCGGGAAACTGAGTTCAAGAGTTGTCTCACGTTCCTTGCTCCTGAACTGAGCAAGACGCGGGTGACGGTACCGATTCGGAGAAAGATATATCAGTAAGCAAGAGACAACGTCAGTACTGGCGGTAGACATAATGTTCAGCAAACGTATTGGAGGTATCTTAAGACGTTATGAGTAATAGGAAGACGATGACGGTTATACTCACAGTGGTACTTCTCATGTCGGCTGCGGGTTCGAGTGCGCCTCGACTGATGATTGTTGAAGACGCGTTCGATTTTGGTTTCGTACCCCAGCATTCCAAGGTATCGCACGTTTTCTGGTTGCGTTCCACCGGGGATGATTCGTTGAAGATACTCAAAGTACAGCCTGGCTGAGGCTGTACGAAAGCACCTCTTCAAAAAGACGTGCTGGCTGTCGGTGACAGCACCTGGTTGGAAATAATCTTCAGCACCAAGACATACAAATCAAAGGTTACGAAGCGACCGCGTATCTCGACCAACGAAGGTCAGCCGGACAAGCACGTAACCATCGCGGCGACGGTGACGCCTCGACCGGATTCTACGTATCCGATTCGAATTTCACCATACAAGCTCGATCTATCTCAGTTCAGTGAGAAGCTCATTGACGAAGCTGAGTTTACGATAACGAACGTTTCGGATCAGGAACTCGAGCTGGCGCTTGCGGCGGACCTCCCCGAGTATGCCGAGATCGAACTTCCGGAATCAATCGGACCGGGCGATAGCGAGACCGCCAGGGTGACGTTGAAGGAAGAAGCTCATGATGAGTCGTTCGAGAAGTCATTTACGATCGAAGTCAGCGATGAGATAAAATCCCGGTTTACTATTCCGATCAAGCGGACCGTACGGTCACAGGCATCGCCTCGGACCGTGACATTTCCAAAGGGAAAGTAGATAGAAGCCGTTACCCCCCTTCATCAGGGTGCGTTAAAGATGTAAAGCGAAGGCCGCCCGAAATCGGGCGGTCTTTTTCATTTGCAGATATTGGCTGTCAAGACGTGATAGCGGGAGTGCGATTGAGTTCGGAAGGCAGCGGCAGGTTAAATCCGTTTCGAGCGGCGGACATAACCCGCCGCAACGAACGACTCCTCGGATACTACCTGCTGTTGTCCGGAAGACAGGGGTCATTGCTGGATATCATCGTAGAGGACATCCGGGTTAATGTCGGCGGTACCTTCGCGAAGGATGCGCTCCCATTCTTTGTCGAAGACTTCGCTGTAGACGGTGGAATGGACCAACGTGTACACATAGCCTCGGCGCCAATCCTCGACGAACACAAATAGCTTACCTTCTTTCATCGAGTCATAGTACCAAATCTGGTAGCCGCTGTTCTTCTGGGGCACGTCGCGATCGACGATTCGTTCCCAGGGACCGTAAGTCATGTAAATGCGGCCGCGATCGGTGAGCCAACCGTTTCCCTTGGCTTCATCCGTCGAGAAGTGTCGATTGGCGTACGTAAAGCGTTTAATAAGTTCCGTCCGGGTAGGATTGTCTCCGGCCGGAGCCACATAGCCGTGTTCTTTCCAGTACTGTTCCAAAAAATTGAGTTTGCCCGACTCGGTCAGCCGTGACAGTGTTTCTTTTTCAGGCGGCGTCAGGGCGTATTCGACGAGCTGGATTTTCTGTTCCGCCGTGAGTTCGTTATAGGGATCATTCGGTCGGCGGCTTTCTCTGACGGCGGTCAGGATCTCCTGTCTGGTGATAATCCGGAAGTCGGTTCGGCTGGTATCCGCTTCACCAGTGGCGGCATCTTTGGCGGCCAACCGTAACCGGTACAACCCCGACGGCCATCTTTTAATGTCGAAGGATTCGACGAAGGCTACGCTGTTGCCGGAGACCGGTTTGGTGAACCGGCGGACGCCGAGCGGCCGGACCAATTCGCCGTCTTGCAGGACATCGAACGAGACCGTAACCGGGGACGCATCACCCTGCTCATCACCCAGATTGTAGAGTTCGGCATATATATAGAGCGAGGTATCGGTCTCACCGAACACGGCGATGGGATTCGGTATGACTTTAAAGCCGTTCCTGGTCAAGCGGCCGCTTACGCCCAGAGTATCGGTACTCGCCTCTATATGGTACGCCGGCGCCGGCCCACCGATCGTAAGGCTACCGGACGTGGGCGGTGCCACGACGATGCGATCGATGAAGCCGCTGCCGGAGCTTTTGCTGACGGCGTCGATCACCGTCACACGAGCCGAGTAGACGCCGGGTTTGGTGAACAGAATCAGCTTGTTAAAGAGCCGGTAGCCGGCTTGAAAAGCATCGGTTCGAGTTGCCACGCGGGCGGAGAAATAGGTGCTGGCCGAGTCGATCGGCATACCGTAGCTGTCGAGCAGGTCCACTTGCGCAAAAATGCGGGCATAGAGACTCGAGTCCTCGTTATCGGGCCGGAAGAACTCGAAGTCATTGCGGTTCAATGAAAAGGGAAACTCCACCAGGACCAGGGAATCAAAGCCGGGGTCCGGGTAGGTTACCGCTCCGGCGTAGACCGTGATGTCGTCGGCCGTCGGTTCTCTCGATTGGGAATATGCACTGTCACCATTCACCCCCAGAAGCAGAAGAAGAATGAGCAGTTGCGTTGTTATGAAACCAAGTACTTTCATATAAGACCCCTTTCCAGCGCTCTAAAAATCCGGTCGCTGGTAAAGACCATCATACGGATAAATGAGACGATAATCACCGTCCTCGTTTTCATCGACAAACGTAAACTTGCGGTACTGTCCCCGGCGATAATAGTGCCACTTTTGATACGGACGACTGTTGGGACTGAAGGGGTAGTCATCGATTTGGTCGGGTTCGCCGAAGATGATGAACACGCGGCCGCGATCACTGCGCCAGCCTTCATAGTAGAGATGATCAAACACACGGTTGGCCACGTTGATGCGGTGATAGAACGTCACCTTGAGTTCGTTCACTTCGGTCGCGGGATTGGGATCACGTTCCAGCCAAAAACTGTCAAGCGCCGCCTGCCGGTCCTCCAGCCCTTTGACATCGCGCATCTCGCCGATTATGCCCGGGTCGGCAATGTATTCCAGTTGATCCAGGGCGACCTTATAGTCGTGCTTGACCAGGGCTTTTTGCGTCCAGGTGACAATGAGATCGGTCTCCTTTTCCGCCACTTTCTTGAAACGACGTCCTCGCAGCTTGATGTTCAGTTCGTAATTTCCCGGATAATACCCGTCCAGGGATACTTCACGGATCTGTCTGGTTACCGCCTCCGTCAGGTTCACGGTGATAGTGTCTCGGTACATAAGACCTTTGCGCTCGTGGCGCAGGGATGTCTCAACAGTGATTTCGTCATCTCCGTTACTGCCCCGGTAGATTTCGAAATAATACAGCAGGGCGGCGCTATCTGCCGACTCGTAGGATCCGGTCAACGAGGGAACGACTGCGATGTCACCTTTGGAAAAGCTGCTGTTGGGGTTGGATGATTCGGCGACCATTTGTACGAGTTCAATATCTGATAAATCCGGGTATTTGCTGTCATATTCATCCAACTCCATCTCCAGTTCCCGACGATATGTGGTCGCGGAGTGCTTGTCGGTCAATATCAGTTTGGCTTTATACTTGCCTTCCGACAGATTGAAGTTCAACTGGTTGGTGCGGTAATCGGTCATTGATTCGGTCTTGCCGCGGTCGGCTACCGTGACCGTTTTATGGTCGGAATAGGAAGTAACGCGGTTGTCCTTATCGTCTTCAATGGCGACGAAGACTTCAAACTCGGCTTCATAGCCGTTGCCCACTTCCCGGAACGGCAGAGCATCGTTATAAATCTGATAATACAGTTCCAGCCTCACGGAATCCGGGTTATCGCCCGCGAACGTGGCGTAGTCGAGCAGGACGCGTTGCTTCTCCTTGGTCATCTCATCAATGTCGAAGTAACCGGTGAGAGCAGGAGCAGCCGCGACCAACAACAGAAGTGAAGTTGCGCTCAGGTATTTCGTGACAGTACCAGACATATGTTTCATAACCAGTAACTCAATCGGCTTTTCGGCAGTTCCAATTAATGGACGCACCGAATCTCCCGCAATACTAAAAGAACTTGTTGATAATTATACGATTATTCGTAGCGGAGGGCCTCAATCGGATCGAGTAATGACGCCTTTATGGCCGGATAAATGCCGGATACCAGACCAACCGTGACAGCTACGATAAAACCGACCAGAATCCAGAAGACTGACAACGCTAACGGAAATCCAAGCAGGCTGTTCACCGTTAACCCGACTCCGACACCAAAGGCGATACCGATTAGTCCGCCGGTGCCGGTCAGGGTGACTGCTTCGGTCAGGAATTGCAGAATGATATTGGCTCGTTTGGCGCCGATAGCTTTTCGGACACCGATTTCCCGAGTACGCTCGGTAACGGATACGAGCATAATGTTCATGACTCCGATGCCACCAACCATTAGTCCGACCGACGTAATGATGATCATAACCAGATAGATGTACTTCGTGATTTCGCCCACAGTTTCTTTGATGGTATCCTGAGTAGAAAGGGCGAAGTCATTGTTCTTGTTGAACGGTACTTTCCGGTGGATTCTGAGCGTACTGGTAATTTCCTCTTTCGCTTGATCGATGAGTTGGTGTGATTCCGCCCGGGCGATCAGGAATAGCTCTTCCTCCCAGCGGTGGAGCTTTTCAAAGGTCGACAAAGGCATGAGGACAGTGTTGTTTTCGGATTCGTTGTCGAAGTGCGATTCTTTCTTTTCGAGAACTCCGATGACCTCGAAACGATTGCCGTTGATGCGGATTTCCTTGCCGACCGGCAGCGCGTCCTGGAACAGCGTTTCGGCCAATTCGTATCCGACGACGCACACCATTGCTCGAGATTGTTCATCAATGGATGTGATGAAGCGGCCCAGGTGCACGCCTTGACCGTTTACCTTGAGGAAGTCGGGCCAGACGCCCACGATCCGGGGCCGATTGCCTTTCCGGTTCCTGTATTTGACTTCATTTCCCCCGGGCCGGAAATAGTAATTCTGTGGCGATATGCCGTCCACCGACGGGCAGTTGGCCAGGATAGCTCGTGCTTCACCGACCGTAATCGGGTCCCGGTTGCGATCTTCCTCACTCAGCTTATCCCGGTCAACATCAAACGCATATCGCGTGATGAAAATGGTATTGGAGCCAAAGGCGTCAATCTCTTCCTGCATGGCGCCATCCAGCCCATTGATTATGGAAGCAAGCGATATAACGGAAGATACGCCTATCATGACTCCCAGAATGGTCAATCCGGCGCGCAGCTTGTTCGCGCGTAAGGAGGACAGCGCCATCAGCGCCGCGTCTCTTATTTCCACCGGGGTCAACAGAATCATCTCATCTACTCGTAACTGAGGGCTTTTATCGGGTCCAGACGGGCGGCTTTCATAGCCGGATAGATGCCGAATACAACTCCCGTACCTACTGAAATGGACAATCCGGCCACAATGGCAAAGGCGGACGGTGAGATCTCCCAGCCGATCAGCCCCACCAGAGCTTGTGCAATCAGAAAACCGGCGACGATACCTACCAAGCCACCTGAGAAAGTTGTCAGCAAGGCTTCAAAAAGGAACTGTGTCAAGATGTGTTTTTGCTTGGCTCCGACGGACTTACGGATACCGATTTCTCGTGTGCGCTCCGTCACCGAAACCATCATGATGTTCATGACCACGATACCGCCGACTACTAATGAAATGGACGATATGCCCACCAGTCCCAAGCGGAAAATTTTCGTAATCGAATTCAACGTTTCGACGACATCATCGGCGGTGAGTATCGCGAAATCATCGGGCTCGTTGTACGGAACATGTCGCATGGACCGCAGTATCAACCGCACCTGGTCCTGGGTCTCCTCGAGCTTTTCAACGGAGCGCGCCTTAACCATAATGGACATCATATCGCCGGGATGACCGAACTGTTTGTAAAGAGTCGAGAACGGGATCATGACGAAGAGGTCGGGGTTGCTGTGAAGAGCAGCGCCCATTTTCTTGGCGACGCCGACAACCGTGTAATTGCGGCCGCCGATTCTGATTTCCTTTGCTAACGGATCAAGATTCGCGAAAAACTCTTCGCGGATTTGATCGCCGATGAAAGCGACATTTCGTTTGTAAAGATCATCTTCGGCTACATGGAATCGCCCTTGCTCGACTTCGATATCCGCAATTTCAATGAAACTGGAGCTGGTGCCGCCAATGAAGACATTGCGCAACGTCTGGTTTCCATACTTCACGTCCGCCTGTTGAAATCCACGGTAGCTGACCTTTTCACAGAGATCACAACGGTCTTCTATTTCCTCCACGTACTCCGGCTCAATTCGTTTCCGTTTGAGCGCCTCCAGGTACTCTTTTTCCGATGTGATCATCCCGAATTTGCCGACTATGAATGTAGCCGGACCCATGCGTCCGATCTGGCCCTCAATGGCCCCCATCATGCCCTCCAGAGCAGAGATAATCGTCATGACGGATGTAACACCGATAATGACGCCGAGCAACGTCAGACCGGTCCGCAGTTTGTTGGCCAGCAGGGAGCTCATGGCCAGTCTGATAAGGGACAACGAAATCATATCGGCTACGCCTGATTAATGAGCTTCGGCTGCGACCAACTCGTCACTCGCTATCTGACCGTCCAGAATTGACAGCACTCTTCGGGCATGACGGGCAATATCCGGCTCGTGAGTCACCAGGATGATCGTGTTTCCCTGACTATGGAGTTCGTTGAAGAGAGACATGATGTCTTGAGACGTTTTGCTGTCGAGGTTTCCGGTCGGTTCATCGGCCAGAAGCAGCGAGGGATTGTTGACCAGGGCACGAGCGATGGCAACACGCTGCCGCTGTCCTCCGGAAAGCTCACTCGGCTTGTGAAACATGCGGTCACTCAGTTCGACCATACCGAGAGCCCGTTCGGCTGCCTGGCGTCTCTCCAACGTGGACGAGCCATTGTAAATCAGGGGTAACTCGACATTATGCAAAGCGGTCGCCCGGGGCAAGAGGTTGAAAGTTTGGAAGACGAAGCCAATTTCTCGATTGCGGATACTGGCCAGCTCGTCATCATTCATAGTGCTGACCTGACGTCCGTTCAATGAGTACTCGCCTTTGGTGGGAGTGTCCAGACAACCGATCAAATTCATCATGGTCGATTTACCGGATCCGGACGGCCCCATAATGGCGACGTATTCACCTTTTTCAATGGTGATGGAAACTCCTCGGAGGGCGTGGACTTGTTCGGCTCCCATTTCGTATGTTTTCCACAGTTCTTTCGTCTCAATTAACGACACGGCTACTCGCTTTCTTTCTTCTCTTTTTCAGCTTCGACTTCGTCTCCGTTCTCAATAGTCCGTAATACCCGGTACGGTCCGGAGACAACCACGTCGCCTTCGTTGAGTCCGGTGCGCACTTGTATATACTTCTGATCGGCGATACCGGTTTCAACCGGTTGGAAGGCAGCCTGGTTGTCACGAATGACAAAAACGCCTTTGAGTTCTTCTTTGGCCTCGTCCTCGTCGGGGCTTGGCGAAGCAACGGCGGCGGTCTCCGCAGCGTGGATCCCGGCGTCATCGGTGATGGGTTCTTCCGCCGGGGGAGGCTCATTAGCTCGTCTTAGTGAATCCAGGTCAACCGTCCTCATAACCACGGCACTATACGAGATAGTGAGCACATTTTCACGTTTGTCGGTCGTGATATCGACGGTGGCCGACATGCCCGGCCTGATCTTTACATTAGGCTCCTTGAAAACCACCTTGACCCTGAAATTAGTTGATTGGCTGCTGGAAGTGACCCCTTCGTAAATTGCGGTGTTTCCAATCTCGACCACTTCACCGGGAAACACCGTGTCCGGAAACGCATCCACTTCGATATCAGCATCCTGTCCCAGATCGACTTTGGTTATTTCGGTTTCGTCGACCTCCACTTCCACCTCGAATACATTGAGATTGGAAATGGTCATCAGCGTCTTGCCCTGCGTGAAAGCGGTCTGGGCGGCGGCTATTTCACCTTCCTCACAGTCGAGAAAGGTAATAATACCGGACATGGGCGCCCTGATAATGGCCTTTTCGAAGTTATCCAGTTCCTTTTCATAGACGGCCTGCCACTGCTGGGCCTGAGCCTGGGTGGCTTCGTATGTGGCCCTTGCGCTCTGGTACGCATATTTGGCGTTCTTGTATGCCGTTTCCGAAGTCAGGTCGTTCTTATAGAGGCGTTCCTGACGCTCGTACTCTTCCTGAGCCTGGTCGAGAACCGATTTGGCGCCTTCCAGGCGGGCGGTGGTTTCGTTGACGGCATAGCGGGCCTGGTCCACCGACGAGCGTAATTGCACGGTGTCCAGTACGACCAGCAAGTCGCCGGCTTCCACCCGGTCCCCCTCGCGGACATACAAATCGATAATCTCGCCGTTGATTTCGGACGTTATGTCCACTTTGGTTTTGGGCTGAATGCGGCCGGAAGCCGACACGACCTCCACCAGATCGCGCAGTTGGGCCTTTTCGGAACTGACAGTGATGGCGTTGCTGGTGGACATGGACAGATTGAGAATGATAATCACTGCCACGACCGCGATTATACCGATAATGATAAACGTCTTCTTCTTGCTTGCCATTATTTCCACTTCCCCTGACTCGTGTCGATCACGAGTGCACGTATTATGGAGCTAAACTTAAGTCGGTTACATCTTCCCCATAGCGTTTTCGAGTTCGGCGACTTTGGCGTTAAGATCAAAGTCAACCCTGATCAGCGCCACCTGGGCATCCCGGAGTGATACCTGTGCGACCAGCAAATCGAGGATCGTCGCTGCCCCGAGATTGTATTTTTCTTGCGTAATGTTCATGTCTTCCTGGGCCGAGGCGACGGTTTCTTCGGCGACCTGTTTCTGCTGTTGGAGTTGTTCGATATCGAGAAAAGCGGTCTGGATGGCGCTTGAAGTGAGATTGCGCTCGTCGGCCAGGAGTGCCTTGGCGTTATTGTGAGCCACCCGAGCGCTGGTTATCTGACGCTCCCGGAAGAAGCCGTCGAATATGTTCCAGTTCACTTGAAAGCCGATCGTGGTGCTTCGGTCGGAGAAGTTGAAGGTCACGGTATCGCCGCGGGTGCCATCAGTGAATGCCAGTGAAGCGAAACCGGAGAGAGTCGGTAAATAGCCGGCCCTCCGGGCGCGGGCATAACTTCTGGTCGCGTCAACGTCCTTTTGCAGAGAGAGAACGCTCGGCCTGTGTTCGAGACCATAGGAGATCGCGTCTTCCAGGCTGCCTTTGAACTGGCGTTCGGTATAGTCGGTAGAGAACTCGACGTTACGTCGGGGATCAATGCCGATGGTATAGGCCAACGCGGCGCGACTGGTCGTTACGCCGTTGCGAGCCGACAGTTGAGCCAGCTTATCGTTGCCCGATTGTACTTTCTGCTTGAGGACATCGGATTTCGAGGCCGAACCCAGTTCGTATTTGGAATTGATGAGTTTCAGCTGTTCTTCGCTGCGTTCTACCGCCTGATCCTGAACTGCCACGTTTTCGACGTTGGCCAGGTACGCGTAGTAGGCTGTTTTGACCGCCAGGATGAGGTCCTGTTCGGAGGCGATGACATCCAACCGTGCTTTGGCCCGAGACGATCGAGCACCCATATAGTCGAATACATTGGAGAAATCGAGTATCGACATACGGGCGGTGAAGTCGAGGGACTTGTTGGTACGGTCCTGGTCGGGCAGATCGATCTCTTCAATCTTGGTACTGATGGTTCGACTCGCTTCGACCTGGGCGGGTTCCCACGTGCCGGTTTCGGGATTGAATTGCTCGGCATCCCATCGGATCTGTGAAAATTCATCAGGCACTTGCACGTCAGAAGTAATATCCCGGGATCGGGTCTCGGAATAATTGTAGCCGGCGTCGACATTGGGCAGAAACGCACCCAAAGCGGCTCGCTGATCCGCTTTGGCGAGATCCTCGAACCCACGGGCGGCAATGATCGAAGCCCGGTTCTGCAGAGCCAGTTCGATGCAGTCGTCGAGCGTAAGGACCTCCTGGGCCGGAGTCACTCCGGGGAAAATGAGTAACAGTCCAAAAAACAAACGCATACCGAATTTCATTCATGGTCTCCTTTATGATTATGAGAACATACTGCCAACGGCAGTCATAAGCACATGCAACACGGCCAGCAAACCAACCGATAAGACAGATATGATATAGCCTTTGTTGCGGCCAATACCATAAACCGCAGATAGTCCGATACCTACGGCGATTATTTCCCAAATATGAAAAACACTGATTTTCGACAAGGCGACGTAGGCTATGGAGTCCATCCCCTGGTCCGCTGCCAGAACCGCCAATGAATAAGAAACCATCATGCTGTCCTTAGCAATGATCAATGGGACGTGAAGCAATGCCCCGATGATGTACAGGATTTCGCCATACAGCATCACGGAGAGAATTTGACTGAAGGTCGCTTTACCGGCGAATACGAAGTTGCCCCAGAACATACCCAGCAAGGCG
This sequence comes from uncultured Ignavibacteriales bacterium, assembly GCA_964557855.1. Classification (GTDB taxonomy): domain Bacteria; phylum Zixibacteria; class MSB-5A5; order GN15; family FEB-12; genus JAJRZL01. The sequence goes on along the minus strand of CAZLBP010000002.1, from coordinate 23,860 downwards.
CCGAGTACCGGCACAATGAGCATGGCTACCATGCCGCCGCCTAAGGTGGTCATTTTCATGATGCCGCGCATCTGCTCCTCGGACATACCGGCCCTGTCGATCTGTTCCTGAACTTGAGGTGTATCCATTTGCAATTCAACGATGTAATCCACAACAAGCAAGAAAAAGGCGGCAACGAGGATCGCATAGACAATATACGGCACCACGATTTTGGGCTGATTTCTCAGCTTTGAGAAGAACTCCGACGGCGCGTAGAAGACCTGTGCGATACCTTTTAATGCGAGCGAACTTTCCTCCTTTGACAGTGGCTCTTTCGAGACTTGATCCATTGGCTCCATGAATATCTCCTTATTCTCTGGTTAAACGGACTCTCACACCGAAAGTTTCAGATTGAAACCCATTCACTTAACTCAATAATCTACACACAGTACCGCGCCCGGGGCAACTTTATTCATACAAAAAGGAAGCTACCCAATGAAGGTAACTTCCTTATTACTAACAATCAAGCTGAATGAGGGTCTACTTAAAGAGGGCTGCTCCGACAACCAGTGACACGATGGCCATGAGCTTGATGAGGATATTCATCGACGGTCCGGACGTGTCTTTGAAGGGGTCGCCGACGGTGTCACCGACCACGGCCGCCTTGTGAGCGTCGGACCCTTTACCTCCGTGCGCCCCGCCTTCGATATATTTCTTGGCGTTATCCCAGGCGCCGCCGGCGTTGGCCATCATGAGGGCCATCATCACGCCGGACATGGTAGCACCGGCCAGCATACCGCCCAGTCCTTCCTTTCCAACCAGATAACCCATTATGATCGGCATCAAGACGGCGGTGAGACCGGGCAGCACCATTTGACGCAGTGCGCCGGTGGTAGCAATGTCGACACACCGAGCGGTATCCGGCTTGGCTTTACCTTCCATCAGGCCGGTGATTTCACGGAACTGCCGTCGCACTTCCTCAACCATTTTGGCCGCGGCTTTACCGACGGCGGTCATGGTCAGTGCGGCCACGAAGAACGGCAGCACGCCGCCAATGAAGAAGCCGATGACAACGTTGGGATTGAGGATGTTGATTACTTTGAGGTCGACTGCGGCTGAGTAGGCCGAGAAGAGAGCCAGAGCCGTCAGGGCGGCGGAACCGATGGCGAAGCCTTTGCCGATGGCGGCGGTCGTATTGCCGAGAGCATCGAGTCTGTCGGTAATACTGCGGACATCAGGTCCCAGCCCGGCCATTTCCGAGATACCGCCGGCGTTGTCAGCGATCGGGCCGTAGGCATCGACCGACATCGTCACCCCGATCGTGGCCAGCATACCGACACCGGCAATACCGATGCCGTAAAGACCGGCATAGCTGTATCCGACCCAGATGGCGAGACAGATAACAACAATCGGCAGCGCGACGGACTGCATGCCGACCGCCAGGCCGTTGATAATGTTAGTTGCCGCTCCTGTCTTCGATGATTCGGCGATATCGCGAATCGGTTTGGCCGCGGTGTAGTATTCGGTTAAAAGCCCCAGTACAATACCAGCCACATTACCGGCGACAATGGCCCAGAAGATTTTGTTGTCCAGGCCGAGCCGGTCGATGATTACGTAGGATGCCGCCAGCATAAGAACGGCCCCCACATAGGTGACCAGTCGCAGGGTAGCAGCCGGGTTCATTTTGGAAAAGAGGTGGACCGACAATACGCCCAGAATGGAGGCGAGGGCGCCGAAGGCCACAATCAGCAGCGGCAGCTGCATGTACGCACCTCTCATGTCACCCGTAACCATCATGGTCTGGTCCAGGCCGAGTTTGGTTGCGGATGCAGTGGCTCCAATGGCAACAGTGGCGATTACCGAGCCGACATAAGATTCAAACAAGTCGGCACCCATGCCGGCCGTGTCACCGACGTTATCGCCGACGTTGTCGGCAATGACCGCCGGGTTACGGGGATCGTCCTCAGGAATGCCGGCTTCCACCTTGCCCACCAGGTCCGCGCCGACATCGGCAGCCTTAGTGAAGATACCGCCGCCGACACGTGCAAAGAGGGCGATCGAGGAAGCACCCATAGCGAAGCCATTGATAACCGATGCGGTTTCGGGATCGCCGCCGAAGAAATAAAAGGCAATACCGACTCCGACCAGTCCCAGCGCGGCGACGATGGTACCCATAATCGCCCCCCCGGAAAAGGCAATCGAGAGTGCGGCAGCTTGGCCTTTGTCTTTGGCGGCGGCTGTGGTTCGGACATTGGCCCGCGTTGCCGCTTGCATACCGATGAATCCGGCCAACATGGAACAGCCCGCCCCACCGAGGAAGGCGAATCCATTGTTCAGACCGATCCGCCAGGCCAGCAACGCAAAGACGATTATGATGAAGACAACCAGAATGCTGTATTCCCGTCGGAGGAATACCATCGCCCCGTGGTGGATCGTGTCTGCGATCTCTTTCATCAGGTCCGTTCCGGTTGGCTTGCTTTTGATCCAGGCAAAGAGAATCAGGGCGAAGATAACCCCGATGATTCCAATGCCTGCTGACAACATGCCGACATTCATGAACTGCGACTCCTTTTTAAGATTCTACATTGACTAACTTACACATATTCTCCACATAACCAATAGCGCGGAATATATTGGCTTGTGAAATAAAACGCAAGGATAAACTATCGTCCGGCATCTTCATTGTTTTAAGTCATTGAGAGTGAACCGCATACAGGTGCGCCTACGTCGTCAGCACCGTGGACTTCAGCCAATAATCACATGATTGCTCGGCATAGCCGCTGGATATCGTTTCAGTCGGAAACAAAAAGACCGGCGATAGGACGCCGGTCTCTGGTTTAACTTACTGCCTTGTCGTATTAGAATCTTCTCACACTCACCGTAATCTTCGGAAATCCGCGGAACGGGTCATTGGTGTTGGTGTGGTTGCGCATGTCGAACCTATAGGGAGGAATGCTGTCCCCCATCGCGGCGACTATTTCGATCTGGCTCCTTGCGGACGGCATATTACCGGCAAGCACAATCAAGGGGAAATTGGTAGTGTCGGTCGGCATGTTCTCCGGCTCCAGCGTGACAAATACGGTTCCTGAATTCCCGGATTGATTCGGGAGCAAGTCAATCGGACCTGGAGCGTTATTCGGTAGGTTCCGGAAGAACTCGTCCCCCGGAATCGACGGGATGCGGTCACTCTTGACGTAGATCGCCGAGTCATCGGGTTGATCAATTGCGACGAATGTGCCGGTTGTCAACAAGCCTCCGTCCAGACCGTCATACGTTGTGCGCATATTCCAGGCCGGTTCAGTCATTTTACCCAGACTTGCTCCGGCTTCCTCTATGTGCGGGGAGACTATCCAGCCTTTCAGACGCCAGCCGTACGGGGTGAAGTCAGGGAAGGGTTCTCCCTGTTGACCGAATCTATCATACTCAACGGTATCGTAAGGACTGAATCGCAGATTAAAAAACGGCACTGTGAACAAGAAAGGAGGATCCGTTCTGGTTTCCCTTATCGGAACCGTATCGAGAACAACAGTCGTCTCCTTTTCGAATCCGAACTGCACTTCAATGGTCTCCAGTGAAATCGACTCATACCCTATTACTGCGATTGAAGGTCCTTCTGTCTCCGTAGTGGGCGTATACGGGTTGTCCGGATTATTCGACACAGTCGAGTCAATCCTCCAGCTCAATATCTCCAGGACGTCACGAATCGTGTCGCGCCTGGCGGCATAATTTCCGAACCACAGTCCGGAACTGTTATTTTCGTAACGGTTGGTATCGGACACGGAGACGAGAAAGAAATCCAGGATACTAAACCACATGGAGTCGGAATCGGGGAAGCGCAATTCGATCGGATTCAGGCCGGGGTCGGTTATCCGGTCCTGGAGCATGATCGGTCCGGGTGCGCTAAGATCATTATCGGGCTCGGTTTCGACGGATACCAGCATCCACTCGAAATCGAACAGATCATCGTGAAGCTCGAATGTATCCCGCTCGGCTCTGGGTTGGCGGTTCGCATCGAGAACCCGCTTAATAGCCGGGTCATAGTTGAACTTGCCGAGCGAAATGGTGTCCTGGTTGTCCGTCACCCAGACCTCATAGGCCATTCCAAGAGGGGCAGTCGGCAGCAATTGGAAATCCAGGTTGACCTTGGATAGTGAGACGGGAGTAATAATATCATCCGGTTGCGAACAGCCGAAATAGAGAGCGGCTATAATAATGCTTAAGGCAATGGGGAATAGTCTCTTAGCTCGCTTAGTCATCTACACAATCCTCCTAGGAAACTCCTAAAGCAAACATGTTCTCGTTTTCATAACTGTAGAGTATACATCAATGCTCTGAACAGTGTCAAGCCATTATTTCCTAACAAGTTCATCATAATAACGGACGTATTCGACCGGGAGAACGTCTAAAGAAATTCGACCGAGGCGTCGATAACTTGTGACAAATGAGCTGTTTAACCGACGAGGGATTACCTTGAGCGTTTGTCCGAATTGTAACTTCGCAAAAATAGATAACCAGGCGCAGTTCTGCCCTTCCTGCGGTCATGCCTTGCAATCGGCCCGCGACAAATCTTCAAAGCCGAAACCGGATGATGATACGCTGGACTTTGTCGTCACGGAGAAAGACACCGACGACCGGGAATTCGTGGGCGGACAGAAGACTTTTACAGGTGACGACGACCTGGGACTGGAGAGCCCCGAACAAATCCTGGAGCGGGAAGCTACGGCTCCGGAACCGGTGTCTGCTGATGCCGATTTGTTCACAGATGACGGAAACGTTATCGGCAGTTCCGAGCCCAGTCTGCCACCGAGTGTCGATGAACCGGAGGAACCGACGGCCACGGCCTCTCCCGTATCGGACCCGAAACCGGATGCCGTGAATGAGGAGAAGACCAACGGAGTCGCGAAGCTCAGTGACGAAGATGTCAAGCGGATCGAAGAGAACCTGTACGGCAAAGCTTCTTATCTGAGCGAACAGGACAAGAGGGCGCTGGAGCGCAAACTGGGTTCCATGGACCAGCTGTTCGCCAATACCCCGATCGATCCCCACAAAGACAAGCCCGAGAAAGATCAGCCGATATTGGTTGAGAATGAGGAACACGAAGAGAATCTGCCGGCTCCCAAAATGGCCAACCGAGGTCGGGCAATAGCCTATTTCTATAAGAACTACATTCAACTTCCAAGCCGTTCCTCGCTGTACGCCAATGACGAGCTGACAATCGCCGAACGCGTTTATGAACTACGGCCCAAGCAGTTCAATCCCAAGCTGATGATCGGCGGCGGCGCTGTTCTCTTCGCACTGCTCCTGATCGGCATCGGCTCCCTCTTCATAAGCGGCGGCGTGGACAAAGATGGGCAGATTATCGGTATTGTACTCGATGAGAACGACCAACCCTATTTGCACGGCGCCACGATCAGATTTCCGGAAATCGGGCAGACAATCCAAAGCAACGCTCAAGGACTGTTCAAATCCGAGAAGGTGCCGCCGGGGACACACGCCTACAACCTGGTCATCGAAGACGAGATAGTGAGACAGGACTTCGCAACCGTGGTAGCGGGAGAAGTCAGTGCGGTCGTGCTGAAGCCACAAGAACCGCAACCGGAGAGTGATAACGTGGTTGTCTCTGCCGCTTCCGGCGGACGAACGCAAGAATCCAGCGCCAAACCCGTCAGCGAACAGTCGACCCCAACGAAGAAGCAAACGGCAGAGAAGCCCAGGTCGAGTGCTGCGTCAAGCAAGGATTCCGGGAAGAAGACTGCGTCGAAGGCAGAGTATGCCAACCTGCAGCTCAAAGCAAACGTGGAGGGCGCGCGGGTGGCGCTGGACGGATCGGTGCTGGGCGCCGGCAATCTGACCTTCAAACGCCTGAATCCAAAAACATACCGCTATGAAGTCTCCAAAGAAGGCTACCAGACGGCCCGAGGAGAAATTGCCCTTAATGCGGGCAAGACGGCCACACTGGAAGTGGCGCTGACGCCTTTGTCTGAGACGGAGAAGCGGAAGTCGTATACCGCGGAAGACTTCTTCTATTCCGGCTCAAGTGCGCAAGTGGATGGAGACGTGACTCAGGCTATAGCCGACTATTCCCAGGCAATCAAGCTGAAGCCCAGTTATGCCGACGCCTACATGTCGCGCGCGGGATTGTACGGTCGGGCCAAGGAATGGGAAAAAGCCTACAGTGACTACATCAAGGCGGCCGAAATTTACCAGATGAAGAAGGACTACAGCCGTTCGCTGACGGCTTACAATCAGGCGATCGAAATCGACAAGAAGGCTATAACGGGCTATCTTGGTCGGGCCAACGTCTTCATGGCTCTGAACGAAGAGCGGGGCGCGATAATGGACTTCGAAACCGTTATCAGATATGACAGTCGCAACACCCAGGCGTATTTCGGATTGGGCGAAGCCAGATTCAAGCAGGGCAGCTACGACAAGGCGATCGATCATTTCAAAGACGCTCGCTCGGTCGACTCTGAGAATCCGCTCATACATCAGTTCCTGATGTTGTGTTATATGGCTGACGATGATATCAAGAACGTGAAGAAGAGCTATGAGAAGTTTCTGGAGGTGGCTTCCGATGCTGATGTGGTCCGCCTGAAACAAGACTCACGCTTTTCGGCGATTTTGAGAGTGGCCGAGAATGACTAGCACACCGAAATCGCTTCGGAAGCTGAACTGCTGGGAGTTTAAGGACTGCGGCCGTCAGAAGGGCGGCCTGATGGCCGAGATACTGGGGGAATGCCCGGTATCAACGGCGCTGAAGTTCGACGGCCTGAATGACGGCATCGGCGCCGGGCGGGTGTGTTGGATGATTCCCAATTCGGTTTGCAAGCTGGAGTCTCGTCGAGCCTCACATGGTCACCCGTGCCACCGCTGCGAATTCTACCTGCGGGTCGCGTTCGAAGAAGAAGAGCAGCTTTCCCCCTCAGAGACAAAAGAGACGGTCTGACATACGGGGGCTGTCCCAAAATCAGCAATTCCAACAGATCTTTCGTAAAGCATAATCGGCTCGCGTAATGCGTGGCCTTGCGTCGCACCGACTTGATGGATCGGCGGTGACGAGCCCCGCCTCTACACGAGAAGAAAGTCGACCTATTCCAACAGCCCTGACAACGCTGCCCGTAGTCGCCATTTGACTTTTTGACGTTGCCAGTCAACCTTTTTACCCCTATTATCGTCTAACAGAACGTGTAAGCGTAACGTAAGTAAACATAAGGAGAGACGTATGTTTCGTAGTGGCCTCAGTTTAGCAGTCTTTTTCTGTGGTATACTGGGCATGTCTTGTACTGCACAGCCCTCGCAGGAGGATGAGCAGCAGGTAGCCTCTCTTCTGAGCAAAGGTGAGTATATCCCCGATATCGCCACTTTTCTTCAGATCGGCGGCTGCAGCCCGGCCGGGTACACTTGGGACGGGCAGGACGTGTATTTCAGTTCCTCGATGTCGGGTGAACCACAGACGTACCGCATCACGGATGAGGGCTGGCCGTACCAGTTGACGACATTCGAGGACGGCATCGATTTCTTCGTTCTGAGCTACAGCGGCGCCATGGCAATCGTGGGCGCTTCAACGGGCGGTTCGGAACAGTCGCAATTGTTCCTGATGGATACGGAGACCGGCCGCGTCATGCAGCTGACCCAAGCGGAAGACATCCAGTACGGATCGGTTGCCTGGGCCAAGGATGACAAGAGCATATTCTTCCGCTCCAACGAGGAAAACAAGCGGGACTTTTTTATCTACCAAATGGATATCGAGACCAGTGAGTACCAAAAGATTTTCGGCGACACGGCCGAAGTCGCCGGATACCTGGCCATTGCCGATCTGGCTCACGATGATTCCAAGATGATCATCTATCGTTTTACCTCAAACGTGGATGACGAACTGTACATGCTGGATCTGGCCTCGGGTGAGTACCAGCAGTTGACCGAAGACGACGGCGACGTGCTGTATTATTCCCCGACGCTGATGCCGGACGGCGAGACGATCTGGCTGACCTGTAACAACAATGAGGATGGTATTCAGCGGCTGGCCAGGATGACGGTCGGCTCGCCGGACGTGGAATTCGTCGAGGACGGCTGGCTCGACTCGCGTTGGGAAGTTGACGGTTTAGGCTTCTCCCGCGATTACAAATACATGCAGGCCGTGATCAACGAGGAAGGTTACGCGCGCCTGAAAATACGTGAGGTGGAGAGCGGCCGGGAACTGCCCAGTCCCCCGGTCGACGGCATCGTCAGCGGCGCCATGTTCGACAAGAACGGTATCTGCGTTTTCTCTTTCAACTCACCCACCCGAGCCCCGGACGTTTGGAAATGGAATCCGGGGAACGAAGAACTCGAGCAGTTGACGTTTTCCATCTATGCCGGTATCGACCGGGACTTGTTCAGCGAACCGCAGTTGATCCACTACACGAGTTTCGATGGTCTGGAAGTACCGGCCTTCCTCTATCTCCCTCCGGATTACAAGGAAGGTGAATCGATACCGTTCATAGTAGATGCGCACGGCGGCCCGGAAGGTCAGTTCCGTCCGTATTTTCAGCGCAACATTCAGTACTTCATTCTCAACGGCTACGGGCTCCTGTGCCCGAATCCGCGGGGCTCGTCCGGCTACGGCCGCGATTATCTGAATATGGACAACTACAAGAAGCGCAAGCACTCTCTCATGGACTATAAGGCCGGCGTGGAGTGGCTGATCGAAAAGGGATACACCCAGAAGGGCATGATCGGCATCCGTGGCGGCTCTTACGGCGGGTACGTGGTGCTGGGGATGATCACCGAGTATCCCCAGCTGTTTTCGGCGGCGGTCGATGTGGTCGGTATCGCCAATTTCAAGACATTTCTCGAGAACACGAAAGCGTATCGTCGGGCGCTCCGTGAATCAGAATACGGGCCGCTGTCCGATCCGGAATTCCTCGAGGAGATATCTCCCATTCACAAGGCTCACCTGATCGAGACCCCGTTATTGGTGGTCCACGGTGAGAATGATCCGCGGGTGCCGGTCAGTGAGGCACGACAAATCATCGAGGCGGTGAAAACCAGCGGCGGCGTTGTAGACTCTTTGATTTTTCCCGACGAAGGTCACGGCGCAGCCAAGAGAGAGAACGTCATCGAGGAGTACCGCAAACAGGTCGAGTTTTTCGACCGGACTCTCAAGTCGGCGGCGATGACGACTCGCAAAAAGGGATAAACGAACCACGACTCGAGTGCAGACGACGGGACCGGATCACTGGTCCCGTTTTTTTGTGGGGCGGGTTTTACAATCCGCTTGACTTGCTCCTGAGCGGCGGTTTACTTAGTCGACAGCACGTCTCAATTTGAACGACACTATAACATAGCTCAGGCTATATACATTAACCTCATTCAGGGTATGAAAGGAAACTGGTATGCCATGGAAAAAGTCGACGTACAAGCAGGTGCGTGAGAAAATGCAGCCGGGCGACGTGATTGCGTTCGGCGGGAAAGGACATTTCTCGGAGATCATCAAGTTCGCTACGCGGGCCAGCGTGTCGCACGTCGGGGTCGTTTTGCAGACGCGAGTCAAGGATGAGAAGAAGGGCCGGTATTTCAATCAGATTATCGAATCCACTTCGTTACAGGGATTCAACGGCGTCAGCATCTCGCGGCTCAGTCAGCGCGTGAGCCAATATAAAGGTGAGATTTGGTGGCTGCCAATTTCGAGCAAAATCCGCAAGAGCAAATTCGACGAGACGAAATTCTTTGATTTTTTGTTCGCCCAGGAAGGCAGGAAATACGATACCGAACAAGCGGTCAAGTCGGCTCTGGACCTACTGGACCAGCTGCCCTTTGACCTGCGTGGTCCGACATATAATCGCGAGGATTTCAGCCGCTTTTTCTGCTCGGAACTCGTGGCAGCGGGACTGGAGGCGGCCGGAATGGTAGGTGCGATAAACTCAGCTGAAGTAACTCCTATTGATTTGTGCCGTTGGAACGTCTACGAGAACGACTATTATCAGCTGATCGAGACAGCAAAAAAGAAGATAACTGAGGAGAAAGAAATCAGTCGCTACAATACGCTCGACCCGACCGGTTGGAGCAGCTGAAGTCCGGATTCCGGAACTGTCAGGTCTCGTTCGCCTGCGGCGAACGGGGCCTGACGGAGTAGAAGCGCCGGTTCACACTCCCGCTGTCAGCGGGAACAGGAACCGGCGCAACTGCCAGGCTGTCGTAGATTGGTCAATTTACAGTTGTTCGAATATGATGGCCTGGAGCTGGAGGCCGTGGATTTCTGTGCCTATATTAGCCACATTCAGTCGGATATTGAAGTAGAATTGCTGGCTCCCGTCTATTGGAAACACCTCTGAGATAGAGAAGGGCATAGTCCAAGTATCGCTTGTGGAAATGCTCTGTCCAATGACAATTTTCTGAGGCCAAAAGCCAGTGCCGGTGAAAGTACCAGGTATCGTGTTTACCCCCAAGGTGACCCCTCGAACAGTTCCAGGGATTTTTATCGATCCAGACGCAGTGACGTTCACGTACGCAGGTACGTTTGATGTGATAGAAAATGGTGGCGAAAGCGGGACCTGTTGTATACTGCCGTTGGCGGAGATTGGGATGACTTCGGTGAAGTGACTATAATAGTTCCCCTTCGCGATGCCGCCGTCATCATTGGCGGCTACCCAGGCGTCCGCCTGGCGTTTCATGACTTGACCATCATCTGCACCGTTAGGCCCAATGTCCTGAAATTGAATGGTACCATTCTGTATCTTCGAACTCGTAACGGAGTTGCTGCTCAACATGCTCTCACTTATTTCACCGGGCGCCACCTGTATATTGTTTTCGAACACAAGAATGCCAGGACCTCCCACTACATAGAGTGAATCTGCACCCGACGAAACGCCTCCTGCCAAACCGGGACCGGCGATAACTTCTGTCACATCCCCGGCCGGAAAGCCCAGGTCATTCTCCTGGATCGTGCCGTCCTGGATTTTGTCTGAGGTGACGGCGTTCGGGGCCAGCATGTCGTTGCTGACGCCTCCGGCAGCGACCGAAACGGCATCGGCTTCAACCGTAATACCGGCTCCGGACCCCACGTTCACCGAGACCGAACCGGCCGTACCCCCTCCGGTCAAACCGTTTCCTGCCTGCACATCGGTGATATCACCCGGTTCGAAAGACAAATCGGCGCTTGTTACGGCGCCGTCTGCTATCTTGTCACTCGTGACGGCATCGTCAGCCAGCATGTCTTCGGTTACGCCGTTATTCGCTATCCGGACGCCGCCGGTGTTCACCTGAATCCCCGGACCGGCTTGAACCGACAGAGTGACGCTGCCGGAGTCTCCCCCGCCCTGCAAGCCGTCGCCTCCCTGTACTGCGGTTATATCCCCCGGATCGAACGCCAGATCTTCCTGCTGAACGGTTCCGTTTTCGATTTTGTCGCTGTTTACGGCGTTGTCCATGACGGTTCGTGACTGGAGGCTATAGGCCGATGACGTCAGGGCGGCGCGCGGGCTCAGTTCCGGCCCGCCGCCAATGGCGATACCGAGATAATACGGGACATCGAAGTCCAAATTGCCCAGCGAGCTGCCGCTTCCCAGAAGCACGCTGAATCTGCCGCCCGTGATGGCTACGATTCGCGTCTCTTCCCAAATCGAGCTGCCGCCGGCTATCTGTTCGTACAGACGAAATGTCATGCTGTAGTCACCGTCCGGAACGGCCGTCGAGTCGGCCCACGAGGCCAGGACTCCTTGATAGCTGATGGTACCCGGAACTTCGGCCTGGAGCGCCGGTGCAACGACGACGACCGGCGCGACAGTCAACAGAAGGTTCAGCACAGTTCGCAATCTCATATCTTCTCTCCCATAATACTCACTTGATTGATGCCGGTATGACTATAGTGACCATGATATTTACTTTATTTCAGCACCACGAGCTTTTTCGCCTCGGAGAAACCACCGGCCCGCATCCGATAGAAATAGACCCCGCTGGCTAAATTCGATCCGTCGAGCGTGATTACATACTCACCACCACTCAGGCTGCCGTTAACAAGCGTGGCTATCTTTTGCCCGAGCACGTTGAACAGCCGCAGGGTAACGTCGGACCGTGACGGCAGGGCGAAGGAAATGGACGTGGTCGGGTTAAACGGATTGGGGAAATTCTGGTCCAGTCGGAAGTTTTCGGGCAGTCCGTCCGTTCGATCGAGATCGTATTCGACATCGGTCTTGATGTCGCTGATCACGCTGTCGTCGGCGCCTCCGGAACGAACTATGTAGCTGGTATTGGACATCTCCCCCACGACGACCTGACCGGCCGTGCCTTTAACAAAGTACTGTGCATTCTGAGCGAAATCGGACGAGCTGCCGCCGAATAGATCTCGAAGTATAACATAGTCAGGGGCCTGAGCCGATAAGCTTCCGGCCGTCAAAATGGCCACTGTCAATACCAGGGATATCCATACTCTTTCGCTCACGCCGATCTCCTTTGCCTTTCGAAATCTGTTTGTTGCGCGTCCGCTCAAATCTTTGTTCTGAGCGGCATTGGGCGGCCGGACCAACCGGCCGGCTCGATATGCAACCTTGCTTCCGTGTGCACTCAATCTTTCATCAAACCGGGACCATGACGGCTAAACGAGAGGACCCACCGAGGAGTTCCGCGAATTCTTCCATATCCCGTACACCCTACTTCGCGAAAAATTACGCTTGCCTTGATTTGAGAATCAACAAAGACAAAAGGCAGACAAGAGAATTGCGGAAGTTTTCAAACTGCAGAGGGTCCCCGCCTTCCACCGCGCCGACACCGGCCCACGGTGGGGACAAGCCCCACGTCTGCGCGTCACATACGTTACTCCTTCTCCCGAGCTCGACCGTGAGTCCGGGTTTCGGTTAGCCAGGGTATCAGTCACCGCAGGGAGGCGGATGGGGACCACCTTTGAAGAGAAAAGACGTTAAGTACGTGATATCATCGACATCTATCGGGCCACTGGACCCGGTAAGCCGATCTACGTTGCCCTCCTCCGGGCAGGGCGGTGCCGAGCCGTCAAGAAACAGATAATCGATGAGATAGGTCAGGTCGGCGACATCAACGGGTCCCGTTGGTCCAGAGAGGCCGTCAACGTTGCCTCGGTTGACGCAGAAGCAAGGTGTTTCGGCTTTCTGAATTAATATATCTCGTGCGGCGCGCCTGATGAATGCCAGGAGACTATCCTGAGAAACCCGCGCACCCAGCAAACTCAGATGCGAATCTCCGGGACCGGCCGAGTATTCGTTTTTGAGGCAGTATCGGTTGACGGCTCCGGAACCGGTTTCACACAGCAGGCGATATGAATCATACTTCCACAGGTTCTCATAGGGACCTTCGTTGCTGTGTGTAAAGAAGTCGTTGCTGGAAAACCAGGTCGCCAGCTGATAGGTGAGCTTGGCCTGGGCTGTGTCATCAATTGTGTCATAGAGTCGACGGGGCGTTCCGAACGCCAGGCAAACGTTTATTTCCGGATGATTGACGACTGAGTCTCGGACGGCTTCGTAGAATTTCCGTATGCTGTCGGCCTGGGCGGGTGTCATATACGACCAGCAGATAAACGGGTTCTTGATCATAATTAGATCGTAGTCAACCAGCACGGAGTCGCCACTCGTACCGGGCACCTTGTGCGGGCTGAACATCTTCCAGAACCGCTGTCCTTCTTTGCCCGGCACGTTGAAAAACTGCTCGAGAATTCCGGCATACTGGTCATTGACACCATCCCAGCTGTTCCAGATTTTCATGCGGTTGTAATGGGCCGAGATGAGATCGTAGTTGAAACCGGGCAGTCGGTCCGGACCGTTGCAGTCAATAATCGTGTCGCTCAGCGGACCGGAGCCTTCGTAGTTCATATTATAGTCCCGGAAGACGATGTCGGCCGTATCGGCACCGAAGGTGACCGTCATCGTGTCGAGGGTTTCCGAGAAGGGCCGTGAGTATCCGCCCGCACAGTAGCCGTCATACAGCATCTGATGGCCGACCGAATAGTGCACGAACATAAATGAGACACGGACTTTTTCGGCTAGTGATAGCGGTGCGGTAAACAGTATAAACAGTGAAGCGGTCACTATTGTTTTCATATGGTGCGAATCTTTCCAGGTTTGTACTGAGGTAGTACGTTTATCCAAAAAAACCGCCGACAGAGAAATGCGGGCGGTAGATTTGGTTCGCTCACGTTCTTGGCGTCAATATATCAATATTGATTGCCGTGGCAAGTGCAAAATGTGCAAAGATCGTGTTAGTGTGCTGTAACACGAACGCTGCATAGCGAACAGTGCCAATATGACCCCGCGTAGATAGAAGGTTCGATTCCGGCTACCATATCTGTATTATCGAGTCCTCAGCGATTGTCAGCTCATTTTGACCGAACGTCAAGTGTGACGTCTTTCGTAGCAATATTATTGAACAAGTAACAGACAATGTTTCAATTTGAACCGTCACCGGGGCAACCGTTGGAAACGCAGCCGAAGCAAGCACGAACAGCTGATGAACGGGATGAGACAATGGGCGCGTTACAGGGACCAAGACCGGTCCGGGCCGCGAGACGTACGGTATGTATTTTCCTGACCCACATATAAAGGGGTATTGGCCGCAAAGTCAACCGCGAGCTATCGGGACGGGAAGGGCTCGCGGAGTCCTTTAATCGGTGTGGCCGACGGTAATAAAATGACTCAGATGTGTCGATAATAGGTATGGCGTGATAAAGTTCCGGTAAAGAGACAGATTTAGACGCAGGATACCGCCTCAGTCAGTTAGACAGACACGGTTGGCGACGTCTCGGGAGTCAAAAACGCCATAAAAGTAAACTCGAACAAGTGTCAGAGATACGAGGGAATTGACATTATGACGACAGAACGAAACCACCCCCGCAAGGACGTGACCAAATACTCGGAGTATCTGCGTTATCGTAAACGCGGCTATTTCGTGATATTTGATACCGACCTGGACAAGCCGATAGGTCACCTGGCCGATATCTCGTTGAGCGGCATGAAAGTGACCGCCACCATGCCACTGGAAACAGATACTACCATGAATCTGGTGCTGATCCTGCCGGAGATTCTGCTGGACCGGGATTACATAACAATGAGCGCCAATTGTGTCTGGTGCAAGCAGGACGGTGGCGCTGAAGAGCATGTCGCCGGCTTTCATTTCGTTTCGATGAATTCCCGCGACAAGGAGATGGTCGATCATCTGATCAAACGGATCGGAAAAGCGGCCACTGTTCCCCTACCCAACCATCAAGAGTTAGTGTGACAGTTTAGATATCATCATGTATCAACTGTAGCACAATTAGTTACGTATACATGAACTTAGGGCCGCACTTGTTGAACGCGAGTCGGCTTCGGGATGTCCTGGGAGCAAAAACTAATGATCTTATTACTTTTTGCTAATCAAATGCTATTTTTCGGGGCTAGTTTTGTAGTTAATGCGACCACAAACTGTCGTATGTGAAGTTACCTACCCGATGATCCTTTTTAAGAACGGGTGGAGTTGAAGCGAAACAACTCCACCCGTTTTGTTTAGCTGTGGTTCATGCCATATCGGCTGCCGCTAACACGGCGGGGGCGGCGGTCCGGCCTTAAAAAGGAAATCTACGAGATAGGACAGGTCCGCCACGTCGATAGGACCGCCCACGCCGACGACAGCGTCAACATTACCCTGGTCCATACAAGGGGGAGCGGGCCCACCTTTGAAAAGGTAGTCCACGAGATAGGAGAGATCCGCGACGTCAATCGGCCCGCCCGGTCCGGTCAGGCCATCAACATTGCCCCGCACCGAACAGCAGCCACTGTCTGGTTGGATGCTGACTGTACCGTCTTGACCGGTGTTACCGACAGCTCCCGTGCCGCCGGGAAATGATGATCCGGAGCCTATTTCAGAGGGGCCCCCGGGACCGCCCATGGGAAATCCGCCACCGACGGCGCCTGATTCCTCAAACTGATCGGTGCCGGGACTGATATTGGTGTTAATACCGGAGCCGCCCGAACCGCCCGGAGCCCCGGCACCACCGTTGGCCTGCAGTGTGCCCTGATTGGTCAGTACGCCGTATACGATCTCGACCGTACCGCCGTCTCCTCCATTGCCACCGGCTCCCCCGCCGCCGCCGCCGCCGGCCATATCGCGATCTGTAGGAGGAAAGACCGTTTCCTGATACTGGTTATACATGCCACCGAGGCCGTTACCTCCCCCTTGGCCGGATGAGCCGTTGGCGTGTACCAAACCCTGATTATCGAACTCCATGGCGAAGATCCGTACGTAACCCCCTCCCTGCCCCCCTGTACCGCCTTGTCCGCCGTTGCCGCCCCGGGCTTGTTCAATCTGCTCGTCATCCCAGGCGCCGCCACCGCCGCCGCCGCCTCCGCCACCGGCACCTCCGACGCCGGCCTGAGGTGCAGCCGGAGCATTACCCGGGTCACCCGGTTGACCCGGTGATGGCGGCGAGTGACCCGGAGTGCCCATGCCGCCCATGCCCCCGGTGCCTCCGGCGCCACCAGTTCCGCCCGACACGGCGTCGGTTATAACACCAGAGTTCAAAAGCGTACCCGATACCCGGACAATAAAGCCGTTCGTTTGCAGGTATCCGGTTGCCTGGACCGTTAGATCCGTGTAATTCCTGTCGCCGGTGAGTTCAACAGTGTCCGTGACGATCAACGCGCCATCGGAACCGTCGCCAAAGACCTGACCGGAGACAACCGTTGGTGTCAACAAAGCTGCAACTCCGAACAGTATCGTTGTCGCGACGCTCTTTGAACAGAGATCGGCCATCAGGGTAAACACAGCCGCCGCTCGGGCCTTACCCGTAAGTTCAAACATAGGACACTTCCTTTCAGTTAATCATCCACTCTATATCAGACTCGCTCTTCGCTCAGCACGGCGGGGGCGGCGGTCCGTTTTTAAACAGGTAATTTACCAGGTAAGACAAGTCGGCGAAATCAAGGGACGTTGCTTGTCCATCATACCTCGCGTACGCGGTGCTTTCATCGCTGATGCTCATCTTGACCGGGTCGTGCCCCATGTTAGTATCATAGATCAGTTTTGTCAATGATGTTCTTCGTGATATGAAGCCCCGTAGAGCAGAATTGGAGGACAGCCGGGCCACGGTCTAGCCGCCGTCCCCGAGCGGTAAAAGACGAAGAGAAAGAGCCGTTAATCGCCGGCCAGGGCCACAACCACGACGGCGGCCATCACCGCCGTATTAACGGCATCCATGAGATCTTTCGCCGCCTGTGAACAAAGATTCCCTTTGGCGATCTCTTTGATGTGCTTTTTGCGGGGCTTGAGGTCCTCTTTTGCGAATTTCTTCTGCAACAGACCGGTGTGATGCGCCAGGCCCACGAGTAGAGCATCGCGCGCTGGCACGTCCTGCGTGTCGAAAAAGATCACGCGGCGCAGGCACTCGACCACTTTTCGCTCCGGCTCAGGATTGAGTTCAGGGTAGATTTTGCGTGTGAAGATCCGCAGCACTTTGTCTTCATCAGCCTTCAGGATGCCGCGCTCACAGAGCTGCAGGGCGGTGCGGTGCTTGAGTTTCTTCAAGTTGGCTAGGCGTTCCACCCACTTGTTGAGTGATGCCCGGCGTTTAGCGTTTTTGATCCTATCGAGTGCTTCGTCGAGTATGGGATCCCCGAACGGAGTGGAGCCGACAAGATTGATCAGTTTCTTTTTCGGCTTGGCCTGATCGATTTCCAGTTGCACCTGCAGGAGCAGTTCGGAAACTACCGCCGCTGCCAAAGGGTATTCGATATTCTCGACGCCGGCGATTGTACCTTTCTCCTCGCGCAGGGCGAGCAGCATGAACTCTTCGTGAAGATAAAGAGAATCGCGCATCTTAAACCTCCGACAAAATTTCGAGACCGATGTTATCAACCCTATACGGCTTGACACAGGCCGGGTTTCCCGTAACTTACGACAGAAAATAAGGAAAATTCATCCCAAAAAAGGACATGTGTTGAAAACAAAAACGGTTTACCAGTCGCGAACGGTAAAGGCGATGCTGGTATTGCCGCAGGACTCGAACGTGCTGGGAACCATGTTCGGCGGCAAAGTCATGAACTATATCGATGACATCGCTTCGATTTCCGCTTACCGGCATGCTCGCCAGCAGGTGGTGACGGCTTCAACGGATTCGGTCGACTTCCTCTACCCCATTCACGTCGGGCAGATGATCTGTATGGAGTCGTTTGTTACCTGGATCCATCAGACCTCGATGGAAGTGTATGTCAGCGTGATCAGCGAGGACCTTAAGACCGGTGAGCGCCGAGTCTGCGCGTCTTCGTTTCTGACGTTTGTGGCGATCGACGAGCACGGCAAGACTCAGCCGGTTCCGCCAATCGTGCCCGAATCGGATTTCGAGCGGGAACTGCATGAGAGCGCCGAAGCGAGGTTCAATCGGCGGATGGAGCGCAAGAGCCATTCCCGGAAACTGGCCAAGAAATACCCGACTTCGCGCCTGTAGGCCAACTGTTACTGCCCGGCCACAAAGACCCAGCCGGGAGCCGAATCGGTCTGCTGTCTGAGAATCAGGTTCAACTGGGCCGCATGGTGTTGGACGTGACGCATGACATACAAGAGCAGCTCCGCGAAGGTCAGAGTGGCTTTTCGGAACTCGGTTGTGCGCAGAGATTGCTCTTCTGTCAGAGTCTGGATCGTTTCCCGACATTTGCGGCGTCCGTGTTCGAGATACCGAAGCAGCTCTTCTTTGGTGTACGCCCGGTCCGGTAATTTGCCGGCCGGGTCTGTTTCCTCCAGCCCGAACGGTGAGGGCGGCAAGAAGCTCTCCCTGTTTTCTGTCAGATAATAATCCAGCCAGAACAGTGTGTGAAACACCATGTACCAGTACTGATGCTGTTTCGAACTGTCGAACCAGAGCTCATCGGGACAGGCTCCGATAGCGTTCTCCAACGTATCGATAGCGGCGCCGAACTGGTTCCAGATTATTTGCTTGCAAGTATCATCCACGGTATTCATCTCCTCCATGTATGGATCAACCTAACAACCGGCTTCTTCCGTGCCATGAAGATATAGCCGGCAGTTCAGTCTGAAAAGCAAGAAAACAGGCGGCTCGGAGTGATTATATTAAATATCGGTCCACGAATTGCGAAACAAACCGATATCTTATCCACTTTTTTCAACCCCATGGTTGACTTCGTTGATCCATGGCTTATATTACGCGCTGCTCGCATGAATTGAGTGCAGTACTTATCAATGGGCAGCGCGGGTGCGACGGCATGGAGCATGTCCGCGCCCGGCGTCCGTCAATCGGCGGTCTCAGACCGCCAATACAAAGATAAAGGAGATGCAACATGTCAAGATCACTAACGGTAATCGCTCTGCTGATTGTGTTCATGTGTTCCCACTCGTCAGCGCAAATCACGATTCCCAGCAACCCGTACAATCCAGCTGTCGGTTCACTACACCGGACGACTACCAGTGATATCAGTGCAAGTTTGTACAACAGCGTTACTTCCGGCAGTGGCGGCGGTCACATCTGGGACTTTTCGTCCGTAACTTTCAACGAAATGGATACGTCGTACATCGTCGATTGCGCCACTGCACCGAAGATCGGCCAGTTCCCTGCGGCCAATTTGTGCCAGATGCAGGCTGAAGGCGGGGACTCGGTCTGGACATACACTGCCTCAGAACCGACTTACGTTGAGGCGCTGGGTGTGTTGATACGCGGTCAGGGGATTGACGATGTCACAACCGTGTACGAAAACTCGACCCCGGATTACGTCTTTCCCATAGCCTACGGCGACACCTGGGTCGCGTACAAGCATTGGACACAGAGCTTTGGGCCGGGTTTTGAGACGGACTTTGCCGACACCACGTTTTATGAAGTCGACGCATTCGGTCAATTCAAAATCGGCTCTATCACGAGGGATTGTCTCCGGGTCAAGGCCACGATGCGCACCTGGACGTCGTTTACGACCGGTGCAGCGCCCGCTCAGGCAACCCTTACGGAGATTTTCCGTTACGACTTCGTAACGCCCGATCTGTTGGATGTGATCACGGTTTCCAAATCGGGCGCCGGTCTTGACACTACTTACGGCATTGGAACAAATGCCGCCCTGCTGGAAGAGACCTTCGTTACGGAACGGCATCAGTCGGTCTTGCCGGAAGGTTTTTCGGTCGGCCAGAACTATCCCAATCCGTTCAACCCGTCGACTTCGATAGATTTCAGTATACCGGAGAAAGCACACGTAGCAATCGATGTTATAAATGTTCTCGGGCGAACCGTGGAAACAATCGACCTGGGTCAGCAGCCCGCCGGACAGCATACCGTGACATTCGATATGAACAACGATGTCTCCCGGGAATTGCCCTCAGGTGTCTATTTCTATCGTCTGTCGGCCGGTGATTTCAGCGCGACCCACAAAATGCTGTTGTTGAAGTAGCGGGTCACGAGCCGGTCAATTTGGCATCGACCGATAAGGATCTGAGATAATAGAGCGTCACGGTGTGAACTGTCTCGGCTATAGTTTGCCTAGTTGCGGTTGTCGGGCCATCTTGTACCTTTTCCCCACTAACCCGTGATTCGTTTGGCCCAGGGGTACTCCAGGGCCAGCAGCCCGAATCCCAGAAGCAGCAACAGGATACCCGGGCCAGGCAGAATGAGCAAGGGTATGCCGATAACAAATAGGATGATAGCGGCTGTGGTTAGTATCAGCCGCTTAATGCGTTGGAACACAGATTTCGGGCTCGTCCCGGTCGATTTTCTATCTTCCTCGATCATACTGCATACTTGTACGCGAGCATTGGTAAATCGGTTGCCGGGCAATCGCTCGCATGGTACATTCCGGGGCCCGCAGTGAAATCGTCTGACGACTATTCGGCAGATGTCGATCGATTAAGGAGACAAATGATGAGAAAGCTATTGGTGATTGCAGTAAGCCTGTTTCTACTTCACATGATGACTCAGGCGCTCAAGTCGCAGGAAATGGCTGACTCAACTGCTCAACAGGAGTTGATGGAGCGGTCAATGATGCTCGCGCAGCCAAGTGACGAGCATAAACTACTACAAAAGCTGGCCGGAGAATGGGATTATACTACCACCATGTGGCCGCAACCGGGCGTCGAGCCGATGGAGTTTATAGGCAAGTCCAGCGGAAAGATGATACTGGGCGGCAGGTTTCTGCAGGGTGAGTTCACTCTGGAGGCCGGTGAAATGTCAGCTGCTGGGTTGTTTATCATGGGTTTTGACCGCAGACACGAAGAGTACACCTATGTGGGGTTTGACAGCTGGGGCACGTACTGGATCTCGGCCGCGGGCAAATTCGATGAGGAATCCAGCAGTATCACGATGTACGGTGAGTACGACGATCCCGTTCTGGGCTACACGCAGCAGTATGATCTGGTTGTCACGTTTACGTCCGATGATACATGGACGTTCGAGGTAATTTACTACGACGATTTTCACACCCAGGGCGCCGATGGGTTCAGGATGGCGAAGGTGGAGTATAGGAGAGCGGAGTGAGCGGGACTCTACGGACTACTGGCTAGAGCAGACCAGCCACCCAAGGCGCGAAGGGTGGCTGGTTGTGTCTATTCAGAGTCGTAGATCACGGACATGAAGGTGGCGGTGGCCCTCCTCGGAACAGATAGTCCACCAGATAGCTCAAGTCTGCTACATCGATGGGGCCACCTGGACCTGCCTGTCCATCAACATTGCCTTCGTCAACACACGCGGGAACCGGACCGCCGCGAAAGAGATAGTCCACCAGATAGGAGAGGTCAGCCACGTCAATCTCACCGCCGGGTCCCGTTTGGTCATCCACGTTTCCACGAATACCGTCTCCGTTGCAGCAACCGCCTCCTGTAACAAACTCCTGCCAGTAGCCATGTCTCAGGCTGTAGTTTGGTGAGGCGCCAATACCGGTTGCAGTTTGGCTGAGCGTGCCATTCAAGGCAAAATTGGTTGAAGTGCCATTGGATCCACCTGAAGAAATCACCTGCCAGTTGATTTCTTCACCGGCTTGAGTATCAGTAGATCCTGTAGAAATCAACGATACCAAAACTATCAAAGCAACAGATATGCACAGTTTCAATTTCATATCTCCCTCTATCGTTCTGAGCGTTGGGCAGAATCATCCTGGTTTTCATTCAAATTGGCCAGAATGACTTCAACCATATTCGTGAGATCAGCTACCTGCCTTTGCAGGTTGTCTATCTTAGCATCTTTCGATTCGTTCTCTTCCCTTAGTTCCTTGATCGCCTGAAGCAATACTGGAGTGAGTTTTCCATAATCAACTGTGTAATAACCGTC
Source organism: uncultured Ignavibacteriales bacterium (assembly GCA_964557855.1). GTDB lineage: Bacteria > Zixibacteria > MSB-5A5 > GN15 > FEB-12 > JAJRZL01. Next base: position 1,653 of record CAZLBP010000002.1, on the reverse strand, counting down.
ATTACCCTGTGATACAACATGTGGAAGAATCTCGTTTATTTCCTGGGCGATAAATCCAATCTGGCGTTCGTCAGAGAATTTATGTTCAGGGAATTCATCCTTCTTCCAGTCGAATTCGACCGCATTAATCCTGGAGATCATCGAGAGAGCATCGTTAAACGGTCTGATGTTGGTCTTGTAGCGTCTATCTGAACATGTTCCACTTGTTCCGGTATAACAGATATTACCGACGACATGCAGTTTTTCGGTTGGACTGTTGGTACCAATCCCAACATCTCCTCCGCCGTCATGGCAAATATAAACATCGCCTGAACCTGTATTTAAGTTTAGAGCACCGGCGCTGTCGTTATAAATCGCCATTATTTCATTATCATCAATAGTAATCTTTCGCCCGGATCCATTGTCTACTGTTATATAACCACCACCGGAGGTAGACACATCACTTCCACCTGTAACATGTAAAGGAACCGCAGGGCTATTAGTATTGATTCCCACTCCTCCGTTAGCCCGAATCAGGAATTGATTAGTTGCAGTTGATGTAAAATCAGCATCAGTAGCATCTCCCCAAACAAATGCACCAAAATGGTTTGCTTTTGCTCTTCGACCGGCAGCAAAAGACAAATCTCCATTAGCATTGTTATAGACGCCACCTGGGACAATACTGTAATTTCCGCTGGCAGAATTCCATCTGCCGCCGGATACAGTGCTTTCTATCCCAGAGGCTTCGTTATCCCAACCTCCAGCAATTACGCTTGAATGGCCAGAGGCAGTATGATAATACCCTCCGCCAATCACAGCACCATAACCAGAGGCAACATTTCCTTTGCCACCACTTATTGTAATATCGTTGTAATTATAACCCGACGCTCCTGTTGTGCATGCGACACCAAGGTTCACATGAGTATGTGAACTGTCACCATACAAAGCATTATTCACTCCCCCTCTTGCAATTCCCCAATAACTATTTGTAAATAAAACAGAATCAGATACCATCCAGTTACCACCAGTGGCAGCGGTTGACTGGGTAGTCCCATCAGGGAACTTGAAACCTCCGGATGTTGAATAAATTGTACCATCTACTTCGAGTGCTTCGGTTGGGGCATTAGTATTGATACCAACACCGCCATCGGCACGGATCAGGTACTGGTTCTCTGCAGTTGAAGCAAAACCACTAGTATTATCTGCCCAAACATAACTTCCTCTGTGATTTGCAATTGCATAGAAACCTGAAGCAAATGAATAGTCGCCAGCTGCAGAATTGTAATAACCACCGCTAACCGTACTTGCATAACCGCTGGCTGCATTATTCAAGCCACCGGAAACGGTACTGTAAATACCGCTGGCAGAATCAGCCTGACCACCTCCGACGGTGCTTCCAATGCCACTGGCAACATTGCCATAACCTCCGGAGACGGTACTGCGAGATCCAGAGGCACTATTGATATAGCCTCCTCCTACTGTAGTTGACTGGTTGGTCGAGCTATTACCTGAACCTCCACCGATGGTGCTCTGGCTTCCACTGGATATGTTGTTTATCCCTCCACCGATTGTGCCATAAAGGACATTTTGCCCATCTACACCAGTTGTACAAGCTATACCTAGATTTACATGGGTATGTGCGCTGTCACCATAAAGTAAATTATCGGCTCCACC
>CAZLBP010000001.1:82333-228107 GCA_964557855.1 uncultured Ignavibacteriales bacterium | reverse complement strand
TGGTGGAAGTGGCTTAGGATGCTTGTAGGTCGAAATCCCGCTTCGGGTTTCGACAACCAGCGAACGCAGTAAGGAGTTCCATAAGGTCTTGACCCGCCGCAGGCGAGGTCACCTGACGGCACAAGAACCGCGTAGGGTGAGGGCTCGTCCCTCACCGGCCGGAAGGCAGGGGCAAGCTCTGACACTACGCGCGCGATAGAAAGTAGGTCGAAATCCCGCTTCGGGTTCCGACATTGACAGTGTGCACGGCAGATGTCCACATCCGCCGACCACATAACAAAGTGGCATCAGGCGACCCTGCCTGACGCAACCGAACCGCCAGGTGAGGTCACTTAACGGCAAAGAAATAGGACATGCACCCACTCGTTGACAAAATAAGAGAAGCAGGTGTGGTGGGAGCCGGCGGCGCCGGATTCCCGACCCATCTCAAATACCAGTCCCACGCCGATACCCTTCTTGCCAACGGCGCCGAGTGCGAACCCTTGCTCTACAAGGACAAGGAGCTGATGCGCGTTTTCGCCGGAGAAGTGAAAAAGGGGATGCAAATTGCCGCCGAAGCCGTCGGCGCCACCCGCAATGTCCTGGGCATCAAAGCCAAAAACACCGAAGTGATAGGCCAGTTTCGAGGCCTCTTCGGCGGTACCAATATCGAGATCTTCGAAATGGGTGACTACTACCCCGCCGGCGATGAATATATCCTGGTCTACGAAGCTACCGGGAGGTTGATCCCCTACGGCGGGTACCCGGTCAATATCGGCTGTGTCGTCTCCAATGTCGAGACGCTGCTCAACATCACACTCGCCGATATCGGCGTCCCGGTGACGGAGACATTTATCACGGTTGCGGGTGCCGTGCTAAACCCGATGACGCTCAAAGTGCCGGTCGGAATCTCCATTCAGGAAGTGATCAACTTTGCCGGCGGCCCGACCACATCGGAGCGACTCGCGGTACTCGATGGCGGCGCCATGATGGGCAAGCTTAAATATGATTTATCGTTACCGGTAACCAAAACATCCGGCGGCTACATTGTCCTGCCGGAAAGCCACTATCTCGTCCGGCGGCGGGACACGGAAATGTCCGAAATCAAACGCATCGGCCAGTCCGCCTGTGACCAGTGCACTTACTGTACAGAGTTCTGCCCGCGTTACTTGCTCGGCTACGAAATCGAACCACATAAAGTCATGCGGTCGCTCGGCTTTGCGGGCGAAAAAGACGACTACTGGGGTAAGTTCGCCATGAATTGCTGCGAGTGCAACCTGTGCTCACTGTTCGCCTGCCCTGAGGACCTTGATCCCAAACAGGCCTGTGTCCGCTCCAAAACCAATATCAGACTGAAGAATCTGGAATACATCCCGCCCGACCGTCAGTTGAAGGCGCACCCGATGCAGAGCCACCGCAAAGTTCCGACGAGTACTCTCACCCGCAAACTCGGCCTGATGCCCTATGAGGCGCACGCCGACTATGTCGAAGACAGCCCCCGCCCGTCGAAAGTAACGATCCCTCTGCACCAGCATCTCGGCGCACCGGCGGAACCGACCGTGGCGGTCGGCGATCAAGTGACGGTCGGGCAGTTGATCGGCCGCATACCGGAGGGCGCCATGGGCGCCAACGTGCACGCATCGATTAATGGCCGGGTAACATCCGTAAACGCCAACATCGTAATTGAGGCATAATCATGGAATACAACGCGATAGGACTTATCGAATACAGCTCGATCGCCAAGGGGATCGGCTCGGCCGATGCCATGCTGAAGGCAGCCGAGGTGGAGTTGGTGATAAGTCGGACTATTTGCTCGGGGAAGTTCATGAACCTTATTGCCGGCGACGTTCAGGCGGTCCGCAATTCCATCGGAGCCGGCGAGGATTACGCCCAGGAAGCGGTGATCGGCACGTTTATCATACCGAGCGTCCATCGTGACGTTTTCCCGGCCATGAGCGGCTCGACCCAGGTGGAGAAGCTCGATGCACTCGGGATTATCGAGTCGTTCACGTGTGCCTCGCTGATCGAAGCGGCCGATGCTGCCGCCAAGGCGGCGGAGATCCGGCTGATCGAAATCCGCCTGGCCATGGCCCTGGGCGGCAAGGCGTTCGTGACCCTGACCGGACCGGTCGGCGCGGTGGAGACGGCAGTCGCCGCCGGTGAAGAAGTGGTATCCCGAGCCGGCATGCTGGTCAACACGGTCGTAATTCCTTCGCCGAGGCCGGAGCTGTTGCGGGATATATTATGATATACGATGTGGCGTCAGGTGACTCTGCCCGACGCTCAAGAGAAATAGGTCGGAATCCCGCTTCGGGTTTCGACTGTCTGGTGACCGCAGATGTCCTCATCCGTTGAAAGCCGCCAGGTTCAAGTTCCGTCAGGTCTTGGCCCGCCTCCGGCGGGGTGTGACCTGACGGCACAGATGAGGAAGCCGAACAAAGGAGGTAACCAAACTGCCGCTGTCTGAATTCGAAATAGGCAAAATCGCCGAGATCGTCGCCGGACGAGTCGGCGCGCGTCTCGATGCCAAAGCGCTCCGACATATCGTCGATTCCGTCGTCGACGCCATGCAGAAGGAGCCGCGAAACCCCACAATCGAAGGCACCACCTGCGAGATATCAGCTTCCCCCAACCCGACCGATTCGCCGCCGTCTTCAAGGCTCACACCCAAGCCCCAGCCGCTCCCACCGGATGAGGCGATGACGGAGACCGAAGGCGGCCTGTACTCGCAGATCGAGAAGGGCGAAAAAACCCGCATTATTGTCGCTGCCTTCGGCAAGGACCGCCCCGGCGTCGTGGCATCGATCACGGCCGTTCTGGCCGAGCTCAATTGCAGTGTGGAGGATATCTCCCAGACCCTCATGCAGGAATTCTTCTCGATGATTATGGTGGTGAACATCACCAACTGCCCGATCGATTTCTCAGCTCTCCGCGACCGCATCCAATCCACCGAATCCCAACTGGGTATGAAAGTCTACGTCATGCACGAGGATATATTTCAGTATATGCATAGGATATGAGGGAGAATGACTTCGGAAATCACCTCTGCGATAGATGCAATAAAGTGGTATTATGATGACAAGGTCCGTAATATCAATGCGATCCCATTCGCCGGGAATACCGGACTTGATGATATTGTCATGCTACGTAGCGATGGTGAGGATAAGAGGATTACCATTCTTCGCATAATCTTGGAAATGACATTGATCTACCAAATTGCTATGTTTGAGGCAATGGTAAAAGAATATGTTGCCTGCTATTTCAGAGCAAATCCGATGAGTATCGAGTCAGGAGTAGCAGTTGATAATGAGGAGAAGAAGGCTGACTCAAAATCGTTAGCTTACAATGAAATACTTCAGCTTGGCACATATGATGAAGTGTTCAATCTGATACTGGATAAAGAGTTATATAAGCTTGGTAGAAAAGACATTGATAAGATCGATACTTTCTTACAAAAGAAGCTTAAGTGTCAATCGTTGAAGAAGAACATCGACGGTTGGGCAGAATTGCGCAATGGCTATTATCTCCGAAATCTCCTCGTTCACAATCATGGAATCGTAAACAAGGAGTTATTTAGGAAGATCGAGTGGAGCGCAGTCAAAACGCAAGTTACAGTTGGACAGACCATTCAGATTCAGCCTGACGATGTCTTTGGAGTGAGTAAAGCATTAGTGGACTTAAACGAGTACATACACAAGGTCCTGAGTGATCAACTGAAAGACTAAATGTTGCTATGAATGAGTGCGACAGCAGCTATGGCTGTGAACTTGAGCTATTACGTTTAAGCGGTACCATTCAGGTACCGGGTGATCCGCCGGAGGTTCAGGAATTCGACAATCTAGCGGAGATGAAACTTGAGGGGAGATACTTATCAATTAGTTTGCTCAAGCTATTTGTCAATGCCCAACTACGAGATGATTGGTCAGGGAATCAAAGAAGGTTTTGTCTATTGCAGGTTTTGATTCAAAACAAGTGGGACTACCTGATTGCTTCTTTGGGATCAGGTCAGGATAGCATTCGAATGGTCGACAGCGAGGGATTTCAACATTCGGAGAATGATGAATGGGTATCATTCACTTTTCCCTATTCGATGCTACTGCCCGACAAGAGAGAAACGCAATATGAGTTCAGGCATCCCCAGTGGAAACTCGAATCTGGAGCCAAAACAAAGGGTTGGATTTGGCTCGATTCCCTTGACGCTGGAGTCTTGCCTCACAAGTTTTCATTTGATGTACGGACTTATGAGCCCGGTGCGACAACTGGATTTGTTCGAGACACAGATCTTATGAGATTCACAATAGAGAACTATAGAATAAGACCTACACAGAACATCCGTTAATGCTATTTCAGGATCTGTGTTCATCGACAAACTAAGTTACAGAATTCCTGTGCAACGGGATGAAGGGTTCATCTGCGATCGGTATCACGCCAAACATTGTGAAAAGCTACACGAAAGGAGTGTTAAAGTGCGAAAGAAAGGTTATTGCAGGTTCAAGGAAATCAGAGTGGCATATGAAGAATTTCGGGATTTTACTCAAGAAGCAGGCAATGTACAATCAATATCTAGCGCACCCGTATTGCGAAACTGCTCGGGCCTTGACGACACTTGTCGTCAATACAACTGTAAACTCGATCCCGATTCAGGATTTGGACCAGAGAACCCGTTTTCAGAACACGATTGACGTACAGGGAAGATCTTGTGACATGCTTCTCAGCCACGTGTGCGCTTCGGATGTGAGAGAATAAGAGTCAGACCCACAAGGGTCCTGACCTACAAGATGAGAGACGCACATTAACATAAACCCAAAAGGACAAACGTGCCCTACGACCCGCAAGAAATAATCGAAACCATCCACATGACTGAGGTGGAACACCTCGACATAAGAACTGTCACGCTCGGGATCTCCCTGCGCGACTGCGCCACCAACGACCCCAACCGGCTGTTGACGAACATCAAGGAAAAGGTCCTGCGCGCAGCGGAACACCACGTCAAGACCGTCGAAACAGTCTCCAGCGAGTTCGGCATCCCCATCGCCAACAAGCGGCTGGCCGTGACGCCCATCGCTATCGTGGCCGATGGACACGACCGCGGTACGATGATCCAAGTGGCGCAGGCGCTCGATGCCTGCGCGGCAGAGCTGGGGATCGACTACCTCGGCGGCTTCTCGGCGCTCGTGGAAAAGGGCATGACGGTCGGCGACCGCAACCTGATCGAATCGATTGCGGACGCGTTAGCAAATACCCAACGCGTGTGCTCCTCAGTCAATGTCGCTTCCACGCGAGCCGGCATAAACATGGATGCCATTGCCCTCATGGGACGCGTCGTCAAAGATACCGCCCGGAAGACCCAAGAAGCGATCGGCTGCTGTAAGCTGATGACTTTTGCCAATGCGGTGCAGGATAACCCGTTTATCGCCGGCGCCTTTCACGGCGTGAGCGAGCCGGAGACCGTGATCAATGTCGGCATTAGCGGCCCGGGGGTAGTGCTGCAGGCGGTCAAGAAGACCGGCCAGTGCGATCTGGGCACGCTCGCCGAAGTTATCAAGCGGACGGCCTTCAAAGTCACCCGCATGGGCGAAATGGTCGGGCGCAAAGTGTCCGAACGACTCGGTGTTCCGTTCGGCATTGTCGATCTGTCACTCGCCCCGACCCCGGCCGAAGGCGACTCGGTCGCCGACATCATCGAGGCCATGGGTCTCGAGCGCTGCGGCTGTCCGGGCAGCACAGCGGCTTTGATGATGCTCAACGACGCCGTCAAGAAAGGTGGCATGATGGCTTCATCGTACGTAGGCGGACTTTCCGGCGCCTTCATTCCGGTCTCCGAAGACGCCGGCATGATTCGCGCGGTCGAGGCGGGCGCCATATCGCTGGAGAAACTGGAGGCGATGAGCTCCGTTTGTTCGGTGGGACTCGATATGGTGGCAGTCCCCGGCGATACCACCGCCGAGACGATCTCCGGCATCATCGCCGATGAAGCCGCGATCGGCGTCATCAACAACAAGACCACCGCTGTCCGTATTATCCCGGTGCCGGGGAAGATGGTGGGTCAGTCGGCCGAATATGGCGGCCTGCTGGGTACGGCGCCGATCATGCCGGTCTCGAAGTTCTCGTCGCACAATTTCGTAGCCCGTGGCGGTCGTATACCGTCGCCGTCGACAGGGATGAATAACTAGGCTGCATCTTCGTGCACCCTTCGACTCCGGTCACGGTGACCGGGAGCTGTCATTCCTGCGAAGGCAGGAATCCACTCTCCCCTTCCAAAGAAGATGGACCCTGGCCTTTGGTCCTGTTGAAAAACTCCCGCTTGCCAGGTGCGGCAGGTCCTGGGAATCCACGTTAGTGGAGTCGTGTGACCCGACACAACAGCAATGAGCGTCCCAGAGAGTTTGAAGCTGTGTGCCCGCGATCTGTGATCGCGGTCCTGGAGTCAGGGCCACACGGGTCCTGACCTACATGCTTACGGGGTCAGCGGGGACAAGCCCCGGCTCTACGCGATACTAAAGTCGACCGAACATCACCTTTTGAGACAGCCTGTGGATTCCTGACGGCGCATGACAAACCTCACCACACCCGTAGCCCGGCCAGCAAGCCCATGGACTTGTTTTTGATCACCAGGTTATCCGTTTCGTACGCTTTGGTGAAATCGAAATTGTAGCGGACCTCCATCAAAATTGACAGTTTTTCGTTGATAGGAAATTGGTTTCCGAGTCCTACAACTCCACCGTAGACAATGCTCAAATAGCCGGCTTCCAATTCTGAGGCAAAATCGCCGCCACTGCCGGTCTTGTAGTCTATTCTTGGACCAATTATCGAATACAGATGACCCGGCCCGATCGGCATGTCGGTAGTTATAAGTAAAGGCACAGACAGGTACTCAACATACCATGCGAAAGCCTCTATGCGGCCAGTGACAACGTTGCCATTGTGTGCTTCGTTGTCCTTGGCGGTGTAGCCGCGTTGGGTATACAGCAATCCTACGGAAAGACGCCAGCTCTCTGTTATCCGAATGCCGGCCGACAACCCCAGGTCATACCCAGTATACCAATCAAACTGGGACTCGCCCAGGTTTTGATACGTGAAATCCTGCTTGGAAAAGCCGACACCCAGTCGGATTTCAGGTGAAATCCTGTTCGCCCACGAAGCTGTGGCTAACAGGGTCGAGAGAACTACGATAGCCGAGACGCTTTTCTTCATTATTGTCTCCCGCCAGATTGCAATTCACTTATAGATACTACTTTCCCGGGAATTATCAAGGAGTACTACCTGTGCCAGAGAGCTTTTTTCGATTAGAGCTTTGTTTTGCCTCCGTGGTTTCTTCGAATGTAAGACCGCAAAATCCCTGTAAACTGACTTGCCAGCCCCTGGGTTTTTTTCTATTATATACGTCCTGCTATGGACTGCAGAGGGCTGTCGAGCCGCTGTCTCGATAGCCGGTAAACACGAACATTTGAATTGACTACAGATAAGGAGTCACGAAATGACCGCGCAAGCCGCTTACGACGAACTCGTCAAAGAGTGCAAGAACATCTCCCTGCTGGCCTCCACAGCCTCCGTCCTGCACTGGGACCAGCAGACGTACATGCCGCCCGGGGGCGGAGCGTTTCGGGCCGATCAGTTGGGCATTATCGCCAACCTGACACATACCAAATTCACCGATCCCAAGGTCGGGGAACTGATCAGCCAGGTGGAAGAATCGGACCTGGTGAAGAACAACGATTCGCCCGAGGCCGCCAACATCCGGGAACTGCGCTATCAGTACGACAAACTGACCAAGCTCCCGACCGATTTGGTGGAGGAAATCACCAAGACGACTTCCCTGGCCCAGGAACATTGGGCCAAAGCTCGCAAGGAGTCCGATTTCAAGGCCTTCCTCCCGTGGCTGGAGAAAGTCATCGGACTGATGCAGAAGAAAGCCGATGCCTACGGGTATGAGGGAGAGCGATACAACGCCCTGCTTGATGATTATGAGCCGGGCGCCACGATTGACGATATCGAGAGCGTTTTCAAGAACCTCCGTGAACAGCTGGTCACACTTCTCCAGAAGATCAAAGACGCCCCGAAGAAACCGGATGTTTCGATTGTCGAGCGGGAGTACGATGTTAACCTGCAGAAAGTGTTCGGCGAGTCGGTTGCGGCCGCTATCGGATACGATTTCAACGCCGGTCGACTCGATATCACGACGCACCCTTTCTGCACCGGCATCGGCCCCGGCGATACGCGCATTCTCACACGCTATAATCCCAACCGTCTCAATGATGCGCTCTTCGGAACAATGCATGAAGCGGGCCACGGCTTGTACGAGATGGGTATAGACAAAGAGACCCATTTCGGTATGCCCATGGGTGAATCGGTATCACTGGGAATTCATGAATCGCAGTCGCGCATGTGGGAGAACCAGGTCGGTCGCTCGAAACCGTTCTGGAAGTACTTCCTGCCCCAGGCGCAGCGTTTGTTCAAGAAGTCTCTGGCCGGAGTTTCGCTGAACGATTTCTATGCCGCCATTAACAATGTCACACCGTCGTATATACGCGTCGAGGCCGATGAAGCCACCTACAACCTGCATATCCTCCTTCGCTTCGAGATCGAGCGGGCGCTCCTGACCGGCGACCTCAAGCCGGCCGACGTGGCCGCCGAGTGGAACAGCCGCTTCAAGAAGTATTTCGGTATCGATGTCGACAAGGACTCCAACGGCTGCCTTCAGGATATCCACTGGTCGGCGGGACTCGTGGGGTACTTCCCGACCTATACGCTGGGTAATCTCTATTCGGCGCAGTTCTTCGCCAAAGCCCTGGCAGACATGCCGGACTTGTACGAACAGTTCGAACGCGGTGAGTTCCTGACGTTGCGGGAATGGCTGCGTACGAATATCCATCAGCACGGTCAGCGTTACCGGGCGACCGACCTCTGCGAAAAGGTCACCGGTAAGCCGCTCAACTACAAGCCGCTCGTGGAATACATGAATAAGAAGTACGGCAAGATTTACGGTTTCTAGAATCCGGCGAAGCACAACCTGCAATTCGCGGAACATGTGCCACCATATGCCCATGTCAGGTATCAAGCGACTGCCGGACGATGATATCGATCGATTCCTCGAAATCGTCTACGACGCCTATCCGGTCTTTCAGGTAGTTACGGACGAGGATAGGAAGAAAGGGCGTGAGCGCTTCGATCGAGCCAACGCCGATCCCAGGAACAGCCTCTTCGGCTTATACCGCAACGGTGAACTTCTCGGCGGCATCCGCCTGCATGATTACCGCATGAATCTATTTGGCCGGAAGGTCCTTGCGGGCGGGGCCGGCATGTTGGCGGTAGGTCTTCTACATAAGAAACAGCACGTAGCCAAGGAACTCATGCAGTTCTATTTCCGCCACTTCCGCGAGAAAGGCGCCCCGCTCGCACTGCTGTGGTCTTTCCGTCCGGATTTCTACCGCAACATGGGCTGCGGCTACGGCAGCAAGGGTTACCAATATCATCTGAAGCCCAGGCAGTTTCCGTCAGGTGCTCCGCCGGAACACATCAGGTATCTGACATCCGATGATATTCCCAGACTGACCCGCTACTATAATCGAGTGGTTGACGGAACTCACGGCATGATAGAGGAATCCGAGCTGGGCTGGGAAATGATTCTTGAGAAACGCCGTGAAGTTAAATACATCGGCTTTGATTCGGACGGTGAGCTCTCCGGCTATATGGCGTTCTCTTTTCAAAAGGGCAGACCGACCAATTTCCTCGATAATTCGCTCATCGTCAATGATCTCGTTTACGACTCTCCGGCCGTTCTGGCCGAGTTCATGGCGTTTCTCCGCACCCAGGCCGACCAGGTCAAGGAGATAATCATACGCACACAGGATGATGATTTCCATCATCTGCTTGAGGACTCCCGCAGCACCGACGAAGACCTCATCGGCCCGATATATCATGCCAGCCATACGGCCGGAATCGGCATTATGTACCGACTGTTGGATGTGAACCGCATTTTCGATACGCTGAAGAACCGGAATTTTGCCGGGCAAAATCTGAAGATCAGCCTGACAGTTAACGACACGTTCCTGCCGGAGAATGAGTGCTGCTTTATCGTGTGCTTTGAAGACGGTCGACCGAGGGTGACAGAGAATGACGCCTATGATGTAGCAGTTGATATCAATGTCTCGGATTTCACGTCTTTGATTATGGGTACCGTCGGTTTTGAGTCGCTATATCGATATTCGCGTGTCAGCCTCTCAGATTTACAATACCTGGATCAGCTGCACGAACTGTTTCGCACCGACCGATGGCCCGTCTGCCTGACTATCTTTTGAAAAGCCGCAGTTATTACCCGAGCTGACTGCGCTACAAGTACGTAACGGAGGCAAAAAAACGGCGCAGCTTACTTGCGGTTCGCAGCTTCCTGCCTCATATTAGCTTCAATATAACGCGAACATTTAGGAGACGAATGTATGCCTGCAGCAACCGACACAAAATCGAAAGCCATTCCCACCCGGGCAGAGATTGACGATAAACATACCTGGAATCTGACCGACCTGTTTGAATCCGATGCCGCTTGGGAAAGAGCCGTAGAAGAAGTACAACAGCTGGTCGAGAAAGCCAAAGGCTTTACCTGCAAGCTGGCGTCATCGCCCGACCTCCTGTTCGAGTGCCTGGAGACCCGAACCGAAGTGACCATTATCTCGGTCAAGCTGCTCCAGTATGCGCGGCTGAACCAGGACCTTGACAATCGAGTATCCAGGTATCAGGCCATGACTGATCGGGCCATGCAGTTGGCTTCGGTAACCGGTGCCGCCTTTGCCTTTATCGAGCCCGAGTTGCTGAAGATTGACGAAGCGGCATTACTGGACATGGCCGCTAAATTCCCCAGGACCGATGTCTATGATTTCTATATTAAGGAGTTGATTCGTTCCCGCAAACACATCCGCTCCGAAGAGGTCGAGGAGTTGCTGGCCTTGTCTTCGACCGTCGCCCGAGGGCCCGAATCCATCTTCACCATGCTGGATGACGCCGATCTCGTCTACCCCTCGATTACGGATGAAAAGGGGGAAGAAGTACCCCTCTCCAAACAGCGTTTCGCCAAGTTCATGGAATCTTCCGATCCCCGGGTCCGACGGGATGCCCACCAGGGCTTCTACTCGGTCTACAAAGACCACGTCAACACACTGGGCGCTTCGCTGGCATCGAGTGTCAACAAAGATGTCTTCTACAGCCGGGCGCGCAGGTTCGACAGTTGTCTGGCGAGTTCGCTTTTTGGTGATAACATCCCTGTGGAAGTATATCACTCGCTTCTGGACACAACCGAGGCCAACCTCTCGGGACTACATGACTACGTTGGAGCACGCCAGAAAATCCTCAATCTGGATGAAATCCACCCCTACGACATGATGTGTCCCCTGTTTCCGGAACAGGACTACGAAGTCTCGTACGACGAGGCGGTTAACAACGTCCTCGAGGCCGTCCGGCCATTGGGTGACAAGTACATCGAAGTGCTCCGGAAAGGGCTTGGCTCACGGTGGGTGGATGTGTTCGAGACCCAGGGTAAAGGCGGCGGCGCGTACAGTTGGGGCAGCTATACGGCCCATCCGTTTGTCCTCATGAACTACAATGACACGGTTAACAACATGTTCACGCTGGCCCACGAAATGGGTCACGCCATGCACAGCTACCTGTCCAACCAGGCGCAGCCGTATCAGAAATCGCATTACTCGATCTTCGTCGCCGAGGTTGCTTCAACTCTCAACGAAGGTTTGCTGCTTCAGTATCTGCTCGAAAGGGCAACCGACAAGATGCAGAAGCTGTACCTCCTGAATCGGCAAATAGACAACACGGTCGGCACCTTCTTCAACCAGATCCTGTATGCTAGATTCGAGCTGACGATGCACGAAGAGGTCGAAAAGGGCGGTGCCCTTTCACCGGATTACCTGACCGACCTCTGGCGACAGCTCACGGGAAAATACTACGGTGATGGTATGACGGTGGATGATCTCACTCCCATCAAATGGAGCCGCATCCCCCATTTCTATATGATGGCCTACTATGTGTACCAGTACGCTACCTCCTACGCCGCCTCGCAGGCCATTATGCAGAGGGTCACATCGGGCGAGCCGGGACTGATCGACAAATACCTGGAACTGCTGTCATCCGGCGGCAAGGATTACCCGATCGAGCTGCTCAAGATCTGTGGCATCGACATGTCCACCCCGACCCCGGTTGAGGCGACCCTGAAGCTCTTTGGGGAGCAGGTGGAGGAGTTGAAGCAGTTGGCGTAAGTTCGAGCGGGTCTGCAAAGCTGAGCTCCGCCGAGCTCACCAGGTGACCATAAGCTGCACCGCCAGCAAGTTGCCGGGTTGCGGATTGTCCCACTCCCGCACTTCATAGTCAACGGCCCAATAGGCATGCGAATAAAGGTAATACCGCGCAGACAAGGAAACACGTCTCCGCGTTACGCCGGATTGGTGATTCGAGTCCGGCCGAAATTTTTCGTAGCGGACAGAAAGTTCGACCCGGTCCAAGGGCATAATTGCCGTTTGCACATAGAAACCTTCCAGACTTATATCACCAGACGGCGTTTTGTAGTTGGCGGCAATGTACTCGGCCTGTATTTCGACCCGCCGCGAAGCAATCATCCCTTCCCAGTTGCCGTCCATGCCCAGGGCACGTTCGCCGTGTGACAAGGAGTCGCTTTCATTTAAGAACGTCCCCGTGTAGGCCGAGCCGCCAACCGACACTCCCGGCGGACCGTTGATGGTTAACCGTGCCACCAGATCTTTGCTGTCGTTGTTATCCTCAGTGAGAATCCCGTTGCCATTGAGGACTGCGATGTGATAACCGAGTGATATCCGCGGTGAAGGTTTGAATCCACCGAAAAGGGCTGCGCCAATGTCCCGGAAACGCCCATTGCGCCCGGATTCGCTTCGACGCCCCATATCCCGAGTGACTGCCTCCGTTACCAGCGAACGACTGTAGAACTTGCGCTTATCGAATGAACGGCGCGACTCGCGCCCGAACGGTACCAAAAACTGGCCGGCTCGTATGGTTAAGGCAGGATTAATGCCGACGTCGCCAAAGGCCTGAATGACAATCAACCCTGAATCATCGACGCCCTCAAGCGAAATATGGCCGCGCAGCATTGCTCCGAAGCGACCGTCGAAAAGGAGCCGTACACGCTTCATCTCGAATGATGAGTTGCGTCCAGTCGACTCATGATTATTGAACACCGATTGCACTTTCACGCCGACCGAAGACGAGGCGAGGTTTTCTTTGATACCGGAAGATGCGCTGGTACAGCAGGCCACCGGCAACAGGCATATCAGAGCCGTTCTCTTGATGCACTGAAAGACCGGCAATGGTATTGTATTCGCAGTCATAAAGTCCTTTGGCTCAGTTCACTTCCGGTTCGACAGGGAATATAGCGGCCCGCTGTCGATAATCAATTCACAAGAAGCGTAAAACGAAAATCGCCATTCCCTGATTTGCAGCGGCAAAAGGCTCGCACTCAACAGGAGCTGCAGTGTATGACCGAAAAATCTTTACAACGTCGATCTTGCCGCGTAAATTACTGGGCTATAGGAAACTTGAACTGTAGCAGAAGACGACTATGAAATTCGACACTCTTAAAGACGGTTTCACTATCCCCAAGGGGGAAGAGAAGATACTGAAGTTCTGGGATGACAATGCGGTCTTTGAAAAAGCCCAGGAGGCGGCCATGGACCGCCCGCATTTCGTGTTTTACGAAGGCCCTCCAACGGCGAACGGGCGCCCGGGCATTCACCATGTTATTGCCCGCACCATAAAAGACCTGTTCTGTCGCTATAAGTACATGCAGGGCTTTCGAGTAGACCGCAAAGCCGGCTGGGATACGCACGGCCTGGCGGTCGAAATCGAAGCCGAAAAACAACTCAAACTCGAGTCCAAAGCCGAAATCGTCAAATACGGCGTCGATAAGTTCAACCGGAAATGCCGCGAATCCGTGTTCACCTATCTGGAAGACTGGAACCGACTTACGCGTCGGATAGGCTACTGGCTTGATCTTGATGATGCCTATGTCACACTGAAAAACGAATATATCGAGACCGTCTGGCACATCCTGAAAACATTCTGGGACCGCGACTTGATCTACAAGGGGTACAAAACTCTCCCCTTCTGCCCCCGATGCGAAACCGGCTTGTCCAGCCATGAGGTGGCCCAAGGGTACGAGACGGTCAAGGACCCATCGATCTTCGTCAAAGTCAAAGCCAAAGACGACGATTTCTTCTATCTCATCTGGACCACGACACCATGGACACTCCCCTCCAATGCCGCCCTTTGCATGAAACCGGATGCGGATTATATGATGGTGGAGCACGAGGGCGAAAAGCTGGTGCTGGCCGAGGCACTTGTCGAGAAAGTATTGGGAGAACCCAGGGAAGTTGTAAAGCGGTTCAAGGGCTCGGAGTTCGAGAAAAGGCCGTACGAACCGCTATTCGACACGTTCAAAGACCAGGCCGACAAGGCTTTCTTCGTCATCAATGCTGATTTCGTTACTCTTGATGACGGTACGGGGATCGTTCACATCGCCCCCGGATTCGGCGCCGATGACTATGAAGTCGGACAGAAGTACGGATTGCCGGTGCTTCAGGCCAGCGAAGCCAACGGTATGTTCAAATCGATGGCGGGACCCTACGCCGATATGTTCATCAAGGATGCCGACCCGCAGATTATCAAGGACCTGAAGATTGCCGGCAAGCTGCTCAAGAAGGAGCTGTACGAGCACTCCTATCCCTTCTGCTGGCGCTGTCACTCACCATTGGTGTACATAGCTCGCGAATCCTGGTACATTCGCACCACTCAGTTCCGCGATGCCCTCATTCGCAACAACAACGCCATCGGCTGGCATCCGGACGATATCCGCACCGGCCGTATGAACGACTGGCTGGAGAACAACATCGACTGGTCGCTCTCACGCGAGCGGTTCTGGGGGACACCATTGCCGATTTGGGTTTGCGATGATGAAAAGTGTGGCCGCAGAATAACAGTTGGTTCTATCCGCGAGTTAGTGGACAGAGTAATTCCGGGTGATACACTACAATCGAATAACACATATACCGGATTGAAGGTAGGAAAACTGGACTTGCACAAGCCCTGGATTGACTTCCTAAAACTTAAGTGTGACGAATGCGGCGGCTCCATGACGCGCGTTCCGGAAGTGATCGACGTCTGGTTTGACTCCGGCGCTATGCCGTTTGCGCAGTGGCATTACCCTTTTGAGAACAAAGAAGTCTTCGAGACTCATTATCCGGCCGATTTCATCAGTGAGGCTGTCGATCAGACCCGCGGGTGGTTCTACAGTCTGCTGGCCATCTCCACCCTGCTCTACGACAAGCCTCCTTTCAAAAACGTGGTTGTTTTCGAGTTTATCCTGGACAAAGACGGCAAGAAGATGTCCAAGCACATCGGCAATGTCGTGAACCCGTTCGAAACAGTGGATCAATACGGCGCCGATCCGGTACGCTGGTACCTCGTGTCAAACTCAAATCCCTGGGTGCCCACGCGGTTCAATATCGAGGGTTTGAAGGAAGTTGTCCGGAAGTATTTCGATACCTTGCGCAATACGTACGCGTTCTTCGCACTCTATGCCAATATCGATAAGATTGTGGAGAGAGCGGCCGAGTCGGGGCAGACGATAGAAGGCTATTTGGCTGCCAAAGCGGGAGAGCCGGAACGGTTCGATCGATGGATCAGCTCCCGCTACAACACTCTGGTCAAGCGAGTGAACCGGTCCCTGGACAACTACGAGATCACGCGGCCGGTCAGAGCCATTCAGGATTTCGTCATCAATGAGCTTTCCAACTGGTACGTGCGCAACAATCGGCGACGTTTCTGGGCTAAAGGGGATGACCCCTCCAAAATGAGAGCTTATCTGACACTGTATCAGGTCCTCGAAGGGCTGTGTCGCTTGACCGCGCCGGTGACGCCGTTTGTGTCGGAGTTGCTTTGGCTGGAACTGGCCGGCGAAAATCGGGAAAAGCACAGCCTCCCCTTGTCGGTCCATATGACCGAGTTTCCCGAAGCTGACGAGATTGTGATTGACGCCGATCTGGAAGAAGTTATGGGCTTGATCGAGAACATCGTCGCACTTGGACGCGCCGCCCGTTCCCGCAAAAACATCAAAGTCCGCCAGCCGCTATCATCACTCAAAGTGGCGCTGCCGAAGCATGTCGGGTTTGACCGGCTGGAGGACTATCTCCATATCGTCAAGGACGAACTTAACATCAAAGAGGTCAGCCCGGCCGAGGACATCGATCGGTACGTCACCTATTCGGCCAGGCTCAAGTTCAAAGAAGCCGGGCCGAAACTGGGCAAGCACGTCAAGCGGGCTGCGGAATTCGTCGGCGGCCTCGACTCGCAGGCGATCAAGGACTTCACGCGCACGAAGGAAGTGGAGTTCGTCAACAACGGGCAGAAGCTGGTGTTAACCGAAGATGTGGTGCAAATCGACCGTAACGAACAGGAGGGGTTTGCCGTAGAATCTAACGGCTCCCTGACCGTGGCGCTGGTTACGGAGATAACGGATGAGCTTCGCGACGAAGGGTTTGCCCGGGAGATAGTGAACAAGATACAAAACATGAGGAAGAAGTCAGGCTTTGAAGTGACGGATCAAATCAGAGTGAAGGTGAAGCCGACCGATCGCCTCAAGCAGGCGGCCCTGAGACACGAAGACTTTATCCGGCAGGAAACACTGGCGGCCAGTATTGAATTCACCGATGGTGACTCCATTGACGGAGGCACCGAATGGAACATAAACGGGGAGAACACAACGATCGCCGTGGCAAAGGCGTAATGACTGGGGTAACGTAATGACTAAGGCGGAAAAGGAAAGATACCGCAAGCTGTTGCTGGAAAAAAGGAAAGCTCTTCTGGAGGACATGGGCTTCCAGATGGATGCCCAGGTTTCGAAGACGATCCGGGAGTCAACCGGCGATATCTCGTCCTATTCCTATCACATGGCCGACCAGGGCACGGACGCCATGGAACGGGAAAAAGCATTCATGCTGGCTTCCCGATCGGGTCGACTCATTTATCACATCGATGAAGCTCTGCGCCGTATCGAAAATGATGAATACGGCAAGTGCTTCGAATGCGGTAAGCCGATCAGCAAATCGCGGCTCACCGCTGTCCCCCACGCCCGACTCTGTATCGAATGCAAATCTTCCGAAGAGGACGCTCGCACTGTCAAGAAGAAAAGGTAATACGCTTCTCTGGTCGGCTGTCATAGTGGTGCTGGTCGTGCTCGCCGACCAGGCCTCGAAGCTCTGGGCGGTCGACTACCTGTCGGCCACGCAGTCGGTCGAGGTGCTGGGTGACTTCTTCATGCTCACCCTCATCTTCAACGAGGGCGGCGCTATGGGGACCAATTTCGGCTCACCTCTGTATTACCTGATCTCCTCGTTTATCATCCTGGCTTTAGTGCTCTACTATCTGTACGCCAACCGCACGGACCCCCACCTGGCGTTTCCCCTGGCGTTCGTCACAGGGGGCGCGATCGGCAATATAGTAGATCGCATCCGGCTGGGCCGCGTGATCGACTTCATCGATGTCGATTTTTTCGATATCGGATTCCTCAATCTGGAGCGCTGGTGGACTTTCAACCTCGCCGACGCCGCCATCAGCTGCTCGATCGTGTACCTGCTGATTCGGATTCTCTTCTTCAGCCACGACAACAATAGCGAGCAGAAAGAACCGGTCCCCGTAGGGCGCTAGGTCGAAATCCCCGGCGGGGTTTCGACGGTTTGTCTGTTACACGCTCCCAAACAACCGCGCCAAAAACCGGTGAAACGCATGTATCCCCGTCACCGGCTCGGCGTACATGAGGATGCACTTGCCGGTGGTGACGCTGATACCGGCCTCTTCGGCTTTGCGAGCGGCTTCGGTGAAGTCGGCTCCCTGCTGAAACCAGAGGCGCATGGTGCCTTTATTGACAGCGTCGTCAACGACATTGAGTGCAGATTCCGGCGACACCGCGATAACTGCGCGCTCAACATTGTCAGGAATTGCCGTCAGACTGGGGTAGCATCGGTCGCCATCGAATTCGGTTCTGGTCGGATGTACGGGGTAAACCGTGTAGCTGCGCTTCTTCAGGGCCTTATAGATCGTCCCGCCGAATTTCTTGTTCGACACACCAACCACGGCGACGGTTCTCGAGGAGACAAAATCCTTAACGGCATCATCCATGTTTGGTTTACACCCACTGGGCAAGTTGGTTCCCGAAGCCGTACGAGGGGAAAGACGCCGCATGATTTGCCTGCTGCGAAATACCGACAGACACAAAATGAACGAAGAGAAAAGAGATCAGAACTCAAAATAAGCGTTTCCCATGTCATTTGTCTGAATTGACACAGTTCCGGGTTGCCTCACGGCACAGAAGAAAGCCGCCACGAATGTTTTCGTGACGGCTCTTACATTCCGTTTGTCCCCAGTTAACCGAAGGACTACATCCGCTCCGCCATGACCGTAACGGGAACGCCTTTGGTGACGCTGTCGAAGACCGGCGAGAAAGACGGGCCGAGCTTGTACAGCTCTTCCAGCTGTTCATCCGTAACGTCGGCCTTGATCTTGAACTTCATCTGGATGTTCTGGTAGCCGCAACGAACGTCCTCGCGTATACCCAGGAATCCCTGAAGATCAATGTCGCCCATTACTTCGGACTCGATCTCTTCGATCTGGATGCCCTTGGCCGCGGCATGATACACCATGGCCGAGGTCACACAGCCGGCCAGCGCATTGAGCAGGTGCTCAACCGGGTTGGCGCCCATGTCCTGCCCGAGCAGAATCGGCGGTTCGTCGGCATCGATCACAAACATCTTCATGTGATCGATGTCTTCCCCCGCGCCGTGAAAGCTCTTCACGGTCGAGCGGCTGTGACCGCAGCCCAGCCACTCGTTGTTCAGGCGGAACCGGAACTTGGCTATCATCGGGGTCGCCTTGATCTGGTCGATCGTCTCGAACAGCTTGTCAACATCAACTCCGTTCACCATCTTGTTTTGTTTCGTCTGCATTTCCATTGTCTCTTCTCCTTTTTCAAGGTTGTCGGTTTTGGTTAACTGCTTGTTGGCAGATCCTATTGCACGGTGCATGCCAAAGCGATTGGAAAAGAGGCCATGGCCTGTTGGACAACAGGTTACGTAAATGGATAATATGGAGTCACACTTACGATGTTTCGTGAATCGCGAGATGTCATGAAACGGTCTCACGAGAAGTCGTGAGCCGGTCACCCGGCTATCACATTGTGCCATCCTGACCCGGGTCGCCCACCGCCTGCGGTGGGGTCCGTTCGGCTATAAACTGCTCCGCATTGTGCCTTGATGTCATGCTTTCGTTTGCTGTGGGCTAAGTCACCCTGAGCGGAGACGAAGGGTAAAAAAAGAGAACAATCAGTAAACCCGCAACGTCGTTGGGAATTCATGAATAATGTGGGGGAATAACGTAACGGGACCGGCTCTGCGGGCACGGATTCTTTATTGCCCTTCATCCTCGCGGAATTTGTCCGGCAAAATATTCTCGACGATGTCGTCGTAGAACGGTTTTTCCTTCAGACTGGCGTACGGTCCCGGGAAACAGATGGCTTCAATGCGGACTGATGAGTCGCCATCGGTCAACTCCGGCCAATCCGTCACGACAATGGCCAGACGCTGATCCTGAATGCCCACCAGGCGGGTGTTGTCGATCATGGGGAAATCGAAATAGCCGACACCGAACTCGTGCAGTTCCTGGTACCACAACGAGTCTTCGTAAGCATCCTCTTCAACCGCTTCTTCGATTTCCGCAAAGCTGATACCGGGCAGTTCCGTCAGCGCCAGGTCCTCTTCGGCGCCGGTGTCTTCCCGGAGACGGGAGACGATATAGTCTTCGATAGACTGGGCGACCGAGCTGTCTGCCTCGATCTTCTCAGGCTCTTCCACGGGACTCTCTTCAATCAGCCAGGAACCGTCGCGAAGCATCCGTTTGGCTGCCTCGGTCCGGGGCGTCAGGATTTCCAACTCGACTCGCACGGCCAGCTCCACCGTATCGAGACTGAGCGCCTTGAGCCGGAACCCGCGGATGGTGCTGTCTTCCTCCAGCGTGAAATCGTACGTCGGATAAACGGTGTCGACGGTTTCTTGGTATCCTACGATGTCCGACAGATCGAAATCATGTTCTTCCCAGTCGCCGCGATCCCTCAGTGCGCTGATCTGGCGGAACTTCACTTCCCCGGCGGCGCTTTGCAAGCGTTTCCGGTAACGATTGATATCCGCCATGGTCAGATCCGAAGCGCCCCGCGCGACTTGTTCCGCCGCCTTGTTGACATTCATCACGGTGTGCATGAAGAGCGGCTTGAGGTTGAGTGATTCATGGAAATTGTGTACCAGCAACTCGAGATTGAGGATGTCATCCTCGAGACGGCTGCCTTCGCTCTTCCAGAAGCGCTCCATGATTTTGATGAACAGGTTGGCCCGCAGTTGGCTTTCGGCCTGTTCGCGCTCGCTGATGAGCTGGGTATAAAGGCGGGCGCGAAGCTCTTCGTTTTGCCTCTTTTCCAGATACTGCTGGCCGTAATGTCCGATAATGGCCACGGCAATCACGCCCATGACCGGCAGGAAGAGCTTGAGAAATACCTCAAACTTCTGCAGCGGCACCTTCGATGACTCATCCGCCATGTCAGTTCACTTTCACTTGATATGTCTTCCGCGTGTCGCGATAGATATTGAGATCATAGCGACTCCGGTTGCTGCGCGAGAATACCGTTGCCTCGGGTGGATTGGTGGAACCGAGTACGCGCAGAGTGCACTTGCCGTTTTCTTTGACATAGACGCTGTACTCGCTTTCGGCATTGGTGTAGCAGATGTACGGCTTATTCCGGTCGGGGTGCGTAATTTCGATGACGAGGTTTTTCCCCACCGGTTTGCCTTCAAATGTAACTTTGCCGTGGATTTCGCCGGCCCGGGCGAGGCCCGCTATCAAAAAGACGCCAACCAGGAACAAAGACAAAATCCTCATACTATTCTACCTCCTGCTGTAAAGACGCTGTTGCTCCGTGCGGTATTTAGTTGGTAATAAGTGCTGACAGAAAGGTACGGTTTGGGGAAGTGCTGTCAAGAGAAAAATACTGGATTAAAGGGATCTTGAATTAGAGATTGATTGCGGAGCGAACAGGCCGCGTCGGGACACACTCGCAAACCCTCGACAGGAATAGGGGCAGGCATGGCGGGGCTGTCGCAAAAAGTGATATTCGGTTGCGTTATGTATCGCGTAGTGGCGGGGCTCGTCCCCGCCCTTTACGCGACCAAACAAGTAATTCCGGCAAATCGCTTGCAACAACCTTCCAAGAGCACACCGCCAATCGCCCGGCGTCACAACGAGCGGTCGAACGGCGCCTGGACCACCCTACCGTGGCGCCCAATCCGCGATCGCCTCGCAAGCCTTGACGACGTTGTAGCAGTACTGGTGCGTGAATTTCTCCGGCAGACTTTCATCCAGCGGGATAGTCTCGCTGGCTGTCAACGCCTTGGCGCCATCGAAATCAACATAGGCCAGCCGAGCCGTCAGCTCTTCCCGGGGACGCACAAACGCCACGCCCGGCAGGATCGCCACACCCGTATCTGAAAGCAACCGCTCACAAAGCGATGCGCTGTCGGTGATCCCGATCCGCGCCAGCTTGTCGGCCAGCTGGGAAAAGTCGAGAAAGAGATAGAACGCACCCACTGGCGGATGAATCCGAATACCGGCCCCCGTCAAAATCTGAGTGCACTGGTTGCCGAGCGCCGCCAGTATCCGCCGGGTATGCCAGAGGTATCTTTCGATCGAGACGCCCCCCTTAAAGGCCCGCACCGCCGCATGCTGGATCGGGGAGCACACGGAGGTATACGTTTCGCTGGCCACCGAGGCCATCTTGTCGAGCAGCCAGTCCAGGTCCGGCGGAAAGGCGAACGTCCCCAGCCGCCAGCCGCCCGCGCCGCACCATTTGGAAAGACCGGAACTGATAATCGTACCTTCCGGGTAATACCTCGCGATCGAAATGTGAGTGCCCTGGTGATGCAGCTGCCCATAAATCTCGTCCGAAAGCAACACCACTTCATACTCGCGCGCCACCTCTGCTATCGCTTTCAGTTCATCCGAGGAATACGAGGCACCGTCCGGATTGCCCGGATAGTTGAGTACCAGTATCCGCGGTCGGTAATGATCCTGTTCAAGTTCACAATGCTGTCGGAACAGCTCGGCTGAAATACGCCAGCGATCTTCATACCGGGTCTGGATGAAACTGACTTGCCGCCCGATAATCTGGGCCTGGGGAACGTAAGACACCCAACACGGCGTCGGGACTATCAGTTCGCCGTAGTACACGAGCTGCAGGATGAACATCAGTTCCTTGGAGCCGGGGCCGACCATGACATGGTTGGGATGTATCTCGACACCGTCTTTGTTGCGGTGGAACTCGGCCACGGCGCCGCGGAGATCGCGCAGGCCTTTGGCCGGCAGATAATCTTTTTCGTGGGCGTGGAGTTTGAGCGCTTTGACCACCGGGGTCGGCACCGGAAACGGCGACTGCCCTAATCCGAGACGATAAACCGGCTTCCCTTCGCTCTTGAGTTGATTGCTCCGGTCGTTGATGGCCAGCGTGGCGGATTGCCCCAGACCGCGAACATTGAGATTCAGACTGACACGTTTATTGATATGCATCGACTATCTCCAGCAACGAGTAACGGGTCATCGATAACAGTGTAGTTACAATTCTCGGCGGCGGCTATCTAAAAATGAAGATGCCTGATTGCGAACCTTCCATTACTGCAAGCCCGTTTTTCGAGCTTGTTGAAAAACCCCCTCGTCTTGTTGTGTCGGGTCTTGATCCCGTGCCAACGGGATCGTGACCTGACTCGTAACTCGTTGGCAGGTAGAAGCGGCAGGTCACACGACTCCACTGAAGTGGACTCGCAAGACCTGCCGCAACAGCCAGGTGAGAGTTTTTCATCACTACCTTCAGTTCAGGTTAACGACATAACCCCGGGGCGAATGGTACTGCACCGGATAGTCTCCGAACCGCTCCAGTATCTCTTCTCTTGAATTCGTGGTGCGAAACGAAAAGTAGAAATGGGGCAGCTTGACGATATAACTGTCGGCCCGGGTTAACGGCAGGGGGTAACCCCGGGTGAAGAAGCCGAAGCCCACGCTGAATATATAGTCCACATTGCGCTGCACCAGATAATCCCAATCCGCCTGTCTTTCGTGGGCGATCAACCGGCGGCCGAGCGGATTGTCCAGGCCCGGTTCAACGCGGGCTATGTGGGTATCGGTCAGTCCGTTGTAATCGATGGTCCTCATGTCGGTGTAATACGGAATCGCTCCGATGGCCATGAGGCTGATAATGGCGTTGCTGTCGATCACGCCCGAAGTGAGATAGTGGTTCAAAATCTCGGCTTGATCGGTCACTTTGGCCAGGAAGAACCGGTGCTCCTCGGCGCGAATCGCCCCCAGATGCTGAGTCAGGTCCGTGTAGATTTCATTGTAGTGGTCGAGATACGCGCTATAGCCGGGTATCGATTGCAGAAACTGATATCGGGCGTAATTGACCCGCGGAACCGAAGCTACCTGGTACCGGTGCGGCATAGATTTCTCCCCCAACCACGGTATCGTCATCGAGACCACTCCAATCAGGACACAGGCCGCATACAGAATAGCCGCCTTCAGCCAGGGTCGGGCTGTATGATTGACTGCGAATACCACCCCGGCGGCCACCGCCAACGCCAGGAACGGCAGCAGAATGTCGAATTGACGGTATTCGAAGTGGTCACCACCTATGTAGACCAGATAGAATGCGTATGGTACCAAGTAGACAAAAACCTTCACCAGCGGAAACTACCGGTTCTCGTCGGACATCCGGCGAGAGAGCGTCAGCAGGCCTATGACTATCAAGGGCGCCAACAGCCACAGATGGTATTCCATGACAAAGGCCTGCAGAAACTTGAACCCCAGCGAGAAATGCGCCTCGGTGATCTTAGCGTAGGCGGTATTTGGTAACGGATATCCATAATAGAGCATGCGGAAAACGAAGTGGCCGATCGCCACTGCCCCGAACGGCGCCAGCCAATTCGTATAGTCGCGCCTCGTCCAGGTCCGAAATCCGTGAGCCGGAATGATCTCGCCGAGCGTAATGAGCCCAAAAAAGAGGTAAGCTTCCATGCGAGTCAGGGCCGCCAGCGCGAAGAAAATCGATGCATAACGCCAGGCGCCGGGATTACGTTCAAAGACAGGTGATCTGACAAACCCCAGAAAGATGAGAAGCGTGAAGAGGCGTGTCTCCAGACCCCCGGTTGCCCAGACGGCAAATGATCGGTTGACACAGAGAAAGAAGACGGCGACTGCAATCAGCACCAGGCTGCTGTCGGCCGGCGCCAGGCGACGGGCATAATAAGCCAGCAGGATCAACAGCAGAAAAGTCAACCCAATTGAGATCGCGTTCGACCAGACAGCGGGCGGCGTTCCGATAGCCAGGCCCACGGCATTGACGAGCACCCACAGGAAGTTACTGTACCCTTCGACCCGCTCGCCGACATTGAACACGAGTCCGTGTCCTTCGAGCAGGTTCCGCGCGTAACGGTAAGAAATGAAAGCGTCATCGGTCGCAAAGTAGTAACGGGATATCTGGTACACGAGAAACGTCAACGAGACGGCTATCAGGAGAATCGAGACCACACGTACGATATGATTATCTTTCATACGCTGCCTCCTCGGCGGCCTTTCCGGAAACGTCTTGTCAAGCAACGATCAGAATCCACAGAGCGAATATAGCCGTATCACGGTCTTTCACAAGGCTCCCGAATTGATTTTTCGTCCACATCTTGCCCGATCCGCTCTTTCTGCGTATCATGGAACTCGTTTAGACGGAATACGATGGAAAGAGAATGAAACGATAAAGAGATAGATGTACACAGGAGGTCTGACGATGTATCGCGTCCCATTACCGAAAAACGAACCGATTCTCAACTATGCTCCGGGATCACCGGAAAGAGCCGGAATCGAAACAGCTCTGAAAGAACTGAAATCGCAACAGGTGGAAATCCCGATGGTCATTGACGGTCAGGAGGTCAAGACCGGCAACACCGTCGAGATTACGGCCCCGCATGATCACAAACTGGTCCTGGGCCGTTATCATCAGGGCGGTGAAAAAGAAGTCAAAATGGCGGTTGAGGCGGCTATTGAGGCGCAGAAAACCTGGGCGCATTTGCCCTGGGAACATCGCTCCGCCGTCTTTCTCAAAGCGGCCGACCTCTTGTCCGGTCCCTACCGCTATCTGATGAATGCGGCCGCCATGCTGGCTCACTCGAAGAGCATCTTCCAGGCGGAGATAGATGCCGTCTGTGAATTGGCCGACTTCTATCGCTACAACTGCCATTACGCCCAGCAAATAATGGACATCCAGCCTCAGAATGCCCCCGGTATCTGGGATCGCGTGGACCATCGGCCGCTCGAAGGCTTCATCTTTGCCGTGACACCGTTCAATTTCATTTCGATCAACGGCAACCTGCCGACTGCGCCGGCCATCATGGGGAATGTCTCCGTCTGGAAGCCGGCTTCCACCGCTGTGTACACCTCTCATTTCCTGATGAAGATCTTCCGCGAGGCGGGCCTGCCCCCGGGCGTGATTAACCTGATCTTCGCCCGCGGCGCGGCTATCGGCGAGACGGTATTGAAAAACAAAAATCTGGCTGGCATCCACTTCACCGGTTCCACCGCGGTGTTTCAGATGATGTGGAATACGGTCGGCGAAAACATCGCCAAGTATCGCGCCTATCCGCGCATTGTCGGTGAAACCGGCGGCAAAGATTTCATCGTGGCGCATCCCACGTCGGATGTCGACGCGTTAGTAACGGCCATTGTCCGCGGCTCGTTTGAGTTCCAGGGACAGAAGTGCTCCGCGTCGTCACGATGTTATCTGCCCCAGTCACTCTGGCCGGAAATTAAGGACAAACTGCTCAAGGAAGTTCAGTCGATCAAGATGGGCAGCCCCGAGGATTTCACTAATTTCTTCAACGCCGTTATCGACAAAGCCGCCTTTAAATCCATTACGGAGTATATTGACTACGCCAAACAGTCCGATGATTGCGAGATCATTCAGGGCGGCGGTTATGATGACTCCAGGGGATGGTTTATTGAACCGACGGTCGTCGTTGCCAAAGATCCGCACGCCAGACTGATGGAAGAGGAGATTTTCGGCCCGGTAGTAACCATCTACGTGTACCCCGACGATGAGTACGCCAACACGCTCCACTTGTGTGACCAGACCTCGCCTTACGCGCTGACGGGCGCGGTCTTCGGAACCGATCGCAAGGCGATCGCCCTGGCGGAACGGACCCTGCGCAACGCCGCCGGTAACTTCTATATCAACGACAAGCCGACCGGCGCCGTCGTCGGCCAGCAGCCGTTTGGCGGCGGACGAGCCTCCGGGACCAACGACAAAGCGGGCGGTATTCAGAATATGCTGCGCTGGACTTCACCACGAGCCGTGAAGGAGAATTTCGTTCCACCGAAAGACTACCGCTATCCGTTTATGGGATAGACAGTCCAAATACGGGTGGCGCACCCTTCGAGTGGGTTTCCAACAACTGCTATGCTAGGAGAACGAATGTTCAGAGTAGCATTGAGACGGTTGACACAGATTGACGGGACTCACGGTAACCCAACTGAAAGGTGGGGCACCCGTGCTTTTTGCTGGGGGGATATAGCGGGGAGCCCTAATAATCGCAAGAGCGATATAAGTTGCTTTTGCTACTCAGAAGATGTAATAATTGTCTGATAACACAAGGGTAACTGAAAGTAAATAGTATTCCGAGATAGGCTGAGCGGTGCTGCCGGACTTTCCCGAGCTAAAGAAAGAGCTACAGAAAAGGTTTGAACTTTTCATAAGCCCCGTAGGGCAGAACCCGAATCCGCCTTCGGCGGATGCTGTGGTTCTGCCTTTGGACGATTTTGCTGAAGAAACCACGGAGGCACAACCGCAAGGGGTTGTGCCCTACAAGATTCAGGTCGATGCCGAGTCATCCCGACCCGACTCAACCCGTTCCAGGCGGAAGACGTTGACGACCTCCGGATCGGGACAGCAAAATGTGGCCTGATCGGGATTCTTTTCCCACGGAAACGAGCCGCCGAAGCGAAGTGTCGTGATGTACGGTAACAGGGAATTGAAAGCGCCGAGACACATCCCGGCCGGAGTGTAGCGGCCGACTACAAACTCCTCGCCGACCCGGTGGCCGGCGGGACACTTCTTCAACTGAGATATCAATGTCACCTTTATGTTATATCGCTTCTTCATGATCGCCTCATGACATTTGAGCGCCGCCGTTGACCGGCAGATAGGTGCCGGTCACGAAGCGGGACCAGTCCAGGCAATAGAACAGAATGGCTCCGGCGATGTCGTCCGGCAGGCCGAGTCGTCTCAGGGGCGTTCTTTCGGCCACGGCCTTCTTGAGCTGTTCCGGTCGATCAGCGGTAGCATCGGTAACGGTCAAGCCCGGCGCCACGACGTTGACTCTGATGCCGTGCCGCCCAAGCTCCAGCGCCAGGGATTTCGAGAAGGCATCCAGGGCCGACTTGGCAGTCGTGTGAGCCACGAATCCCGGTCCCGGGACGCGCGAAAGACCGCTGCTCACATTGACGATACAGCCGTGGTTTCGTTTCATCATGCCGGGCAGGGCCGCCTGACAGCAATAAAACGCGGCCTTCATTTCGTGCAGCAGTTTCTGCTCGAATCCGTCCCACGGGAACTCGGCAAAAGGCAAAATAGGAAAGCTCATGTTGGCGTTGTTGACCAGGATGTCAATCGGGCCGAGCTCCTTTTCAGTCGTCTTCACCAATGTCTCGACCTGTTTCCGATCGGTGACATCCGCCTGTATCAGGATGGCGTGTCCGCCTTCCTTCTTGATCACAGCCAGTGTTTTCTCTCCGGCTTCGCGGTTCTTCTGATAGTTCACCGTTACTCTAGCGCCATGCTGCGCCAGAAGTTTAGCGGTTGCCGACCCAATGCCTCGAGCAGCGCCGGTTACAATCGCGACTTTGCCATTCAACAACATACATTCTCCTTCCTGATCTGATGCGAACTCGACCTGTTACTTGTTAGTGAATTCCGCGAATGTGTAAAGAACAATCGTCGGAAATGATAATATGTGAAGCCTCGTAGGGCAGAACCCGAATCCGCCTGCGGCGGATGCGGTGGTTCTGCCATTTGATGACGATTTTACAGTAGAATCCAAGGAGGTCCAACCGCAAGGGGTTGTAGCCGGCTGAGTCCGACCTGCCGGATCATGTTGCCTGCTTCGAATAACTGAACTTGGGACTCCAGGCATCCTCCAGAGCCGGCAGCAAATCCATCATGTGCCAGATCGGGCAGTAATAGTCACCCGGACCGAACTCGTCGCGCCCGGTGCGAACGATCCTGCCGTCGGCCTGCTTCTTGAATGCCGAGATTCCCGGCCACGGTTTGCCGTTCTCGCTTTCGAATCCCATATCAGCTGCAAAGCTGTTACCGTGCCCCGAGTACATTTGAAACCGCCAGTTGCGAGACTGAGCGAACTTACGCTGCTCCGCTGGTTCATCGGGAGATATCACCACAAAGGCTGCTCTGTCCTCCAGGTGCGGCAGGAGGCCGTTGAAACCGTCGGCCCACAACGTGCAGTACTGACAGTTGCGGCCCATGTTGTGCACTACCAATAGTTCATCTTTGTCGCCGAACAGTTCGGAAAGCCTGACCGTAGCGCCCTCCGGCCCGGCAAAGACGTAATCCTCTACCTCCTCCGGGGGTAACTTCCGGCGAAGTGCGGTCAGTTGCTGCCTGCCCTCGCTCAGTTGGTCCTGGAGTTCTTTGATTTGTTTCTGCAACACCATCGTTGGAATCTCAGACATAATCGTCCTCCAATTCGTGTTTTCATATTCCGGAAATTGTGTATCTTCAAAACTGCTTATACAACTGCCCGGTTCCCTTCACCCGCCCCGGACCATGATGGAATAACATCCATGGTTATTCCAAGGTGCGCACAGCCCTGACCATAGGCCGCAATAATCTGTTTCCTTCGGCCCGTTTTGTCGGTTTATTGGGCAATGTCGCAACGCCAAACCAGCTACAGCCTGACCGTGCGCCTCTGTCATACCGCCGCGATCGTGTTGCTCGTGCTCTGCGGCCTGACGGGACTGCGGCTGGCCTGGTTTGCCGGCGGCTTCTCACCCGAGGTGGCTCATCTCGTCGATTTTCTGACACCCGCGACTACCACCTATCATATGCACCTGGTGTTGGGCTTCGCGTTCCTGGCCGCAGGGGTTTTGTACATCGTATACATAATGTTGACCGGTGAGGCAGTCCGCCTCCTCGGTCTCTTCCGGGACCGGCAGTATACATTCACCAAGAAACTGATGTACTTACTGAGTATCATACTCAGTCTGGTCCTAATGCTGACCGGTGTCTCCATGTACTCGGGGCTTTACCTGGGCGCGCCCGGCTATCGGTTCAACAGCTTTCTCCATGATTGGGCATTTCGACTTCTGGTTCTCTTCACTCTCGGGCACATAATCGAAGTCTTCATATCTTCGCGTACGAAAGTGAATTCGATATTCCTGGAAAAACCGGACAACCTCCGGATACGGCCGACCGCTCTTGTAGTCGCGGTCATGGCGGCGGCACTCTCATTCTGGGGGTTGAGCACGTACACACCAGCCCCGTATACTCTGCCTTGCCGCGAGTTGAACCGGATCGCTCTTGTCGACGGACGAGAACACGATATTGAATGGGTCGGGGCCGATTCGGTCCTCGTGCAGACTATGGGTGGAGCCAATCTCGAGGGCGGGGTAGCTTCAGTGACGATTAAGGCCTTTCACACTTTTCAAGACATATACATCCTCGTCAAATGGGATGATCCGACCCCCTCCTTCAACAGGTACCTGGTGAAGACCCCAACCGGCTGGCAAGAGCAAGTATCGGAATACCCCGACTTGTTCGGAGAGACGATTTACTCCGAAGACGGATTGGGTCTTTATTGGGGACGATCTTCGGACGGCTGCGCGGGGACGTGTCATGTCAGAGCCGAAGACAAGATGGGACTGCATTACACCGCCGGCGACACGGCTGATGTGTGGCAGTGGCTGGCGGTCAGCACCAATCCGGCGCTGGAAGCCGACGACCGTTGGTGGGGGCCTTATGATGATAGTCTCTCCGGCGGTCGTCACTTTGACAACAAAGCGCGAGGCGGGTACAGGACAAACCTCAACGAGGAATGGCAACAACCGTACTTCCTGCCGACTCATTTGTCTCAACGCTACTGGATCTGGTTCGGTTCGTCAGGCTATGAACCGTACGGCACTGAATTAGACACGTATAGCGTCGGGGACAAAGTGCCCGCCGTTCTGGTGGCGCCGACCAGCGGGGACCGGGGCGATGTCATCGCCCGGGGCCGGTGGCGCAACGGTCAGTGGACAGTGGAGTTTTCGCGCAAGCTCTCCACAGGATCGTATCAGGACGTCCCATTCAGAAATGAAGTGTATTTGGGAGTTGCCGTATTCGACAACGCCGACTCCAAACACACCTATCACTTGAGGCCAATCAAGCTGGTCATGGAGTGAGATGACGCTGTGGGGCATTGACAAATTCCGATCCTGTTGTATTTTGTGATTAACTCCGATGTACATACCGGAGCGTCTGCTAACTTTAACAGGAGGAATTCTCGTGCAAAATAACTCACCCGCCCGTTCGATGTTACGTGGCTGTCTTCTGGTTTCGGTGCTGGTGCTGTCTATCGTCGGTTATTCAGCTCAGGTGCTGGCGGTGTCGGCCTCGCCGGACCTGGTGAAACAGCTTCGAGACTCACAGCAAATCGACAGAATTGCTGAGCGCTGGGCTCAGGCGCGGGCCAAGGGGGTCTGTTCACCGAATCATTCTATTTACACATCCAAGGACGGTCTGAACAAAGCCCTCCGGCTAGATCCGGAGACTCCGGATACGTTCCGGGTGCTCGTTATTCTTTGCGATTTCTCCGACAACCCGGCCAGCGGCGGGGTCATATTCGGCCAACCGTCGGACTTCGTACACCTGTTGTTCTCCTACGATGATGAAGACAACCATTATTCGATGGCCGAGTTCTACGAGGACAATTCTTACGGCTCGTTTCATATGGAAGGCGTGGTAGCCGGATGGTATCGATTGCCGCAGACGTATGCGTACTACGTGGATGGCCAGAACGGTTTCGGCAATTACCCGCAAAACGCCCAGAAGATGGCCGAGGACGCCATACTTATGGCTGATCCCGATGTTGACTTTTCGCAGTTCGATGCCGACGGCGACAGTTGGGTCGACGGCGTCTTTATCGTTCACGCCGGACCGGGCGCCGAACAGAGCGGCAGCGACTTCATGATCTGGTCACATCAGTGGGGCCTGAGCTCCGTGTTCACTCTGGACGGGGTGAACGTGTACTCGTATACGGCCGAACCGGAAGAAGACCTGGGATTCGGGTTGAGCACGATGGGCGTTTATGCTCATGAGTACGGGCACTTCCTTGGTCTGCCCGATCTGTATGACACGGATTATTCGTCTGCCGGGATCGGTGACTGGTCACTCATGTCCGGCGGCAGCTGGAATTCCGGGGGACGGCGACCGGCGTTCATGGATCCCTGGTGCAAAAAGGAAGTCAATTTCCTCACCTTGACCAATGTGACCACAAACATGGTTGACCTCGAGTTGCCCGTCAGCCAGTACAATCCGGTGGCATACCGCTTGTGGGAAAGCGGCACAGTCGGACCACAGTACTTCCTGATTGAGAACCGCCAGAAGACGGGCTTCGATAACGCTATCGACGGTTCGGGACTGCTCATTTACCACGTCGATGAGACGGTAGGCGGTAACTGGGACGAGAATCACAAACTCGTGGCGGTAGAACAGGCCGACGGCCGGTTTGATCTGGAAAACGACTATAACGACGGCGACGGCGGCGATCCCTGGTCGGCCGTGACGGGCCATGACTTCGATGACCTGTCCACTCCCGACACCCGCAAATACGACGGCACACAAACCAGAGCGGCCGTTTGGGGTATTTCCCACTCCGACTCCGTCATGTACGCCGGGTTTGACATCGAGTACAGCCGGCCGCGTTTGGAAATTCAGAGCGGGGTGTTTTCTGATTCGGCCTTCGGGAACGACAACGGTATCGTCGAAGCGGGCGAGACAATCACGTTCGTCTTCACACTTCAGAACCTCTGGCTCGAAGCGACCAATGTCACCGGCACTCTCACGGCCGACAACAACGATATAGTCTTCTCCACTCCTGCCGCGAATATCGGCACTATCAGCGGTCAGGGAGGCGTGGCCGGCAACCAGACGATTCCGATTGTGTTTACGGTCCCGACCGATTTCACACCCTGCATAGATTCCTTCTTCCTGGAGGTTACTTCGGACAATCCAAATAGTGAGCGGGTGTTCGGATTCGAACTGCACGTGGGTGATCCGCCGGTGCTTCTGGTCGATGACGACGGCACTGACACGCACGATGAAGACATGGAAATGCAGTTGTTCAACCTGCGACTGCCGTTCGACTATTACGAAAAGGCGACTTCCGGATCTCCTTCGTCAGCGCTTCTGAACGACTACGAGATCGTCATCTGGATCACGGCAGATCCTCGTCCCGACATCGTCTCTGCGGCCGACATTGCCGCCATGAAAGACTATCTGGACAACGGTGGTTACCTGTTCCTGTCGGGGCAGGGGTTGGTGCGTGAACTGGATACCGATGATCAGGGTTTCCTGCATAACTACCTTCGGGCCACTTATGACGGCGATCTCCTGTGGCCGTTCATGATCGGGCAACCCGGCACCGAAATCGGTGACGGACTCCAGGTCAGGTACGGCGGCGGGGTAAGCCAAACCGATCCGCAGTTCATGGGAACGATCAACGGTTCTGTAGCCGAATTCGATCTCGATGTCGGCGGGACGACGATGCTCAGTTACGATGGCAACTATCGCGTAGTGCTGGCCAGTTTCGGTTTCAGCGGTTTATCGGATCAATATATCCCCTGGGGCTACGCCCACCCGGACACTGTGCTGGCACGTATATTGGAGTTTTTCAGCGATGATACGATCTCTTTGAATCCGACTGTCACCGCGATCAGCTTGTCCGGAGAAACATCAGATTCGAATGTCGTCAGTCACATGCCTGACTTCGTCTGGACGATAGTGGATACGACAGCCAATCCGATTGTCGAATACGAGGTCAGTCTGGGTACCGGCAATGTTTGCAGTGATTTCGAAAATATGTGGGACCCGGGGCCGATATCCGGCAGTGACACCAGTATCACCTACGGCGGCCTGCCTCTGGACGACGGCGAGACCTACTACTTCCACGTTCGGGTCAATAACGGCGTCACCTGGTCCGAATGGAGCACGGCGGGCTTTCGGATGAATTCGGTTGCGGGACCATGCTACCTTTATGCACCCGAATCCGATGACCAGGTATTGACGTCCACACCGCAGTTACAGGCAACCCGGCCCACTGATCCGGAAGGTGACCCGTTGATATATGATTTCGAAATCTATTTCGATGCGGGATTGACGCAACTGGTAACCTCCACTTCGGGTGTTACCCCGGCCGGTTCTTTTGCCAGCTGGACCGTAGACCCGCCCCTGGCTGAGGACAGTCAATTCTTCTGGCGGGTTCGAGCCTTTGACGGCTACGAATACAACGAGTATCCGGAGGCGCAGTCCTTCTTCGTCAATGCCGACAATCAACCGCCGCAGGCGTTCGATTTGGTCGAACCGACGAACGGCAGCACGGTTTCTTCGGTGCACCCCGTGCTGAGATGGATGGGAGCCGTGGACAGCGATGCCGGCGATGCCGTGAAATATACACTCTGGACATCAACCGACCCCGCCTTCGGCAGCTACACCGAAACCGTTAATATCCCCGATACCTTTCGCGCACTGACGTATGCGCTGGAACTTGATGAAGTATACTACTGGAAAGTCAAGGCAACCGATAAGGGTGACAGTTCCACCTGGTCCAGCCAGACATTTTCCTTGACGACTCCTTCTTCGGGATGTTGTCAACTGCGAGGGAACGTCAACGGTGACTCCGGCCCCAATCCGATAAACGTACTCGACGTTTCCTATCTCGTGGATTATCTCTTCCGGGGTGGACCGCCGCCACCCTGTGAGGAAGAGGGGAACGTTAATGGTCAGGATGGACCCGGAGGGCCGATTGATATCACTGATATCACGTACCTGGTGGCGCACCTGTTTGTGGGCGGACCGGTACCGCCGCCGTGTTAGAGCGTGCTGAAAAAACCCCATCCGACAATTGCGGCAGGTCCTGCAAACCCAGGACAGCGGATTCGTGTGACCTGCCGCTCCGTTGATCTCCAGTTCGGCTTGCGCGCGACGAAAGAGAGAGGGTCAGTAATATCTTGACAAAACGGTAAACTTACGTATCTTTCACCCGAAGAAACGAAGTAGAAACCCTTGACCCTGAAAGGAGGCGTGACCTTATGACAGTTCTGGTGATATATGACAGTGGTATGTTGCGCCTTCGAGCAGTACCGTAGACACTCCTGGGTCTTTGATCACTTTTCCCAATACCGAGAAGCATCTCCTAAATCGACTTTACAGGCAGGCGTACCATCCCACGGCAGCTTCGGCAGTCAACGGAAGCTGTATTTTCCCGAGCCTCCATTAACGAGTTAAACCTGTATGTAGGATACTTACGATGAATCTACAGGATCTGGGATGGAATCCTTTTTTTGAGAACAGTCTTGACGGAAGCGACAACAACAATCACAGCCCGGCGCGCGTGGCTGAGGAGCATAGAAACAGCTACATTGTTTACAGTGAGCTCGGTGAACACAAAGCGGAGCTGACCGGCAAGTTTCGGTTCACTGCCCGCGACCGGTCGGATTTCCCGACCGTCGGCGACTGGGTTGTCGCGGACTTTTTGTCAGGCGGCGATACCGCTGTTGTCCACGCGCTGCTGCCGCGCAAGAGCAGTTTCTCGCGCAAAGTGGCCGGCAGTAAGACGGAAGAACACGTGGTGGCGGCCAATGTAGACATAGTCTTCCTTGTCAGCGGTCTGGACCATGACTTCAACCTGCGCCGCATCGAGCGCTACGTGACCGGCGCCTGGAACAGCGGAGCCACACCGGTGATACTGCTGAACAAGTGTGATCTATATGCGGATATCGAAGACAGAATAAGCGGTGTGGAGTCAATCGCGCCCGGCGTGGACATCCATCCGGTGAGCGCGAAAGAAAGCGTTGGTCTTGATGCCGTTAGTAAGCACATACGGCCCGGTCGGACGGCCGCTTTTCTGGGATCATCCGGTGTCGGCAAGTCATCGCTTATCAACTGCCTCCTGGGTGAGAACAGGATGAAAGTGAAAGAAGTCCGTGAAGACGACAGCCGGGGACGCCACACGACGACCCATCGGCAGTTGATCCGGCTGCCCTCGGGAGGACTTGTGATCGACACTCCGGGCCTTCGAGAGCTTCAACTGTGGACTGATGAGGAAGTTCTGAATCGCTCGTTCGACGATATCGCCGAACTGGCCGGTTATTGCCGCTTCAGTGACTGCAGTCATACGTCCGAACCCGGGTGTGCCGTGATGCGGGCGGTCGAGGCAGGTCTGTTGGAGCGATCTCGGCTCGATAGCTATCTGAAGCTCCAGAAGGAATTAGCCTATCTGGAGCGACGTCAGAATCAAAAGGCCGCGGGTAACGAGAAAGCGAAGTGGAAGCAGATAACGAAGACCATTCGGAAGATGCGAAAGGACGGAACCATACAGAAGTGATTGCAGTTGCAGGGCGGGTCCGCTTCGGAACTGCCTTCCCAGGGCAGATCTGAAACAGACCTGCCCTGGATTTTATTCTCTCGTTCGCAAGCTCTCATCTGGTTCCCAAATTGAACCCGAGGTTCCGACCTACTTGACTTGACGGCGCCGTATAAAATCGTACGTTACAAATAAGCACATTCAAAACGAAGGAAGGTGCAAAATGGACTGGAAAGGAATTCTACATAAGATCGACGATTACCGTTTCGAGATACCGGCCTCGTTTGCCAGCGAATTGATCAAACAGCGCGGGGTCAAGATGAATGTCCCCGGTCGCATCTATTGCGACGAGCGCATGTTGCAGAAAGTGACGGCGGATGATTCCCTGTTCCAGGTGGCCAATGTCGCTACACTGCCGGGGATTGTCGGTCATTCGATAGCCATGCCGGACATTCATCACGGCTACGGCTTTGCGATCGGTGCCGTGGCGGCGTTCGATGCCGATAACGGTGTCATCTCACCGGGCGGAGTCGGTTATGATATCAACTGCGGCGTGAGACTGATGAGATCCGGACTTACGGTGGATGATCTCCTGCCCCGGCTCCCCAAGTTGGTAGACACTATCTTCTCGAATGTCCCCTCCGGGGTCGGCTCGATGGGACGGATCCAAATGTCGGAACATGAAATTGATGAGGTGCTGGCCGGCGGCGCCGAATGGATCGTACAGCGCGGTTATGGTTGGAAATCCGATTTGATGGCTATGGAAGAGAACGGCCGCCTCAGAACCGCTGATCCGTCACTGGTGAGCAAGGAGGCCAAGAAACGAGGCGCCGGTCAGGTCGGAAGTTTGGGGGCGGGGAACCACTTTCTGG
Organism: uncultured Ignavibacteriales bacterium; assembly: GCA_964557855.1. Taxonomy (GTDB): domain Bacteria; phylum Zixibacteria; class MSB-5A5; order GN15; family FEB-12; genus JAJRZL01. The sequence goes on along the minus strand of CAZLBP010000001.1, from coordinate 191,476 downwards.
AGATTCAGAAGGTTGATCAAATCTACGATCAGGAGGCGGCCGCCGCGTTCGGAATTAGTGAAGTCGGTCAGGTGACGGTCATGATCCACACCGGCTCCCGCGGATGCGGACATCAGATCTGTACCGACTATCTCGATGTCATGCGTCGAGCGATCAAGAAGTACGGTACGATACTGGTCGACCAACAGTTGACGTGTGCCCCGACCAACTCACCCGAAGGCAAGCAGTACTTTGCCGCGATGAATGCCGCCGCCAATTATGCCTGGGCCAACCGTCAGATGATAACCCACTGGGTGCGGGAGTCATTCGAGGCGGTGTTCGGGCGGCCCTCGGAAGAGATGGGTCTGTCGCTCATCTACGATATTGCCCACAACATGGCCAAGCTGGAAGAGCACGAAGTCGACGGTCGCCGCAGGCGGCTTTACGTACATCGAAAGGGCGCCACCAGGGCGTTTGGGCCGGGACATCCGCATGTGCCGGATATGTATCGCAAAGTCGGCCAGCCGGTGTTGATTCCGGGTGATATGTCGCACGGCAGCTACCTGCTGGCGGGGACCGAGCAGGCCATGAAGGAGACGTTTGGCTCTTCCTGTCACGGAGCCGGGCGACAGATGTCGCGGAAAGCTTCGGTCAAGGTCCACCGCGCCGAAAAGATCTTCTCGGATCTGGAAGGAGAGGGAATCTACCTCCGCGCCAAGAGCAAGCGAGTTGTGTGCGAGGAAGCCCCCGGTGCCTACAAGAATGTCGATGAAGTAGTCGAGATCTCCCATCGGGCGGGGATCGCCAAGAAAGTGGCACGCCTGAAGCCGGTGGGGGTGGTGAAGGGGTGAATATTTGGAAATTACTGGAGATTAGAGCATGCACCTATACTTAGTCCAACACGGCCTCGCCAAATCCAAAGAGGAAGACCCGGAGCGGGGATTGTCCGGCAAGGGAATTGCCGAGGTTAAGAAGATGGCCGCGTTCGTGGCCGAACACATGTCAATTAGCGTTACTTCGATCCGGCACAGCGGCAAGAAGCGGACTCTGCAGACCGCGGAATTGTTCGCTAAGAAACTGAAGCCGTCGGGCGGCGTCGGGCAATCGGAAAACATGGCTCCGATGGATGATCCCGGCGTCTGGGCGGAGCTGGCCGGCGGTATGACCGAAGATACCATGTTGGTCGGGCATTTGCCGCACCTGAGCCGGCTGGCCTCGCTGCTGGTATGCGGCGACGCCGACACGGACGCCGTCCGGTTTTACAATGGCGGGGTCGTTTGTCTGGCGAGAGTCGAGACCGGCCAGTGGGGGGTGAAATGGGCCGTGGTTCCGGGCGTTCTGAAGTAGATCGAAGACGAGCCGGCAGGTAACACCCCGGATGCAGCGTGGCAGGACCTGCAGGAACAGGAATCGATATCAATTGCCCCCGTCGACCCAACCCGGACTATTAATACAATTTCGAAACAGCTTTCCAGTCACGGTGAGTCCGGCTTAGACAAAAACCATGAAGTCTCTTAGCCAGGACATCTCGCGCAGACTGACCTCCTCTTTCTTCCGGTTCATGGCTAATCGGGACTACGTCAAACCCCGCGCTCTCAAAGAGACATTATTGATTGACAATGTCCCGTTTCCGCCCTAGACTGGCGGGTGGAGTAAACCGGAGATTGGTAGGAAGACTCTGTATGCCTGAAGACAAATCCAGCCGACGCGGATTCCTGGAAATCATACTCGGCGCCGGCACGGTGGCCACGCTCGGGGCAATCGTCTACCCCATTGTCAGGTTTATCGTGCCGCCCAAACTGGCCGAGGCCAACCTGTCGCAGCTTAAGCTGGATTTCACTCGCGAAGATATCGCCGCCGCCGACCAGAAAGCCAAGTACTTCAAGTACGGCCGAGAACTGGGGATAATTTACGAGACTGAAAAAGGGGAACTCAAGGCTCTGGCGGCCATGTGCACGCACCTCGACTGCACCGTGCAGCATCGGCCGGACCTCGGCATCATCTGGTGTTCCTGCCACAACGGTCGCTACGACATGAACGGCAACAACATCTCCGGCCCGCCGCCGCGTCCTCTGGCGCAGTTCAAGGTCAACGAAGCCGAGGATGGTACTCTATTCGTCGCCAGGGAAGACGCTTGATGGCTGACCGGACCTCGCCAGAATCGGAAGTCAGACGGACGGTGTACCGGTGGATTGACGAGCGCTACAAAGTAGATGCGCTGGTTGATTATATGGGCGATAAGGTAGTGCCGGTGCACAAGCACTCGATCTTCTACTACTTTGGGGGTATTTCGCTCTTTCTGTTTATCGTACAAGTCGTAACAGGGATTCTCCTGCTCATGTACTACCGCCCGGGAGCGGACACGGCGTACGAGTCGGTCCGATATATCGTCGCCAATGTTTCGTTCGGCTGGCTGATCCGATCGCTGCATTCCTGGTCGGCCAACCTGATGATTTTCGCCGTGTTCATTCACATGTTTACGGCGTTCTTCACGTACGCTTATCGCAAACCACGTGAGTTGACCTGGCTGAGCGGGATCGGGTTGCTGGGATTGGCGCTGATGTTCGGTTTCTCCGGCTATCTGCTGCCCTGGAATGAGCTGGCCTTTTTCGCCACACGGGTCGGTACCGGGATGGCGGGAGCGATACCGGTCATCGGTGACGACCTGATGGTGGTCATGCGCGGCGGCGAGGAAGTTACCGGCGCTACCATCGGGCGGTTCTTCGGGCTGCACGTGGCGATATTGCCGGGATTGTTTACGGTCCTGCTGACCGTGCACCTGGTTTTCATCCAGCGTCAGGGGATGAGCGAGCCGCTGGAGTGGGGACAGATGCCACGGGAGGCCAGGCGATATCAGAAGTTCTTTCCGAACTTCCTCATGAAGGACCTGCTGGTGTGGCTGATCGTGCTGAATGTACTGGCGGTTTTGGCGGTTTTCTTTCCCGACGGGATCGGAGCTGTCCACTGGCCCCTCGGTGAAAAGGCCGATTCTTTTGCCCCGCCTCCGGCGGTTATCCGGCCGGAATGGTACTTCATGTTCGCTTTTCAGGCGCTCAAGATGCTCCCTGCGCACGTTCTGCTTATAGAGGGTGAGCTGTTCGGGATTGCGGCGTTCACTATCGGCGGTATTATCTGGGCGCTGATTCCGTTTCTCGACAAAAAATCGCACATGGGGAAGCACCCGAAACTGGTAACATGGTTTGGAGTGGTCGTGATTACATTCATGGTTGTCATGACCTTTCTCGGGTACGTGGGGGAATGATGAAAAACAATCGGATACGGTATTTCTTCATTGGACTGGTGCTCGTGCTCTGTTGCGGTGCGAATTCGTACGCGCAGGACAACAACTGTCTACTGTGCCACCAGTCGTTCGAGGATGAAGAGAGCGGACCTTCGTACAAGATCGTGCGGGACATCCACCACGAGGAAGGCATCCTGTGTCATGACTGCCATGGCGGAGATCCGACGCTCGATGATATGGACGAAGTGCGGGAATCCGGCGATTATCGCGGCAATCCCGGTCACACCGAGGTGCCGCAGTTTTGCGCCCGATGCCACAGCGACCCGGCCTACATGCATGAGCACGATCCCTCGCTTCCGACCGATCAACTCCTCAAGTATAAGACTTCCGTACACGGGCAGCGGTTGTTCAATCGGAACGACACGAAAGTGGCCAATTGTATATCGTGCCATTCCGTGCATGAAATCGGTGACGCCAAAATGCCTCATTCCTCCACTCATCCGCTGAATATCGCGGCCACATGCGGTAACTGTCATGCCGATCCGGATTACATGGCGGAGTACGAGATCGGCACCTCGCAGGTAGCAGACTATTTGGCATCGGTACATGGCAAGGCCTTGATGGAGAACAACGATCTGGGCGCGCCGGCCTGCAACGATTGCCACGGCAACCACGGCGCCGCTCCCCCGGGGGTGGCCTCGCTGGCGGCGGTATGCGGGAACTGTCACGCCTTCCAGGCCGAGTTATTCCGGAAATCACCCCATAATGAGGCGTTCCAGGAGTATGACTATCCGATGTGCGAAACGTGCCATTCCAACCACCTGGTGGTCGAGCCGACCGATGAAATGGTTGGCGCCGGCAAGGATGCCGTCTGCACCCAGTGTCATTCGGCCGATGACGGCACGACCGCAATCGCAAACGCGAAAGGGATCCACTCTTCGCTGACCCAACTCGTATCCGTGAAGAACCAGGCCGAAGAACTGCTTCGGAAAGCGATTGAGAAAGGCATGATGACCACCGATGAGGAGTTCCGACTTCGAGAAGTAGAACAGGCTCTCATCAAGTCCCGCACGTTGGTGCATTCTTTCGAGGATGACGTGGTTCAGGAAAGGGCGCAGGAGGGTATCGAGAAAGCGCAAACGGTGATGGCGAATTCGGAAGAACTCATCGACGAGTACTATTTTCGCCGTAAAGGGCTGGGACTGGCGACCCTTTTTATCACGATCCTAGCGATCGGGCTGTATATCAAAATCCGCCGAATGAACTAGCTTCTGACCTCGTTTTCCGGTAGTATCCGAGAACGAACAACTGCGTTCGCATGTTGTATAATGCCCGGAAAGATACCCATGAACTGAGATATGTTGTAACAGAGCATGGAGTTAACGAGAGTCATCGGTCGAGTTCCTGGGAGTTTTCAGTACTTGTTGAGAATTAACGAGTTCAGAGAATCAAATATGGGAAAAAGAGCTTGACAATATTGGAAAAAGGACTTTCTTACGGCTCCTGAGAATGTGAATTCAGTCACATAGTTGGCTGATTGGAACGAGAGTGAGAGTCTATGTCTGAGTACCTGGCAGTCTTGATATTCATTTTTGCAGGCACAGGGATCGTACTGTTCACCTTCTTCATGGCACGGTTGATCCGGCCGCACAACCCCTACCCCCAGAAAGACATGAATTACGAATGCGCCGAGGAGCCGGTGGGGACTTCGTGGATACAGTTTAATCCGAGGTTCTACATTTTTGCGCTGATCTTCGTAATATTTGATGTCGAAGTGGTGTTTCTGTTTCCCTGGGCGGTAGCGTTCGGCCAGTTGGGTTTGTTTGCCCTGATTGAGATGGTGATTTTCATCCTCATTCTGTTTTTCGGTCTGTTCTACGCCTGGAAAAAAGGAGTCCTGAAATGGGTGTAATCAAGAAACTGCCGGTTTTCGCTGAGAATATTCCCGGTGGGGCGTTTGTTCTGACGCAACTCGAGTCCATCCTGCACCAGGCGCAGGCCAAATCCCTCTGGTACCTGTTGTTCGGCACGGCCTGTTGTGCTATCGAGCTGATGTGCACCGGAGCTTCCCGTTATGATTTTGACCGCCTGGGGATGATATTCCGCCCGACTCCCCGGCAAGCCGATCTGATAATCGCGGCCGGTACGATTACCAAGAAAATGGCCCCCCGTCTGAGGCGCTTATACGACCAGATGGCGGAGCCCCGTTACGTTATTGCCATGGGCGGCTGTACCGTCAGAGGCGGTCCCTTCTACTACGACAGCTATGCCGTCGAAAAGGGCATAGACCACATTGTACCCGTTGACGTGTATATCCCGGGCTGCCCGCCGCGGCCGGAATCTTTGTTGGAGGGCTGCCTGCACCTTCAGGAGAAAATCAAGAAGCAGAAACTCCAGGACTGGCAAGAGAAAAACTGACGTGACCAAAGACGAACTGACCGCATACATCAACGAGCGTTACGAAGGCAAACTGACCGCCCTGGAAACCGGCAAGTATGATCCCCTGTATGAAATCAAATCCGAAGACCTGCTGGAAGTGTTGCAATCCCTGAAGGACGACGAGAACCTGAAGTTCGACTACCTCTGCAATCTGCTGGGCGTCGATACGACCGAACGGTTTGAAGTCATATACAATATAGCCTCCATTACGAAGAACCTGCGTCTCGACATCAAAGTCACACTCCCTCACCAGAATCCGGCCATTGAATCGGTTCAGGGAATCTGGCCGGCGGCCAACTGGTATGAGCGGGAGATGTGGGAGCTGTACGGCATTGACGTCAAGAACCACGGCAAGCTGGAACGGTTTCTGTTGCCCGAGGACTGGGACAAAGGGTATCCGATGCGGAAAGATTGGGATGCGCCGGATTTCGAACGCCTGCCGGAGGTAGAGTAGGGGGCATGTTGCGGACCGAAGAATTCACTGTCAACATGGGTCCGCACCATCCGTCCACTCACGGCGTCTGTCGGCTTATACTGACAATGGATGGGGAGAAGATTGTCAGGATAGAACCGGCAATCGGTTATCTCCATCGCGCGATAGAAAAAATCTGCGAAAATCGCACTTACATGCAGTGCATTCCCATACTCGATCGTTTCGAGTACGTCACGGCCATGTCCTGCAACTATGTCTTCTCGCTGGCCGCTGAGCGGATAGCCGGAATCGAAGTGCCGGAACGGGCCGAGTATCTTCGTGTCATTATGTTGGAATTGAACCGTATCGCCTCACACCTGCTTTTCTACGGCGTGACGGCGATGGATATCGGCGCTTACACGCCTTTCCTGTATGGATTGCGGGAGCGAGAACTGATCATTGACCTCTTTGAAATGACCTGCGGTCAGCGGTTGACGTACAACTACATTCGCATTGGCGGCGTTTCCCGGGATATTCCGAAGGAGTTCGAGCCGAAATGCCGGGAGGCGATCAAGACAATTCGCGAGAAGCTGAGCGATTATGAAGGCTTGCTCAACGAAAACCCCATCTGGCTGGAACGAACCAAGGGTGTGGCCGTGCTTCCATCAGAGCTGGCTGTCGCCTACGGGGTGTCCGGCCCGGTGTTGAGAGCATCGGGCGTTCAATACGATGTTCGCCGCAATGATCCGTACTGCATTTACGACAAGTTCGATTTCGAAATACCCGTGCGTTACAACGGCGACTGTTTCGACCGCTACCTGCTTCGTCTGGATGAAATCAAGCAATCGTTGCGGATCATAGAGCAGGCGCTGGACGGCCTGCCGGAGGGCGATATTGCCCATAAGAAATCCAAGCTGACTTTCAAGGCTCCGGCCGGTGAAGTCTATGCCCGCATAGAAAACTCGCGAGGCGAAATGGGCGTATATCTCATTTCCGATGGAGGCAAAACTCCACTCCGAGTCAAAACCCGTGGCGCTTCGTACAATCACCTGCAAGTCTTGCCGCACTACGGTACTGACATGCTGATCGCCGACTTGGTGGCTAATTTCGCCACACTCGATGTGATTATGCCGGAGGTCGATCGATGAACTCCTGGCCGATAGCCGTACTGGAACTCTACCCGATCTTTCGGTGGATGCGTCGGCAGTTGGAAGCCCTCGGCCTGCCGGAATCCTGGCTGGACGTTGTCAGTTACGGAGTGCTGGGAGTAACCGTATTCGGGGTGCTGGCAGTTCTGGCGCTGTTTCTGGTCTGGTGGGAACGGAAGATAGCCGGTCATATACAGCAGCGATTCGGCCCGATGCGTCACGGCTGGCACGGCTGGTATCAGACGATCATGGATGCGGTCAAACTGCTGCAGAAAGAAGATATTCGTATCACGACACGCGACAAAGCGGTTTTCTTTTGGGCGCCGATTGTCTGCTTCGTGGCAGCCTTTCTGGCTTACGTGGTTATGCCCTGGGGCGAGAATCTCATAGTGGCGGATCTCAATATCGGCATCTTGTACATTTTGGCGGTAACAACTTTCACTGTAATCTCGCTGTTGATGGCGGGTTGGGGATCGAACAACAAGTATGCGCTTCTCGGTGGGATGCGGTCGGCGGCGCAGGTGGTGAGTTATGAAGTGCCGATGATAGCCTCGGTGCTGACGGTAATCATCTACGTCGGCTCGCTCTCCATGATGGACATCGTCAAATCACAGTCCGGGTTTCTCTTCAACTGGCATATCTTCCGCGTACCGTTCGGCCCCATTGCGTTTGTCACGTATCTCATTGCGGCGGTGGCTGAAGTCAACCGGACGCCGTTCGATATTCCCGAAGCCGAGCAGGAGTTGGTATCCGGGTACAATGTGGAGTATTCCGGGATGAAATTCGCCATGTTCTTCCTGGCGGAATTCGTCAATATGTTCACGGTCTCGGCGATTGCGGTCACCCTGTTCCTCGGCGGGTGGAACGGCTTCGAGTTCATTCCGTCGTGGCTGTGGTTTCTGATGAAGACGCTGGGCGTGGTGTTGTTGCTGATGCTGTTCCGTTGGACGTATCCCCGCCTGCGAGTGGATCAACTCATGGAGTTCGCCTGGAAGTTTCTCGTGCCGGTGACGTTTGCCAATCTGATCGTGGCCGGGGTATTCAAGCATTTAGGGTGGTATTGGTAATGGTGAAATTACTTAAAGATATAAAAGCGTTGTTGGGTGGTCTGGGCATCGCAGGAAAGCATTTGGGTAGGCATGCCATCACGATCCAGTATCCGGAAGAGAGATGGACGATGCCGGAGCGGTCGCGCGGCATGGTGGTGCTGTTGTCGGACAAGGAGACGGGCGAACTTAACTGCACAGCCTGCATGTTGTGTATGCGGGCCTGTCCCACCGGGGCGATACGGATAGATGCACCCAAAGATGATAAGAAGAAACGGCATCTGAAAGAGTTCGTGGTCGACCACGGTTTGTGTTGCTTCTGCGGGTTATGTGAGGAAGCGTGCAATTTCGCGGCTATCAAAATGGCCACGAAGTACGAGTTCTCGACCTTGCGCAAGGACGAACTCGTCTATGATTCGAAGAAGCTTCAGGAAATGGGTCGCGACGTTCCTTACGAACCGATTCCGAAGAAAAAGCCAGCCGCAGAAAAGGCGGCGGCCCCAAAACCAAAGCCTCAGAAGCCGACTGAAGAGACGTCCGCCCGGACGGACAAAGACGAATCTTCATCGGCCTCTTCCGCAGAATCTCCAAAGGAGAAGCCGCCGGTCGAAAAGGGCTCGGATACAAACGAAGAACGTCAGGCAAGTCGGGCGAATCCCGGGGAAACCGAGCCGCAGGAAAGTTCGGCAGACACGCCCGTCGACGACACATCAGGGGAGGAGAAGAAGAATGACTGACGGTACGGAAGTCGGTCCCGTATTCTGGATATTGTCTTTTGTAGTTCTTGTATCCGGCTTCATGGTCGTGAGCCTGAAGAATATCTTCCATTGCGCTCTCTTTCTCATCCTGTGTTTGTTTAGCGTAGCGGGCATCTTCATTCTGCTCGAGGCGGAGTTTATCGCTGCGGCTCAGGTACTCATATATGTGGGAGCGGTGGCCATTCTGATGATATTCGCGATCATGCTGACCAGTAATCTCAGTTCAAGGAAAATACGCCAGGTAAACGAGAATGTCGGGGTGGGAGTATTCGTCAGTATGGTATTTGCGCTGACCTCCATTCTGCTGATCGCCAAGACGCAGGTATGGCAGTATCAAGAAAAGGATTTGTCGGGCAATACGCTTATGCTGGGCAAGTATCTCATGACGGAATTCATGTTGCCGTTCGAAGTCGTCTCGGTCCTGTTGCTGGCGGCCATGATCGGTGCGATTGTCCTGGCCAGAAAGGAGCGCGCCTGATGTTTTACTATCTGTCTTTGGCGGCAATCCTCTTCTCGGTCGGGCTGTTCGGGGTGCTGACCCGGCGCAACACGATCGGGATTCTGATGTCGCTGGAGCTCATGTTCAACGCTGCGAACATCAATTTCGTGGCGTTCAACAAGTTCGTGGTCACGGACGGCCTGGCGGGGCAGATGTTTGCGATTTTCATCATAGTGGTTGCGGCGGCTGAGGCGGCAGTGGGTCTGGCGATTGTGCTCTTGATATACAGAAACTGGCACGGCATTGAAACAGAAAACTACAGCGTAATGAAATGGTAAAGCAGGACCTATGACTGAATATTCGTTCTTGATCTGCCTGCTGCCGGCGCTGGCGTTTCTGATGATCGTATTCTTCCTGCGCTGGAAAGAAAAGCTGTCGGCCGGATTTTCTATCGGCATGATCCTGGTGTCCTGGCTTATGTCGATCATCGTCCTGTTCGAGACAATCGCGCGGCATGGGGAAGCATACGAGGCGTATTACAACTTCCTGAATTTCCCGGGTATCGTGCTTGAGGTAGGCATCTTGATCGATGCGCTGGCGGCGGTTATGCTCGTGGTCGTCACGACCGTTGGTTCCTGCGTTCAGATTTACTCGATCGGCTACATGAAAGACGATCCCCGGTTCAGTCGCTTCTTCGCGTATTTGTCCCTCTTCCTGTTCTCCATGCTGGGACTCGTGCTGGCCAACAACTTCTTCATGATCTTCATCTTCTGGGAACTGGTCGGGCTGACAAGTTATCTGTTGATCGGATTCTGGTTCGAGAAGAAGTCGGCTGCCGACGCTTGTAAGAAAGCGTTTCTGACAACGCGCACCGGAGATTTGGGGTTTCTGGTCGGTCTCTTTCTGATCGCGTTCTACTGCGGGACATTCAATTACGGAGACGTCTTTGATCAGGTCGCCGGCGGCGTGATGCCGCTGGGCGTTTTGACGGCAGCTGCCATATTCATATTCTGCGGCGCGGTCGGCAAGTCGGCGCAGTTCCCGCTTCATGTCTGGCTGCCGGATGCGATGGAAGGTCCGACGCCGGTGTCGGCCCTGATCCACGCCGCGACGATGGTCGCGGCCGGTGTTTACCTGGTGGCGCGGTCGATGAGTTTGTTTGTCGGTACTGCCGACGGTTCCATGGTGGTGGCGGTAATCGGTCTGGTCACATCATTCATGGCGGCCTCGATCGCGCTGACTCAATTTGATATCAAGCGTATTCTGGCGTATTCGACGGTCAGTCAGCTCGGCTACATGATCATGGCCCTGGGATTGTACGGTTATGATACGGCGCATCATCATCATTCGGTCGGTTACTACGCCGGCACATTCCATCTGATGACACACGCCTTTTTCAAGGGCCTGCTCTTCCTGGCGGCCGGGTCGGTGATTCATGGCGTGCATACCAACGACATACGCGATATGGGTGGTCTGTACCCGAAAATGAAAACTACAGCCGCAACATTTATGATAGCCTCGCTGTCGATCGCCGGCATCTTCCCGCTCTCCGGTTTCTGGTCCAAGGACGAAATCGTAGCGGCTACGTTACATCATCCGGTTTTCCTGGTCATGACGCTGCTGATTGCCTTCATGACGGCGTTTTACATGTGGCGACTCTGTTTCATGACTTTCACGGGCAAACCCCGCGACCAGCACCGATTCGATCATGCCCACGAGTCGCCGCGGGTGATGACCTGGCCACTGGTGTTCCTGGCGTTTCTGGCGGTAACGGCCGGTTGGGTGGGCATCCCCTGGCTACACCACGGATTCTCTTCGTTTGTCTATCACGGACCGCCGGCGGAGCATCACGCACCATCTATCGCACTCATGATCATCTCCCTGGTAGTGGGTCTCTCCGGGATCGGGCTGGCGTATTTAGTCTACTACAAGAAAGTCATATCGGCCGAAGCTATCGGTCGTCGTTTCCGGCCGATTCACACGTTGCTCTATAACAAGTATTACATCGATGAACTGTACGATTACGTGATTATCAAGCCGGTGTTGGCTTTCTCGCGTTTCATGTGGACATTTGACGCCAACGTGATCGACGGATTGGTTAATCTGGTGGCCTGGCTGACACTTCTCTGGTCCGATATCAAGCAATGGTTTGACACGTGGATAATCGACGGCGCCGTAAACGGGTCCGGTTGGGTGGTACGCCAGACGGGTAATGCATTGCGGTTTCTCCAGACCGGGCGCGCGCAGTTCTACGCGCTCACGATCGCCGTGTTGGTCGTTCTCCTGGGAATATATAAGTTCGAGATTGTCCATATCGAATGGAATTGGCCGACGATAACGATCATATTCATTATCGGTGTTCTGGTCCTGACGATCATATCCCGTGTCATGTTCAACGGCCAACGCAGCGGACAGGAGATTTCGAATGAAGATAAGATCTGAAATATAGAGGATAGACTATAGTATGTTGCTGAGTTCATTGATAATCGTTCCACTAGTCGGAATGCTGGTCGTAATGCTGATGCCTAAAGAGAGTAATCGCAGTGTCAAATGGACGGCGACTCTTATCAGCTGTGTTCCGATGCTCACCTCGTTCTGGATCACCTGGGATTATTTCGTTAATCACTCCGGGGCCGGTATGATGGCGTACATGGAAGGCCCGTACAACTGGATTCCGACGATGAATATCCAGTATTACGTGGGAGTTGACGGCATTTCCGTCCCCATGCTTTTTCTCACCGGTTTGCTGACGACGATATCCCTCATGGCGTCGTTCAATATCGATAAGCGGGTCAAAGAGTATTTCGCTTTCTTTCTGCTGTTGGAAGCCGGTATGATGGGCGTGTTCGTTGCCCTCGATTTTTTCCTGTTTTACGTCTTCTGGGAGGTCATGCTGGTGCCGATGTATTTTCTGATCGGCGTCTGGGGCGGACCCAGAAAGGAGTACGCGGCTATCAAGTTCTTCCTCTACACGCTGTTCGGGTCGATCTTCATGCTGGTGGCGATTCTGATTCTCTACTTCACGTCGGAGCCGCATACGCTCAACATGATGACACTGCTGCAGACCTCACCGACGCTGTCGCATTCACTCCAGATGATCTGCTTCATCTTTTTCTTCATAGCCTTTGCGATCAAGGTTCCGGTCTGGCCGTTTCATACGTGGCTCCCTGATGCACACGTGGAAGCTCCGACGGCGGTATCGGTCATTCTGGCCGGCGTTCTGCTGAAAATGGGCACGTACGCCATGCTGCGGATAAGCTGGCCGATGTTTCCCTCGGCCCTGCGGGACCTGTCGTTTTGGATAGCCGTACTGGGAGCCATCGGCATTATCTACGGCGCGCTGGTTTCCATGGCGCAAAAGGATTTGAAGAAGCTCGTGGCCTATTCCTCGGTGTCGCACATGGGGTACTGTATGTTGGCGCTGGGTGCGTTTTCTTCGGTGACCGCTATCGCGGGCTGCATGTTCCAGATGATTTCTCACGGCCTGATTACCGGCGCCTTGTTCCTTCTGGTGGGTGTGCTCTATGATCGCGCCCACACTCGAGAGATCGCGGCATTCGGCGGACTGGGGGCCAAGCTGCCGGTGTATTCCGGCCTGATGGTGCTGTTTGCGATGGCTTCCCTGGGTTTGCCGGGGATGTCCGGATTCGTCTCGGAATTCATGGTATTTATCGGAGCCTTTGGCGCTCTGAACAAGGTGCTGGTCGGTATCTGCGTGCTCGGTGTGTTACTGGGCGCCGCCTATATTCTGCGCATGGTGCAGCGGGTCTTCCTGGGCGAATTTGACCTCGCCCGCTGGGGCGGTTTGACGGAGATCAATTTCCGCGAAACTCTGGCTGTCGCGCCCCTGGCGGTGTTGACTCTGGCTATCGGGATCTATCCCAAGCCGCTGGAGGTTTTGATGACAGCCACGCTGCAAAACCTCGTAAATCTGATGGCGCGGTAAAATGGAATTCACGCTGCCGGAATATAACATACGCTTGATGGCGCCGGAGATTTTCCTGTTTATCTGGGCGTTGTTTATCTTCACGTTTGACGTGCTGACCAAACGCCGGAGCGGGCAGGCGGTCGGCTATCTGGCGCTGCTGGGGATTCTTATCAGCGGATTCATTCTGGCGCTCACCGGCTACGGTGCCGGATTCGGGTCGATGTTTTTCAACGATCCGGCGGCTCGCTTTTTCAAAATCATCTTTCTCGGTGCGGCCTTTATGGCTATTGCTTCTTCGTTCGGCATTACGAAAGAGAAGATTCTTAACCACCGAGGCGAATTCTTCGGGTTGATACTGCTTTCGACAGTGGGCATGATGTTCCTGTCATCCTCGAACGAACTCCTGTCGCTGTATATCGGGCTGGAGCTGACGACTATCCCGCTGTTCGTGCTGGCGGCCTTTTACAAGGACAGCAAGCTTTCTGTTGAAGCCGGCATCAAATATTTCATCGTCGGCGCCTTTTCGTCGGCCCTGCTGGTGTACGGCCTGTCGTTCCTGTATGGCATGTCCGGGACCACCGAGCTGGTACAAATGAAGATCAACCTGGCGTTAACCCACCTGGCGTTTCGCGAGATCGGGGTGATACTGATTCTGGCCATTGTCCTCATAGTGGCCGGTATCGGTTTCAAGCTGGCTCTGCCGCCGTTTCATCAATGGGCGCCCGACGTGTACGAAGGCTCACCGACACCGGTCGCCGCTTTTCTTTCGGTCGGTTCCAAGGCCGCCGGTTTGATCGCCTTCGCCAAGATTTTCGTGAACGGTCTCTACGCTTTCTACAGTCCGGATTTATCTCCCAACGATTGGGGGATGCTGGTGGGTGGACTGGCCTGCGCGGCCCTGATTCTGGGCAACACGGTGGCCATACGCCAGACCAACATCAAACGCATGTTGGCGTATTCATCCATCGCCCAGGCGGGCTACATTATGATCGGCATGGTGGCCATGAATGAGCTGGGCATGTCCTCGGTCGGGTTTTATATCTTCGCCTACATGTTCGCCAACATGGGCGCCTTTGCGGCCGTGGCCATTTTTGAGGACCGCACCGGCTCCTGTCAGATTCAGAGCTACGCCGGTCTCATGCGCACTTCTCCCCTGCTGGCCGTGACCCTGTCGATATTCATGTTGTCTTTGATCGGCATCCCGCCGCTGGCCGGGTTCTTCGCCAAGTACTTCGTGTTTGCTTCCGCGATTCAAATGGCACAGGCCGACCCCTCTCTCAACTGGCTGTACTGGCTGGTCGGCATCGGACTGATAACGGCGGTGTTTGGACTTTACTATTACGCCAATGTTATCAAGGTTATGTTTTTCAGCAAGGAAGTCTCGCCGTATAAGATTTCGTACTCTCTTCCCTCGATCACGGTACTGATGATAGGTCTGGTCGGCGTCGTCGTGTTCGGATTGTTTCCGGAGCCGATACTTCAGTATACCGCTAAAATATCGGCGTCTTTCGGCCTTATCCCCTAGACCGCCGGTCAAGAATGCTTGACATCGCCTCGTTTTACCGATAACATCCCGGCAGAGCATGAACCGCAAACTGTGTGGCAAAGACAATGAAGCATCCGGCCGCCATTCTTAAACGCTATTTCGTCTCCGGTGTACTTGTCGTCGTACCCCTCATACTGACCTACATCGTTCTCAGGTTTCTCTTCCACAGCATCGATGGCATTCTGCAGCCGCTTCTGATCCGGGTTCTGGGGTACTCGGTGCCGGGTCTCGGTGTGTTCACGACCATTCTGCTCATCTTGCTGGCGGGCGTTCTGACCCGCAACTATGTAGGCGCGAAGGTCTATCAACTGGGAGAAAAGGTCTTGATCCGCCTGCCCCTGATTAGACCGATTTACAGCGCAGCCAAGCAGTTGTTGGAATCACTGACCATTCCCTCCATGAGATCCTTCAAGGAAGTCGTACTCATCGAGTATCCCCGCCGGGGGACTTGGGCGCTCGGCTTCGTCGCAAACCGGGTGTCTATCGAGATAGATGATACGGTCTGTCACAGCGTTTCGGTCTTTGTCCCGTCCACGCCGACGCCGCTGTCCGGCATGGTGGTCATGTTGCCGGAAGACGAGGTCTTTGGGGCTGACATGACGGTAGAAGAAGGCATCAAGTTTCTCGTTTCGGGCGGTGTCGTGTCACCGCCGTTGATACGGCAGCGAGCCAATCTATCACCTGAAGAACAAAAGGAAGAATTGCGTGAAACTCGCAAATCTCTTGATGGATCGTCGCATTAATGTCGACCTCAAGGCCACGTCGAAGGAAGAAGCCGTTCGCGAGCTCCTCGACATGATACGTCGCGAAGGGGTGGAGCTGGAGTATGACGAAGTACTTCGGTCGATCTGGGAACGGGAAGAAGTGGAAAACACGTCCTACGGCCGCGGTTTTGCCTTTCCTCACGCCCGCACCGACGCGGTCAAGGAACTCTACATATTAGTCGGTGTCTCGAAGACCGGGCTTCAGGACAAGACGCCGGACGAGGTGCCGGTGCACGTGGTGTGCCTGCTGTTGACTCCTTCGACGATCGCCAAACTGTATCTTCAGACTCTCTCCGGATTGTCCGCCTTCGCACGCACCGCCGGCACGCTGGAGCGTGTATGCTCGATTAACAACCCCCGGGATTTAATAAAGCTGATCAGCGATGCCAACGTGTCGGTGGACAAGGAACTCATGGTTAAAGACGTCATGCGGCACAGCGTGGCCACGGTGAAGCCGGACGACACTCTCAAGGAAGTAGCCAACATCATGTTCCGCCACCGTCTGTCGGCGCTGGCAGTCGTCAGCGACAGCGGCAACCTGGTGGGTGTGATTAGTGATCGCGATCTGATCAAAGCCGCGTTGCCCGATTACAAGACCCTGATTTCCAACCTGAATTACTCCATGGACGTGGAACCGTTCGAAGAACTGCTCAAACGTGAGGACAAGATCAAAGTGTCGCAATTGTATCGCGATGACTTCGAGGTTACGACGCCGGAGACGCGGATCGTGGAAGTTGCGGCCATGATGATCTTCAAGGATGTCACGCGGGTTTTTGTTACGAAAAACGAAAGTCTGGTCGGGATTTTGCTCCGCAAAGATATTGTCAACATGATCATACGGGGCTGATGGTACGCGATTGTCATTCAGATTATGACGAGTCGACCGGGTCGGCCTTCCCATGACGGTACAAAGGCCAAAATACGTCGTCGGACCTTCCCTATATGTACTTCTGTCCGCGTCCTTTTTGATTTGTTTCCCGGGATTGTACCTGGGTTTGTTTCATATACATATGTATCCGTATATCGGGGCGCTGGTATTCGGCATTTCTATATTCGGTGCGGCCTTCCTTCTGGGCTGGGGCGCCGAAGCGGCTCAGGTTGATATCTCGGAGTCACTGGCGGTGGCTATCCTGGCGCTGCTGGCGGTGCTTCCGGAATATGCCGTCGACTTCGTGTTTACCTGGAAAGCGGCTCATGATCCCTCTCAGGCACATTACGCCGTCGCCAACATGACCGGCGCCAATCGGCTGCTGGTGGGGCTGGGCTGGCCGTTGGTCCTGCTGCTGTACGTCCTGGCCAAAAAGAAAAAGGAGATCATTCTCGACAAGAGCCAACGCGTCGAAATCTTCTATCTCGCCATGGCTACTGTCTACTCATTTACCATACCGCTGAAAGGCAGTCTCAATCTGATCGATACGGCGATATTGGTGACTCTGTTCGGATTGTATACCCGCCGGGCGGCCCAGATGGAAACGCCCGAGCCCGAAATGGTCGGGCCGGTTAAGATTATTGTCAACATGCGCAATCTCCCGCGGCGGCTCTTCACGGTGTTTCTGTTCTTGTTTGCCGGGTTTGTGATCTTCTTTGTAGCCGAACCATTCGCGGAATCTCTGGTGGAGTCGGGCAGCTATTTGGGTATAGACGAGTTCTTTCTGGTGCAGTGGCTGGCGCCGATTGCGTCCGAATCCCCGGAGTTCATTGTCGCCGCCACGTGGGCCCTGCGCGGACAGGCCGGCTCGGCCTTGCGCGCCCTCATCTCATCCAAAGTCAATCAGTGGACCTTGTTGGTCGGCACCATCCCCCTGGTCTATGCTATCTCCGGACAGGCCATCAAGCCTTTCGTCCTGGATACTCTGCAGGACCACGAGTTGTATTTGACGGCGGCTCAATCGTTGTTTGCCGTAGCTGTGCTCGTCAATCTCAGGCTGGGTCGTGTGCAGGGGATACTTCTCGTTGTCCTGTTTCTGGCCCAGTTGCTGGTGGCGGATATCAGAATGGAAATTGCGGCTGTATATATCGTGCTGGCAGTAGTGTTTCACATATTACACCGGAAATGTCTGCTTCCGGCCGCGCGCATGGGGATAGGGCTGAGACCGCGGAGCGAGAGCGACTAGCACATCTCGACTTCGTGCGACTTATTGTTCATCCTTCTGTTTGAAGCCAATCATGGGAAAAGGATTTACGATGGAACTGGCAATATTGGTCAGGTGCGCATTGATCCGTTTCAAGTAACGCACGTACAAAGCCAGGCTGGCGGCGTCGCTCACGGACAGGCCCTGTCCATTTTCGATGATAATCGTGTCGACGATCGTATCTGATGCCTTGCCCGTTTTCTGCTCGCGTCTCAGAATGGAGCCGGCCTGGTCGACGTCCTGTTCTTTTATAGCCTCGATTACTTTCGGGAAGATGTCGGAGACGGCCTGTTCAATCATCACCACGTCGTCCTCGAACGGTCCGCCCGACAGCCGATTAGAGTGGAGTTTGGCCAGATCTGAGATGTTTTTGGTGTAGTCCCCGATACGCTCGACATCAATCACGATAGACACCAGTACCAGACTCGGCACCAGGTTGTGAACTCCGGAAACGGTGAGATGCATCAGTACATTCTTGCGGACCTCCCGTTCATACTTGTTTATCTGCACGTCCATTTTGTTGACGTCAAATTTGATGTCGGACGAATCGGTCTTGCGGAGCGCATCGACCGAGGCGTCATACATTTCCAGACACGATTCCAGCATGGTCAAAGTGGTATCGAATGCCGATTCCAGGAGACTCTCTGAACTGAAGAGCTCTTTAAACTTCTTAAACATGGTTCCCTCATGTCTTTCTAACGAAACTTCAGCATCGTCTATCCGCGTAATTAAGCGAAGACAAACCTGTTATGCAATTGCTAAAACGCGGATTCAGAAGGTCGAGTGGGCTTGTTCGCCGGTGGTGAGTCGGCTTCCATGAAATCGAGAAAACAGTGGACTTGGACGATATCCAAATATGGGCTACGGTGTTGTATAATAGTTGCCGATTTATCGATTGACATGGACTGAACTGAGGTTATATTCGCCGAGCGACAATGACAGACAGACTTTTGCATATCAGAAAGCGGTTGACCGGTGGAACGGTGATTCCAAGGCTGTTTTTCCTGGCTTGTGTTGCCTGCGCTCTGGCGGCTTTTCTGACTCAAACCAGTCCGGAGACGGTCAGAATATCCGGCCCGGAATCCTCGGCGGTTGGCATTACCGGCATATGCGGCACCGACCTCTCGGATGTCCAGCGCGGTAACATGAGCTCGGACGGGTTGCCGGTACAGACGGAGACGCCGCTGCTCGTCTTACCGCTCATCCACAAGCTGGATGATTCCGGCCGACGAGGGCCGATCAAGTACCATGCGCTGCGGGTTAATCGAACGGTCGAATATACGGCCTGTATTGACAGGCCTGTCATTGCGTCCATAGCCAACGTATCTTCGTGCCTGGGCCGACAGGCCACGTTGGTCGGCGCCAAGCCTTCCGGTACCGGCTGAACCGGCCGGACTCCGCTCGACTTGAGGCTTAGTCGGGCTTGACCGGCAAGGCCTCCTGATACCTTAGAAGTAAATATCAAGAAAATCATGAAAGGGAAAGTGTATGTCTCGACATAACTGGCGCATCGGCGTCACGGTAATACTCATCATTTTGGCCTGCTTCGCCTTCTGGAATACATTCCGATTGTGGACAATGGATGAGGAAGCTCGGGCCGAGATGCAGGATGAGAATCCGGGATCACTGCTGGAACTTCAGCAGAAGGCAATACGGCTCGGTCTTGATTTGCAGGGCGGCATTCACGTTGTCCTCCGGGTCAAAATGGAAGAACTCGATCCGGGCGCACGTGAAGACGCGGTGGAGCGAGCCATTCAAATCATCCGTAACCGAGTTGACGGCCTCGGTGTCGCTGAGCCCGTTATCCAGAAACAGGGCGATGATCGCATAATCGTTGATTTGCCCGGCTATACCGATGCTGATCGTGCCGAGGATCTAATCGGTCAAACGGCTTTGCTGGAGTTCAAACTTCTGGAGTCAATGGACAACGCGCAGCTGTTGCTGAGCAAGCTTGATTCGGTCATCTATGAATACGAGCAGGATCGGACCGAGGAAGGCGAGCCGGAACCGAGTGTGACCGAGGATACGGTGGCGGAAGCCGCCGCCGATACGACCGTGGCTGACACGGCTGAGGCCGAAGCACAGCCTGATATTCTGGCTGAATTGATGGGTGATACTGCAGTCGATACGACCGAAGAGGATCCGTTCGCATTCGATGAAGATCTGGGTCTCGATGAAAACGAACGGCCGTTGTCCTCCCGGCTGTCGACGGGCATTGTTAATCAAAGAACCGGTACCGGTTGGCCCGGTTTCATTGTCGCCAAAGAAGACAAGCAGCTCATAGATCGCTGGTTGAATCTGCCTCAGGCCCAGGAACTCATACCGATCGATGTAGCTTTCAACTGGTCGACTCGTTCGGAGATTCGGAATAACCGGGAAACGTACATGTTGTATCTGGTTAAGCGCAAGGTCCAGTTTCTGGGCAAATTCCTCGAGAATATCGCACTCGGCCAGGGCCAGTACGGCGAATACACGGTTGATTTTCAGCTGTCCGGCGATGCCGCGGCCCGCTTTGCTCAGTTGACCGGGGCGAATGTCGATAAGCCGCTGGCAATTGTGCTGGATGATAAAGTTGAGTCGGCCCCCATGATTAATTCCAAGATCCGTCGTCGGGGCCAGATTACGATGGGTTCCAGCGCCATGATGGAAGATGCCCGCAATATGGAAATCGTTCTTAAGGCGGGTGCGCTGCCGGCCCCGGTCGAGATTATTGAGAAGAATGTGGTTGGAGCCACTCTGGGAGCGGACTCCATCAAGAAGGGTTTCTATGCCTCATTGTTCGGTCTCATCCTGGTGCTGATATACATGGCTGTGTATTACAGGTTGTCGGGGATTATTGCCGACTTTGGATTGATACTCAACTTGTTCTTCCTGCTGGCGTTTATGGCGATCGCCGGAGCAACGAAAGGAGCGGCGCTGACCATGCCGGGAATTGCCGGTATTATTCTGACGATCGGTATTTCGGTCGATGCCAACATTCTCATTTTCGAGCGCATTCGTGAAGAGCTAAGAACCGGGAAAACCATTCGGGCCGCCATCGATGCCGGCTTTGACCGCGCCTTTGTAGCCATTCTTGACTCGCACGTCACAACTTTGATTACGGCCGGGGCTTTGTTCCTTCTCGGCTCGGGCCCCATCAAGGGATTTGCGATAACGCTTTTTGCAGGTGTGGCCATATCATTGTACACCGCGTATGTCATTACCAAACAGGTCTTCGACATCCGCAAATCTTACCGGACACTTAGCATATAAGATGGAGTTTGAAAATGGGCATGTTTAGAATAATACCGGAAACCAACATCGATTTCATCGCCGGCCGCAAAGTGGCGTTCGTCCTGTCGGTCGCCTTAATTGTGTTGGGTATTTTCATGCTGGTCACGGTATGGACCGGCGCGGCCAATTTGGGAATCGATTTTGCCGGCGGCGTTATGATGTATGTCGCTTTCGAGAAACCGTTGAGCATCGATGATCTGCGAAGCGCGGTGACCGGCTCGTTTCCAGATGCTCAAATCACCGAACTGGAGAATTTCGAGAAACCGAATGCCTTCATATTAAAGACAAAGAGTCCGGAGACGGAAGAGGAAACCAGACAACGCGTCGTCGAGCTGGAACAACTTCTCAGCACCAGCTTCGAAGGCAATGACTATGAAGTCGTTTCGGAGCATATAATCGGTCCCGCCGTCGGCGAGACGCTGCGCAATGACGCCCAGAAGGCGGTTCTGCTCTCACTTTTCGGTATCATTGTTTACATCTGGATTCGGTTCGATTTCCGGTCCGGTATCGCAGCGACAATTGCGACATTTCATGATGTCCTGGCCGTGCTGGGGATCATGCTCATCCTCGGCTACGAATTCGATTTGCTGCTCGTGACGGCCTTGTTGACTCTGGCCGGGTACTCTCTGACTGACACGGTAGTGGTGTTCGATCGAATTCGCGAAAATCTGCGAAAATGGCGTACGAGAGGTGAATTCGCCGCCGCCGTTAATCGTTCCATCAATGATGTACTCTCACGAACTTTCAACACATCATTGACGGTTCTTCTGGTGGTGGGCACACTGTTCTTCTTCGGCGGTGAAGTTCTCAAGACCTTTGCACTGGCTTTAATTCTCGGTGTTCTGGTTGGAACATATAGTTCCGTGTTTGTGGCCAGTCCCATTGTCGTGGAATGGGAAGCCCGCAAGCCGAAACGGTTTAAGACCTGATGTAAGGATCGGTACATATATAATGGTGTATCGGCGTTGAACCTTTACTGGGGTCGCTGATCAGACACGTGCGGCAGGTCCTGCTTTGCCTTAGGCGGCATGGAACCTGCCGTACTGCATTCCGGTCGTGTTGCTTCCCGGCTAACGCTCGAATTGAACCGATTGCAAGGATCATCGAACATTATCACAAAAAAACAGGTCACTGTTTTTGGGGATTTTTGCACCCAAAAGGGGACTTGGGTTGTATACTATAATATGAAACAACATGCGGTTGTTGCGGCAGTAGTATATCTGATTTCGGCCTTATACTTGGCGTCCGACGGATTGGCCCAGCGTGATCCGCTGGAAGCTACGATCCGAAAGCCCCGGTCGGAGATGACGGCATCCACTCACCCGAATCCCTCCGCGGTCAAGGTTGCCCGCCTGCACTATTCCGGCGGCGGGGATTGGTATTGGGGCAGTTCCGCAGTGCCGAACTTGCTGCGTTTCGTGACGGAAAACACAGATTTCCCGGTTGATACGGCGGAATATGTGGTAACTCTTACGGATCTGGATCTGTTCAACTTCCCGTTCCTTTTCGCGACGGGTCATGGAAATATCACGTTTACTGCCGAGGAAAAGGAGCAATTGCGTCGGTATCTGGCCGGCGGCGGTTTCCTGTTTATCAATGATTCCTATGGAATGGAGCGCTCGGTGAAGCGAGAAATCGCCGAACTGTTTCCGGAACGCGAACTGGTGGTTTTGCCGTTCGATCACCCCATCTATCATTGCTTCCATGATTTTCCGAACGGGCCGCCGAAGATTCATGAGCACGACAAGAAACCACCGCGAGGCTATGCCGTCGTTGTTAACGGACGCGCCGTGGTATATTTCCTGGTAGAATCAGATATTGGTGATGGCTGGGAAGATCCCCAGGTGCATAAAGATCCTCCGGAGTTGAGAGAGAAGGCTCTGAGGATGGGGCTGAACATTTTGACATATGCCATGTTATATTAGTACATTTCTTACTGTCTGAGATTACACTATTACCTGCCTAAACGATGACGGGCAGTCGATATACAAAGAGACCGTTACTTCAGAACGATAAATGCCGAGGTTAGCTATGAAGGAACTCAAAAACGACCGGATGCTGCTATCGAAACTCAGGGGAATTCTCTTCAAACAACGAATCCTCCTGTTTCTGTCCGGGCTTCTCATGACCTTAACCACCGTTGTTGTCACCGCTGTTGGTCTGTCTTTGCTGGCTCAGGTAATGATTCTGCCGGTCTGGTTGAAAGTTTTTCTTCTGGTGGCCACCGGACTCACCGCCCTGTTGATCTTCGGCAGGTACGCTTTGGCCCGGCTGTTCAAAGGCTCAGTGGAGAACGTAGCCGTCTCTTTGGAGGAGAAGTATCCCGATTTGAAGGGCCGGTTGGTGGCGGCGGTCGAGTTCGCCAGGCTGAAGAAGAGCCCGGGGTTTTCTCTCGAACTCATCGACGCGACCCGGGAACAGGCGCTGGAGCACGCGCGGCTGGTCAATTTCAATCGAGCTCTTTCCTACTATCCACTGCTGAAAACGGGTCGGTTGTTTGTGGTATCTACGCTGGTGGCGGCACTGTTCGTTATGATAATGCCCGGCATTTTCTCGTATTCGCTTGAGGTTTATTCCAACCCGACCTCGGAAATAGCGCCGCCTTTGGGCTACCGGGTGGTTCCGTTCCCCGGCTCTTCCGAGTGGGTGAAATACCGTGATATTGAAATCGGAGCTGCAGTTTTCGGCGACGGTTTGCCGGACAAAGCCACAATCTACCACCGTTTGGTAGGCGGCAACTGGCAGGAATCCGACATTGATCTGAAAAAGGGCCGTCATCTGTCCGATGCCAACGGTGACTCCATCACCTGCGCCATTACTTTGCGGCAGATCAGTCGTTCTTTCGATTACTACGTTGAAGCGGGCCGCGTCACTACTCCGGTACAGAAGGTCGACGTGGTCGACCGCCCACGCGTAAACGGCATCAAACTGTCGCTGTTCTATCCGGAATACACCGGGCTCGATCCGCTGATTATCGACGAGAACAACGGTTCCTTTTCGGCCATCGTCGGCACGCGGGTAAACATGGACATAGCGACCAACTTACCGGTCGAGCAGGCGCACCTGGTTCTCGAGGATTCCAGTCGAGTGCCGATGACGGTATCGAACAGACAAGCCACGTCCTCGCTCAAAGTCGATAAGACACTCGCGTACCATATCAGACTGCAGGACCACCTCGGTGAAAAGAATCCCGATCCGATCAAATACCATATCACCGCCATCCCGGATGAATATCCCTCGATCGATGTCCTGCGGCCGGGGTTCGACGTCAACCTGTCCGACGAGATGGTGCTGCCGCTCAAAGTACGGATTTTCGACGACTTCGGGTTTTCCTCGCTGGTGCTCAAATACACCGTGGTATCGCGCGGGCAGCCTTCGGAGGAGCACGTGGCGGTGCTGCACTTCTCCGACCGCATCAAGACCGAGGGTGACGTGGAGTTCAACTGGGACATGGATCAACTGAATCTGTACCCGGGTGACTACGCGGTCTATCATTTCGAGGTGGCCGATAATGACGTCGTGTCCGGTCCCAAGGTCACTAAGTCGAGGAAGTTCATCGCACGTCTGCCTTCGCTGGACGAGATCATCGCCGAAACCGAAGCCGAAAGCAGCCAGCGCATCAACCGCACGGAACAACTCTTACGAGAAGGTCGCGAGTTGGCCGAGCGATTCCGCAACATGGCCCGGAAGATGCAGGCCGAGAACAAGGACGCCGTGAAAGCCGACTGGCAACAGCAAAAGGAGCTGGAGACGCTGGCGGAGAAGAACGAAGAACTGGTCCAGAATGTCGAGGAGATGGCGGATCAGATGGACAAGTCGATCGACAAGTTGATCGACCACGCCACCATGAGCCGGGAGATCATCGAAAAGCTCCAGCAGATCCAGAAGCTGTTTGAAGAAGTCGCGACTCCGGAATTACTGGAAGCTCAGAAGAAACTCATGGAAGCACTGGCCCAAATGGACCGGCAGGAAATTCAGGAAGCCATGAAAAACTTCCAGCTATCACAGGAAGAACTGCTGGATCGGCTGGATCGGACACTGTCGCTGCTGAAACGGATGCAGGTGGAACAGAAGATGGAAGCCATGGTCCGTCGGGCCGAGCAACTTCTGGAAGAACAGAAGAAGACCAATCAGGAAACGGAAGAATCCTCGGCCGAACAGCTGCCGTCTCTCAGCAAACAGGAAGACGAGACGAGGGAAGGACTCGAACAGCTCAAGAGCGAGACCGATGAGCTCCGGGACTTGATGCAGCAGGCCAATATGGACCAGATTCCCGAGGGTCAGAAGTTTCTGGAGTCGGTCAAGAAGACCGATGCCGACCAGAACATGCAGAGCATGTCCGGCGCACTGCAGCAGCAGAATAAACAGCAGGCATCCAGTGAAGGCAGCGAAGCAGCATCGAAGCTGGCGGAAATGCTGGATGCGATGCAGCAACAGATGATGGCTATGACGGGTGAACAGAACGACGAGATTGAGAAGGCGCTTCGAGACGCGATCGACGACTCCAATTATCTGTCCCACAATCAGGAAGATTTGCTCAAGGAAGCTGCCCAGGCCAACCTGTCGACACTGATCATGCGCGATCTGGCCGGCTCCGAGCAGGACCTGGTCGGCTCCTGTGCCGGACTGAAGCAGCGAATAGCCGAGCTGGGAAAACAATCGCCCTTCATTGCAGCCGAGCTCCAGCTTCTGGTCAACGATGCGATCCAGAATATGGAAATGGCCGTAAACGGTTTTGCGGACAAGAACAGTCGGCAGGCTATTCGAGCTCAAAAAGATGCCATGGTTAAGCTGAACAAAGCGTCAATCCGGCTGATGGAGTCTCTTAACCAGCAGCAGCAGTGCAACAAGGGCGGTAACTGCAACAAGCAGATGTCACAGCTTGAGTCACTGTGCAACAAGCAGAATCAGTTGAATCAGAAGACCCAGAGCCAATGCAACAACCCGTCCAACAACCCCGGCAGCCAGAAGGCCAGTCAACAGGCCCGGGAAGGCCTGCAGCGCCTGGCGGGAGAGCAGGGCTCCATCCGCAAGTCGCTGCAGCAATTGGCCGAGGAGTTCGGGCAGTCCAGACAGGTGCTCGGTCGCCTGGAAGATATCGCCGAGGAAATGAAAAAGGTCGAGGAATCGATGGCTGACGGTGAAGTCGGCAGCGAAACCGTTGAACGGCAACTGCGTGTTTACTCGCGGATGCTTCAAGCCAGCCGGTCACTGCAACGGAAGGATTTCACGGAGCAGCGCAAAGCCAACAGTGCCTCGGAACAGCTGTACGTGGTACCGCCCGAACTGCCGGCTGAACTTCTCAATGACCGGGTGAACCTGGAGGACCGTCTGCGCCGTTACCTGGGTGACACCTACCCACCGCAGTACGAGGAGCAGATCAAGGCCTATTTTAAGGCGCTGTTGAAGGCAGAAGGCCGGAGTTCAGGAGCGAGTTCCGCACCGGGAGTGACGCACTAAGTGTTGAGACGGTACGTCTTTCTCATTCTGATATGTCTCACGCTGACGGGTCCGGCACTGGTTGCGGAGGAGCAGCCCAAGGCTCCTCCTGAATTCAAATTTGCCCCTAAGCCGGAGGATGAGATTGCACACAAAATCGCCGTGGCTCGACGGATGATCCGCGAGCGAGATTTCCAGGGGGCGGCGGCGCTGTTGGAACTCAGTTATGACCGGCACAAAGATAACACGGTTGTAATCAACCTGTTGCGGCAGTGTTATAACCAGCTCGGGCAATACGGCAAAACGGAAATGCTCGTGCGCCGTCTTATAGAGAAAGCTCCCGACAATATCACTTTCCGGACGTATCTGGCCGAAGCACAGGCGCGACAGGGCTTACGCGAAGAAGCGGCGCGCACATATGATACCGCTGTCTCGCTCTGTCCTCCGGGGGATACCATGCAATACCTGAATATCGTCCGCAGCATGCAGTCCCATGCGTTCGAGCTACACGCCATAGAGTTGATCGACAGTCTCAGACGAGCTTTGGACAATCCGGCTCTGTTTGCTTTCGAGGCCGGTACCATCCAGGAAATTCAGCGCCAGTATCGCCTGGCGGCTCGGGAGTTCCTGGTGGCCGCCGCCGATACCTCGCGCACGGGCGCTCAGGCCGAAAACAAGCTGCTTTCTCTGTTGCAGTTCGAGGAATCCTCGGCGGAAGTGGAAGCTTACCTGCTGGAGAAAGTCCAGACGGAACCCGATCCTCTGGTGGCCGAAGTGCTCTCCAATTTCTATCTGGATTCCGACCGTGATGAGCAGGCCTTTGACTACGTATTGTTGCGGGACTCACTCGAGGGGGGGACCGGCATGCCGCTCGTGCAGTACATGAATACCTGCCGCAACCGGAAGCTGTACGCTCAGACGGCCCGAGTGGGAGAGTACATACTGCGACACTACGATGAACTGGCGCAACGGACCGACGCTTTCTTCACGTATGCCGACGCCCTGGTTCATCTGGGACGGTTCCGGGAGGCGATTGCGGTCTATGACTCGGCCTTGAACAAATTTCCGCGCCAACAGGACAAGGCGGAGGCCGCATATCGTATCGGTGACATATATCTCAACTATCTGCTGGACTACCGGGTTGCGATGCGGATATTCGATTCAGTGGTCAACAACTATCAGGCCGGCAACGGGTATATGAAGACCCTGCTGACCATACCCCATTGTTACATACGCCTGGGTATGCTCGATTCCGCTCTGGCCGGCTTCGAGCATCTGAAACGGAGAAGGCTGACCAACGACGGCAAGGAGGAAGTCGATTTTTACGTGTCCCTGGTACGGTTCTTCAAGAACGAATATGACTCGTCCAGAGCCGGCTTCAACCGCCTGCTGGTCGAATATCCCCAGGGGTTCTTTGTCAATGACGCCCTGCGATTACTGCTGGTCATGAATCAAGCCGGAGAGGAAGTTGATCTGCTGGACCGGCTCTCCCAGGCACTCCTGTATGAGCATAGATTGCTCTACGATTCGAGCAAGCAGGCGCTGGAAGAGATAGCGTCCGATTCGGGCGCCGTGCTGGGCGATGTGGCTCTGTTCAAGCTGGCGCAGTTGAGCCTGCAGCAATTCGATTCGACGGCCGCTCTCGAGTATGTCAATCGCCTGTCGGTGAACCACCCGGAATCGTATTATCTGCCGTACGGGCTCAAGATCAAGGCGGACATGTTCGTGACGGATCCGCTTCACCTGGCGGAAGGCAAAGAAGTATACCGTCATCTCCTCGAAACGTATCCCAACTACCCGTTTATCTCGGAGGTTCGCAAGAAATTACGGGAGTTGGAGCTAGACTCGCAGACGGGTTGAGCCGAACACCGCTCTGTCTCCATATGTCATCTATGATCATCCTTGTTGTCTGATTAATCTTACTGCCTGCGAATCTGTAGAATTAAAGAGTTGTGGCGATAAGCCGTTGTGTTATATTGTAGGCTTGAATTCAACGTGTAGTTCAGTGAATATGTAAACCCATAGGCTTTGGCTGATCAGGAGATAATAAGAAGACCAATGTCAGATCCATCCCCGAATCGTTTCGATAGAACCAACGCCATTCTGGCGGCCATCGTGTTCCTGGTATCATTCGTTGTGTACGCCCTGACTGTACAAAAGTCATTTTCGTTTTGGGATTGTGGTGAGTTCATTGCCTGTTCGTATACGCTCGGCATCCCGCATCCTCCGGGAACGCCGCTTTTTGTCCTGTTGGGCCGGATAATAGCGTTGGTCCCGTTTGTCGAGGATGTCTCTCATCGTATCAACTACCTGTCCGTGATCGGATCGGCTTTTACGGCTCTGTTCAGCTACTTGTTGATCGTTCGCATCGTGGGCTACTTTTTTGGTGATAATAAACACCAGCTGCTCAACAGAGTGATAGCCTATATCGGCGGGTTGACCGGCGCCTTTTTCGTGGCGTTTTCCCGCACTAACTGGGCCAACTCGGTTGAAGCCGAGGTATACGGGATTGCCCTGGCTCTCAGTGCCTGTCTGGTCTGGTTGACGCTCCGGTTTTTCGAACAAAGGGGAACGATGGCCTCCGGCAAAACACTGGTGCTGATTTTCTATCTGGCGATGTTGGGCATCGGCATTCACATGACGGTGTTTCTGGTGGTGCCGGTAATCTCCATCTTCTTTCTGCTCAACAAGAACGCCGAGCCCAGGGACTGGGCGTTGGTGGGTCTGTTTTTCGCAGTGGAACTGGCCATGATATTGATATTCGCCGATGGACGCGGGGGGCCGGCCATGTTCAAATTCATGACGGCGGTCCTGGGCATTTTGCTGGCTGTCATCCTCTACAGGAAGATCAACTGGGCTATTCTGATTGCCGTGGCTTCGATGTCAGCGGTGATGATGAGCTTTTCGCTTTACTGGAAAGCTACGATTGGCGCCCTGATTCTACTTTCGATATTGGGCTACTTGTCCGAGCAGCACAACTGGCGTTTTCAGTGGAAGACCGGTTTAGCCATTGTCTTAGTAGCTTTCATCGGCATGTCGGTACACCTGTACATACCGATTCGTTCGATCCACAATCCGCGAATCGATGAGAACAATCCATCGCGAGACTGGAACACCTTCATCAACTTCCTTGACCGCAAGCAGTACGGCCAAACTTCGATGGTGGACCGCATGTTTCAGAGGCGCGGACTGTTTGAAAACCAGTTCGGCCGGCACCCGCACATGGGCTTCTGGTCCTATTTCGAGGAACAGTACTCCCGGTCGGGTATATGGTTCATCTTCCCGTTTTTCCTGCTCGGTATGATCGGCGCCGTCGTGGCGATCGCCAAGCGGATGGAAATCGGTATCCCGTTCTTCGTCTTGCTGTTGGTCTGTTCTGTCGGTCTCATTCTCTACATGAATTTCGCCGACGGGACACAATATGACGACCGTACGGGTGACGCCTATCTCGAGGTCCGCAACCGAGACTATTTCTTCACGCCGGCTTTCGTCTTCTTCGGCATTGCCATGGGCCTGGGTGTGTCCGGTGTCATTCAGTTCATTCGCGATCGGCTGGCGGGCTCCAATCCGGGGCTGCAAAAGACAATTGTCACTGTTTCGTCTCTGGCAGTTCTTTTGCCGGCCGTCTCACTGGTCCACAACTATCATGCCTGTGACCGCTCAGAGAACTTGATACCCTATAACTACGCGGCCAATCTGCTGGACTCTGTCGAACAGGATGCCATTTTGTTCACATCCGGCGATAACGACACCTTCCCGCTCTGGTGCATCCAGGAGGTGTACGGCTACCGCAAAGATGTGCGAGTCGTCAATCTCTCCCTGCTCAACACGGACTGGTACGTGGCGCAGATGAAAAACCGTTACGGTGTGCCCATCTCTCTGACTCAGGAGCAGATCCTGTGGTATCCCTATGAGGCCCGGCCGGGTCTCATGGCGGCGCGTCCCCTGAAGACATTCCTCGACCGACCGCGCCAGCGGCGCACCTACCTGCAGGCCTCGCCCTACGGCGGGCGACTGGTCAAAGTGCAGGACATGATGGTGGATGAAATTGTACTTGAAAACAAGTGGAAATACCCGGTTTATTTCAGTTCGCCACCCTACGGCGAATCGCCGCTTAATTTGCGAGATCGCGCCACCGCAGCCGGACTCGTTTACCGGCTCGATCGAGAGCCGCCGCCCCGGTTGATTGATCCCGATACCGGATACGATCTCTTCATGAATACGTATCGATTTGAGGGGTACGAGGATTCCGAGGTATTTCGGGACGAGAACGCGACCGGCGTCTTTCTCAGCTATGGGGTCAACGGTACGCGGTTGTATGACGAGTTCATCCGGCAGGGAGACACAACCAGAGCGATAGCGGTTCTGACCAAGCTTATCGATTCCTATCCGGAATACTGGCAGAGCTATATGCTCCTCGGTGAACTGCATATGTCTCAGGGTGATACCGCGACCTTTGATTCGTTACTGAATCAGCTCAAAGACACGCTCGAGTCGTTTCTGGCCAGCAATCCCAACAACCTGTTCTACAAACAGGATCTGGGAATGGTGTATGTCGAGATCGGACGCATGCGGCAGGATTCGACCATGATCGAGAAGGGTATTGACCTGAGCTGGGAAGCCTTCACGGATAACCCGAACAGCCAGTATGGATTCCGCAAACTGATAACCGTCCTCGGCAATCAACAGCGATACAGCGATGTCAGGCGGGCTACGGAATTGCATGCGGAGTACAAGATCAACCAGAATGATCCGATGGTGCGTCAGCTCTTGGGCCTGGATCAAGTCGGCAGCACCCCACCGTCTCCGGGTGGGCAGCGCGGTCAATAAGGGATGCCGGCCGGGTAAAATCCGGCCGAGAACCATAGTCCTGTCAAAGTACCCTGACTCTGTCGTAACTCATTGGAAGATTGGGCACGGCCGGTCACACGAATCCACAACCCTTGAAAAGGGACGTCGAACCGCTGCAGACCTGAGGTGAATTGTCTGCCTGCGATACCGTCCGTTAGCGAGAACTCACAGGAACATTGCTATTCCCCGAATGTTCTAATCAATATCGAGCAAACCGATCAGGTCGAGCAACATGGAACGTAAGTATCTGAAAAATAGCGACATAGATATCAAGACCGAAGACCGCAATGAGCTCGAGGTCAAAGCCCTGATCCGAGAAGTCAAAAAGGGCAGCCAACAGGCATTCACGGACCTGGTCAGAAGATATTACAATCAGGTAGCCGCCCTGGCATATAAGATGGTCAACGACTATGACGAGGCTGCGGATATCACACAGAACGTATTTGTCAAAATGTCCAAGAACATCTGGCGGTATGATGAAAAGAAGAAATTCTATACGTGGCTGTATCGCATAACAGTCAATGCGTCGATCGACTACATCAGAAAACACCACCGGCATCGTCATGAGCCGCTGGACAATGTCTACCACTTCGCCGAGGACGAACAGGGCGGGCCGGAAAAGGTCTTCCAGCGGAATCAGATCGGTGATTACATCGAAGAAGCAGCACAGACTCTGACGGATAAACAGCGCGCCGCCTTCCTGCTAAGGGATGTCGAAGGCTGCCGCATTGACGATGTCGCCAATATGATGGGCATGCCCGAAGCAACGGTCCGTTGGTATCTTCACCGGGCTCGATCCAAAATCCGCCGCAATCTCAGTCGCCGATGTCCGCACCTGCTGATGCTTCTGGGCATTAAATAGAGCTCCGGTAATACTCGTTTACAATCAGGATTCCGTCATCTTGATGGACGAAAACGGGCAACTATCTTACTTAGTTGTTGCCGAAGATTGGGGATTGTGTACATTCTTTTCAGGATCAGGACCATAGCTGTATAATATAGAACAATGGCCAAGACGACAGAGACAACGCTCAGAATCGATGGAATGCATTGCGCCGGGTGCGCTGCCGGCATCGAGAATGACATTCAGAAGTTACGGGGAGTCAATGACTGCCGCGTCAACTTCGCGACCCATTCTGCGGTCGTCCGGCATAATACGGAGAGCGCCGATACTCGGGAAATAATAAACCGGATCGAAGAGCTGGGCTACGGGGCTTCCATCGGTACGCCCGACATCATTTCCGCCAATACGGCCGAAGTCAATAAGGCTTACAACCGTTTTACATTGTCTCTGTTGTTGAGTCTGCCTTTGGTATTCATGCATCTTTGGCATCTGTTTGCCGGAGGACATATTCATTCCTATATCTGGGGCGGTGCAATCCAGGGGCTGTTGGCGGCCCTGGTCTTATTTGTGGCCGGCCGCCCGATAATTGTCGACGCCTGGAAACAGACCCGTCGCTTCCGAGCCAATATGAACAGCCTGATCGCCCTGGGGACGCTGACGGCTTTCGGGTGGAGCACCTATGCGCTAGTGGCCTTTCGCCTGTGGGAGCAAATGGAGCCCCTTCACTACGATTCGGCCGGGATGATAATCACCCTGATTCTTCTGGGTCGCTTTCTGGAAGCTCGTTCAAAGAGCAGAGCGGGCGATTCTATTCGCGCGCTGGTGAGCTTGCAGCCGTCGCAGACGGTGGCCGTCATCAATGATGTCGAAGTCGAGATCGACGCGGCGGCCGCCCAGCCCGGGATGATGCTCAAAGTCAAACCCGGCGAGCGGGTCCCGGCCGACGGTATTCTCATTGACGGCAGCGCCGCAATCGACGAATCGATGTTGACCGGAGAATCGATCCCGGTCGACAAGAAGCCCGGTGACGAAGTCATCGGAGGCTCCTTAAACGGCAATACGGCGTTCGCCATGCGCGTGTCGGCATCGGGTGAACAAAGCTTCCTCGCCCGGGTAATCCGTCTGGTCGCCGAAGCTCAGGGCAGGAAAGCTCCTGTACAGAGGTTGGCGGATCGCGTAGCCGGCGTCTTTGTGCCGATCGTCATCGGTGTGGCGGTCATAACCCTGTTAGCCTGGCTCTGGTTCGACCCGTCGAGCGACCTGCTCGTGCGGAGTGTGATCTCGGTCCTCATTATCGCGTGCCCTTGCGCGCTGGGCCTGGCGACCCCTACCGCTATTCTCGCCTCGAGCGGTCGGGCCGCTCGAGAGGGGATCGTGATCAGGGGCGGGGATATAATCGAGACCCTGACAAAAGTTGATACTGTAATCTTTGATAAGACCGGTACACTCACCCGCGGCGAATTGGAAGTCGTGTCGGTCGTGAATTACGGTCAGGTTTCGGAACGAGCGCTGGTTCGCATGGTGGGCTCAATCGAAAGTCAGTCCGATCACCCGATCGCGAAGGCTATCGCCAAATACTTCCGTGCGACCGACATGACGCCGGGCAACGTACAAGACGTCGAGTCCCTGCCGGGATTCGGGATGAAGGCTGACTACAATGGGCGCACACTCCTGGTAGGCAACTACGCCCTCATGGAAAAGGAACAGATTCGATTCGGCGACTCCCGAAAAGACGGCGAAACCGAAATGACCAAGGGCCGGACAGTGGCGTTTATCGCCCTGGACGGTGAAGTAGCGGGATTGCTGTCGGTGGCGGACAGGCTGCGCAGTGAAGCGCGCGACGTGATCACACAGCTCAAGACCAGGGTCAAGCAGGTGGTGTTGGTTTCAGGCGATAACAAGCGGGCCGTGGCCGGTGTGGCCCGAGCGGCCGGATTCGACCATTTTGAATCTGAGATCAAGCCCGATCAGAAACAAGTCATCATCGATTCATTCAAGAAGGCCGGGTTTAAGGTCGCCATGGTCGGCGACGGGATCAACGATGCTCCGGCCCTGGCGGCGGCCGACGTCGGTGTCGCTATCGGCAGCGGCACCGATGTCGCCATAGAATCTGCTAATGTGGTGCTTATGAAACATGATCTGAATCTGGTCAACAAGATGTTTGATCTGGCGCAGATGACCATGAAAACCATCAAGCAGAACCTCTTCTGGGCGTTCTTCTACAACATGCTGGCGATCCCGGTCGCAGCCGGGCTGTTCTACCCCTTGATCCAGCTGACTTTGTCCCCTACCATGGCGGCAGCCGCAATGGCCTTTTCATCGGTATTCGTCGTCACGAATTCCCTGCGGCTGAATCGAATTGTCTTGTAGACGGGATACTTCTCTGCCGCCATGATCAGGCTACTGCTCGGATTAGGGAATATCGGTTCGGAATATCACAACACCCGACACAATGTCGGCATGGAGGTGCTGGAACGGGTTGTTGTTTCGCTGAAGGCACGACGTCAGCCCGCTACCGACCTCTACGAATGGTGGACCGTCCGACGGCATACGAATCAAATTACACTGGCGTGGCCACGGGCATATATGAACCGATCCGGCAATGCGGCCGAAGCATTGCTCGAGATAACGGAGACGACTCCCGATAAGATGCTGGTAATCAGCGATGATTTCAACCTTCCCCTGGGGAGGCTGCGGTTTCGAAAAGCCGGCAGTGACGGCGGTCACAACGGGCTGGCTTCGATTATCCAGACTATCGGGACGGAGAGTTTTCCGAGGCTGCGGATGGGAATCGGCCATATCCCGGATGGGTCCGGCGCCACGGAATTCGTGCTTGGTGAATTCCACCCGGACGAGCTGAAAATAAAGCAGAAAATGCTTGAAACTTCTGCCGAAGCAGTGTTATTTAGTCTGAAATTCGGCCTCACTGAGGCCATGAACAAATACAACAATGTAACCCTGCCTGGCTGACTCGCATTATGGCCAGGCCGTTCGAACTGAACTCTAACGTCCGAAGGGAGACCAGCGAATGCGTATTTACGAGACAACGTTTGTTCTCAATCCTCAAACCGACGATGCCACTCTGGATAGTCAGGTCGCAAAGGTGGCCGATCTTGTCACCGGCAACGGAGGCAAAATCCTCGCGGAAAAACGTATCGGGACTCGGCGCTTGGCGTATCCGGTCCGGAAACTGACCCAGGGCTACTACAGCACCTTTGTCTACGAGGGTAACACCGGATTGCCGGCCGTGCTGGACAGGCATTTCCGCTTAGGTGATGAGTTTCTGCGACACCTGACAATTCAATTCGAGGGAGACCTCAACGCGTTTCTCGAGGAACGAGGCGTCACGGAACCCGAAGAAAGACACGATCGGCCCAGGCCCAAAGAACAAGCCGAACGTAGACCGGAAGCCCGGCCGGCTGCAGCAGCAGAATCCAAACCGGAACCGGAGGTGACGCCCGAGCCGGTTGCACGACCCACCGAACCTTCTACTGAACCCGCGCCGACTCCGGAAGAGCAACCCGAACCTGAGGAAACTATCAGCTCCGAGGAAACAGTCGCTCCTGAGGAGCCGGTAAAGCGTGAAGAAGAGCCCGGTGAACAGCCGAAACGCGATGAATTTGCCGAAGAAGAAGAAGAGGAACTGTAGAGATTTCAGACCGGCAGCCGGTCCGCAACTTGACAAGCAATGAGAGTGCGCTGGTGATTCTCAGCGCCGAGAATACAGGTAGATGTTATGAGAAGAAGAAAGTTCTGCTATTTCTGCGAAAACCAGATACCGTCCCCGGATTACAAAGACGAAAGACTGCTGAGGCGGTTTGTCAACGAGCGCGGAAAGATCATTCCGCGACGGATTTCGGGCAATTGCGCCACGCATCAGCGGAAACTGACGACAGCTATCAAACGTGCCCGGATGATGGCGATAATGGCCTTTGAAAGTGAATCCTATCGTTAGTGCCGGCACTTCCTTTATGACCGGTGTTGAGCCTCGGAGTAAGTACCCGCCCTCAAGACCGTACCCGGTTTTGGCGGCGATGCTTGTAATGTCGTTGGCGCTTTATGGTAACAGCCCGGTCCAGTCCACCGCTCTGGTCACCGTATTGTCCGCCGCTGTAGCTTATTTCCTGAGCATGTACTTGTATTACGGGATCGCCCGACTGGCGTTTCGACGACACACGTACTGGCTCTGGGGAGGAGCGGCAGCGGCGGTGGTGCTCAGTTTTGCCCTGATCGGTGTTTCCGGTCTCTGGTCGATACTGACAGGATGGAGCATGCTGCTTGTCGCCGGGGTTCTGGCCGGGCGGTTAACGCTCACCGGCGTTCGGCCACGGACGATTTACATTTCGTGCATAGTGACCGTGACGGTATTTGCTTCGGCCCAGTATTTCCCCCTCTGGCGAGAATTGATCAGCTCCGCCCCGGAAGTTACCGAGACTCTGGTCAACGAGGCCGAGCAGCAACTCCTGGCAATGGGTGAAAGCGAGCACAGGATCGATCAGGTTCTCGACTCCCTCCGTCAATTAGTCTCGTTCGTCATCAGGATGGCGCCCGCCGAGACGGTTCTCGGGGTCATTCTGCAATTCAGTGTCGGCTATTTGTTGTTCGTACATTGGATTGACAAGCATCACCTGGCCAGACCCCAATGGGAACCGTTCATTTACTGGAAGATTCCGTTTGGCGTAACGCCGGTGGTGCTGGTAATTGGTCTGGTTCGCGTCCTGGGAGGAGATGTTCTCAAACTCGCGGCCGACAATACCCTTCTGGTCATGGCAGCTTTCTATGCGGTCACCGGATTGTCGCTGCTCGAGTACTTTCAGCGGAAACTGCAGCTTTCCCGTCCGGTGCGAACGGTGTTCTACATCCTGTTGTTCATTGTCCCGCTGATGAACCTGATGGTTGGTCTGGTACTGGGCGCCGTGATCAGTCTCATCGGTTTTGCGGACAGCTTCGCCGATTGGCGCAAAATCCATCTTCGAGAGTTTGCTTGATATTTGGGAGATTATTTACGTATATAAAGAAAAGGAACGGTTATGAAAGTAATATTGCGTCAAGATGTTGGCCGGGTAGGCACGGCCGGGGAGACGGTTGAGGTGAAGAGCGGCTATGCCCGCAATTTCCTGATTCCGCGCAACCTGGCGATACGGGCCAGCAAAGCCAACCTCAAGGCCATCGACGAGATCAGAAGACAGACTGAACTGCGCGAAAAGAAAACTCGACGGCAGGCAGAGAAGGTCAAAGAACGAATTGAAAAACTGTCGCTTTCCAAGGAAGTCCTGGTCGGTGATGAAGATAAATTGTTCGGGTCGGTCACCAGCGCCGATATAGCCGAGCTGCTTGCCGACGAAGGTGTATCGGTTGACAAAAGAGCGATCCGGTTGGAAGCACCGATCAAGGTCCTCGGGGTTTATACGGTGCCGATCAAAGTAGACAAGGATGTAACCGCGGACCTGAAATTGTGGGTCGTTAAAAAATCAGTGTAATGGCATTTGTCGAAGTTACCGTCGATGGGCTGGCTCTGGATATGACTACCAATTCACCGGTAGTCATACTCTCCCCGGCCGGTCTGAACAAAGTGCTGCCGATCTGGATCGGCCATGCCGAAGCCTTCGGGATCGCCATGGAGCTTTCGGGCGTCAAGCCGAAACGACCCATGACGTACGATCTTATGAAGGCCGTCATCAACCATGTCGAGATCAAAGTCGATCGAGTGGAAATAACCGAGCTTAAAGATCAGACGTTTTACGCCAAGCTGCACATATCTCAAAACGGCAAGACCTTTGAAATAGACGCTCGGCCGTCCGATTCGATCGCAATCGCCCTGAAAACGGGGGCCAAGATCTTTGTCAACGAAGACTTGTTCAATATCGACAAACAGGAATCATCGGAATCGTCCGAAGTCCCCCCCATGTCGACCGATCCCGAGTCACTCCGGGAACGGCTGAAGAAGATCAATCCGGAAGATTTCGGTAAGTACTCTCTTTGATGACACCCGGTGTATTTTGGCATAGGGTGGCGCGTTCGCTGCCTCTTCTGTCAGCACTGCTTGTTCTTTCCCTGACCACCCACACGGCGGAAATCATCGATCCATCCGAAGCCCTGTCGGAGTATACACAGGGACGGCGTCTGCTCCGCGAAGGAGACTGGTGGAGCGCCGCCCAGATCTTCGAGCGCCTGTCAGGTCGCTACCCGGAGTCGGAAGATCTCGACTTGTTCATCTTCTTCAGAGCCAAAGCGTATTACCATTTTGGTGACAACGATGCGGCGATAGCCGGTTTTTCGGCGTTTCTTTCACAGTTCCCGCAGTCGCCGGCTGCAGCCCACGCCACGTATTTCGTGGCCGACGCCTATTATCGCAGCGCCCGCCCGCAACGGGCCCTGGAGCACTATCTGGAAGCGTATCGGCTGAGCGCTGATGACAGGTTGAACGGGTTACTCCTTGAATCCATATCATCCATGTTCGAACAGGCTGACGCATTGCAGTTCAGCCCGGATGCCTTCGAGGAATTGGGTGAACGGAAACGATGCCGGCTGATTGATCGCATTGAAACTCACCTGGCGGCCCATGGACAGGAACGCCTGGCACGCAAACTGACCGCATCGTGCCGGGAGAAGCCGGTCGACACGCTTTCAGACGGTCGACTTGGAGACATGCGCGGGACCGGATTCGAGGTGGCACTGGTGCTGCCCCTGTCGGGTGAACTACGGCAATTCGGCGAAGACCTGTACAACGGTGCGGCGGTCGCCTCAGCACTGATTCAATCCGAGCACGGCAAGCAAATTCAACTGACTCCATATGACACCAAGGGTGACCCGGTTGATGCTGCCCGGCTGGTTGGAGAACTGGCTCAGTCGAGGGTCAAATCGGTTATCGGTCCCCTGACGAGCGAGGAGGCGGCGGTGGCAGCCGCCCGATCACATAACACAGACCTGCCGATCCTCATACCGGCCGCCACGCAGGCGGGTTTGACCCAGCTCTCGGAATCGGCCTTCCAGCTCTCACCGAATATCGAACTGGAAGGAACCCGCTCAGCCGAGTATGCCGTCACCACACTGCAGGCGGATTCCGCCGCGGTAATTACGTCCACCTCAGCCGATCATCTGCGCATTGCCGACGCGTTTGTCGAACGCTTCAAACAGTTGGGCGGCACCGTTGTGGCAGTGCAGTATTATCGTCCGCGAGACAAAGACTTCGGCGCTTACATCCGGGACATCAAGACAACGCTCCTGGGAGAGATTTCGGATTCGACCTTCTATATCGACAGTCGCGGAGATACGATTGATGTTGATGCCTTGCCGGCCCACGTCGACTGTCTGTTCCTGCCGGGCGAAGGTGAACAGATTCGTCTGTTGCTGCCGCAGATCCGTTTCTACAATCTGAACGGCGCCTATATCGGCTCTGATGGCTGGGGAGACGAGGTTGTCTACAAACTGGGCGACCACATCACGAAAAAGGCGGTGTTCCCTTCTCCGTTTCTCGCCGTATCGAAGTCCCCGCTGTATACGAAGTTTGCCACATCTTACGATGCCCGGTACGGTCGACCTCCGGGACGACTGGCCAGTCTCGGCTTCGATGCGCTGACTCTAGTGGCTCAGGCTCGACTGCATGGCGCCAGGGAAAAGGCTGAAATCGCGGATTACCTCAAGGGAATTAACGGATTCGAAGGGACCTCGGGCGCCATATCGTTTGGCGCTTTCCGGGAGAACACGGAAATACCTTTCTTTCGGATCACCAACGGGCAGGCGATTCCGATAGTGGAGTCCGACGACGACTTGGA
The DNA here is from genome assembly GCA_964557855.1 of uncultured Ignavibacteriales bacterium. Taxonomy (GTDB): domain Bacteria; phylum Zixibacteria; class MSB-5A5; order GN15; family FEB-12; genus JAJRZL01. Next base: position 151,462 of record CAZLBP010000001.1, on the reverse strand, counting down.
CTCCGGCACTACCGGAGCAGAAGAACTGTGATTCTCATCATCCATACACAGCCGACTCAGCGTTGGCATTCATAGAGCTGAAGAAAGATCTATTCAAACCTCAAATACGGTATGGCGTCAACCACGAACTCACCGGGCCCTTCTTGCTGAAACATATAATAACCGGCGGCGGCTATCATGGCGGCATTGTCCGTGCACAGTTCCGCTGTGGGAAAAAACAAACGTTTGTTCTCGCACGAGAGACGGTCCTGCAGCACATGTCGCAAGCGGGTGTTGGCCGCGACGCCTCCGGACAAAGAAACATCCGTAATATATCTCTCCCGAGCGGCCTTGATCGTCTTGCTTACGAGGACATCGACGACCGCCTCTTGAAAGGAGGCGGCGATATCCGCGCGATGCCGCTGATATTCGTCTGCGCTGAGTTTTTTGAGAAAGACAGCTACCGCCGTCTTTAGTCCCGAGAACGAAAAACGATGGTCACCGTCCTTTAACATGGGACGAGGGAACTTCACATAGTCCGGATCACCGTCGTCAGCCAGTTTGTTCAGGTGCGCGCCGCCGGGGTAACCCAGGTCCAGCAATTTGGCGACCTTGTCAAAGGCTTCGCCGGCGGCATCATCGATGGTTCGTCCGAGTACTTTGTATTTGCCGAATTTCTCAACTTCCACGAGCATCGTGTGCCCTCCCGAGACAATCAGTGTCAGATGATGTTGATCCAGAGTGGGATAGAGGAGCAGGTTGGCGGCAATGTGACCTTCCATGTGGTTGACACCGACGAATGGTTTACCGACAGCAAAAGCCAGCCCCTTGCCGAACGTCAGGCCGATAAGCAGCGCCCCGACCAGACCCGGCCCCATAGTGGCGGCAATCAGGTCGATGGAGTCAAGTGACACTTCGGCCTCAGCCAGGGCTTGGGAGTAAACGGGGACGATCTTCTTGAGGTGGGCTCGGCCCGCGATTTCGGGCACGACACCACCGTACTTACTGTGGTCCAATTGAGAATAGATGATGTTGGAGCGAATTACGGAACCGTCTTCAACAACCGCCACCGATGTTTCATCGCAGGACGTTTCTATGCCGAGGGTGAGCACGCTCATTCAGCTACAAGTTTCACGGAATCGACAGAGGCTTCCTTGACCCGGTAGTGCGAGGGACAGTCGATCTTAATCGGTGCATTGTTATTCCCGTCCCGCTCTCGGTAGTCAGCCGAAACGACGAGGGCATTTCGATTCAGCAGGTCAATATCCTTGGGCGGGCCGGTCAGCTCCAGGTTGATTGAGGGAGGCACCGCCCGCACGCTTTCACCGACAGGCGCATTGTAGATGACGACGGGTACCTCCTCGAAGACACGGGTCTTGACCGGGACTACGTTAATGGTCACTTTGACGGAATCCGGTGACAAGCGGATGTCGTATCCTTCGGGCGGCTGCAGTTTCAGCGAAACATCCAGATTATGCCGCAATTTCGTCAGTTCTTTCCGCTGAGTGGATACCTCGTGCAATTTTCTCAAAAATGACCGGGCGCCGGTCACGGTAACTTTGGAGGGTGAGGGCGGTGATATTCGGCTAACGACAAACCCCTCATCAGGCTCGGTGACAAGGTCCACAGTAACATCAAGTTCTTTCACGATCTCCTGGTCTATGTCAAGCGAGACCGAAGAGGGAGAAATGACCTCGTCCAGGAAAATCTCGGTCGGGGCGGAAACCAGAGAGACGTTGTCGGTCGACAGATTTATAACGGACCTTCCGGTACCGTACGGCGTGGCGTTGATCCGCACCCCTCGTCGCTGCCACTTGCTCCGCAACAATTGCTTTCCGGTCGCCGCCACGGCGATAGTAATTGAATCAGGAGGCAGATTGGCCAATGTCAGAGACTCGTCCAGCAGAATCTCGTTAACCGGCAACGTGATTTCGTGATTGTACTCCTTTTCCGTCGCCACGTGAAACCAGAGAACGAGTCCCATCACGAGAGCCATAATCTTCAGCCAAAAGTTTTCCAGAATCTTGGTCATACCGTTCCTGCCGGCCATAGCCGATCCATCCTGTTGCCGGACCTTCCTTTACTCGATAGTAACATATCTCCGTATGTCAGGCAACCGGTAATCGCTGCCGGAAGATTCGCTCCACCTGCAATATGGCTAATCAACTCGCCGGGGGTTGTTCCAGAGGAAACGGGTCAATCCCCGGTCGGACCCGATCCACAAGTAGTCGCCGTCAAATTCCAACGAGTATACGTAATTGGATGACAAGCCGTCGTCTGTCGTGAAGTCTCGGGTAAACGGGGCCGAATTCGCGTGAAACAGGATTGTTATGCCTTTGTCCGAGCCCACGACCGCGATCGTATCGTTGACCGCCAATGCATTGGGGAATAATCTCTCGGTCACGTGGTGAAAAGACTGGGAACCGCCGGAGTTCATATTGAGTTGGACAAGGCCGTCACGTGACAGAAACCAGATCAGGGAGTCATGCCGCTCGATGTCGTACACGTCTCCGAACAATACCTGCTCGGGATCCTGAAATCTTTGCAATTTACCCGATTCCAGCTTGAAGCGGTAGGCGCCGGCACTCGATGATATCCAGACGGTCGAATCGACCTGCTCCAGGTCATAGATGATTTCGTTGGCAAACTGTGTCGGGTGAATACTGTAGACGGAATCATTGTCTGTTTGCACGATACCCAGACCGCCGGCGGTGCCCACAAACATACGATCACCAACCACTTCCAGACTCAGGACATTGTCATGTGGAAGACCGTTTCTATCATCGATACGTTGGTTGACTAGGCGACTCTTGCGTTCGAGCACAAGCAGACCGACCGGCGTACCGACATACAAAGACGAGCTGTCGGCGAAGATACAGTTGATGTCAACGGCCGGGAAATCTCGCTCCACTCCGGACTCTATGTAGGCAAAACTGTTGGCCTCCAGATCAAAAATGGATAATCCGGTACGAACATCATTGAATACCGCCCCCGATACGAGCAGCGTACCGCCGTCCATATAGATGGCATTGACTCGATTCTGGAGCAGCCCAAACGGCAGGAGTTCCAGGCGATGCGATGCGGCGCCCGCTTCCAGGGCGCCGTAGCCCCAGGTACCGATCCAGAGTCGCCCGGAGCCGTCATCCAGAACATCGTTTAACAGAAAGTACCGACCCCACCGGTCGATGAGTCGGCCGTCCCCGCCGTCGTAGTTGAATCCCGGAGGAGCATACATGACCTGTGGCGGTTTGATATGGCGTCCCTGGTTGTTGAGATTCGGCACCGATGACCTGGCCGTCCAGGACTGAAAGAGAAAGTCGAACTCGTACAAGCCCAGTGAGGTTTGCGCAAAAAGTTCCTGATCAAAGTGGTCGACCCAGATCCGCTGGATATCCCGATGGTCCAGGCCGGGCGTTCCGGTCAAAGGTTCCTCCCACTCATTGCGAGTCTTATTATACCTGATAACGCCATTGTCCGTGGCGAAATACACCCGGGACATGGAGGCTGTGATGTCAATGACGTAGTTGAAATCGGCATAAGTCACGGCCTGGTCTTCCAGGAACTGAGCGGAAGCAGTTCCTCCTGACCATGGCAGACTCAACATTATCATGACGCAGAGTTTTAGGGGTGGGAGCGCGTATTTCATTTCCATCCGTTGGTGAGAAGATCAATTGCTGCCGAGGCAAGCAAGGCGACGCCGTAAACGATGGCTTGCTCGTCAACAATGAATTGGGGAGAGTGCCACGGTTTGTCGGCTTTGAGTTTCTTATTCATAACCCCTAAACGGAACATGGCGCCGGGGACTTTTTCCAGATAGCAGGCGAAATCCTCTCCGCCCAGCATCCGGCCGGTCTCCTCGACTTTGCCGTGACCGAAGAGACGCTGGTAATTCCGCACCAGGAGCCGATTGGCCCTGGAGTGGTTCTTCAAAAGCGGATAGCGCGCTCCAATTGACATCTCCATTTTGGCGCCGCGCGCCTTACATACGCCGGACGCCGTGCGTTTGATTAACCGAGGGAGTTGACCGGATGCCTTTGACGACAACGCTCGAGCCGTTCCATACAATGAGACGTGATCGGCAATCACGTTCCTGGCCGTGCCGCCTTCGATCTTGCCGAAGGTGATAACCGCCGGCGACATGGGGTCGATTTCCCGAGACACCACCTTCTGAAGAGAATCGATAACTTCCGCCGCCGTGGCTATGGCATCGACTGAGTTGTGTGGTCGCGCCGCGTGTCCGCTTTGTCCTTGGATTGTCAGATCAAAGTCGATCACTGAGGCCATCGTGACACCGTCCCGAACACTGATCTTGCCCGTCGGCAGATGAGGATCGACATGCAGTCCGAATATGCCCATAACACCATCCAGGGCCCCGTTCTCGATCATGGGTCGCGCGCCGCCCGGCGGCAGTTCCTCGGCCGGCTGGAAGATGAAGCGGACACTACCCGCCAGTTGATTTTTGTAGGCCGACAGAAGCATGGCCGCACCGAGGACAGTCGCCATGTGCATATCATGTCCGCAGGCGTGCATCAGGCCGGGCTTTTGTGATTTAAACGGTAGCTCCGTCTGTTCGGTGATCGGCAGGGCATCAATGTCGCTCCGAATGGCGACCGTAGGACCCGGTTTATCACCTCGCAATTCAGCCAGAACACCCGTTTCCATATGCAACGGCATGAATACCAGTCCCAGACCCGCCAGCTTGTCCCGCAAATAGGAGGTAGTGTTCACTTCCTGAAAAGAAAGTTCCGGATGTTGATGCAGATATCGACGGATTGATATCAGCCTGTCGTGTGTTTTCCCGGCCAGACTGACCAGTTCGGTGTAGTTGACAGGCTCTTGATTCATTACAAACTCGAATTGAATTATGAAACAGCGGGTTCCTTTTGTACAGCTTTTTCTCCGGCGCCGGCTGCGAACCGGTTGCCTCTAGCGTATCTTGAAGCGAAAGAAACCCTTCTGCGGATACGAGGCAGCTAACTGCTCGAGCTCCTCCGCCGCAATCCATGGGTAATCCCGGTCAGAACCGAACAGGGGAATGTGAAAATCGCAGGCCTCGACACAGCCGGTACCGACAATGAAGCACCTTTCATCCGCCTTGTTTTGCACTACGTTGAGAATCACGTACGCACAACCGTGTCGTCCCTTTTCATCATGGCCGATCAACATGTCGCCAGGCGCCAGTTCGGCAACGCTTAGTGAATCACAGTTGGCAGCCAGGCTGGCATAGGTGCTGTTTCTCATGGCGGCGCTCAAAAACTGATAGTATTCGTAGACGCTGGTGTCACGTTTCTCACCCGGAATGAACTTGACGTGCCCCCTTCCGTCGCGTACCAGTTTGCTCTCCAGCCACGTTATATAGTCAAGCGTATCACCGGCGCGAGGGACAATCGTCAATTCCGGCTCACGGTTGCGGTAGCGCAGATATTCTGCCAGGAAGAGAAGTGGAAAGCCGACATCGGTAAATACGGGTCCCCGCCACGGTATATGCACCACCCGCGAGACCTCACCAAACTCATAAGCCTTCCCCCCTTTCCATATTCCGACCGACTTGTACCGGTGCCAGAGAGGCAGGTGAGCCACCCAGTTCTGATAGTGGTTCAGTTCAGAAGAATCAGGTCTGGTGAAGCTTTCCGGAAACCTGAACTCCGATTCCACAGTATAGATAGAATCGGTCATGCTGATGAAAGGGTAGTGCTGATGATACCAGGCTACGATTCCGTCTTTGGGAATCGTATCGGCCGATGTCTCGGCAACGACACAAGCACAAGTTACGGCAAGATATAAAGCTAACGTGGTTTTCAACTGTTCATCTCCTTCCAGAGATCGGCGGCGCGACGCACGTGAGGAATCGTAATCGATCCGCCGACAACCAAACCAATTGACATAACATCATCGAACTCCGTGTCGCTGGTCCCCATCTCCCTGGCCCGGATAACATGATAGGCGATACAATCGTCACAGCGGAGTACCAGTGAGGCCGCCAAGCCTAACAACTCCTTGGTCTTGGCGTCAAGTGCTCCGTCACGATAGACCGCCGAGTCGAGAGCAAAGAAGCGCTTGATTTCAAGGTTCTCGCGAGCCAGGACGACTTCGTTCAGTCTCTCTCGTTCTTCTCTAAACCTTTGTACCTTGTCCGACATGGTTTTTTTCCCGCTTTTTTATGGGAATATAGGATAACGAACCAACAAGAGTAATTGAAATCTTGCGGGGAACCGGAACGCAGAAACCGAGACCCTCGCCAGGGCTGGCCTGGAATATTCGTGAATTCCTGAATTGGTTGTGTGCCTATTGAACAGTTATGATAGTTCACCAGGCGATTCCACTCAGGGTGACCTGGACCTGTCACTCCAATCTCCTACCCGTAACTCCTATCACTTACCTGTCACTCCTATTTCCTGTCTGTCATTCCTATCTCTCATCTGTCATTCCTGCGAAGGCAGGAATCCACTCCCCCTTCCAAGGAAAATGGACTCCGGCCTTCGGGCCACTTGAAAACCCCGGTTACTGTTGGGTCGGGTCCTTAGCCCGCATCAGCTGGGTTGTGATTCGACGCGTAACTCGTTGGGGAATAGGAGCAGCAGGTCATTACGAACTCCAGTGATACTGCTCCCGCCAGACACTACAAAGAGACAGCTTCGTCGCTGCGCTACTCGCTATGACATGGCAACGGTTTCCAGCGGTACCCTACTGTCTTGGAAAGCGCAATTTGGACGGCAGGTCGGTTTCATGAAAAGTCATTTCATTGCCGTACGGATCTATGCGCGGAGTCTCCAGGTCACTCATGGCGACCAGTTTCCATTGCTCATCTTGTTTCCTGAACAAAAAGAACGTATACCGAAGACGTCTTTCGTCGGAACGAGTCAGTCTGGCTGCTCCCGCGAAGGCCAGTCTGATAAGATCGCCTGAACGCTTAATCTCGTGCAGCGACAACGTATCGGGGTCCGGCCAGTTCCTGAATTGTCGATTGATGTAGGACGCCAGCGACGTGTAGCCGCGAGATGTTGCCAGCTGCTGCAGATTCTGGTATTCATCCGGATCGAGATAAGAGAAAAACCGGTCCGGCTTGTTGTATCTGACCGCATCTCTGATATCATAGAATACAGTTCTCAACGTGTCCACAATCGGGGGAACGGAGGTATGTTCCTCATCGTTGTCTTTGGCCTGACGGCAGTTCGCCGCTAACACAACGAGACACAACAATATAAGTTCTCTTGCATGCTGCACAGCAAAGTCTCCCGACATTACTATCGGCAACTGTGCAGAGAGTATTGATTCTTAATTGGATCTACGGTAAAAGCCACTACCGGAAAACAACTTAGAGCTCCGGGACACTCCCAGCCGCAAACCGACTGCAGACTCTGTTCGAAGGACAAGATCAGGGGGCGGAGCCCGGTTCAGCCCGCTTTCTTTTTCTTCTGGGCATGCGTACGGATGCGCGGTTTCGCACCTGCAGTGATTGTCTTCGCGGTAATGACAACCTGCGCTATCTCCGGTTTGGAAGGTACCTCGTACATGATATCCAGCATCGCTTTTTCCAGAATCGAGCGTAACGCTCTGGCGCCCGTTTTGCGCTCCTGGGCGATCTTAACAGCAGCCTTCAGGGCTCCGGTCTCGAACTCGAGTTCAACACCTTCCGTCTCCAGCAATTTGGCGTACTGCTTCGTAAGAGCGTTTTTCGGCTCGGTAAGAATACTGAGTAGTGCCGCTTCATCCAGTGGACGCAGACCAGCCGTCACCGGGAGTCGCCCGACCATCTCAGGAATCAAACCGTAACTGATGAGATCGGACGGCATGACACTGTCCAGGATTTCCGGGGCCTCTTTATTGACGTATGTCTTCTCGGCGTCAAACCCCACCTGGTTCTTACCTATACGACGAGCTATGATTCTCTCCAGTCCATCAAATGCACCGCCACAGATGAACAGGATGTTGGTGGTGTTGATCTGTACGAACGACTGTTCCGGATGTTTGCGGCCGCCTTTGGGGGGGATATTCGCGACCGTACCTTCAAGTATCTTGAGCAGTCCCTGTTGCACGCCTTCCCCCGAGACATCGCGGGTAATCGAGGGGTTACCTTCTTTGCGGGCGATCTTGTCAATCTCATCGATGTAGATGATGCCGCGCTCAGTCGCCTGCGGATTATAGTCAGCCGCCTGAAACAGCCTCACCAGAATATTTTCCACGTCCTCACCAACGTAGCCGGCCTCCGTCAGAACGGTCGCGTCGGCGATCGTAAACGGTACTTTGAGGAAATTCGCGAGCGTACGCGCCAGCAGCGTCTTGCCGGTCCCGGTCGGGCCCAGCAAGAGGATGTTGGATTTCTCGAGCTCCACGTCATCGTTCTCACGCCCGACTCCTCTCGACCGGCGTCCGGCGATCTCCGTGTTGACTCGCTTATAGTGATTATAGACAGCCACAGCGACTGTCTTCTTGGCGATTTCCTGGCCGATCACATATTGATCAAGAAAGTTCTTGATCTCAGCCGGAGGGGGGATTTGTGCAATCTTATCCGGAACCTGTTTTTCCGGAACCGAATTCAACAGGTCATTACATAACTCGACACACTCGTTACAGATGTATGACTCATACCCTGAAATAAGCCGTTTCACCTGACTGGCCGGTTTGCCGCAGAATGAACAGCGTTGTGAATTGCGTGGTGGCTTGGATTTGTTACTCATATGCTCCCGATAATGTCAGATCGAACCCGGCGCCGATCCTGGGCTGCTAGCCGGAAGAACTACCGGCTACTTCTCCTCCCGTTTGTTTTCATAAACTTTGTCCACAATACCGTATTTCTGCGCCTCCTCGGCCGACATGAAATAGTTGCGGTCGGTGTCTTTTTCAATTCGTTCCAGCTTCTGGCCCGTATGTTTCACCAGCAGTTCATTGAGGCGCTTTTTTGTCCTGTTGAATTCTTCCGTCATAATAACGATGTCGGATACCTGCCCCTGGGTTCCCGCCATCGGCTGGTGAATCATAATCCGACTGTTGGGTAGTCCGGCTCGTTTGCCTTTGGTGCCGGCCGCCAGCAGGAAGGCGCCCATCGATGCCGCGATGCCCATGCAGGTCGTGGCCACGTCCGGCTTGATGAACTGCATGGTGTCGTAAATAGCCATCCCGGACGTGACAGAACCACCGGGTGAATTCAGATAGATGTGTATGTCTTTCTCCGGGTCTTCTGCTTCAAGAAATAACATCTGGGCTATAACCAGATTAGCGACGTTGTCGTCGATCGGGGATCCGATGAAAATGATGCGATCCTTGAGCAGCCTGGAAAAAATGTCGTATGCTCGTTCGCCACGGCCGGTCTGCTCAACCACCATGGGTACCAGGTAGTTATCGAGAATTTTGTCGTCCATAAGATCCTTCTCTTCTGTATCCTTCGTTTTCTTTATACTCAGATTACCTCAACCGGATTTCACGACCTCCGCCTTATTCAGCAGAAATTCAAACACTTTCTGCTCGAGTATAGTATCTCGAATTGATGTTACGCGACCCGATTTCTGCAGAGCATCCTTGGCCTGTTCCATCGTCATATTATAGTTCTCGGCGAATCTCTTTATCGCATTTTCGGTATCGGCGGGCAAAACTTCAATTCTCTCCTGTTGGGCCAGCTTATGATACAACAGGTTCCAGCGCAGCGTGTTGACGGCCACGCCTTGGTAGCTGTTGCGGGCTTCGGCTTCATCCAGGCCGGGGTTGCTCCGTTTTATATCCTCTATCATGCCGTCGAGATACTCGTTTACCAGGCCGTTGGGGATGGGAACTTTGTTGTTCTCACAGATCTGCCTGACGATCTCATTCTTCTGCATCCGGCGGAGCTCATCCTTCTTCTGCTCCTGGATGTTTTTTCGAATCTTCATCCGCAGCTCGAGAGCCGTCTCCGCCTGCTGAGTCGCCTTCGCAAAATGATCATCGAATTCCGGTAGAATCTGTTCCTGAACCGATGTCACCGCAACTTCATAGGTTATGGTAGCGCCCGCGAATCTCGGCTCAGAGTAGTTCTTGTGGTAGTTTACTTCCAGTTCCTTCTTCTCTCCGGCTTTCATACCGGGGAGTTGATCTTTGAATACCTGTAGCGTATGAGGATGATCGAGGTCGATGACCGATTCCGGAAACGAGTCTTCCGTCAACAACAATTGCGGGTCATAGATCTTCTTCAGATCGACTACGACGACGTCGCCGGCACGCACTTCCCGGTTGACCTCGCGACGGTCGGCTGCGGTTTTCCGGATTGATTCTATGGCTTCTTCGACTTCTTCGTCCGCAACCTCTATTTCGCGCGTAGTTACTTTCAGACCGTCGGTCGTGACCGTTTCGATTTCCGGAAAGACTTCCAGTTTGGCCGTATAAGTAATGCCGCCGTTGTCCCTGTAGTCCAGCGCTGTTATCGCCGGAGTGGCGGCTACTCTGAGTTCTTTTTCTTGTACCGCCTGAGGCAGGGTGGCTTTGATCACGTCATCCGCCACATCGGCCCGTACTTCGCTCTCGTACATGGACTTGATCATGTGCATGGGCGCCTTGCCCTTGCGGAAGCCCTTGATAGTGACTCCCTTGCGGACCTCCTGATAACGGGCATCCAGCTTTTCATTAACCAGGTCCGGCTCGACTTCGACCGTCAACTCCCGACCCAGATCTTCCAGTTCTTTTAATTCAACCTTCACTTGCAACTACGGAATCCTATCTTGTGAACTTCAATTATCGTGGCATCTTCTCTGCGAAAGGGGGGACTCGAACCCCCACTCCTTTCAGAACTGGATCCTAAATCCAGCGCGTCTACCAATTCCGCCACTTTCGCAACGATTCAACACACTAAGGTATACGCTTTCGTATGCCGGCGCAATCGACTTTTTTATAACATCCTCGACGCCCCGTAGTTCGCAGAGGACCGACCGGGGCTACCAGCGTAATAGGTAGACCGGATATCTTTCGCGTTCCCGAAATCCGAGTTTACCTGCCAGTTTTCTCGACGGCGTATTGTCGTTGGATGTTTCCCGTAAAGGTATCAGACTGTCTTAGATGCAGTGGGCAAGCAGGTCGATAATTGACCAACGTCGCCGGTCGGACCACCCGAATATATAGACCCATCAATTTACCGCCCAGACGACCGCTGCCGTTGGCTGTACAAGGGAATCCGAAAAAAGCAGACCCGGGAATGAACGTTCAGGCACGGAAAGCTCAGGAACGTGCTGTTTGTAACGCTGAAACAGGGGTCGTACCAAGGGAAACTGCTGGGGGCAAGCTCGACAAACATGACAGCAGATAATGTGAATTGCGTATCTCTCAACGTGAATTCACAAACAAAATCCTTGATGTCTACATATAATACTCTATAATACCGCAAACTACTTTAAAGAAAGAAAAAAAGTGAATAAATCTGAAAGAAATCTACAGTTAAGGTTCTACACAACCAACGAAATAGCCGAAATGCTCAAAATGAACGTCCAGGTCATCGCCAGGAAGCTCAAGCACGGTGAGTTGATCGGCTATAAGATCGGAAAAGACTGGCGAGTGAAGGAATCAGACCTGATGGCCTGGCTGGAAAAGAACTCCAATCGCCACGCGCAGAATCCCGCTCAGGTCGTGGTGGACCGGTTCCTTCGCAACGGAAGGTTCTACAGGATGCCGGTGCAGCGCAAGAGACGGAAATACGTGCTGGAGTATATCCTGAAGGCCTTTGAGTCCAACCGCGTCTATTCGGAAAAGGAAGTCAACGAAGTTATTCAGCAGTACTTTGACGATTTCTGTCGAGTTAGACGCGAGTTTGTCGACGAGAAGATGATGACCCGAAATGAGGGCAAGTATCGGCTAAGCAGCAGCTATAAGACCTCCCTGTAACAGCGAGAAGCAGGAAGATCGGGCACTGCATATATCAAGCCTCAACAAACTACGTCGGAAAAGACATGACCGATAAATTCAAAATCGTCTCCCTGAACTACGTCTGCTTCTATGTGAAAGAGCTCGATGAAGCTATCGCGTTTTACAGCCGGGTTTTCGGTCCGCCGGAGTATCGGGAGGACGAAGGACGCATAAACGGCTGGAAAATGGGCGACACCTGGCTCACCATCTTCTCCAGCGATCAGGGTGTAGCGCCGACGCGCAATCCAGGCAACGCGGAGTTCGCAGTCCAGGTAGACACACCTGAGGAAGTTGACCGATTGTACCGGGCGTTTGTGGAGGCTGGGGCGAAAGATGCCTGGGCTCCGGAAGACACGCAGATGTACGAGCCGATGAGATTCTCGGCCGTCGATGATCCGTTCGGCATGCGGATCGACATATATTGTCCTTTGAACGAAGAGAAAAAAGCCTCCCCCGACCAATAAGAAACCCGCTGCCTCGCAGCAACGGGTTGTCAACCGGCTAATCTGGTGTAGATGACATTGCCTTCTTTTCGCGCAGCAGCCGGGCTTGTCCCCGTCGAAAGACGTCAGGACCACCAGGGTCCTGACCTACACTACTACCTAACTACTTCGCCTTCTCGTACTTCACGGAGCAGCCGTACGGCTGGGTCACCTTGACGGCGACCTCTTTGTCGGCCATGGCGGCATCGAGCGCCGCCGTTACGTAGTTAGTTGCGCCTTCGACATCGGCAACGTCGACGGTTGGTTTATCGTCGATAGCTCCGGCGTAGACAAGCGTGCCCTCCGGATCAATGACGTACATGTTGGGAGTGGTCTTGGCGTTATACATCTTGCCGACTTTGCCGGTCGGATCAAGCAGATATGCCGCCGCCTGCCATTCGTGTGATTTGAGGGCCTTCTTCAAGTCGCTGCCCTGATAATACCCCTGCTTGCCGGGCGCCGACGAACAGATAGTCAGCCAGACGACGTCCTTCTTGGCATACGCCTGCTGCAGAGCCTGCATATTCTCGGTGCTGTAGTGTTTCTTCACAAACGGGCACTCGAAATTAATCCATTCCAGAACAACGAACTTCCCCTCAAAGTCGGACAAGGAGTGTTCCTTTCCGGATGCGTCTGTCAGTGTAAAATCCGGCGCCGTTTCACCTACGCGAGCGACGGCGTTTACTTCTGATTTGGCCGCCTGGTCGTCGGCTTGCGTTAAGCCGGGCATCACGAAGATCAGGCCCATCAATATGGGCAGTCGTAAGAATCGATTCATTCTCAGCTCCTTGGTCTTGTAGTTGATTCCTTTTACGTTCTTATCAGCTCTTGTCTATTTTCTCCAGGGCTTCCAGGACAATGCCCGGTGTCAGAATCTCCGGCAGTATGATGGGATCGTCGCTCGGCTCCGAGCCGTACAGGACATAAAGCGGCACACTGTTGCGGCCGTACGAGGCCAGGGCGTGCGTGATCTCCTCGGACCGGTTGGTCCAGTCGGCTTTCAGGGCCGTAATATTCAGATCCTTGAACTTATTGCGAACCTTCTCTGAAGAAAGAGCCACCCGCTCGTTTACCTGGCAGCTTAAGCACCATGCTGCCGTAAAATCAATGAATACCGGTCGGCCGTTGCGGCGTAACTGATCGAACTCGGCAGTGGAGAAGGTACGCCAGTCCAATCCTCCTTGTTCCTGATGGGCCGGTCGACCCGGCTCATAGCTGACCGCATCGAGGGCAACCACGCCGCCGACTATACCAAAGGCCACCAAAACGGTCGCCACGGCTCGGCTTAGCCATCGCGTGAATACGGCGCTCGATAACGAACCCCATCGACCATAGATCCAGGCGGCCAGCGACACCAGCAGAAGCATCAGCAGCAACACGATTAATGCGTTGGGTCCGCTCTGATTGGCCAGAATCCATCCCAGCCAGATTACCGTGGCCGCCAACAGGAAACCGAGGAACTGTTTCAAGCTCTCCATCCACCGTCCCGGTTTGGGGACGAATCTCAGGAGAGCCGGAAACATGGTCAAAATGAGATACGGTGAAGCCATGCCGAGGCCGAGACAGGTGTACACCGGCAGGGATACGTAAACCGGCTGGGTCATGGCAAAACCAAGGGCGGCCCCCATGAAGGGCGCACTGCACGGTGTGGCCAGAATCGTGGCCAGCACTCCGGACAGAAACCCGGAAACCCGACCCGAGGACGAAACGTGGCCGATCCTCCCGGCTGTTCCGCTTCCCACGTTGAGTTCGAAGACGCCGAACAGATTCAGGGCAAACAGAAACAGGAAGCCGGCTAACACGGTCACGAACGCCGGTGACTGCAGTTGGAATCCCCATCCCAACTGCTGCCCGCCCGCTTTCAGCAGCAGCATTATTCCCACGACTACCCAGAAGGACACGAGCACACCCAGGGTAAATACCAGACCGTGCGAAACATTGGCTCTTCGGCTGTCCGATGCGTGTTGTACAAGGTTCAGAACTTTGATAGAGAGCACCGGTAAGACACACGGCATCAGGTTGAGAATCACACCCCCGATGAATGCAAACAGCAGAATCAGCGGCAGATTCGAATCCGAGGCGGCGGAGACAGGCGACGTATCATCGACACCGGAATCAAACGGCGCCTCGACCAGATAGGCCGCTTCAAGCTCCGGAGAAGCCACCTTCAGTACTCCGGACAGTTGGACGGGATCGTCAAGGCTGTACGGGGATCGAACCATCCCCAACCTGAAGAGACTGTCCTCCCCTGTCGTCTGCTGCTCGGCTCCGTGGTCGATAGTACCTTTCTCCAGCGGGTAGAATTCAAACTCAGGGTCGGAGAGTCGGCTTGCTCCGACATCAATGTCCAGGGTTATCGGGCTGCTACTCAGTGTGGCAGCCAGTTGCCATGAATCTGGGAGTGGTTTCGGGATTTCGGCATACGTCCGCTCAAACAGGTCGCCCCAACGACTGTCGGGTACCTGAGTTGTTTGCACCACAGGAAGTGTCAGAGACAAATTCGCCTCTCCGGGCAAGCATTTCTCCTTGCAAACCAGCCACTCCGCGAAGACTTCCATCGTAATGGAATCCCCTCCGGATAAAGTCTCCGGTGTTTGCATGGTGACCGGATAGAGGATGTCTCCGATGTAGCCGTAGCTGCTCAAAGGGTACATGTCGATGCGGGTGGGGGCCGGCCACTTGATATCGCCCGCCGTGAAGCCTTCAGGGAGAGACCAGGTCAGTTTGGGAGGCATACCGGCATCGCCGGGATTTACCCAATAGACGTGCCAGTCCTTGTCAGGCACGAAATATAAGCCGACATCAATGGTCTCTCCCGGCCGAATCGAACTCTGTTTGGCAATGAGCTCAATCGAGACGGGCCCGACCCGGGTCGGCTCACTGTAAGAGTGCCGGAAAGCAGTCAGGACCAGAATCAGACACCATCCCATGAATGAGATTATCACCCTGTTATCCCTCCATCGGGACAACGAGTTGGGCGCGCTGCGTATTCGTTTAAGCAAAGTCATAGGATGGAACGCACAGCTTCCGGTTAATAGTCTACAATTTAGGTCTGTTAACACCTTCTTATAACAGTTGAGGGGGCACTCGGTTCCGGTCCGGCGGCCGATCTTCAACGCAGACAAGACCGGGATAGGAGTGAAAGGGATCAGTGGGTAGCGTATCCTTCTGCAATGCAAACGGCCACGCCCGATATATTGGGCATGGCCGTTTTCACCAAATGAACGGGGTTGGAAAAACCAACCATGTTTTATGTCGAGGTCGACTGGCTGTCAACCGTTAACGTAAGATGCGAAGTCCGTTCTGATTGGGAAGGGTGAGATGGTGTCTCACCCTTCTCCTGGAAACGTCTTTCTATCTTACGGGCAGGCCGGCGGAGGCGGGCCACCGCGGAACAGGAAGTCAACCAGGTAGGACAGGTCGGCCACGTCGATCGGGCCACCAGGACCGGTGAGGGCGTCAACATTGCCCTCGTCGGTACACGGAGGCGGAGGGCCACCACGGAACAGGAAGTCTACCAGGTAAGACAAATCGGCTACGTCAACTTCGCCACCAGGGCCGCTCTGATCATCAACATTACCGCGTTTGCCGTCACCGTTACAGCAAGAGGTATCGCCGCAAGGACCTTCCTGCAAGATACCATAGCAGTAGAGCCAGGTCCACTTGGCCAGCCAGAGGCTGTCGATCGGTAGATCGGGATCGACGGCGCCCTTGTAATCAACGATCAGGAAGAAGGGATCGCCGGACAGATCACAGATGTTGGCGCGGGCGGGACCGAGCGGATCCGGACGCGGGTCCAGTTTCGGATCCAGCGGATCGCGATCGACACAAAGGATGCCGGGGTCCAGGTTCTCGTTGAACTTACCGGCTGGAGCAAACAACGCGTCCCAAACGAACTGCTGCGGAACGGCGGAAGCACCGCTGCTGGGATCTTGAACGGGATTAACGAAATCCCACCAGAGGTTGCACTGAAAATCGAGATCACCTTCACGGAGACGACGTTCCGAATCCTGGGTCGGGTCGGCGCCGACATCTTCGATAGTGATCGCGTTGCCGTTGTGCTGCGTGAAGATACTGTTGTAATAGTAGCCACCGGCGTTGTCGCGGAGAATGAAGCCGTTCTGCGTATTGGGGCTACCAACACCGGAACCGATATAGGTCGCATTGGCAATATCAGGGGTGGCATACGGCAGTCCATCTTCGGGAGTCGTACCACCGTCGTGCTCACCGCCGTGGTCGCCGGCATTGCCATCAGCAACAGACAGAATGAACTGAGCCTTGCCGTCCCAGCCTTCGTCATAGTCGATATTGTCATCGTCGACATACGCACCGACAACGTATCTCAGATTCACCGAACCACCGAACATCTCAAAGCCGTCATCTGCGTTGTGCCAGACTTCGACGTGATGAACGGAAGTCCCGGAACCAACGGCGCCCAAAGTGAGACCATTGATCTCGTTAGCGGAACCGATTTCCGTACCACCATGACGGATCGAGACGTAGCGGAAGACACCGCTGTTGTCATTGGGATCGGCCGGAATGCCGAGGTCAACGTTGCCGTATCTACCGTTCGGGTCGGTCGCCACGATACCTTCGATACTGCCCCAACCTTGAGCGGTGTTGATGGTGTCTTTACCAAGAATGATCACACCGCCCCAAAGTCCACGGCCGTTGACGCCGAATTCGATGTCATTCGGATCATCGACATCGTCAAATTCAGACGTGAAGACGACCGGGCAGTCACAAGCGCCGAGAGCGTAGATTTTGCCGAAACGGGTCACGATCAGAGCCGCCGCGAGCTCACCCTGGTCCGCATCACCTTTGATAACCGTACCCGGTTCAATCAACAGGACGCCTTCGGTCTGCGTGTTACCGTCACCGACGTAGGTCCGATCGGTGAGCAAGTAGACATTGTCGGCAGTCCAGATATGGAAGCCGGTCAAGACACCGGAGACTGGGATGACGGGTTTGCCGTCGTCGGTGATGCACTCACAGGAGGGTTCCAGGAAGTCAGCCAGAGCTCCGCAGAAGTCAAGAGCGGTCCAGTGGGCTACCCAGGGAGTAGCATTGGGGTCAAAGGCGCCCTTGAAGCCGGCATCTTCGAAACCGGGATCAACCGGGGCCGGGGCGGAGCCGGCGGGACCGCCGGGACTCGGACGAGGATCCAGCACACCGGCCAGACCACGGGTCGTATTATTGAGTTGCGGATCGACATTGTCATTGTCCAATCCGAGGGCCGGATCCATGAGACGGTTCCATACGAACTGCTGCGGAATAGCGGACGCACCCAGGGAAGGATCCTGCCACGTATTCGGGAAGTCCCACCAGATATTATCTTCAAAGTGGATGTTGTTGATATTGGCGAGACCCGGCGTTCCGGGACAGCAAACCCAACCTGGAAGCGGCGAGGAAACATTGCAGTCCCAGCAGCTGTCGATCCACTCATAGCCGGGCAGGCCCGGATTATAGACAAACCCGGAATGCTTGACGCGGGTATTTCTTTCGCTGTCGGCAAAGACACTGCCGGTGTCGGCATCCACGTCTTCAACCGTAAGCCCCAGGCCGTTGTGCTCTGTGAATATGCTGTTGCGGTAGATACCGCCGGCGTTGTCACGGAGAATCATCATGTTTTGGGCGTTGGCAGTACCCACACCGGAACCGATGTAGGTCGCATTGTAAACAACCGGCTTGGCATAGGGAATGCCGTCTTCGGGGGCCGTGCCGCCGTCGTGCTCACCGCCGTGGTCGCCGCCATCCGGATCGGCAATGGCAAACACGTACTGGGCATTACCGCGCCAGCCTTCGTCGTAGTCCAGATTGTCATCGCCGACATAGCAGGAGGCGATGTACTTCAGGTTGACGGTACCACCAAAGCACTCGAAGCCGTCATCTTTGTTGTGCCAGACTTCGATGTACTCAATCGTGGTCCCGCTGCCGACGCCACCCATAGTCAGACCATTGATTTCGTTGCCAGAGCCGATTTCGGCACCGCCGTGACGGATCGAGACATAGCGCATGATACCGCTGTTTTCGTCGTCGATGGGAACTTCACCGGCAGCATAGTCGGCGCCGTAGCGACCTTTGGTGTTGCTGGGATTGATGCCTTCAATTTGATTAACACCGCCGGCAACATTGATACCGGCATAACCGAGGATGATGACGCCGCCCCAGAGACCGCGACCGTTGGCGCCAAAATCGATGTCATTCGGATCATCGAGATCGTCGAACTCGGAGGTGAAAATGATCGGTTTCTGGCGGGTGCCTTCGGCGTAGATTTTGCCGCCACGAGCGATAATCAGAGCCGCGGCATCCTGGCCCTGGTCGTTATCGGCTTTAATAATCGTACCCGGCTCGATGATGAGAATCCGGCCGGAGTCGATGTAAATTCGGGTCGTCATGAGATACACCGTATCCTCATGCCAGACCGTTATTTCGTCCACGATATCCAGGCTGTCAATCGGTTTGACAGGCTTACCATCGTCGGACACCTGGCCGAAAGCCACGACGGGCACGGCCAGCAGAAGCAGAGTGAACAGGTATTTGCGAAACATTAGAGCTATACTCCTCCACTTTTCGTGTAAGAATGTTTTCTTTGTGCAGTAAACGCTATCCAGCCGGTCAAGCCGCTTGACCGGGTTCGGCTATACCCAAAAGTTCTTGTTCCGAGTGCAACCTCCTTTAGTTTTGAGTGTCCCAACACCGGCTGCAGGAGTGCGAAAGTGTGGCTCTACTTTTCCTGCTACAAGTGTTGTCATCTTCAGCTCTCTCTCTATCCCAATCGGTGATTCATTTTAGTTTACAGTCATCGGTTGCCTGAATGTCAACTTCCGGATGAGCTACAAACCGTAGCTCATGCCAATGGAGAAGCTTCTTCCCGTCGAGTAACTATGGTGAACGAACTCCCCGCCCTTATAATGGTGAATCCATCGTGTTTTCTCGTTCAACAGGTTCTTGGCGGCAAACTTGAAGTTGACGTCGGTCATGATCCGGGCTGACAGCGTGAAATCCAATTGATGTTCCGGTTGTTCATAGATGTCCGGGGTGGCGTCCAAACCGTTGACCATATAGCGTTCGCCGAAGACATTGTACAGAAGACTGGCGGTAAATCCGCGTTTGGGCAGTTGGTAAGTCAGATCCAGATTAACCAGATAGGGTGATTGCCCCTGCAGTTCTCGTGTCTTCCAGTCCGGATCAAAAGCTCGGATAATAGTCAGTTCATCCTCCGAGATATCCACAACCGAATGGACAATCGTCAGGTTACCGCCGAACTGGAAGTTATCCAGTCGTTCGGTGAGCCGTCCCAAGCCCTGACGCCACTCGAATTCGACGCCGTAAACCTCGCCTCTATCCACGTTCTGCGGCCGGAGATCCCCAGCCGGATTTAGCACGACCAATTCGATAGGGTTTTTTAGTCTCTTGTAAAAAGCACTCGCCGCCAGGACTTCACCCGGGCCGGTATACCACTCCCAGCGAAAATCGAAGTTGTTTATCTTGGTATACGTGAGATCGGCATTACCTTCGTACTTATAGCCACCCACGTGTTCATCGGACGCGAAGGGAGCCATCTCCCGCAAGTTGGGCCGCGCCAAGGTACGTCCGTACGCAAGACGGATGTTCATTTCCGTCGTCAGACCGTAACGGATGTTGAGAGAAGGCAGCCAGTCAGCGTCGTCGATAAGAGCGGTATCTTCGACGTTGGGATCGAAATCCCGAGGACGGTCGATGTCCATCTCGGTCGATTCCCGACGGACTCCTCCGATCACTTGGATTCGCTTCGTGACGGGATAATCTATCATGCCGTACCAGGCGAAAATGTCCTGCCGGCCGTCATAGTCATTGGCGCCACTGGCTATTTCGCTCATGGTCAGGCCGATGGGAATACGGCTCTGCGTGGTGTCCGACGGGTCGTACTGTTCCTCCATAATGCCCATATTCTCGGCTTTGATATAGTCGTTGGGGTCACCGTTGTACGTGACCGCGGTAGCTTCGTTAATCTGATAAGCTCGTTCTCTGAAATCGCGGTCCTTGTTGAAGTACGCCAGTCCGGTTTTGACATTCCCTCCTCGGGAACGGCCCGGCGTAAGCGGAAACTGGAAATTGACTTGACCTTCTCTAATTGATTCGTTCAGGTCGCGAAAGAGGCGAGTGGGGACCGGATACGAGGAGGCTTTTATTTCTATCTCGGACGTGTCGACAATGTTGCCCGCTGAATCGAGATCAACCAGGATGTTGTCGCTGAAATATCTTCTGTCCGGTTCCTCCTGAGTGGTAGCCGAGTACGACCAGTGCCAGCTCGTTCGCACGGGCGTGATAACTTTGATATCATGCTCTCCAGCCATCTGCAACGTGCTCAAATATCGCTCGACATATTCCAATACACGAGTTCGCCAAATGTGCTTCTGGAACGCATTATAGGTAGGCGGGAGCTGTTCGGGGAAATCACCGCTGAGCAGCCGGGCGATCGACTCACCACTCCGGTTATACATATAGTCAATATTAAATTTGTGGCGCGTGTGCGGCCTGTACGAAGTACTTACCAGGCCGCCCCAAGTGACTTTCTCGGCCCCCTTTTCATCGTCTACCAGCAACTGCATTGTCAGTTCGTCAAGACCTTCACCTGCGTTGGGCCGGTGATATCGCCCGACCTGGCCGTCATTGAAATAGGTGTGCTTGCGGCTGAAAGTCAGGCTGGCTTGAACGCCAAGAGGTTTATCCATGAATTGCCAGAGGTCGCCGTAGGACAAGGAGTAACTCTGGTCTACCGGGGCCGTCCGAGTTCCCGGGTGCATCTGCGGTTTGAAGGACTCGGTCATTTGGTCCAGCCTGGCGGCTACCGCGGAATCCCTGATGGCGGAATATCTGTGCGGGATTTTTTCTTCAGCGTTTTCGAGTTCCTCAGGTATACCGCGGGTGCCGTCGTCATAGCCGAGCCAGTCTTTGGTGCCGCCCTCATAGGTCAAGACACCGTCTTCGAATGAAGCGTTCGAGTTGTACGTGACCGAAGACGAGAAAGTAAATGTCCGTTCGTCGGGCAGGTCCTTGGTTGTGAGATTGACACTGCCTCCGGAGAAATTACCCGGCTTGTCGGGAGTGAAGGTCTTCTGCACTACGATGTTATCGAGCTGATTGGAGGGAATAAGGTCCATCTGAACCGCTTGCCGGTCGGGATCCGCGCTGGGTAATGGGGAACCGTTTAGCTGCGTGTTGGCGTAGCGGTCACCCAGCCCGCGAATATAGACATATTTGCCGCCAATGACCGAAGCGCCGACCACTTTTTCCATGGCGCCGGCCGCGTCGCCGGCTCCGGAGCGGGACATTTGTTCCGAACTCACGGCGTCGCCCACAAAATCAGCTTTCTGCCTGATCTTCAGGGTCGTGGCGTCCGTGTTCTCCAGGATTCTGCCGCGAACGACAACGGAATCCATTTCCACCATCTGCTCGTTCAGCGTCATGTCCAGAACCAGCGTCTCGCCGGCTTCCACGACCAGGTTCGGGATTTTAACCTGCTCGTAGCCGATACCGGAAGCAATGAGATTATATGTACCCGGCTCTACGTTTTTGATAATGTAATTTCCGTCGAGATCACTAACCGCTCCCGTGGTCGTGTTTTCGAGATAGACACTGAACCCGAGCAACGGGTCACCGGTACTGGCATCAAAAAGTCGGCCCTTGATGCGCCCGTCCTCCGCCGCCAACGCGACGCTCGGTAAAAGCCATCCGATCAAACAAACAACGGTCACCGCCCAGGCCAGTGGCCGCGCCTTCAAACCCCGAGGTTGAACAGGTGATTTGTTGCCTATTCCTGTGGTCGACATAGTGAGTTTCTCCTATCTTACTGTTCATTCATTTGGTGTTTGCTGTTTCCAGCCTATCTCAGACTTCGCAAATAGCCTACACAGTGGCACACGAATGTTAGGGGTTGGTTACCGGCTTGTACGGATTCAACTAGAATGGCGTCGATTTCGCGGACTTCCGAGGCGCCAATCGAATAACATCGTCGGCGCCAAAAACATATGGCTCGGCATTTCAAGTCGATTCTGGGATGTGCCTGTAACCAATTGTATGCCAATGACATAAACGTTAGAGTGCCTTCAGTCGATACCCCAGACCACGAACTGTCTCGATTCTTTTGCCGTACGCGCCTAGTCTCCGTCGAAGATCAGCAATCTGAACATCAATCGCCCGCTCGGAGGCAGCGTGGTTGTTACCCCGAAGCAACTTCAGCATTTCGGGGCGACGGAAGACCCGACCGACGTTTTTAGCCAGGAAATACAGGATCTGGAATTCAGTGGGCGTGAGAGAAATCTTGCTTTCGTTGATGCGCACTTCGTGACGCGCCGGGTCAATGACCAGATTATCGAGCTCAATGGCTTGCTGAAAAGAGCCGGGCTCAACCGGCACGCGGCGCAGCACCGCCCGGATGCGACTTATCAGGACATTGTGACTAAGTGGTTTGACCATGTAATCGTCGGCGCCCAGCTCCAAACCGGTCACGATATCCACTTCGCTGGATTTCGTGCTGATCAGTATTATCGGAATTTGTCGGTAGAATTCTTCCTGTTTCAAGAGCTTGCAGACGTCAAATCCGTTGATGCCGGGCAGAGACAATTCGATGATGATTAGTCGAGGCGGATGCTGTCTGATCGACTCCAGACCCGCCTCACCGGTGGCCGCCAATTCGACCTGAAATCCTTCCGGCTCCAGGGCACGCTTGATAAGCGTACGATTCAACTCATCGTCTTCTATTACCAGGATCCGTATGTTTGGCATGGTCTTGTGTGTAACTCGCTTTTATCCAAATGCCCATGAATTTAGATGTAAAAACTTGAAGTAAGTTAGCAATGTGTTAGGGTATTCCGAGTGACCGGTTAGGAATTTATGAGGACCGGTCTATGTTCGGAAACTGATACGACTTAAACGGGCAATCGCTCCTCATCAGGACCGCCGCGTGCAGGGGAAAGTCGGCACGCCGGGTTTCAGTGCACCTTGGCACCCTCAACTTCGGCATTTCCCATTTGAATGGTGCAGCCGGTCACGCGACCGGAATCGTCAATCTCGAATCGAATGCCAAAATCGACCTCCTTATGAATGAACCGGCGCTCACTCAAGGGGTAGATATCAGCGCGGCCAATACCGGGTGATGTGACTGTCAGATGATCGTCCGTCTGGGTGATAGTCAAATTCATCTCGTATTTATCCTCACCGAACAGGGATTCCAGGCTATAGAGACCGGTGTACCGGGACAGTATGCTGGGCAGAAGCCTGATGATATCTCCGCGTGGACGATAGGCTTCCGCCTGTTCAGCGGGCAGCTTGGCGGCGGGATAGTACAGCCCCTCGTCATATAACAACAGCCGATCTACTCTGCCCCGCTCATCGCGATTGAAGATAATGCGCCGGGTGTTGTCGCTTACGAAATAGAAGGTATCGATGGCTTCCGGAAGCAACTGCTGCCGTTCCAGACCGGTCAGCCGCGAGTAAAGGCTGCCCTCCTCGTAGGTAATAGTGCGCACCACCGTGTCGGAGATTTGATATACGCCCGTATAATCGGCAAATAACTCTTCATTTACCGATACGGGAACCTTGATTTCGGGAGGATCAAATGGCTCACCGAACACGATAGCGGCCAGGCTGCGGGCGATCTTCTTCACCGGAGACTCATCATCATTGCTGAAGACGGCGATGCACAGCCGATCATCAAGCCATCTCTCGAACGTACAATTGAAGCCGTCCAGGAAACCGCCATGGTACGTGTGCGTGCGTCCATACAGGGTATCAATGACCCAGCCATAGCCGTACTGCGCTCGATGCGGGGTCAGCATAGTTGTGATGGCTCGTCGGCTGAGGACTTTGGCTTCGTACAGCGCCTGATCCCACCGCAGCATGTCTTCAGTGGTGGAATACAGGGCACCGGCCGAATGCAGGAGCGAAAGATGGGTTTCGACGGCATTGATGAATTCCAGACTGTCGTTTCGAGTGTATCCTTCCGCACGTTCCGGCAAAGCTATCTCGCGTCGGCCGTAGCCGGTACTTGACATACCGAGGGGTTTGAAAAAGGCTTTGTGCAGATAAGCTTCGTACGACTGCCCGGATACGGCTTCTATGACAGCTCCGAGTATCACGTAATTCGAATTACTGTAGTCCATTGCAGCGCCCGGCTCGAACTGGAGCGACCACTCCTTGATGCTGTTCATGATCTCCGCCGGCGTCACGTCCCTGGTTCGGTGTACGACCACTTCGGGGAGATTCGTGTAGTTGGGTATACCGGAGGTATGAGTCAGCAGCTGGTGGATGGTAACCCGGTCCGCGAAGGGGGCACCGTAATCGGGCAAGTAGTTTGAAATCGTGTCGTGAACGTGCAACAGTCCTCTGTCCTGTAGTTTCAGTATCGCCGCAGCCGTAATCTGTTTTGTTATTGAACCTATATAGAACTTGGTTTGTGGTGTATTGGGACTGCCAAAGGCACGATCTGCCATTCCATAACCCTCACTCAGGATTACGTTGCCGTCAACCGCCACCAGCACCGAGCCGCTGAAGCCCCAGGCCTTTTGCGCCTTGGTCATATACTCGTCCAGTGGTTGCGAAAACTCCCGGCACCCCGAGGCGCTCAGTACAATAGCACCGACCATCAGAACGAGAATGCGAATATTATTAGACCGCAATACCATTGTCACTTCTCTTTCCAATCGGCATGACCGGAACAACACCCTTTCAAACCTAATTAAATGCACTCTATATTGGAAAGCAAGAACGGGTCAAGGGCACGAGAATCGTTGGTGACGTATGGAGGAAAACCTCCTGTCGGGAGAGCCTTGTCGGGGTTGGCCGAGACTATGTCCGTTCCGGCAATGTCCGGTCTCGCTGAGGACAGTACCGTGAACAGGCGACCCTTCTTCCGACCCAGGAGGGACGTGATGAATCAGGTCCCGACCGGCAGAAGTCGGCCGGGACCTTTCCAAAAACGGCTATTTTAGTGAAGAAGATCCCCGCCTGTTTCCGCCCTGGCCATGTCGGCACTGTCCCTGTCCCCGGTGGTTGGCCCCGGCGCCTCGTCCGCCGCCCCGGCAGGGACCGTGGAATTCGGCTTCTTTCAGGCCGCCACTCTTGATGAGCTCGACGATGTCCGCCACCCGGTCGGCTTCGGCACTGTAAATACTTATGCCTTCGCGATTGAGCTCATCCGTGGCGTGTCGCCCAATCCCCGAACAGAGGATACAGTCGATCCCATACCGCGACAGTTGGTTCATAGGTCGGCAGTTGCCGTGGCTATGTTGAGCGTGTCGATTTTTGATCACCTTGACCTCGTCGGTCCGCGTGTCGTAGAGAGTGAAATACGGCGCCGAGCCGAAGTGTTCACACACCGTGTCCTCGAAACCGGCGTCGCCGTTGGTTGGAATGCATGCTAACATGAGAGTCCTCGCTTTCTTGGAGATTCACTACTATGGCATTATTGTTGATTATTGCTTGCATAATCGCGTGACGTCCCCGATACAAAAGGCGCTGAATGGTACCCCGGGAGACCCCCATACGCTTACCCGCGTCTTCCTGGTCCAGTCTTTCTACGTCACACAGTCTCAGCGCCTCAAACTCATCCCGGTCGACAACGGTCGTCCCGATCCCGCGCAGAGGGATACCCTGCGGTTTGTAAACGCGATCGGCTCTATATCTTCGACAGCATCTCTTCTTTCTCGGTCGCGGCATCACCTACTCCTGGTTATGTGCATATGCACATAACTAATATCGGTATTTATACGTTTTTGTCAAGGGGCGAATTGGTTTTTTTCTGTTGAACGGACCAAAATTCGACTGTAAGGGAGGTCGGTCAGCGTATTTCGCGTAGCGGCGGGGCCGTCCACCGCCGTCGAAAGGGCGGCACAAGGCTTCCCTCTACGCTGTGGTCGTTGCGAGGAGTTTGCCCGGGCATACGACCAAACAATCTCTTATGCCGTCCGACCGCACGAAACACCGGCACGATATTTGGACAAACCGGTAAAAAAATATATATTATGGTATGTTTGCGGAATGGATCAGGTCGACCGAGATATAAAAGACATGAAGAGTCAGGAAGATCGCTTTTTCAAAGTCATCCTCAGCTCCATTGCTGACGGTGTCTTTACGGTCAACAGTGACCGCATCATCACCTCATTCAATCCGGCTGCGGAG
Organism: uncultured Ignavibacteriales bacterium; assembly: GCA_964557855.1. Classification (GTDB taxonomy): domain Bacteria; phylum Zixibacteria; class MSB-5A5; order GN15; family FEB-12; genus JAJRZL01. The sequence continues at coordinate 124,979 of CAZLBP010000001.1, read as the reverse complement.
AAGATTACCGGCGTGCCGGCCTCCAAAGCGATCGGAAAACGATGTTACGAGGTATTTCACGCCGATATTTGTGAACAGGGCTGCATGCTGGAGAAAACCCTGCGGACCGGTGTGGAAGCCATCGACCAGCCGGTGAATATTACCAACGCTTCCGGCGAGCGTATCCCTATCAGCATCTCAACGTCCGTTCTGCGCGATGACGATGACAACGTCCTGGGGGCGGTTGAGACATTTCGCGATCTTTCAGCTATCGAGCATCTGCGTAAGGAGCTTCACAAGAAGTACTCTTTCGAAGACATCATATCCAAGAGCCCGCTTATTCACAAGTTGTTTGCTATTCTGCCCGACGTTGCCGAGAGCGACAGCACGGTTCTGATCCAGGGACCATCCGGATCCGGCAAAGAACTTTTCGCCCGCGCTATACATAATCTGAGTGCTCGTAAGGACCATAAATACGTCGTGATCAACTGCGGTACACTGCCGACCCAACTCTTTGAATCGGAGTTGTTTGGATATGTCCGGGGCGCCTTTACCGACGCCAAGAAAGATAAAGACGGCAAGCTTGTCGCCGCCGATGGCGGCACGGTCTTTTTCGACGAAATCGGTGAGTTGCCGCTGTCAACCCAAGTCAAACTGCTGCGGCTGCTTCAGGAGCGCGAATTCGAGCCGCTGGGGGCGACGCATACCGTCAAGACCAGCATTCGCATTGTAGCCGCCACAAATCAGAATCTCAAGGAGCTGGTGGCGGCCGGCCGATTCCGCGACGACCTCTATTTCCGACTGGCAGTGGTCAAGTTCGATCTACCTCCTTTGCGTGACCGCCGCGAGGACGTCCCCTATCTTGTGGATCACTTTATCAAAAAGAACAATGCCCGCCGCGGCAAGAACGTGGTTGGGGTCAGTCCGGAAGTGATGAAAATCCTCATGCGGTACGATTTTCCGGGCAACGTCCGTGAATTGGAAAACATCATCGAGTACGCATTTGTCGTCTGTCACGGCAGCATTATCCAGAAAGACCATTTGCCGGCAGAGCTCAACCATGCTCCGGAAGCGGCCAGGGTCACCGTTAATTCGCAGCAGGATCCGCTGATGGCAGCAGTGGATGAGGAAAACAAGATCAAGTCCGCACTTGAGAAGCACAAAGGCAACCAGACCCGCGCCGCCCAGGAACTCGGCATGGACCGTAGTACTCTGTGGCGGAAGCTGAAGAAGTACAATATTGATCCGCAGGAATTTGCTGCAAGGTAATTGTCATTTACCGACAAAACCATCGTCCCTACCCCTCTCACCCCCCGCAACACCAACCGTTGCACCGCAACAATAATCGTTGCATAAAGTGCAACATATAGATTTCTTTCACATCATTAAGTAACTGTAGCGCAATCAGTAAATAGACTGTTGCCACAATTGGCACGGCGTGTGCAATACTGCAACGTCGAGGTTTATTATATGCTGATTGCTGTGCCGAAATTTAATGATGAAATCGCACCCTGTTTCGAAGTCGCCGGCTGCTTTCTGGTCTCGACAGTCGAAGAAGGAACCGAAATCTCGCATAAGATATATCCTTGCGAAGGCTGCGAAGGCTACGGCCGAATCCAGTTCATTCGCGCCAAAAAGATCAATGTCCTGATTTGCAACGGAATCAAAGGGTTTTATCGTGACCTTCTGCAGGCATCCGGTGTGACGGTCATATCTAATGTTTGTGACACAGTTACCGGGGCAATTCAGAAGTACGTGTCCGGGTCGCTAGTATCCGATTCCGAACCGATCGAGCCAGCCGAGACCGACGACCTGATACCGTTGGAGGATCTCGTTTGCTGGACTCGGGAGCTGTTCGAGGCCAACGGCTACAGTGTGAAAAGCAGAAAGGGCGAGGCGCCGTTTCCCATCGATCTGATAGCGGAAATCAACTGTCCGCTCTGTCACAAGCCGGTTCGGGTCGCCATCTGTTGCGGCGCGCATATGTATCGGTCCGACCAGGAAATTGCTCAACTGCACCGGATCGCGACGACCAATTACCACGCCCGGGTATACGTCCACTCCTATTCATCACAAATCGTCCGCTTTTGCAAGGAATACGGAGTTGAACTGATCGATCCCGATGCCGGCATTCACGACACTGAGCGGCCGCTTAAGTCAAAAATACCAATCCTTCAGGGAATTATTGACGGTCATGAAAAGGCATCCGGGTCGCATGCCTCAGAGAGAAGTGAATCGAAAGAATAATGGGAATATGACATATTTGGAGACAACATGAGGACAACACGCATTACGCCTGAGGAACGCCAGAAGGCATATGCACCGACCAAGAAACCCGAGGTGATCGAGAAGCAACGTCTGGACACTCGCTATCACATTGAGGACTTCGATGTTGCCGATCGACCGCGACGGTTTCTGGAAGCATTCGCGGCCATACTGAAACATTCCAATTATCGCTTCGCGCTGGATCATTTCATCCGCATGAGTGCCAAATGCTCCCGGTGCGCCACGAATTGCCAGATTTATGAAGCTACGGGCGATGAAAAAGACATCCCTTGCCACCGTTCGGAACTGCTTCTTTCCGTCTACCGTCGCCATTTCACGCTGGCCGGATCACTTCGCGGCAGATTGCTGGGGACGGGCCACCTGACCGACGCGAAGATCGAGGAAATGGCCGAGTCGTTCTGGAACTGTACCGCCTGCCGGCGCTGCACGCTGGAATGCCCGGTCGGTATCGATCACGGCCTCATAACCCACCTGGGACGATATATCCTGAGCGAAATCGGTATCGCTCCACGAGCGCTGGTGGTCAGTACGCGCGAGCAGCTCGAAGGCGCCACCGGCAATACCTCGGCGGTACCCGTGCCGGCCCTGGTCGACACACTCGAGTTCCTCGAGGAAGACATGAAGGAAGAGAAGGGTGTCGATATCAAGTTCCCGATGGACGTCGAAGGCCGCGAGTACGTCTTCTTTCCCGCCGTCAGTGACTTTCTCATGGAAGCCGAGTCATTGATGGGAATTGCCGCTGTTTTCACCGCCACCGGTGATCCCTGGACAATCGGCACCGGATATTTCGACGGCATCAACTATGGTCTGTTCTACAGCGATCGCATCCTGGAACGGGTCGTCAAAAAAGTTGACGCCGAGACGAGGCGCCTCAAAGGACAGAAAATCCTGATCGGTGAATGCGGCCATGCATCGCGCAGCGCCAAGTACTTCATTCCCACGCATTGCGGCGGTGACCAGGCCCTGCCGGTCATAAACATCATGGAATATACGTACGACGCCTGGAAAGCCGGCAAACTGAAACTGCAGCCCAACTCCATTCCGGAACGCGTCACCTATCACGACCCCTGCAATATCGCGCGCCAGAAGTGGATTCTCGATCAGCCCAGAGAGTTGCTGAAGGCGATCTGTACGGATTTCGTTGAAATGACACCCAACCGCGAAGAAAACATCTGTTGCGGTGGCGGGGGCGGAACAGTGTCGATAGACGAGATCCGGGCCTACCGAACCGCAATCGGCGGTAAACGAAAAGCCGAGCAAATCCGGGCTACCGGCGCCAAGTACTGTGTGGCCCCTTGTGCCAACTGCAAAAAACAACTTCGCGAACTGATGGAAGATCAAGGTGTCGATTGTGAAATCGTCGGTCTGCACGATCTCCTCTACAAAGCAATCATCTTTGACAACGTGCCGGAACCCGTCAGTTTAACCAAGGAGAGTGATAACTAATGGAAGCTTTTCTGGATTTTGCTCGCGGTCCTCTCTTTCGCCTGACGTTTGCCGTTATGGTGCTGGGTTTGCTCCGCATCCTGGTGCTTGATATATGGGGGTTGGTAGAAGCGTACCGCCGAGCCGGAGACAAAAACGTTCCGTGGGGTGCCGCTATCACGCGCACGATTGAATGGCTGATCCCCGTCAAAAGAGTCGCCCATCACCGGCCGCTATACAGTATAGTCGCTATACTTTTCCATATAGGTCTGCTCGTGGTGCCGATATTCCTGTACGCGCATGTCCGCCTGTGGGAACAGGGTCTTGGTATAAGCTGGGTCACGCTGCCGCGAGCCTGGGCGGAGTGGCTGACAATAATAACCATTGCGACCGGTCTCCTGCTCTTTCTGGGGCGAGTCGCCAGCCGTAATGCCCGTTACCTGAGTCGGAAACAGGATTACCTGTGGCCGCTGCTGCTCATTGTACCGTTCATTTCCGGCTACGTCTGCGCTCATCTAGGAGTCAGCCCCGCCGCGTATCAGGCTTTCATGTTGATACATGTGCTGTCGGGCGAATTGATTTTCGTGCTCATTCCATTTACCAAGATTGCCCACTGCGTCCTGATGCCGCTGTCGCAAATGGTCAGTGCGGTTGCCTGGAAATTCCCGGCCTCGGTCGATGACGACGTCTGCGCCACGCTCGGCAAGAAAGGAGCCAAGGTATGACAAACCGAGCCATACTTACGGATACAACCAAATGCATCGGATGCCTGGAATGCGTGGCGGCGTGCAAGTCGACGTATGGTCTGGAAACCGAAGTCCCGCGCACCTGGCAGAAAAACGACGGCCTCTCGGCCAACAACTGGACCTCGGTGCTCCAGAAACCTGGTGAGAAGTTCATCCGAAAGCAATGCCGCCATTGTTTGGAACCGGCCTGCGCCACAGCCTGCCCGGTAGGCGCTCTGCACAAGACCGAACTCGGCGCGGTCGTCTATGACCGCGATAAATGTATCGGGTGCCGCTATTGTATGATGGCCTGTCCGTTCGGTATCCCGCGCTATGACTGGGACGAAGCCGTACCCTACGTCCGCAAATGCATCATGTGCTATGAGAAAATCAAGGACGGTGAACAACCCGCTTGTACCAAGGCCTGTCCCACCCAGGCTACCATATTCGGAACGCGAGAGGATTTGCTAAAAGAAGCGCATCGTCGCATCAAACAGAATCCCGGCAAATATAAAGACCAAGTCTGGGGTGAACATGAAGTCGGGGGCACATCCGTGCTCTATGTTTCTGACATCGATCTCGGCTTCCTGTCCTATCAACCCAATCTGGTAACAGCGTTGCCCCATCTGACAGAACCGGCGATGAGATCCGTGCCACCGGTATTCGTCAGTATGGGCGCCTTCATGCTGGGACTCAACTGGATAGTCAAGCGTCGGCAGAAACTCCAGTCCGACCCCGAGGAAGAAAGCGAGGCATAGATCATGAACCGGGTACATGTAGTTAAATCGATTCTCTGGGCCATCACCGGCCTCGGCCTGGCGGTGGCAATTACCAGATATATCTTCGGACTGGGTGTCACGACCAACTTAACGGACACGACTCCCTGGGGACTGTGGATCGGGTTCGATGTCATGGGCGGCGTCGCTCTGGCTGCCGGCGGCTTCGTGATGACAGCCATATTCTATATTTTGAAACGAGAGGAGTTTCAGCCGCTGGTGCGACCGGCCGTTCTGACGGCGTTCCTCGGGTACATTGCCGTTGTACTCTCTCTGTTGGTCGATCTCGGCTTGCCGTGGAATATCTGGCATATGATGATCTACTGGAACCCCCATTCGCCTCTGTTCGAGGTCGGCTGGTGTGTCATGCTCTATACCACGGTTCTCTTGCTCGAATTCAGTCCGGTACCGTTGGAGGAAAGCAGTAGGTATGCCAGGGTCCGCAATTTCCTGATGAGATTCCGCTTCGTCTTTGTCCTGTTGGGGATTATGCTATCCACCTTGCACCAGTCCTCCCTCGGCTCCCTGTTTCTGATCATGCCCTTCAAACTGCATCCCCTCTGGTACACCGGCATTTTGCCGGTGCTCTTCTTCATTTCGGCCGTGGCGCTCGGTATGATGATGGTCAGCTTCGAGAGCCTTGTTTCCCACTGGCTGTATCGTCGCGGGCAAAATACCGGCCTGGTGGCCAAACTCTGCAAAGCAGCCATTTGGGTATTGGGATTATTCCTGGTGGTGCGCTTCACCGATATCATCCTCGCCGGTGAGCTCGGACTGATATTCGCCGGTTCCCGGGAGGGTTTCCTCTTCATTGCCGAAAGCCTGATCATGGCAGTTATTCCCATCATCATTTTCGCCATACCCAAATCCCGTCACAGCCTCGCTGGTCAGTGGATCGGCAGTGGTTTGGTGGTTTTTGGAATGGTCTTCAACCGCATTAACGTGGGCGGCCTGACTATGGTGAGTATCACCGGCGAAGCGTATTTCCCCTCCTGGATGGAATTTGCGGTTAGTGCGGCGGTTGTCTCAACGATGGTGCTCGTGTTCCTCTTCGCCGTAGAGAAGCTGCACATTTGGGAAAAACAGCCGGTGGAACTCGAGAGTGAGCCGCACGGCCGGCCGGTTTTCAGCCGCGCCGGAGAAGTCTGGCTGGGGACGCCGTTTGTAGCCGCCAGGACCAAATACACGCTGGCGTTTATCCTGGCTCTGGCATTGGGACTGGCGCTGATGCCGGGTGACAGGATCAAAAGCGAGGGCGTCGCCGAGGTACCGGTGCGAGCCGCACGCGGAGGTGATACGCTGTTTGTCGACGGCAATCGAGACGGCTATGGCGTGGCTTTCAAGCATCAATTCCACATCGACACCCTGGGGCAGAAGGAATCCTGTGTTCGCTGCCATCACATGAATCTGCCTATGGATGCGCAGAGCGGCTGCTATACCTGTCACCGTCAGATGTACGTCGAGTCGGACGCTTTCAGACATGACTGGCACGCCTCCCCGAGCGGCGGCAATATCGCCTGTCAGACCTGTCATGAGCCGGATAAGCTGCGAACTGTCGAAAGCGCCAAGACCTGTGATGCCTGCCACAAAGATTTGGTCCCAACCGGCGCCGTCATCAAGGTGAACGACTACACAGCCCCCGCCTATACCGACGCCATGCATGAACTGTGTGTCACATGCCATCGTGAGATAGCGCAGGAACTGGTCGGACGTGACAGCCTGGCGCTCTGCGGCACCTGTCACACGACGCCGGCGCCGGATTACCTGCAGACCGATGTCCAGGACCAGCTGCAACGACCATACTTCAATCATGTGGTTATGCCGGGCGTAGCCGTGGAAAGGAACGGTGAATAGCGTTGTCCGATAAACTCATTCTGATCGTTGACGATGAACCCGATGTGAACCTGTATTTGCAGACGCTACTGGAGCAGCACGGCTATGCCGTGCTCTCGGCCGAAAGTGTCGGTCAGGCCGAAAAGCTGATTGCGACCAGTATCCCGGATCTGGTCTGCCTGGATATCATGATGCCCAAGCGCTCCGGCATCGCCCTCTACCAGCATCTCAAGGAAAAGCCGCTTCTGCGCAAAATCCCGGTGATCATAATCAGCGGCGTGGTCCAGAGCGGCGAATTTGACTTTCGGTCCTTTTTGCCGGACACCAGAATACCGCCCCCCGACCGCTTCTTCGAAAAACCGATCATGATCGATGAATTCCTGGCCGCGGTGAGAAAACTGCTCAACAATTCGGAATCATCAAAACACAGGAAGGCTAAATCTCGTGGCTAAGCAGAAAGAACATATAGCCAATGATGATTCGTCGTGGTACCAGCATGAAATCTTCGAACAAATGCCGTTCAATATTGCCATTATTGATCGGGACTACAATATCATTAAGGCCAACAAAGCGTTTACGTCCTGTTTCGGCAACTGGCGCAAGAAGAAGTGTTTCCAGGTCTATAAGAAATCGGACAAGCCCTGCCGGCACTGTCTGACCATGACCACCTTTGAGGATGGATTGCAGCGCGTCACGGATGAAACCGGTTTCGATAAGAAGGGTCGCCGCACGCACTACGTGGTCCATTCCTCACCGTTGCGAGAATCACCCGATGGGCCGGTAAAATACGTTATAGAGATGTCCACCGATGTAACTCAGCCGACCAGTTGGCAACAGGAATACCAGCTTCTGTTTGACCGCGTCCCCTGCTATATAACGGTGATAGACGAGGATTTCCGCATAATCCGTGCCAATGACGCCTTTCGGGAGAAATTCGGCCATCTGGTGGGACGGCATTGCTATGAAGTTTACAAACGCCGCAAACGCAAATGCCCCCACTGTCCGGCCGCCCAGACTTTCAAAGACGGCAAGGTGCACAAATCAAGCCAGGTCGGGGTCAGCAGGAAAGGAGACAAGACACATTACAGTGTTACTACCACCCCCCTGACCCGAGCCGGGCGCAAAGTCTCTCATGTGATAGAAATCTCGAACGACATCACCGAGCTCAAGAAGCTGGAAAGCGAGATGCTCGAGGCGGAGCGATTGGCCGCGGTCGGCCAGACGGTAGCCGGTTTGGCGCACAGCGTCAAGAACATCCTGATGGGACTTGAAGGCGGCAAGTACATAGTGAGCATGGGATTGCAGAAAGATGACAAGGAGATGATAGAGCAAGGGTGGGAGATGCTGGAGCGAAACTTCGACAAGACTACGACTCTGGTCAAGGACTTCCTCAGTTTTGCCAAAGGCCGCCTGCCGGAAGTGAGGTGGGTGGAACCGAATCAGTTGGTTGAGGAAATCCTGAAGCTGTACAAAGACATCGCTCAGCAAAACGGCATCGATTTGCGCGCGGAGCTCGATCCCGAAGTCAGGAAAGCTCCCCTGGACCCGGACGGCATTCACACCTGTCTCACGAACCTTGTCTCCAACGCTATCGACGCCTGTGAGATGAGCGAGAAAAAGGGCTCGTTCGTCGTCATACGGACGCGTAAGGAGCAAAACAACCTCGTATTCGAAGTGGCTGACAACGGCAGCGGTATCGACTATGACATCAAGAAGAAGATTTTCACCACCTTCTTCACGACCAAAGGCGGGCAGGGTACCGGGCTGGGCTTGCTGACCACACGCAAGATCATTCAGGAGCACGGCGGTAAGATCACGGTACAGTCGAAAAAAGGGGAAGGGGCGCGTTTTCGTATCGATTTGCCGCGAAAAAGATTGCTTGCGCTCCTGGAGGCAAATAAAGATACTGATGAATAATATCGAATGTGAATAGCGGAGTCTCATATGCCCGAAGCGCTTAACAAAACAGTCTTGGTTGTGGATGATGAGCCGGACGTCCGGAAATTTTTGGCCACCGCCTTGGAAGTAGCCGGTTTCGACGTGGTTGTGGCCGGCGATGGCTTCGAAGCTCTGGATGCCGTCAAAAAGCAGCAGCCCGATTTGATCTCGCTCGATCTGGTGATGCCCAAACGATCCGGGGTGAAATTCTACCGCGACCTGCTGAAGAACAAGGAGTGGTCGCACATACCCATCATTATCGTCACCGGTCACGCCCGGGACGATCTGGGTAAGGCCGATCTCAAAGAGCTGACCATGTCCGGCCCCGGCATTTATCTGGAGAAACCGGTCAAACCGGAGAACTACATCGCGGCCGTCAAGAAGCTCCTGGGCTTGGATACTTCCGAAGAGGAATCTTCCGCGGCAGAGAAAGTGGAGCTGCAGAGCGCAGTAAAAAACCTGGTTGACGAAGCCGACCCGGAGACGCTGAAGAAGATCCGGGAGATGCTGGATAAGAAGTAAGCTGGTCACACACTCGCCGGCACTGTTGAAAGTCCCGTTGTGCTGTTGTGTCGGGTCCTGATCCCGTGCCAACGGGATTGTGACCCGACACACAAATCGTTGAAATAGAATAACGGCAGGTCACACGACTCCACTGACGTGGATCCGCAGGACCTGCCGCAAGTGCAAAAATGAGGTTGGCGGAAATCCAGACTTCAGTCCCGCTCCCGCCGATCCGGATTAAACAGTTGCGTCAGGTCTTGACCCGCGCCAGCGGGGTGTGACCTGACGCTTAGTACCTACAGTTTTCGCTCTGTCTCCCGCCAATCCGAATTAATCAAACTCGTCAGCACATGATCCTGCCATGTACCGGCTATCATCAAATAGTCCCTGGCGTATCCTTCCTTCTCAAACCCGAGTTTCTGCAAGACCGCCTCGCTGGCTTTGTTGGCCGGCATGTAGTTGGCCATAATGCGGTGAAAGTTCTCGACCACAAACATATAGTCAATCGCTCGGCGTAACGCCTCGGTCATATACCCCTGCCCCCGCTCGTTCTCATCCATAGCATACCCCAGATAGCACGCCTGCAGCGGTCCCCGGTGCAGAGATGAAAAAGTGATCCGGCCAATAACACGTGTCGGCGCGTCTCTATTAAGTACATGCAGTTCAATAAAATGACTCGCTCGTCTCTCGGCATAGTAAACGGAAACCCGGGCAATCCAGTATTCCGTTGTGAAATACTGATCGGGTCGAATCGGCTCGTAGGCCGCATGGAAGTCCCGATTGCGGGTCACGAAATCGGCGGCAGATTCAGCGTCATTGACGGTCAACTGTCGGATGATAAGTCGTTCCGTAGTGAGGTTTATGGCTGTCGCGGACTCTTCATAGTTGTGCTTCATTAGACCTTGTAACGGTTTGGCGAGCAACCGGTTCACGCAACGTCGAGCCAATCGTACGCACCAGATATTAAGTTATTATCTGCCAAGCCGTTAAGCCACTCCTCAGGAAATATCGAACATTAGAGTTTTACGGCAGTTACAATAAATAGAAGTTCGAACTGGAGGACTTGCCCGTATACGTGATGTACACGAGCGGTTAACAGAGAAGGGATGGAGAAAATGCTGAGAAGCCTCAAGGAACAAATCGAATACACGATTGTCACCAAAGACGGGGAAAGCGGAGACGTATACGATTTCCTTTTAAGAGACGACAATTGGACCATCCGATTCCTGGTAGTGGACACGCTCAAGTGGCTGCCCGGCCGCAAAATCATCATCCCACCGCACGTTTTGGACAAACCGGACCGGAACAACAGAGTCTTGCCGGTAACGCTCACCATGGACGAAATCAAGGGGTATCCGCCTCTCGACGAAAAGGAACCGGTTTCTCACGAATATGAGAAAAGATTGTACAAGCATTTCAACTGGATACCGTATTGGGAGCAGCCTTTTATCGGGACCATGATTCCGCCGCGGTCATCCCCCTTACAGTTTGCGGCAGCCGGCGCCGAGCCTCCGAGCGAGCAACCCGAAAAAGAACCGCATGACGATCTGTCGGAAGGTGCAGCGGAGCTTCGAAGCTGCCGGGAGATTCTGGATTATGCGGTGCATGCAAAAGACGGCGATGTGGGCTCTGTTGATGACTTGTTAGCGGACGAGGAAGCATGGGTCACCCGTCACTTGGTGGCGAAGGTCAAAGATCACGCGAGCGGGGAAAAGGTGTTGCTGGCTGCGCCGTGGGTGAAGTCCGTTAATTGGGGCAAATCACAGGTTACATTTGACCTGGCGCGTGAGGATATCCGGTCCAGTCCGCCTTATGATCCGGAACAACCGGTTGACCGTGGAGTCGAGGAAGCGTTGTATGATCATTACGGTCGGCCACTCGATCGGGTGAAATAGCAGGCACTTTTAGCCCTACACTCGAAAACCACCGTTGCTCTTGATAGAGCACCGGTTGCACCGATGGTCAATAACCGTCGGCAAGAGGTCGGCGGATTTTGAGTGTGGATTTGCAAACGGGAATGAATGAGATGATACTATCCTTAGAACAGATAAAGGGACGGAAGTTCAGGACTCAAGATGGCAGTGAAGGTCGGCTTGAAGACATATTCGTGGATATCACTGATTGGTCCGTACTGTATTGGGTGATATTTGCCGATTCCTGGCTGCCGGGAAAGCGGGCTCTGGTGCCTGGCCAGAGTGTGAATACCCCTCCCGATAGTCCGGACTGTTTTCGTTTGGATATGACTAAGGAGGAGCTGGTAGGCAAACTGGCCTTAAGCGTGAACGAACCGTCGGTCAGGAATCGCGCTCAGATAAGACGGCAGGGATCGGACTCGGAACCGTTGTGGGTCAGCGGCGTTTCGCGAGGCAATCCTAATCAGCCCCTGGTTCCGGGGACACGATTCACCAATGGTGTGGTCACGGGACAAGAGCCCGATTTGAAGCAAGATAAGACTGAGTCGCATGCGCCGACCGTTAACATACTGAGTGCCGGGGACTTACTCGATCTGCCTATCCTGGTCGGCAAAGAGCCGAAAGGCCGGATACACGACGTGCAGTTCGATTTGGACACTCGCAGGGCAACAGCCGTGGTGATTCGAACCGATTCAGATACTGCCTCTGAAGAGATCCGTCTGGATGTTGATGCTTTTCGGTCTATCACTCTGGACGAGGGCGTCGAAATCAGCGAATATAAATGGTCACAGGCCAGAAATGATCAACCTTAACACGGAGTGAAATCATGGAGAAAATAGATCGGCAGACGCTTCTTGAACTCATTCAAGTGACTGAGCCTTATTGTGTCTCGATATACGCGCCGACTCAGGTGGAACCTCAGAACGCCAATATGAACAAGGCGGTTTTTCGACAGCAACTCCGCCGGGTTGAACGCGATCTCCAGCAAAACGGCTTGCGGTCCAAGGCTATATCGACCATGCTCAAACCCGCCTGGCAACTCCTCGATGAAAGTCGTTTCTGGAAGCACCAGCGGCGATGTCTGGCCGCATTTTTGACGCCGGAAAGCATGCAAGTCTTCCGGATCACTGAGCCCGCTCAGGAAATGACGGTTGTCAGCACCCGCTTCCATCTCAAACCTTTGCTGTCAGCCGTGGTGGCCAACCGCGATTTCTATCTCCTGTCGGCCAGCCTCAATAATACGCGGCTCTATCTGACCAATAAGGCCGATATGTCAGAGATCACCGGGAACGGCCTGCCGACAAGTATGGAGGAGGATGTCTCGAAGCTCGATGACCACCAGAAAGAACTGCAGTTTCATACCGAAATGCCTGCCTCCGGAGCCGGACGACAGGCCGTATTCTACGGTACCGGCTCTCGCGACCGCGACAAGAAGAACGACATCCTGCGCTATTTCCAGCTGCTGGATAAAAAGATCAGCCGGGCGGTTTCTAAAGAGAAACCGTTGATCTTTGCCGGTGTCGACTATCTGTTCCCGATTTACACGGAGACCTGCAGCCACCCGAACCTGGTGGAAGATTTCGTGGGCGGCAGCCCGGAGTCGTTCGCTGACCACGAACTTCATGAACGGTCCCTAAACGTCATGGACAAGTACTTGGCCCGCCGGCAGTCACAGGCTATTGAACGCTTTGAGGAAATCAGCGGCAAAAATCCGAACAGCACCGAGATTAAGCTCGAGAAGGTAGTTGAAGCCTCGGTGGCGGGTCGTATCGACACGCTGTTCGTGGCCCGTAATATGCAACAATGGGGACAAGTAGTAGACCCGAGCGGCAAAATCGAAACCCGCTCGGACGCACAACCGGGTGATTATGACCTGTTGGATTTCGCCGCCGCCAACTGTATCGCCCACGGCGGTTCCGTCTTCCCGATACCGGTCAATGAGATACCGGGAGGACTGACGCAAGCCGCCATTCTGCGATTCTGATTTGAGGGCACCGACCAGTACTTTGAGCCAAGGAAAGGAATATGGATCAAGAAAAAACCAAGATGCGGCATGAAATGAAGAGGCTTTCTGTGCTCTCCGACCTGGTACAGCTAATCGATCGCGTGCCGGACGAGCTCTTCTATTCCCGCCATGATCCGGAAGACATCCGGCTTGGCGACATAGTGTCACCGTCGATAGATGATTACCAACAGGCTGATATTGTCATTCTGGGCTGTCCCCAGGACGAAGGTGTGCGCCGGAATCAGGGCCGTTCAGGCGCGGCTGAAGCGCCGTCCACGATCCGAAAGCTTCTCTATCGTTTCCCGGCCACGAAAGCCGTCAAGAGGAAGCACATCGTTGACATCGGCGATATCAGAACCGACGGGTCGCTTGAGGATATCCACGGCCGCCATGCTGAAGTCGTCGGTCAATTGTTGCGGGACGGTAAGCGGATCATAACGATCGGAGGCGGCAACGACGTATCCTATGCCGACGGAGTGGCCCTGGCCAAATCAGCGGGTAAGTTCCTGGCGTTCAACATCGACAGTCATTTCGACGTCAGAAACAACAGCCGGCGCAACAGCGGCACCCCTTACCGGCAGCTGCTTGACGAAGGACACCTCGATGCCGGGCTCTTCTATGAAATGGCTGCCAAAGACTTTCTGAATTCACCGGACTACCATGCCTATCTCGAGGACAAAGGGGTGCAGGTGTACACGCTTGATTCACTGAGAGAAAAAGGCATCGAGCCCTTGCTGGAGTCGATTCTAAGCAAGCACAAAGTGAATACCATCTTCTGGGGGATTGATTTCGATGCCGTTCAGGCCACCGATGCACCGGGCGTCAGCGCCCCCTGCCCGATCGGATTGACGGCCGACGAAATCTGCAGTATCGCCAAGGTGGCGGCCAGAGATCCCCGATCGCGGGTGTTCGAGATCACAGAAGTCAACCCCCGGTACGATATTGATAACCGGACGTCGCGGCTGGCCGCGCTCGTGCTGCTGCACGTCCTGGCCGCGTAGCAGAGCCGACTGACTATGGAAATAGGAAAACGACAAGAGGTCGTAGTAGTGGGCGGTGGGTTTGCAGGTAACAATGCCGTCAAAGTGCTGAGACGAGCCCCCGTTAAAGTCACCCTCATTGACAAACAGAACCACTATCTGTTCCAGCCGTTGCTGTATCAGGTGGCCACGGGAGGCCTGGCCCCCGAAGATATCGCGGAACCACTGCGGGGCGTGTTTCGTCGACAGAAGAATGTCAAAACGCTCATGGCCAATGTTAGGGATGTTGACCCGGGAAAAAAGCTGGTGCTGCTGGACGAAGGTGAAGTCGGCTATGACTTCTTGATAGTCGGTGCCGGGGCCACTCACGATTACTCGGGGCACGATGAATGGTCCAATCATGCACCAGGGCTGAAGACAATCAACGATGCTATGGAAATCCGACGTCGCATATTCACTGCATTCGAAAAGGCTGAAAGAGAATGTGAAGATGAATCCCGGTGTTCCTGGTTGACATTTGTCGTGATCGGCGCCGGACCCACCGGTGTGGAACTAGTCAGTACCTTAGCCGAAGTCGCACGCGCGACACTCAAACATGATTTCAGGCATATTGATCCCCGACAGGCCAGAATCCTGTTGGTTGAAGCACAAGACGCTGTGCTCAACACCTATCCGGAGAGCCTCTCGAAGAAAGCTCGCCGGAGACTGGAAAAGCTGGGCGTCAGCATTGAAACGGGACGGTTGGTCACAGACGTTACTCCGGAGGGCGTGCAGATGAAAACCGGCGATACGGAAGAGTTCATTGCCAGTCAAACGGTCCTGTGGGCAGGCGGAATCCGGGCCTCAGCCTTGGGAAGGAAGATCGGTCAGCGGACGGGCGCCCAGGTAGATGAGCTGGGTCGGGTTGTTACGAACCGAGACTTCTCTGCCGGAAGCTACAAAGATGTTTTTGTCGTTGGTGACCTGTGCCATTACAAGTACGCTGCCGACGCTCCGTTGCCACAACTCGCTCAAGTAGCCATGCAACAGGGTACCTATGTCGCCAATGCGATAATCGCCGGCATTAAAGGCATCCAGCCCAAGTCATTCATATACCGAAACTACGGAAATCTGTCGGCAATCGGACGAGCGTCGGCCGTGGGCCAGGTAGGCAAGAGAAAACTCTCGGGATTGGGAGCATGGTTGTATTGGTCTCTTGTGCACCTCTATCAACTGCTCGACTTTGAAAACAGACCTCTGGTCTTCTTGCGATGGGCGTGGAGCTATCTTACCTTCAGCCGATCCGCCCGAATAATCACCCGCAGCCCTGAACGACACAAGCAGATGGCGGAAGCAACCGGAGAAAGAGACAGCAAACAGGAAACCGTGCGTCCCTGACTCCTTCAAAGTCAGTCGAGTGCGTGCGGTGCCGACGTTATCAGTCCCTAACCTACCGCCAATTCTTCGCGCTTGACGTTGATCAGTCCCCCCTGAAGTACCATCTGTACCTCTCGCTTCGTCAGATCATGTCTGCAGACGATGTCCGTTTCGTTGGTTGCTTTTCGGATCCGGATTTCGTTTTCTCGTTCGATAGTTTGGCGCAACTCTTTGAATTCCAGCGTATCATCCTGTTCTATCTGCTCCCAATCATCCGGATCCTTGAATTGCAGCGGCAGGATACCGAAGTTGATAAGGTTCTGCCGATGAATCCGCGCAAAGCTCTTGGCAATCACCACACGCAGCCCCAGGTACCGGGGAACGATCGCAGCATGCTCCCGGCTGGACCCCTGACCGTAATTGAAACCCGCGACGACAACGAAGCCCGGGTCGAGTTTCTCTCGAGCCCGTTCATAGAAGGCATCATCGACTTGCTTGAACGCGAACTTGCTCATCTCAGGGATATTGCTCCGGAACGGCAGCACACGTTGTCCGGCCGGTATGATTTCGTCGGTTGAGATATCATCGCCGAGTTTGAGCAATACCGGGGTCTGCAAAGCATTGGGCAACCCTTCGAACTCCGGCAACGACTGGATATTTGGGCCCTTCTCCAACTCTATCTCTTCGCCCGTCTCGTCCGGTGGAACGAACATGGCCGTATTTATGATATATGGCGTTGGCTCCTCAAATCTCGGATAGTCCATGTCCAGCGTGCGGGGATCAGTGATCTTGCCCGTTAATGCCGAGGCGGTCGCCGTTTCCGGGCTGCACAGGTACACTTTGTCTTCAGAAGTGCCGGATCGTCCGGGGAAATTCCGCGGCACGGTTCTCAAGCTGATCTTGTCCGTGGCCGGCGCCTGCCCCATCCCGATACAGCCGTTGCAGCCGGCCTGATGAATGCGTGCCCCGGCTCTAACCAGCTTGTCGATATAACCTCCGGCAACCAGATTCTCGAGAATCTGCCGTGACGTCGGATTGATGTCGAATGAAACCCGGCCGTGCGTCTGCCGACCGTCTATCATAAGAGCCGGCACCGCAAAATCGCGCATGCCGGGGTTGGCCGATGAGCCGATGTACGTCTGGTAGATCTCTTCTTCAGCCACTTCACTCACGGGTACGACGTTTCCCGGACTGGAAGGCAAAGCTATCAGGGGCTCCAGCGAGGAGAGATCAATTTCTTCCTGCTCATCGTACTGCGCTCCCTCGTCCGCAGTCAATTCCGACCAGTCATTTTCGCGTTTCTGCGACTCCATAAAGCGCTGTACCTCGGCATCAGACGGGAACACAGTAGTCGTGGCACCCAGCTCGGTTCCCATGTTGGCGATGACGTGACGATCCATCGCCGACAGTGACTCAAGTCCCGGTCCGTAGTATTCAATAACTTTGCCGACCCCGCCACGAACACCGTGACGACGGAGCATTTCCAATATCACGTCCTTGGCGCTGACCCACTCCGGCAGTTCGCCGGTCACTTCCACACCCATGACTTTGGGCATAGCCATGAAGAACGGCTCGCCGGCCATGGCCATGGCGACTTCCAGTCCTCCGGCTCCAATTGCCAGCATGCCCAGAGCGCCGCCGGCCGAAGTGTGACTGTCGGAACCCAGCAATGTCTTGCCCGGTATTCCGAACCGCTCCATATGAACGGGATGACTTACTCCGTTACCGGCGCGGCTGTACCAGACCCCGAATTTCTTGCAGGCGCTCTGCAGAAACAGATGGTCGTCGGCGTTGCGAAAATCCGTCTGAAGCAGGTTATGATCGACGTATTGCGCAGACAGTTCCGTCTTGACGCGGTCGATGCCCATTGCTTCCAGTTCCAGCATCACCAGCGTGCCGGTTGCATCCTGGGTCAACGTCTGGTCTATCTTGAGACCGATTTCCTCACCCGGCTTCATCTCCCCCTGCACCAGGTGACTCTTAATGAGCTTCTGTGTTGCATTCATCGCCATATGTGACATCCTTCTCTCCACTTCTTCGTATATTGACCCAACTAACTCTCAGATGCCTGCCTCTTCCTTCATAACACCTGGTACCAGCTAAGGTTCATGCCGATCAGAATCCAATAGCAAAGGGGCCGTTCTAAGCAGGTAAACTTGGTGATTATGTAGTAGTCTCGCCGCCTCTGAATTTGCAGCGACGTTGAACAGGGACGTCGGCGCCTGAAGTAGTTGTCACTTCTCCAGGACCGTTGCTATCCACAGTGAATTGTAGTATGTTGGAGCATGACACGCTCCAATTCCTATGTGGGACCGCTTTTGACGGACCTCTATGAGTTCACCATGGCCTACGCCTATTTCACGTGCAATAAGCATGAGAACAAGGCCGTTTTCGACATGTTCTTCCGCACCAACCCGTTCAACGGAGAATTTACGGTACTGGCAGGTATAGCCGAGGTTCAGAACTTCCTGCAGCGTTATCACTTCGAGCAGGACGAAATCGACTACCTGTGTTCCGTAATCCCAAACTGCAGCAATGCCTTCAGGGAATGGTTGGGAACCGTGGATTGCTCGCAGGTGAAAGTGTATGCCCCTTTGGAAGGAACGCTGGTCTTCCCTCGCATTCCCCTGGTTCGCGTTGAAGGTCCGTTGGCCGTCTGCCAGATGTTGGAAAGCGCCCTTCTGAACCTGGTAAGCTACCCGAGTCTGGTGGCAACTAATGCGGCGCGTATGAAGCTGGCGACGGATACGAACAAAAAACTGGTCGAATTCGGCATGCGCCGCGCTCAGGGTCCCGACGGCGCGGTATCGGCGGCCCGGTATAGTTACCTGGGCGGATTCGACGGGACCAGCAACGTACTGGCCTCTTCCCTGTTTGATATACCGGCCAGCGGAACCCAGGCTCATGCCTATATTTCAGCATTTACCGGGCTTACCGATTTGCATAGTAAAAACATCAAGGATAGTGACGGTAACGAGGTCGATTTCGTCGAGCTCGCTTTGAAATACCGCCGAAAGACGGGCTTTGAGCGCACCAACGAAGGCGAACTGGCATCCTTCATCGGTTACGCGCAAGCTTTTCCCAACGGGTTTCTGGCCCTGGTAGACACCTACGATACCCTGAACTCGGGGATTCCCAACTTTCTCATCGTCGCTCTGGCGCTGAAGGAGGTTGGCTTTGAACCGGTCGGCATCCGTCTCGATTCCGGTGACCTGGCCCATTTGTCAAAAGAAGCCCGACGACTCTACCAAGAAACAGGCGACAAATTCGATGTCGATTTCTCCAATCTCAAGACGGTCGCCAGCAACGAGATTAACGAACCGACACTGCGGTCCTTGCGCCAACAGGGACACGAAGTGGACATCTTTGGCGTAGGGACTCATCTGGTGACCTGCCAGGCGCAGCCGTCTCTCGGGTGCGTCTATAAGCTGGTGGAAATCAATGACAAACCCCGCATGAAGATATCACAGGAATCTATCAAAACCACTATTCCCGGGCGCAAGCAGGCTTATCGTCTCAAAGGTGAACACGGCTATCCGTTGCTGGATTTGATGGTGCAGGTCGGAGAAAACCCGCCCCACACAGGAAAACGCATCCTGTGCTGCCACCCCTTCGAGAAGACCAAGAGGACCTATGTCGTCCCGAGCGAAGTTACTCAGCTTCACCACTGTATTTGGGACGGTGAAAAGCCGATCGATAAGCTCTCGCTGCAGGAAGCGCGAGAAAACGCCGCTTCACAACTGCAGATGTTGCGCGAGGATCATTTGCGCCTGTTGAATCCCACTCCCTACAAGGTCTCGTTGTCGGAACAACTATACGACTTCATGCACGAACTCTGGAGCGAGGAAGCTCCCATCGGCGAGTTGCGCTAGCACGGGACTCTGGAGTACTTCATTCGAAGGCAATATCCGTCGTGCTCTTGACAACGTCGCCGGCGTATAGAGTACTAATTTGCCGTAATGTAAGCGCCTGGTCAAATTCGGTCATGGCTGAAATGCCGTCAGCCGGCACCACAATGTGATACCAGCGCAAACCGGCCGAAGCCGCCGTGTGCAACACGCAGATGTTCGAGACGGTACCCACGATGATCACATGCTTAACATGCCAGATCGAGCCCAAAAAATGCCCCAGCCACGAGCCGTAGAAGCCGTCATATCGATTTTTCTGACAGATCAGCTCCGAATCCAACGGTTTCAGTTCGTCGATAATCTGCCACCCCCAGGAACCCTGCTCGCAGTGTTTGGGCCAGATATCCCACTCCGGGTCACCTTCGAATTGAGTGTCCTGCGTGAAAGCGATGTTTACTTGCGCAGTGCGGGCCAGATCGAGAAGCGACTGTATGTTCTGGACTGTACCTTCGGCCGCGGGCACAACCAGGCCGCCACCTTCCTTGACAAAGTCATTCTGCATATCGACAACTATCAACGCCGTTTCCTTGGGGAGCAGCTTGACTTTGTCTTCGCAATTGATCTCCGGTACTTCCACCTTGTTACCGGGAATATGTGAGAAACTCATACTACTTCCTCCGTTTCTTCAAGTAGAGCGAAATACGATGCTCGATTGTCAAACGTATACGTTAACCAGAACAATTTCATCTTTGTAATGTTCTACATAGAAATGGATTACCGGCTAAGTATGTAAATGAGCGCATGAAGCAACAGGGATCAGTAAGAGTTCCAGAATACGACAGCCACGAATGCGGGTTCAATTCAGCTTCTAAATTAGACTATAATCATCCAGTTTGCTTTGGTCCTTTTTCCATCAATTCAGCCGTGAGAACACCGTCAGCAGGGCCAATTCCCTTGACAGCCGCCCAAACATCCCTTTCTTCCACCCTGAGGACACGTATCCGAGCAGGTATCCAACCGGATGAATTTCCTGAAGAGGAGTAACGAATGACAGAACATATATTCCAAAACGACACGAATGATATAGAACGCGAGGACCAGGAGTGGCTGGACTCGCTGGATTATATCTACCGCAACCAGGGTCCGAAGCGAGTGCGGGAACTCATCGAGCGGCTCCACAACCGCCTCCAGAGACACGGAATCCCACTGGCTCATCCTGTGAGCACTCCTTATATAAACACGATACCGGACGATCAGCAGGCCGTTTTCCCCGGCAGCCGCGAGATAGAACGTCGCATCAAAAGTATTGTTCGCTGGAACGCCATGGCCATGGTGGTGCGTGCTAACCAGCAAAGCACCGGTATCGGTGGCCACATCTCGACATTTGCCTCGTGCGCCACGCTGTTCGAGGTCGGATTCAATCACTTCTTCCGGGCCAGGAGCAAGGAACATGATGGCGACATAGTCTACTTTCAGGGGCATGCCGCACCCGGAGTTTATGCCCGGGCCTTCCTTGAAGGCCGGATAACACAGAAGCAGATGGAGAATTTCCGCCGCGAACTGCAGCCTGGTGGCGGCCTGTCGTCTTATCCGCATCCCTGGCTGCATCCGGAGTTCTGGGAGTTTCCGACCGTGTCGATGGGTCTGTCTCCGATTATGGCGATATATCAGGCTCGATTCATCCGCTACCTCGAAGATCGCAGTATGAAAAAACAATCCAATTCACGGGTCTGGGCATTCCTGGGGGACGGTGAACTAGACGAACCGGAATCGCTCGGGGCGATTACGCTCGCCGCCCGGGAGAAACTGGACAATCTCATTTTCGTGATTAACTGCAATCTCCAGCGTTTGGACGGCCCGGTGCGCGGCAACGGCAAAATCATTCAAGAACTGGAAGCCGCTTTCCGCGGGGCGGGTTGGCACGTGGTCAAAGTCATCTGGGGCGCCGATTGGGACCCCCTCCTGAGTGCCGATCCTGACGGCTTACTGGTAAAACGCATGGGCGAAGTGCCCGACGGACAGTATCAGAAATACACGGTCTCGAGCGGTGATTTCATCCGCCGGGATTTCTTCGGCAAATATCCCCAGTTACTGGAGCTCGTCAAGACCTACACCGACGAACAACTGACCAAACTCCGCCGCGGAGGCCATGATCCGGCCAAGGTCTACGCCGCTTATCAAAATGCGATTGAGCAGCAGAACGCACCCACCGTGATTCTGGCCAAGACGATCAAAGGTTACGGCCTGGGTGAAGCCGGCGAAGGCCGTAACGTCACTCACCAGCAGAAAAAGCTGAATGAGGCGGAATTGCGGGAATTCCGCAGCCGCTTCGGTATTCCCCTGTCGGACTCCGACGTCGTCAAAACTCCGTTCTATAGGCCTTCGAAAGACAGCGAGGAAATGAGGTATCTTCAGGAGCGGCGAAACTCCCTCGGG
Organism: uncultured Ignavibacteriales bacterium; assembly: GCA_964557855.1. GTDB lineage: Bacteria > Zixibacteria > MSB-5A5 > GN15 > FEB-12 > JAJRZL01. Next base: position 102,975 of record CAZLBP010000001.1, on the reverse strand, counting down.
GGCTATCTGCCCAAACGGATGGTGTCGGTGCCGCCCATCGAGAAACCGGCCGACAAGATATTCCAGGAGTTCTACGAAGGCAGCGGCAAGCGCGAAGTTGCGACGACCATGGTTTTCGTCCACCTGCTTTCCAAGCTGCTGGCCGACAAGACCATAGGCAAACACATCGTGCCCATCGTCCCCGATGAGGCCCGCACGTTCGGCATGGAGTCTCTCTTCCACAAGGTCGGCATCTACTCCCGACTGGGGCAACTCTATGACCCGGTCGACAGAGACAGCTTGCTGTTTTACAACGAAGCCAAGAACGGGCAGATTCTGGAGGAGGGCATCACCGAAGCCGGCTCCATGTCTTCGTTTATCGCAGCCGGCACCGCCTACGCCACGCACGGCGTCAATATGATACCCTTTTTCATTTTCTATTCCATGTTCGGTTTCCAGCGCATCGGTGACCTCATTTGGGCGGCCGGAGACAACCGGGCACGCGGATTTCTGGTCGGCGGTACGGCCGGAAGAACGACACTGGCCGGCGAAGGATTGCAGCACCAGGACGGCCACAGTCACATGACCGCTTTCAGCGTTCCGAATCTCAAGGCCTATGACCCGGCCTTCGCGTACGAGATAGCCGTTATTGTCAAAGAAGGTATTCATCGAATGTTCGAACTGCAGGAAGATATCTTCTACTACATGACGGTCATGAACGAATTCTATCACATGCCGCCTATGCCGGAGGGAGCCGAAGAGGGAATATTGCGGGGCATTTACAAATTCAAGGCATCTTCGAAGAAACGAGCCAAGCACAGAGCGCACCTCCTGGGCAGCGGGACCATTTTGAATGAGGCGCTGAAAGCCCAACGGATGCTGGAGGATAAGTTCGGTATTGCGGCCGATGTCTGGAGCGTCACCAGTTATAAACAACTCTATCATGACGCGATCGATTGCGAACGCGACAATCTACTCAATTATGACGGCCAGGAGCGAGTTCCTTTCATTGTTCAACAACTGGAAGGGGAAGAGGGAATATTCGTGGCGGCCTCTGACTATCTTAAGGCACTGCCGCTGACGGTCGCCAAATGGATCCCGGGACCATTGACGGCGCTCGGCACGGACGGCTACGGTCGAAGTGACGCCCGCGATGCGCTGAGAGATTTCTTTGAAGTGGACGCTCGCCATATTGCTTTTGCCGCTATTCTCTCCCTGGCGCGAGAGAAGAAAGTGAAATCCGCCCTGGTCAAAAAGGCCGCCCAGACACTGGAAATAACATACGACAAGAAAAACCCACTGTTCTCGTAACACGAAGGACACTATATGATAAAAGAAATAAAAATACCGGAAATAGGCGAAAAGGTCGAGTCCGGCCAGGTCATTGAGGTTCTGGTCAAAGAGGGCGACTCTGTTCAGGTTGAACAGGGTATCATCGAACTGGAAACCGACAAGGCCGTAGTTGAGATCCCGGCGGTCGACAGCGGTAAGATAACCGAGATTCTGGTCAGCTCCGGTGATGAGGTCAAAATCGGGCAGGTGATTGCCAAACTGGAAACCGATGCCGAGGCCGCTGAAGAAGAAGCCGAGGAAGAAGAACCGGAGCCGGAAGAGGAAAAGGAGACCGCTGAAGAAGCCGAGCCGGAAGAAGAAGACGAGGAAGAGCCGGAACCGAAGGAGCAAGAAAAGCCGAAGAAAAAAGAACCGGCCAAAGGCAAGAAGAAAGAACCGGAAAAAGCCAAACGACCGGCGAAAAAAGAAGAAGAAGAGAAAAGACCTGTCCGAGAAGCGGCCGAAGTACCGGCGTCACCGTCCGTCCGGCGTCTGGCCCGCGAACTCGGAGTCGATATCACCAAAGTTGCGGCAAACAAAGCCGGGGCGCGAATTACGGCCGACGATGTCAAGAATTATGTCCAGCATTTCGTTGGAGAAGAAGGTCCGAGCGACGTCGCTGCACGGCCCTCGGAAGATCTGCCGGATTTCAGCCAGTGGGGAGAGATCGAGCGGGTAGCACTATCTCAGGTACGAAAACTCATCGCCTCGGGCACGAGTACGTCCTGGTCGACGGTACCCCATGTAACCCAGTTCGATGAAGCCGACATCACACACACCAATGAGTTCATTGACGATTATCGCTCTCAGGTTGAGAAGGAAGACGGCAAATTGACCATCACGGCTGTCTTGTTAAAAGTGATATCTCGGTCCTTGAAACAATTTCCTCGATTCAACGCCTCCATAGACGTCCATAACGGCCAACTTATTCTCAAGAAATACTGTCACATCGGCATGGCGGTAGATACGGACCGGGGCCTGCTGGTACCCGTCATACGCGACGTTGACAAGAAGAGCATCCTGCAGTTGGCCGTGGAACTCACGGAACTGGCTCAACGAACTCGCAACAAGAAAGTACAGCCGGATGAACTCGATGGCGGCTCGTTTACCATCTCCAATCAGGGCAGTATCGGCGGCACCAACTTCACACCCATCGTCCTGTGGCCGCAGGTGGCCATACTGGGGGTCAGCCGGTCTTCGATTCGACCCGTCTTCATCGACGGTGAATTCCGTCCGCGCGAGATCCTGCCACTCTCACTGTCGTATGACCATCGAGTAGTCGATGGCGCCGACGCGGCTCGCTTTCTGCGTTGGGTCGTGGAAGCGTTGGAGCATCCGCTGCTGATGCATCTTGACATTGAGGAGTAGGTGAGGTGTGTTCGTATCCATTTCAGAAGCATGACTGAGAGATTAAAGGTACATACAAATGGCTGAAGCAAAAACGAAACGAACGGAAATAGCCGTCATCGGCGCCGGTCCCGGAGGTTACGCCGCGGCCTTCATGGCCGCCGATCTCGGTATGCAGGTAACACTGATCGATCCCGAGGTTAACCCCGGCGGCGTCTGCCTGTATTACGGCTGCATTCCCTCCAAAGCGCTGCTCCATGTCTCCCGACTACTCCATGAAAGCCAGGAGGCCGGTAACTGGGGCGTCACCTTTTCCAAGCCGAAGATCAAACTCTCCAAACTGCGCTCATGGAAAGAAGACGTTGTGGTCAAACTGACCGGCGGTCTGGGGCAGTTGGGCAAGCAGCGGAAGGTTGATTATATCAAAGGTACTGCTAAATTCGTCGACGCCAACATGCTGGAGGTCACAGCGGGCAAGAAGCAACAACGTCTTTCATACAAGTACGCTATACTTGCGACCGGGTCCAGACCGGCCACGATCCCGGGCGTCAAAGAATTCTCGTCGAAGATTATGGACTCTACAAAGGCGTTGGAGCTGCCGGACGTGCCCAAAAAACTGCTGGTCATCGGCGGCGGCTACATCGGCCTGGAAATGGGCACCGTGTATGCCGGTCTCGGCTCGAAAGTGACCTTGATCGAAATGACGGACGGCCTCTTGCCGGGGGTAGACCGGGATCTGGTTTCGGTCTTGTCCAAACGCATCGAGAACATCTTCGAGGACGTACTGCTGAACACCAAAGTGTCCGCGATGAAAGAACAGCGTAACGGCGTCAAAGTCGAATTCGATGGGTCGTCAAAGTCCGGCAAGGGTCAGAAGTTGTTCGACCGCGTCCTGCTGGCGGTTGGACGAAAACCGAATACTGCGAACATCGGCCTGGAAAAGACTTCGGTCAAGACGACAGAACGCGGCTTTGTCGAAGTCAATGAGCAACGCCGGACGGCTGACCAGACCATTTACGCCATAGGGGATATTACCGGAGAGCCGATGCTGGCGCACAAAGCCACCCACGAAGGACGAGTGGCTGTTGAAGCGATTGCCGGCCAAGCGGCGGCGTTCGAACCACGAGCCATTCCGGCGGTCGTGTTCACCGACCCCGAAATAGCCTGGTGCGGACTGACCGAAACCGAGGCCAGAGAGCAGGGACGCCATGTCAAAGTTACCCGTTTCCCCTGGGGCGCTTCCGGCCGAGCAGCGACGCTCGGAAGAAGTGACGGCGTGACGAAGATGATCATTGATCCCGAAACGGAGCGGATCCTGGGCGTCGGCATCACCGGCCCCGGCGCCGGAGAGCTCATTGCCGAAGGGGTACTCGCCATCGAGATGGCGGCGACTGTTACCGATGTTGGCATGTCGATCCATCCCCATCCGACACTGTCGGAGACGGTCATGGAGTCGGCGGACCTTTTCTTCGGACTGAGCACTCATTACTTTCGACCGAAACGGAAGAAATAACTCGTCCGGCAGGTCCCGATGCTCGCGAAGGCACGAAGGTAAACGTTCACTTCAGCTTCCGATCAACGAGGCTAGTCGAAAGTCGGTAACATGAAAGAGCAAAGGACACCGCAAGACAGACACACCGAACGCAAAGATCTGGCCGGGGAGCATCGGCTGGGTGACGTCGGTCAAATTGTGCTGTTTGTAGTCTTCCTGGCAACCTGGATCACGGATTCGTTTATCTGGCATTACTCCACTTTTCCGGCAGACTTCGTGGCGATATATGTTAGGGTCCCGATTGCCCTGGTGATCGTCGCGATCGCCATTTACTTCATCAAGGCAGGCCACAGAATAATCTTGGATGAGGTCCGGGAAACACCGGTCGTTGTCCGCAAGGGAATCTTCGGTGTCGTCAGGCACCCGATGTATCTGGGCGCCATGTTGTTCTATCTCGGTCTGGTTGTCGGCACGCTGTCAATTGCCGCCGCCGTACTATGGGTAATTATCGTGTCGTTCCATTATTACATAGCCAGGTATGAAGAGGGGCTGCTGATTGCGAAGTTCGGCGACTATTACCGCGAGTACATGACCGAAGTACCCATGTGGTTTCCCAGATTCAAATCTCGATGAACAGGGAGTAACTAGTCCCAGCTAACCCGGGTTAAGAAGAAGAGCCTGAGCTTATGTCACCCGCTTGCGCAGCCGGGCCGGAGGCAGCCGGAGTTCTTCGCGATACTTGGTCACCGTACGCCGGGCGAGTTTGATCCCTTCTTCGTTCAGCCGCTTGTAGATCTCCTGATCCGAGAACGGCTTCTCCGGCGGTTCGCCTTTGATAATGTCCTGAATTCGCTGTTTGACGGTGCGCTTGGACATATCCTCACCATCGGTGCGGGCAATGCCGGAATTGAAGAAGTATTTGATTTCGTACACACCCTGCGGGGTCTGCACGTATTTCTGATTGGAAACGCGACTGATTGTGGCCACATTCATTTCCACCATCTGCGCGATATCTTCCATTATGAGCGGCTTCAGGAAGGCCGGTCCGTGTTCGAAAAAATCCCGCTGCCGTTCGATGATGGCCTCCATGACCCGGATCATGGTCGAGCGTCGCTGATTGATGGCGTTGAGCAGCCAGCGGGCCTGTTCCAGCTTCTGACGGACGTATTTCTTGGTATCCTGGGCCGTCTTGTTACCCCGACGCACCAAGTCCCTGTAACCCGAGTTGATTCTGAGCCGGGGCACATGATGGTCATTGTGGAACACCACAAAATCGTCGCCGTGACGCTCGACAATGAGATCGGGCACCACCGGTTGCGCCGCCCTGTCGAATTGCCCCTGAGCCGGCTTGGGAGAAAGACTCTTGATTACGTTCATGGCTTGTTGCGCCCGTTCAACCGTGACGCCCATCATCTTGGATACCTGCAGGATCGACTTACGCCCGAGATCTTTGATATGCTCCTCGACTATCCGATACGGCAATGAGTCTTCCAGACCCTTTTCTTTAAGCTGCAACAGCAATGATTCACGGAGATCGCGTGCGCCCACTCCGGTCGGATCGAATCGATGGATCATCTTCAGCACTTCTTCGATCTTCTCCGCCTGTAGGCCGAGCTCGTGCGCCATCTCCGGAACGCCAATAGTCAAATAACCCTCGGGCGATATATTGCCGATGATGTACTCACCGATTAAGTGCTCTTCCGCGGACAGTTTCAGAAATGACAATTGCTCAAGTAGATGATCATACAGGGATTTGTCCAACGACGCCGAACCTTCGAACCGCTCTTCCCGCGACTCACGCGGTTCTCGGACCTTGTATCCTTCCTCATCATCAGATAAATATGTATCCCAATCGACTTCAGAATCCCGATCGTTCTCGGATTCCTTCAGATCGAATTCGGACTCCAGTTCCTCTTTAACGGCGTCTTCTTCGGTCTCGGCTTCTTCAAGCTCTTCCAGCATCGGATTGGCGGCCAGTTCCTGGCGGATGGTCTGTTCCAGTTTGAGAAGGGGCATCTGCAGCATCTTCAGAGATTGAATAAGCTGCGGCGCCAATACCAGTTGCTGTCTCTGTTGTAAGCCAATTCCGAGTTTCATATTTCATCCAGCCTGTTGTGTTGTCCTTGTGTGCCTGATAAAGTCCTCAGTTCACTCCTTTTCCGAATTATCGGTGTTGCGAATATCAGTATTTAGGTTTGTCGTGATTCCGTTCATATATTCTACAAATAAGACTTCCGGCTAATTCAAACGGAACTTCTCACCCAAATAGATCTTTCGAGCCTCGGGGTCGTTGGCCAGGAACTCTGCCGTACCCGATTTCAGTATTTTGCCGTCACACATCACATAGGCTCTGTCACAGATGGACAGCGTCTCTCGCACATTATGGTCAGTGATCAGAACACCCAACCCCCGTTCAACGAGTCGCCCGATTATCTTCTGAATATCCTCAACCGCAATCGGATCGATCCCGGCAAACGGTTCGTCCAGCAACATGAATTTGGGGTTACTCACCAGAGCTCGGGTTATTTCCACTCGGCGACGTTCGCCGCCTGACAACGTAAATGCTTTGTTCTTTCGCAGATGCGCAATATCAAGCTCCTGCAGCAACCCCTCAAGACGGTTCTTTCTCTCCTTGCGACTCAACTTCTGAAATTGCAGGATCGACATCAGGTTCTCCTCGACCGTCATTTTTCGGAAGACCGAAGCCTCTTGAGCCAAATATCCGATACCGAGTCTCGCGCGCTTGTACATCGGCAGGCGGCTGATGTCTCTTCCATCCAGAAATACTCGGCCGTCGTCAGGCCTGATAAATCCGATTACCATATAGAATGTGGTTGTTTTGCCGGCGCCGTTCGGGCCTAACAATCCGATCACTTCGCCCGGATGGACCCGTATTGACACATGGTTCACCACCTGACGCTTTCTGTATAGCTTGCACAGTTCCTGGGATTCCAACAGAGTCATTTTTTAGTATAATCATCTTTTTTTCGTTAATCCAGCACAATTTTTGCTCCGAGCGGAAATTTCTCATAAATTATTGTTTCGTAACGTGTAAAAAGCATTAGATTCGTTTAGTAATCTGTGAAAATCGCATAAGTGAAGAGTTGCAAGGAAAAATAACATGGAAATTAACTCAGGCAGAATACCGGGAATCTGGCTCTTCGTAGCGTCAATCGGCCTGCTGACGGTCATGTCTGGCTGCACTTCGTCGCCCGAAGACAAGGCCGTGTCGCTTTTTGAGAAGTCCATACGGCACGCCAACAACTACGAATTCGAGGCCGCCCGTTCCGGTTTCGCTGAGCTCAGCGAATTGGAGCCGAAATCACCGGCCGGTTACTTCGGCTCCGGACTCATATTCGAAAGGCAGCTTCAATTCTATGATGCACTCCATGTGTACATGGATATAGCCCAATCCCATCCATCCTACGCCCCGGCCCAGGCCGGCTGCTGGCGGATGTTCACGCGACTGGAACTGTTCGAGGAGGCCATGGATGCCGCCCTGGCCTACAACGATATTCTGCCGGATGATCCCGAATCGAAGCTGCTGGCAGCTGAGGCCTTTTTAAACCTCGACCTGACCGGGCGCGCTCTCAGTTACCTGGATTCAGCCAAGTCGCTCGGATCCGATCCACGCCTGGTTGACATAATGCGCGCCCGTACTTACGCGGCTGCTCATCAAGAGGATTCGGCGCGGTTGACCTACCAAAAAGTCGGCGAGTTATCCGAATCGTCGCCGCAAGTTACGGTGGAGGCCAGTGCCTTCTGGGAAAAAATGGGACGAATCGATACTGCTATCGCCCTGAGCCGGGCGGCCGTCGAGCAGTCCGAGGGTGCGCCGGTATCGCTGGTGAGCCATTTCTTCTTGTCGCTTCGTCACAACTATTTCTATGAGGCCCGGCAGGTTATGGAGCAGTTCCGACAACGGAAACTGCCTGAGCTGGTCGAGGCCATGCTGAGATTACACTATCATCACGAACGGGGCGATGACACGCCGGCTCGTCATGCGGTCACCGATGTTGAGGTCCTGGCCGGCAATACCATGACCTTCTGGATTCTCGACATGGTGGCTCGTGCTCCGAGCGGAGACGATCTGACTTTGTCCAATAACGCCGACGCCATTGAAGTGGAACTGGTCAAGAGAGGATACAATGAAGAGTTCGCCACCTACATGTTCTACTTCGCAACCATGACATTAACCGAATACCTGGACGAAGCAATCGGCTATTCCAAACTGGAGCGATTAGCTCCGAAGTTCGTTCGCCGAGCACCCGGCATGTTGCGCACGGCGTTCGTAGCATACCGTACCGGCCGGCAAGAGAAGTTCGATGAGTATGAATCGTTGATCAAAACAGGACACAGCCGGCAGCCCGAATGGGTGGCCGGACTGGCCGATATTTACGCCAACCAATTCGTGCGCCGGTATGACGACGCCCGAGAGTACTATGACCGGGCTTTGGAACTCGACCAATGGTATCGCCCTGCCTTCGAGAATTACATCGAAATGTTGCGCCGTCTCGGCGAATCTTCTGAGGTGGTATCACTATTCGATGAATACGGGTACTTTGCCGATTGGTATCCGGAACTGCGCCTGCTGAAGGCCGTTTGTCTGGCCGAGGATGGCCAACCGGAACGAGGATTGGAGTTGTATGTAACGAACGCACCATACCTGCACGGTGATCTGACCTGGTCCGAGGAATTGTATCGGGTACTGGAAGATCGTGAATACCGGCCGCAAATCAGTGAGCAAGCTTCCTGGCTGCTGGCACATAATTCTGCGAATCCGGATGCTATGATTCTGGCCGGAAAGATGTTCTTTGAGTTGAAAGACTTTCAGAACGCCGAACGGGCTATCTCATTTGCCCTTGATTTAGAGCCCGATAACTTCACGGCTCGGGCGTTGAATGCCTGGCTGTTGTACACGCGCGGCGAGATTCAGGCAGCCCTTGACATTCTCAATGAAAACGTCGCACAAAAGAACTACCATATCGAGAGTAATTACTACCTCTCACGGATACTCGCCATGGAAGGCCTCGAACCACACCGCGCGGAAAACCTGGCCCGGAAAGCGGTCTTCGATTCAAACAGCAACCTGCGAACCTGGATGAATCTGAGCTATGTGTATTTTCTTACGGGTCGCTATGATTTGTCCCGCGGAGAAGCTCTGAAGGCGTCTCGCGGTTATCCGGAAGAACCCGAACCTCTTTTCCGAGTCGGCATGGCAATGTATATGGAAGGCAAAGAGGAAGCTTCGGAAAAACTGGAGGAAGCCATCCGGTTGGGCCTGCAGGGGGATAACCTGGCTGAGGCCGAAGCAACTCTAAAAAAGCTGTAAGTAACGTCTCCTCTTTCTTGATGCCGTTGAACGTCAAAGAACGTCCGGTCCTCGTGACCGGTGGCGCCGGCTACATCGGCTCGGTACTGACCGGCTTGCTTCTGCGCGACGGCTTCAAAATACGAGTTGTAGACAACCTGAACTTCGGGGGCGAGGCTGTTTTATCCTATCTGGCTGATGCTCACTTTGAGTTCATTCATGGCGACATCACTGGAGACTACGATCTGGACAAAGCACTGGAAGGCGTGGGGGCGATCATTCATCTCGCTGCCGTTGTCGGTGACCCGGCTTGCCGGAAGACCCCCGAGCGAGCAGTTCAGGTCAACCGGACCGCCTCGGAGATACTGTGCGAAAAAGCCCTGGAGCGCGACATTCGCCGCTTCGTATTCGCCTCCACCTGCAGCAACTACGGCAAGACGTCAGAGCCCGATGCGTTCGTAGATGAAAGCTCACCGCTGAAACCGATCTCGCTGTACGCCGAACTGAAGGTCGGGTTCGAAAACTTCCTCCTGTCCCACCCGTCAGATTTTCTGGAGCCGGTATGTCTTCGGTTTGCCACAGCCTACGGACTATCCCCCCGACCGCGCTTTGACCTGACCGTCAACGAGTTCACCCGGGACCTGCTTCTGGATCAGACACTGGAAGTCTACGGAGAACAATTCTGGCGGCCCTATTGCCATGTTCTCGATCTATCCGAAGCCTGTCGGCTGGCCTTGCTGGCCGACAGCAGTCAGGTCTCACGGAAAGCCCTCAATGTAGGCGCCACCACCGAAAACTACCGTAAGCTCGATCTCGTCGAGACAATCCTGGCGCAAATGCCGAAAAAGCGAAACAATGTCTCGTTTGTCCATAAGGATGAAGACCCGCGTGATTATCGGGTCAATTGCGACAAGATCGGCCAAACGTTAGGATTCCAACCGACACGGCGGGTGGCCGATGGCGTTAGAGAGATCATCGCGGCGATCGGTTCCGGCTGGATTACGAATCCGTACGACACCCGCTACAGTAACGTTTGAGTTCCCACGCCATCGCTCATAACTTTTCCGTCAGAAACTCTGTGGCGGCAGTATATTAAACCCGTCCCCTGCCGATATAATAAATCATAAGGAAGAAGTAAACAAACGAGGTGTATTCGAGAGATGGGACTATTAGGATTCTTTGCGGGGATTGCGCACAACTTCATCAATCACTATCGAAATCTGGCGGGCGCAAACAGCGATAATATAGCTGTTCGAGGCAGGCACGAGCGACATTCAGCTGAACAACAAAAAGCACCGGTCACTCAGGCAGACACGTACCAACCTGCACAGCCCTCCGATCACAACCCGCCACCCACTTATAACAGGCCGGAAGTCCCGCAGCAAAATACGCCCGCTACAGATGATCAGCCGGAGACATATTACATCCGACGAGCGGCCCATCTTAATTACAAATTGGATCTCGCGTTTGACCTGACGGCCTTTACCGAGACGATTGGCTCCCTTGAAGACGGAGATATTGAGAACTTCCGGCAATTGGCTGCGGCCGGCTTCGGATTCCGGGCCGGATTCGATATTCACGGCAAGCAAGTTGTAGAAACCAACCAACCCGGCGATGGCACGCTTCCTGAAGCTCTCAAGACCGGCGGACTGTCAAGGTCCCGGTCTCGACAGCTGCGGCTTTTTGAAGCACATGATCGCGAGTTCGCTGTCCGGTCCTTCTTGCGGGAGGCAGTGCAAATCCGCCAATCCAATAAATTCACCACGACTGGTGGTCACGCACGCGCGGTCAATCGCTTCGCTCTGCGCTTTCGCATGGACAGCAGTTTCAGCTTCGCCCACCTCAATCGGTTCAATGTCCAAACGAACCGCATGGCTGATGAATTGCCGGATTCATTGGAATCGTACCTGAATTCAGCCGGCAACCTGGCTCAAGCCGGCACCAACGAGATAATGGCGACCTTCTTTGACGCGGTCGACGCCTACCTCAACCAGGCTGAAGGGCAACTGCTCGAAAAAGTTGGCGCCTTCCTGGAACAAGCGGCACAAGAACTGGGATTCTCCGGCTCTCTTGTCGACGTCGCCAAAAACCACCTGACGAACTCCATCGAGTCGTTCTTCAATCGAGTAGACACGGCCGTATCCGATTTCCGAACCCGGTTTGTACCCGATGAACTGATCCAACCCACCATGCCGGTGGGCGATCCGGTGATACTCCCGGCCGAACAGCCGGCGCCTGAACTTGCATCAGATTCGGAATACAACCTCACCGCTTGATCTGACGAAGAATTCATCCTGACGTTGCCTGCAAACCGGTTCGTGACGGCTGGAACCGGATTAGCATGTCTGGTTCACGCGACATTTAGCCCAACATTTTCCTTGCGAAGTCCGCGCCAAGAGGGCTTAATTTCAACAGTAGGATGAAAGAGACTATCGGCAATAACATAGTGCAGTTGTTTGGCCGCATTGCTGAAATCTGTGAAGCTTGTGATCGGGACGCCGACGATATTACTGTAGTTGCAGTCACCAAAACGCACCCCCCCAACATCATCAGAACGGCGGTGGCTTCCGGACTGCATAATATCGGCGAAAGTCGTGTTCAGGAGGCGGAAGAGAAGATTGCCGAAGTTGGGCAGATAGCACGCTTTCATATGGTCGGGCATCTTCAAACCAACAAAGTGAAAAAGGCTATCCGACTGTTCGATGTTATTCAGTCTGTCGATTCTATCAAACTGGCCGAAGAGATCAACCGACAAGCCGGCCAGGCAAACACGGTAGTCGAATGCCTCGTAGAAGTGAACTGCTCCGGAGAGAGCCAGAAGTACGGGGTCCTGCCGAGCGGCTGCGTCGATCTCGTCACACGGGTCAGCAAAATGGAGAATATCAGCCTGGCCGGCCTGATGACAATCGGTCCGTTCACCGACGATGAGGAGGCTGTCAGAGCCGCTTTCCGCCAATGTCGCGGGTTGTTTCAGCAGGGCCGGGAGTTGTTGGGCCCGGAATTCGATACGTTGTCGATGGGCATGACCCACGATTATCCACTGGCCATCCAGGAAGGCTCCACGATGATCCGCATCGGTACCGCCCTGTTCGGCGCCCGCGAGCAAGAATAGGCTTTCTCAACAGTTCCCTCTTTCATCTGGCCCGCTTCTTATTTCCCTGACCGGCTACATGGCGTGGGGTCCGTTCACCTATGAATTGTTCCACATGGACAACTGCGACGTGTTTTCGTCTGCAACAGGCTAAATCGCTCTCAGCGGGGCCGAAGTGTGAGCAGAGTTGAAGGCTGAAGATTGGTATCCACTCCATACGCCGCTGGTTCTCCCGAAATTCATGAGTAGTCCGGGCTAATCCTTCTTACCACAATCACCTGATTTCGTACCGTTCCGGGGCTTAATATTTCCTGCCGTTGCCCGATAATAAAACAAAGACTGATTCGATATGAAACTGCTCGAATTTAGAACAGAGGAAAGTTGACAGGCCGGCGAAGGCTTGCGGCAGGTGAAACCTTAAAAAAAGTGAGATAGATATGGATCTGTCACCTAATGACATCCGGAATTACGAATTCAATACGCAAATGCGCGGCTTTGACCGAGAGGAAGTCAGGAATCTTCTGGAACAGGTAGCAACCGTCATCGAGAATCTCAAACAGGAACATCTGAAAGTCTCGATGGAAGCAGATTCACTCAAAACGCAAATCTCCGGACTTCGACAATTCGAGGATACGATCAAGAGCGCAGCCATCGATGCCCGCCGGCACGCCGACATGACTATAGAAAACGCCAAGAAAGAAGCTGAACTGATTTTGTCGCGGGCCAAAACGGAAGCGGAAGAGATCGTCGGGTCCCGAGCCAGCAAGGTGACGGAATTCCAGGATCAAATATCGAAACTCGAAGTTACGCGCCACTCGTATCTCAATAAGCTGCGTAACCTGATCCAGTCTCACCTGGAAATGATAGATGAAGTGGTAGACATCCAACCGGGGACGGCGCCCGCTTCGGTGAAACCGCCCGGACCGACCGCCTCCATAGAGGTCACCGAATCAACCGAATACAGCCGCCAGAAACTGGAGACAATTGCCGACGAACCGTCGGCGTCACAGGCCATCAAAACCGAAGAAGCGCAGGCCGCCGAGCGAATAGTCCCGGTGACACCCCCCTCGGCGCCGACCGCCGGACCACCGGACACACCGGAGTCGGATTCTCCCGAGCCGGCCGAAACGCAAACACCACAGGCTGTAGTCGACACTCCGGGATTTCCCGAAGAACCCAAACGAGTTGACACGCAGCCCACACGGACCGATGTCACCGAGCAGCCGCAACCCGCGGAACGACCGGTAGACCCGGAGCTGGCGGCCGCACTGGAAAGATACCAACATCAACCCATCCCCGCCAGAGCGGAACAGCCCCCGGCCTCACATACGGGAGAGTCCTCGCCCGGTCCGGGAGAGATAGTCGAAACGAACTCGCGCGCGGAGGACATCCCGCCCGGGTTCATTCCGGCCGATGACAGGCCGGCCGAGTCCGCCACAACGGACAAAGTACAGGTTGACGGGAATGGCGAGGACGACGTTACCGAGCACAACGCTATCGATATCGATAACAATGGGAAGCAGAACAGGCAGAGCGTGGAGCCGGGCGATCTGGCTAAAGAACTCGACGAGGTAGCGGAGAAGTTCGAAGAGGAGATGAACAAGGCCGCTCAATCATAAATCACTTGTCCCACCAACAAGAAGAAAAAGACCGGTCACCCAGCCCCACCTCGACCGGTCTTTTTTGTGTCCGGCATGCGCCTGGTTCCCGAAGGCTATCGTAAGAACCATTTATGCAGTTGCGTCGGGTCCTGCGCGCCGAAGGCGAGTGTGACCCGACACTTCTCGCCTGTGCCCCGGACTTTGATCTGGGTTATACACCCGCCCCTCTTCAGTTTTCGCCTGACACACCCCTGTAATACGCTATATTCACTCAACCTAAGAGGACAGACAGAGAACAATTGACAGATAAGGAGATACTCCGTGGAAACAGTTGCAGAACTCAAGAAAATGCTCGATGAAGCGGTCGGCTATATCAGGGGGCAGGTGGATTTCACACCCAAAATAGGGATTATCCTCGGCACCGGTCTGGGGTCTCTGGTGGACGGAATCGAAATGGTCGGCACGGTCGATTACGAGAAGATACCTCACTTTCCGGTCTCGACCGTCGAATCCCATGCCGGGCAGCTTCTGTTCGGTAACCTGCGCGGCAAACCTGTCGTCTGCATGCGGGGCCGGTTCCACTATTACGAAGGCTATTCGTTCGAGCAGATAGCGTTTCCAGTCCGCACCATGAAGATGCTGGGTATCGAGACGCTGATCGTATCCAACGCCGCCGGCGGCATGAACCCCAATTTCCAGCCAGGGGATATCATGATCATCAAGGACCACATCAACTTCTTCCCCGGCAATCCGCTGATCGGCCACAACGATGACTCCTGGGGCGATCGCTTCCCGGACATGTACGAGGTCTACAACAAGAACTACATCAAACTGGCCAAGGAGGTCGCGGTGGACCTCAAATTGCGCGTGCAGGAAGGTGTCTATGTCGGTCTGACGGGCCCCTGCCTGGAAACGGCGGCGGAGTACCGGATGTTTCGCGGGTTCGGCGCCGATGCGGTCGGCATGTCGACCGTCCCGGAGGTAATCACCGCCCACCATCAGCACAACAAAATCCTGGCTTTCTCGATAATCACCGACATGGGCCTCGCGGACAACATGCACCCCTGCTCGCTGGAGGACGTCATCCGCACCGCCTCCCGCACCGAACCGAAGCTTCGGGATTTAATTGCGGGGTGCGTGGAGAGGATGTAGCATCGTGTGCCGTCAGTCAACTCTGCCTGACGGCTCAGAAGGTGTCAGCCGGAGTCGGCTGACACCACGGCATGACTTTATGCACCCCCTCACCCCACCGTCGCCTCACGCTTCTCCTGGCTCCGGAAAAACTCCACCGTGTGCCGTAACCCTTCCACAAAACTGACATTCGGCTTGTAACTGTACTGCCCCAGCTTGTCAATCGATGCAAACGAATGCTTGATATCCCCCGGACGCGGATCGGCATAGATCGCTTCGGTATCGACACCGATAATCTTCCGCAGCTCGTCCAGCAATTGGTTCAGCGTGAACTGTCCCCCGCAGGCCACATTGAAATGATCGCCGACTATTTTGTCATTCGTGGCCGCCAGGATGTTAGCCTGGACACAATTGTCGATATAGGTAAAGTCGCGCGACTGCTCACCGTCGCCATACACGGTCGGCGACCGCCCTTCCAGGAACGCCGTGATGAATCTCGGCACCACCGCCGCATATTGGCTCTGAGGGTCCTGTTTGGGACCGAAGATATTGAAATACCGCAACGCCACAGTCGGGAACTGATACAGTTCCCAAAAGACCCGGCAGTAATACTCGCAAGTCAGTTTCGTGATGGCGTACGGTGACAGCGGGTGCGGACGCATCCCCTCATGCTTGGGCAGTTCTTCCGACTCGCCGTACACCGATGATGACGACGCTATCACCACCTTCTTGACACCGGCGTTTTTGGCCGCTTCGAGAATATGTACCGTACCGTTGATGTTGGCTTCGTTGGACGTCAGCGGATTGTTCACCGAGCGCGGCACCGAGGCCAGCGCTGCCTGGTGCAAAATGTAATCGATCCCGTCGACGGCTTTCACCACGGTCCAGTAATCGCGAATATCTCCTTCGATTAGCTCGACCCGACCTTCCAACCCGGCCAGATTTTCCGGGCGTCCGGTCGAGAAATTGTCCAGCACCCGTACCTGATTACCCTCGGCCACCAGGGCCTCCGCGAGATTCGATCCGATAAACCCGGCGCCGCCGGTCACAAGAAACTTCATATCAGTTAAATCCTTATGTCGTATTAGCTTTCATATCTAGAGTATCGGCTATGGTCAGTACTGCTTGAATGGCATAACAGCTCTTCTGACAGGGGAATGGTAGCCCAACAAATGTGCTATGTCCAGCTAAACAGCCGTCTATTTTGACGATAAGTGGAGTTAATTCATCGGATTTAAGTTCGCTTCTCATACGGCACGTGCAACCCCTGCCGCTTCTCGTCCATGTACTTCCTGGTCATTTTAACCACGATTCCCGACAGAGCAATGAGCGCAATTAGGTTCGGCACCGCCATGAGACCGTTGGCCGTGTCGGCATACGACCAGACTGTCGTAAGATCGAAGCGGGCGCCCAATAGTGTGAAAAGTATATAGACCCATTTGTAAGGCATCTTGGCGCCTCTCCCTCCCAGATACTCGATCCCCTTTTCACCATAATATGACCAGGCCACGACCGTCGAAAAAGCAAACAGCATGATCCCTACCACAACCATCCAGGTACCGTAAAACGGCAACGCTTTGTCGAAGGCCGCCATTGTGAGCGGCGCGCCGTTGATACCGGAATCCCAGACGTCGGTAGTGATAATGACCAGCGCGGTCATGGTGCAGATCACGATCGTATCGATAAACGGTCCCAGCATCGCTACCAAACCCTCACGGACCGGCTCTTCGACCTTGGCTGTCGAGTGCGCCATCGCCGCCGAGCCCTGACCGGCCTCGTTGGAGAACAGACCGCGCCGCAAGCCCCAGGTGAACGTCATCCAGACGGTCGCGCCACTGGCGGAGCCGCCGACCACTGCGGTCGCGTGGAAAGCGTCGTGGAAGATCATATTGAAAGCCGGGATTATTTGATCAATGTTCATGAGGATAATGATTAAAGCACTGAGCACATACACGACAGACATAAACGGCACCAGCCGCGAAGCGACGGCGCCGATCCGCTTAATGCCGCCGATAATGACTGTCCCCACCAGCGTGGCCACTACAATCCCGACTCCCCAACGGAAGACAGCGACATTCTCCTCAGATATCTGGAGCGCGTCGACCAGCGAGTGAGCCATGGTATTGGACTGAACCATATTACCCGCACCGAACGCCGCCACGGCCGTACAGAACGCGAACAGGTACGCCAGCGGTTTGAAGAAACGGTGCATGCCCAGCTCGATAAAATACATGGGGCCGCCGCGAATGTTGCCGTCGGGCTCGACCTTGCGGTGCTTGATTGCCAGCATGCATTCAGTGTATTTGATGGCCATCCCGAAAAAGGCGGTGACCCACATCCAGAAGATCGCGCCCGGACCGCCGAAATAAATCGCGATCGCCACGCCGGCTATATTGCCGATCCCGATAGTCGCACTGAGCGCGGCCGACAAAGCCTGGAAATGCGTCAACTGGCCGGTGTGATCCGGATCATCGTACTTCCCGGTGGCGATCCCGACCCCATGCGCGAATCCCCGAATCTGAATGAAGATAGTGCGCAAGGTGAGAATGACCCCGGTAGAAAGCAGAATCAGGGCCATAGGCCAGCCCCACACGAAATTGGAGACGGCTGTCAGGATGTTGTTTATCTGTTCCATGTGTTAGGGAGTAGATAGGCACGGGGGGCGTCTCATGGCAAGCTAAAAATCCGGGGTCGGGTGCCGTCACTCGGAGTCCTGTAGGTCAAGCCCTCTTGGGGCTTGACGCCTTTCGGTTCATTCTCCAAAATCACTAGACAATCCTACTTGTAGGGCAGGTCCGCTTCGGACCTGCCTCTTCCGTATCCAGCGACGGGTGGCCACTTCAAACTTGTTTGGAGTGGCTCCCTGGATTTTGAACAACCCCAAAACCAGAGAAGTAGGTCGGAACCCCTGCGGTTCCGACTCCTAAGAGTAAATGTAGGTCGATATCCCGCTTCGCGTTTCGCCATCCTGGCGTTCCCTCGATAGCGGGAATCCAGTTCTGCGTAGGGACAGCTCGCGAGCTGTCCGCCTCCCAAGAGGTAGCCCACCCAACGGGTGGGCTCTTCCAGCACGTGTTCTAAAATGCGCCAAACAAACAGCCATTCACAATTTGCCTACAATACCGATGGTGAATCCGGTACTTCCCCTATTAATAGAGAACATAAACCAAAATCAATAGGTCTCGATCATGAACCATGTGTCACTCGACGACAAAGAACCCAAGCGAAAAAAAACGACTTTTTCCAAACGAACCAATTTCTGGGAGAAGCCGGCCCGAAGAACCGCTATTACGAAACGAACCCATATCAATCCCTAACTCACAGATAAACAACGACAGGTAAGGCGTCGCAAAAGCTGACGTCTTTGAAACGAACCTATTTTTCAGTAGCCTCTCCACCGGGTGGCCACCCTTAACTCGACCGGGTGGCCACCCCAAACTCGGAGGCAGTTTGACCCACGCCAGTCCTCCCACGGCGGATGACCTGACGCCTTCCCCTCCGCAGCCACGTTATCATGTTGCGTCAGGTCTTGATCTGTGACCTGACGCCCCGAAGATACGCCCGAGCTGAGTTGCGTCAGGTCTTGCTCACCGCAAGGTGAGTGTGACCTGACGCCCCGTATCACCATAACCACTCCTTCCACACCGGCACAACAGGCGCCCTATCCTCTAAGTAACAACCGGCGCTCGACCACTTCCAGTCCGCAGAATCGGTTACATAGCCCGACCGCACCGGGTTGGCGTGGATATACTCAACCTTCGTCCGAAACACGACCTCCGACGCAACAACGACTCTATCATATCGTGGCATCCAGACTTGGCTATCGTGAATTCCCAAGTCTCTGAAAGCTTTTTGTGCCACAAACTTCTTGAAATCTCGCATAAACGAAGAGAGACTCTTTCCATCGACGATGATGAGTAGATGCAGGTGCGAAGGCATAAGCACAAAGGCAGGCAGTTTGGCATCATACTTCTCGAGAGAAAACGTTAACGAATCCGTTAATGCCTCATAGACACCATCACGTCGACCGTGCTCATTCCAGTCCTTAAATGTCGTAGTCACAAAGAAGCACGCCCCAAATATCTGATCTGCATAGCGTAACCCCATGGCGGTATCATCAGTCGGTAAGGTACGTTTGACAAGTGGAATGTGGGGCCGGCGGGTCACAATTTCGGCAAGCCGAAATCAAGACCCGACGGAACGGGGCTTAGAGCCCCGGTTCATGATTTAGATGTTGCGTCAGGTCTTGCTCGCCGTAAGGTGGGCGTGACCTGGCGGCCCGTCCCATTTCAGCAGCTCCCGTTGTGTTGCGTCAGGTCCTGTCCGTCCCTCAGCGAACTCGCTACTGTGTTGCGTCAGGTCTTGACCCGCGCCAGCGGGGTGTGACCTGACGCCCAGGTTACACGGGACGCAACGCACGCCTCGTACTACCTGCCTCGTGCTGCAAAGCCATCATTAAACGGCAGAACCACAGCATCCGCCAAAGGCGGATTCGGGTTCTGCCCTACGAGGCTGTGAGCTAGTCGATGTTTGCCGGTATATAGCTGATTGGTCTGAACTTCAGCGGTTCGCCCTCTTCCTCATACTCGATTTCCCATACCGCATAGTATGAATAGTGGTTCTCATATTCATCAGTGTATTTGACAACGAAATGTCGATAGTACTTGGTACCTGTTTTTACCGCATCATAGTAGACCTGTCTCAGAAGTAGATCAAAGCCGCAGGGAATTGATTCATCGGGGAAAATTAGATTGTCAGCCCATCGATACTCGAATTGAGATATTTGCTCAATCGAAATTACTGAATCCGTTGAAGTCGTGTGATAATATGAGATGTTGAATGCAGGATTCTTGCCAATGTTAATCAAAAAGTAGGGTAGTTCCCATCTTTCACCACCTTCTTCAGTAGACTTGTATCCAGTTGCCGAGAGCTTTGACGGATCCCCGTGCAAGTGCATGATCAACATTGGCTTCTGCACCATCTGCTGACTGTGCTCAATTGATTTAAGAGTGCCCTGCATTACATCCAGCTGGTCCGACATAATACCTAACTGCGAGAAGTAAGCCCACGCAATTGAAGCCGTGGCAACTGCCGTTACAACAGTTGCAGCTACCGCAACACCTCCACTCCATACAAAAGATTTTCCCGTACTATTCTTATCCACTTGTGTTCCCCTATCATTGGAATTTCAAGCTCTTCATCTAACATAGAAAGCTGTATTGCAACGCTAGTTAGTGTCAACAAGAATCTTCGGGTGCCTACTTCACAGAAATGCAGAAACTCGTTTGAAATCTTCGGCACCTATTCACCTACGTTCCCCTTGCCTCCCCACCCCCCACCCCCTATATTCCCCCCAGC
>CAZLBP010000001.1:0-82323 GCA_964557855.1 uncultured Ignavibacteriales bacterium | reverse complement strand
CCCAGCAAAAAGGAGAAATCGAATGAAGGCTAAGACGTGTCGGGCGAAGCGGGGAACCAGGCTGACCTGCAAAGGATGGCATCAGGAAGCCGCCTTCCGCATGATCAACAATAATCTGGACCCCGAAGTCGCTGAAAAACCCAAAGAGCTCATCATCTACGGCGGCCTCGGCAAAGCCGCCCGCAACTGGGAGGCATATCATGCCATTTGTAAATCACTGAAGTCTCTTGACAATGATGAGACCCTCCTGGTCCAGTCCGGCAAACCGGTCGGGGTGTTCCGCACCCACGACTACGCCCCCCGGGTGCTGATCGCCAACAGCAACCTCGTCCCCGCCTGGGCCACCTGGGATTACTTCCGCAAAATGGACGCGCTGGGCCTCATCATGTTCGGCCAGATGACCGCCGGGAGCTGGATCTATATCGGCACGCAGGGCATTATCCAGGGCACGTACGAAACCTTCGCCGCCGCCGCCAGCCAGCACTTCGGCGGCGACCTGACCGGCCGCTGGATACTCACCGGCGGCATGGGGGGTATGGGCGGCGCCCAGCCGCTGGCCGCCACCATGGCCGGAGCCTCGATACTGGTGGTCGAAGTCGATGAATCCCGCATCACCCGACGCGTCAAACAGGGTTTCTGCGACGTAAAAGTGAAAAAACTCGATGACGCCCTCAAACTGATCGACCAACACACCAAATCCGGCGACCCGATTTCAATCGGCCTCGTGGCCAACGCCGCCACCGTCTTTACCGAAATCTACAAGCGCGGCATCAAACCGGACATGGTGACCGACCAGACCTCGGCCCATGACGAACTCAACGGCTATGTCCCCGAAGGTCTGACCATAACCGAAGCAGAACGGCTGCGCAAGAAGGACTCTAAGGGGTATATTGAACGCTCGTACAAGTCGATGGTCAAACACTGCGAGGCGATGGTCAAGTTCCTGGGGCGCGGCTCGATCGTATTCGACTACGGCAACAACCTTCGCGGGCAGGCACAGACAGGCGGCTTCAAAAAGGCGTTCGACTATCCGGGTTTCGTACCGGCCTACGTCCGCCCGCTATTCTGCGAAGGACGCGGTCCGTTCCGGTGGGTAGCGCTGTCCGGAGACCCGAAAGATATTCACACGACCGACGACATCGTCTTGAAGGAATTCAAAGACAACAAACTCCTCGTCCAGTGGATCAAACTGGCGCAGGAGCGCATTCCCTTCCAGGGCTTGCCGGCCCGTATTTGCTGGCTCGGTTACGGCGAGCGCGCCCGGTTCGCGGACATCATGAACACGTACATCAAGAAGGGCAAGATCTCCGCGCCGATCGTTATCGGCCGTGACCATCTCGACTGCGGCAGCGTGGCCTCGCCGTATCGCGAGACGGAAGGCATGCGCGACGGCTCCGATGCCATCGCCGACTGGCCCCTGCTTAACGGCCTGCTCAATGCCGTGTCGGGCGCGTCATGGGTCTCCATCCACCACGGCGGCGGGGTCGGCATGGGCAATGCCATCCATGCCGGGCAAGTAATTGTCGCCGACGGCACCAAACAAATGGCGACCCGCCTCAACCACGTGCTCACCAACGACCCCGGCACGGGCATTGCCCGCCACGTCGATGCCGGCTACGAGGCAGCGATCAAGTTCGCGAAAAAGCACAAAGTCAAAATCCCCATGATGAAGAAATAAGAGTCTGCGTATGCCTCCGGAAAAGAAAGCCACTCTACTCATCAAGAACATCGGCCAACTCGTTACCATGGCCGGTCCGGCGCCGCGTATCGGCGATCAATTGAAAGACATCGGTTTGATTGAAAACGGCGGCATCGCCGCCGCCGGCAACGAAATTCTGGCGGTCGGGCTGTCGAAGGAAGTCGAAGGCCAGACGCCGCTCGCCGAAGGCTGTACGGTAATCGATGCCAAAGGCGCAGTGGTCACGCCCGGCCTCATCGACCCGCACACACACCCGGTATTCGCCAAAACGCGAGAGAACGAATTCGAAATGCGGATTCAGGGCAAGAGTTATATGGAAATCGCCCAGGCCGGCGGAGGGATACGGGCCTCGGTGCGCGACCTCAGGACGACATCGAAACAGGTACTGCAGGACAAAACGAGAGAGCGCCTCGACCGGATGCTCCGGCACGGTACCACGACCATTGAGGCCAAGTCAGGCTACGGGCTGTCCACGGAGTCCGAAATCAAGCAGCTCGAAATCATCCAGAATCTCAACGAGAAACACCCCATCGACCTGATACCCACCTTCCTGGGCGCCCATGAAGTACCCGATGAATATCGAGACCGTCGCGAGGAATACATCGAGATCATCAACAACGACATGCTGCCGAAAGTCATGGAAGGCCGCCTTGCCGAATTCTCCGATATCTTCACCGAAGAAGGGGTGTATAATATCGAGGAATCACGACGGATTCAACAGGCGGCCAAAAAGGCCGGCCTGAAACTGAAGTTCCACGCCGATGAATTGAAGTCGGTCGGAGGAGCGGAACTGGCGGCAGAAATGGGAGCAATATCGGCAGACCATCTCGTCTACATATCCGAGAACGGCATAAAGGCCATAGCCGCCTCGGGGACGGTCGCAGTCCTGCTGCCGGGCACTACCTTTTCGCTCGGAGGCAAACAGTATGCTCCCGCGCGAAAGATGATCGAAGAAGGAGTTGTTATCGCCCTCTCAACTGACTGCAACCCCGGTTCTTCTTACAGCGAATCAATGCCGTTCATGGCTTCACTGGCCGGACTGGAGCTGAAGATGACCGCCGCCGAGGCTTTGTCGGCGATGACCGTCAATGCCGCCTGCGCCATAGATCGTCGGGGGAAAATCGGGCAGCTTCAAACAGGCCTGGCGGCCGATATGGTCCTCTGGCAGATGAACGATTATCGGGAAATGCCTTACCATTACGCCGTTAACCTCGTGTCCCGGGTCGTCAAGGCCGGCAAGGTCGTTGTGAACAATTGATTGAAGGTCGACGTTACTGAGTTGAATGAATGAACTACAAACTCAAAACCGGATTGGCGCTTCTGAACTTGATCGGAATCACTCTCGTCTCATCCTGCGGCGTATATACGTTTAGCCCTAAGGGGAAGTCGGAAATATCCTCGATTTACGTCGACCGCTTCGAGAACCAAACGCCCGAATTCGGCCTTGCGAGCCGTATGACCGACGACATTATCGATGCCTTGTTGGACGACGGCACGCTGAAGGTCGTAGCCGCCGAAAATGCCGAGGCTATTCTGACCGGAGCCCTGGTGCAATACGAACGCCGTCCGTACGAATTCACTGAAACGGAAGAGGTCATATCGTATGCCGTCACGATGGCGTTTGAGATTGAGCTCAAGGAGGGGGACTCGGATTCCGAAATCTGGAAAGAACGGATTAGTCAGCAAGGAATCTACAATGTCGATACGGAGACGGAAGAAGATGGTCAGCAAAAGGCTATTGTGCTTTTGGTTGAATCTATCATAAATAAGATGACCAAAGGATGGTAGATCTGTGCCTCCCTTCGCGTGTAAGAGTCACGGAAGCCGGATGCCCATGAGCCAAACCGCTAGCGACTGAAACTGAACAACTAAGGACACCAAATGAGATTCTCCATCGTCTTTCTAAAGATCATCTTTGTGACTCTGATATTAAGCGGAGCCGTCCTGGCCGATGATGTTCACGACAAAGCCGGCACCAGCGCCTTCCCCTTTCTGAAGATTAATATCGGCGCACGGGCGGTGGCTATGGGCGGTGCGTTCACGGGATTGGCCGATGACGAGTCGGCGCTGTACTATAACCCGGCCGGAATTGCCGGCTACGAACGGACCCGATTCATTGCCGGCTACCACAACTATTTCGTCGACCTGCAGTCCGGCTTTCTCGGTATCATCCGGCCTCTCAACGAAAAGCTCTCTCTCGGCGGTTATGTCAGTTACCTGAGTTATGGCGAATTCACCAGGACGGACGAATCGGGGACAATTCTGGGTGAGTTCGGCGGAGGTGATCTTCTAGCCGCCTTCTCGATCGCCGCCAGAAGAGGGTACAACCTCTCTCTTGGAGGCACGGTCAAGCTCATATATGAATCCGTGGACGAATACTCTGCCTCCGGGATTGCGGTTGACCTTGGTGCGCGATACAGTCGCTACCGGGACCGTCTGGCATTCGGAGTGGCGGTTCAGAACCTGGGGACGCAGATGTCCAGCCTGGGGAATGAGAAAGACCGGCTGCCTTTGACGTTCCGGGGCGGTGTAGCGGTGCGGCCGCGAGATTTGCCGATCACACTGGCCGGTGATGTTATTGTACCCGTCGATAACGACGTTGTCATAGCCGTCGGCGGCGAATACTGGGAACTGAGGCCGTTCTATGTGCGTCTGGGGTGGAACAGCTTCGGTTCGAATTACCGCACGTCGGATTCCGATGACAGCTGGGCGGGGGTCGGAATCGGAGTGGGGTTGGAAGTACGCAATTTGCTGTTTTCATATGCCTTTGCTCCTGGCGCCGAGCTGGGAGACAGTCATCGTATAACCGTTACAGGTGGGTTGTAGTAATATGAAACGAGTATATAATTTGTTGGTAGTGGTTGCGGCTGTGCTGAGCATAACACTCTGGACGGCCTGTTCCGACACGAGTCAATCAAATCCTAAAGATGTCGTCATAGAGATGTTCGGAGCCATGGAGAAGAACGACAAGGCCAGGCTGGCTCATCTGCTCGACTTGAGCGCTTTGATGAAGAACATCAACCAGGATTATGCCCTGTCAAGCATACGCGCCCGTGAATTCAGCAGCCCGGAGGATATTCTCAATGATCTAACCGGCGACGGCCAGACCAAGAAACGCTGGTTCTCCATGCAGCGTATTATCGACCAGGTCGATGTCAAGGGAAACACAGCGACCGTCGATG
The DNA here is from genome assembly GCA_964557855.1 of uncultured Ignavibacteriales bacterium. Lineage (GTDB taxonomy): Bacteria > Zixibacteria > MSB-5A5 > GN15 > FEB-12 > JAJRZL01. The sequence goes on along the minus strand of CAZLBP010000001.1, from coordinate 77,442 downwards.
TTACGTTTGTCGATAAGGAGCGCTCGCGAGGCTATCGCACCAAATTCGGCCTGCACATTGTCCACGACAAATGGAAGATTTTCAGCTTCAAGACAGTGCCTTCAAGCCCCTGATTCTCTTCGGTTACGATCTTGAAAACCGAAAACACGAACTTACCTGTAAACCTGGTTAAAAAAAAAGAAGCCTGCCAATGAGGGCGTATCGGGGGCAGAGGGGTAAACCCCAGACCGCGTACTCACCGGCAAGCTTCGAAAATCGTCTTTCTGCAACCTTAAGTATATGGAATTGGGCGCCCTTTGTCAATTGTTTCCGCGTTTTGCATATGGAAAACGAAGCCTTTGCAAACTAAAGAGTTACGTTCATGCCAGGCAACAGGATTGCGGAATACTCTATCACATAATAATCTGAAAACCGGTGTCTGTCGCAGCCTTACTCACGGCGTCGACACATTCTCGGTTTTATTTCGGGTCGGGAATACCAACCCCGGCCGGGTTGGACTCCCGGTCTTGTCCGCCACCATGATTGGCGTTACTTGATTTTCTCTGCACATTCTGCACGCACTACGCGTCTTCTTGTCAGAAATGAGTATTTTGGGGTTGTGTAACCGGGATAGTCCGTATATATTCTCGGTCAACAATATTGGTTTTTGAGGAGATTGTCACAGATGAAAAAGCTCTTGTTGGCAGTAGTAAGCGCCGGTTTTATCGTTTTGCTTCTGAACTGTGCGTCCGATATCGTGCTTCCCGAACCCCCGGAAATCGCGGGCAACTATGACGGCTGGTTCGTCTTCCGTGATGTAGGTGCAACCGTACCGGACACGCAGGCCATAGCCTGGGTATTCGATGACCCGGATGAAGAGCGGCCCGGTTTCATCATGAATGTCAATCTGGATAGTCCGGATCTGGACTCGACCTTCTGTCTTTGTGAGGTTTTCGGTCTATATGTCGTGACTGACCGGGTTGAGTTGAGAACCGATGAAAACAAGGCTACACCTCCGGAAGCCATCTGCAATACCTGCAACAGGGCCCAGATTCCCGATGGTTTGTTCCGGTTGGTTCGCGTTGCCGATACACTGAAGTTGACCCAGTCCGGAGATCAGTACATTCAGATCGTTTTGTGGCCGGTTGTCGAAGACGGGCCGTAAGCACTCACATGTTCCCCATATTGTGATCCGGTCAATTGCGCCCGGCGAAGTAGGTTGCGGTTTTCCAAATTCATCGGAACAGAGTTGCATGGCAACGAGGGTGACCGGCTTCCGTACTACATCCGATCAATAGAAAACTCATCGGCTGACAGGAAGGCTGCCAGTTCACCGAAATGCGTGGCCAGGTCCTTCAGCAGCAGGCTCCCTGCCTTATCAAACATCTGCAGCGTGAACTTTGCCTGCTTGCCTTTGAAACGGAGACTCCAGGACCCGTGCGCCAGCCCGTTCACCAGCACCGCTCCCGAAGCATTGCCTCTAGTCGCTCCCAATGATCCGTATAACCGGTTCTGCATGTCCGGTGTCACGAAACGCCCCCGGCCATCCGGAGCATATCCCATCGTATAGCAGTCCCACTGAGGAGTCAGTGTCAGGCCCCCCTTCTTCTGTGGCTTCGATGCCTCGAATGATCGCAGGTCATTTGCGAGGAGCAGGTGTTGGTCACCAATATCAGACGTGTTCAGGGCCGTGATAGCCCTTTTCGTTTCGGCCGCTGTGACGCCGGCCCACCACTGAAAATCCTTCATGCGAGCCGGTCCGAACGCTTTGAAGTACCGTTCGGCAAGCCAGGCCAGAGCCGTGTCACGCACCTGGCGATGGAACTCCTCGCCCAACCAATCCCGCGTCGCGACATAACTGACCATGTTGGAGCGAACGTTTGTCGCACCTACCCTCAACAAACTCCCCTCGCAACACATCCGATTAAGTACAGGCTTGACCTTGTCGTCCGGTATCTCTGCCTGGCGTTTGATGTCTTTGGCGGCTCTCGGCTCTTTGACCAGGAACAGGACTTGCTTTCGCCACCCGGGATAATCGTTCTCCGGAATCGCCCGGCCCTTGGCTGAATACCGCTTTGCCCAATACGGATCGTCCGGGGCCGGAACAGTTGCAGTGAGGATATGCCGTGCGTATTCCCGCGGGACGACGTGAACGGATAATCGCATGGCCGGAATCCGCACCACCGCAAGCTGCTCTTCCAGCTTGAGAAACGACTCTGCCGTCAACGATTTGGTCCGCGCATAGAGCGATAACGGCCCCGATGGGTGTGAGCTGTACACGCCCACGACATCCTCCAGAACCTTCAACGCGCTCTTCTCCCGCCGGTCCAAATGTTGCCGCTTAAACGACCAGGCGCGGAGCTTTTCAATTAACTTCGTAGTCGGCATTTATCCTTGCTTAATCTGCCCCATATGCCGCACCATATGGTCGAAATAATCCTGTATGAGATACGCCAGCGTCGCCGGCTGATCCGCCGGCACCCGTTTCATGGCAATTCGGTTAAGGCTGTGCTCAGTTCGGCTCGCATTGAGCTTTTCCGACGGGATGCGTGATATGACGTCCAGAAGCCGCCGATTGTAAGCATACCAGAACTCAATCAGGTCCGACCATGAGCATTCGTTGTACCCTTGTACGGAAACCCAGCCCTCCTGGTCATAACCGTCGAACACCAAGTCATCCTTCAACTGCGCCAGTACTATCCGCCGATGATTATTAACGGCCGAATCTATTAGATGACCGAGTATCTCTTTCGGCGACCATCTGTCGGGAGCCGAGTTGGCCGATGCTTGGTCTTCAGCTATTGCCAGAAGTTCTGTCCGGAACCTCTCAATCATCGTTGTGTAATCACTCATATTATGTTAATTCCGACTTGCATCTGCCTCACCCCTTCTTCTGCACCTTCGCCCAAGTATCCCGCAACCCGACAGTTCGATTAAACACCAACCGGCCATCTGACGAGTCTTTCGAATCCACACAGAAATAACCGTGCCGCAAGAACTGAAACCGATCACCCGGTGAGGCTGTCTGCAGCGACGGCTCCAGTTTGCAGCTGGTCAGCACCTCCAGTGAGTCGGGATTGAGATTCGCCGTGAAATCCTGTCCCTCAGGAAAGTCCATGGGATCGGGCTTAGTAAAGAGGCGGTCATACAGCCGCACCTCAGCCTTGATCGCATGCTCCGCCGACACCCAGTGCAGCGTCCCTTTCACTTTGCGCCCGTCAGGCGAGGCGCCCCCGCGCGAGTCCGGATCATATGTACAATGCAATTCTGTGATTTCGCCGGTGGTTTCGTCTTTGACCACTTTGTCACAGGTAATGAAATAGGCATGTTTCAATCGCACTTCCTGCCCCGGCGCGAGACGAAAAAACTTCCTGGGCGGGTCCTCCATGAAATCATCCCGCTCGATATAGATGACTTTCGAGAAAAGCACTGTCCGCGTGCCGGCGTTTTCGTCCTCAGGATTGTTCACCGCCTCCAACTCCTCGACCTGACCTTCAGGATAGTTGTCGATCACTACCTTGAGCGGATTCAGCACCGCCATCACCCGCTGGGCCGTCAAATTCAGTTCCTCTCGCAGACAATGCTCCAGCATGGCAATATCGGCCACGCTGCCACGCTTCTTGGCCACCCCGGTCCGTTCCACGAAATCCCGGATAGCCGCCGGTGTGTAACCCAGCCGCCGCAGCCCGCACAGGGTCGGCATGCGGGGATCGTCCCAGCCGGAAACAACGCCGTCGTTCACCAGTTTTAGCAGTCGCCGCTTGCTCATCAGCATATAGCTGACTTCCATCCGAGCAAATTCGATTTGCTGCGGGGCATGGATACCGAGATTTTCGATGAACCAGTCATACAGCGGCCGATGGTCCTCGAACTCCAGCGAGCACAGTGAATGCGTAATCCCCTCGATGGAGTCCGACTGCCCGTGCGCCCAGTCATACATGGGGTAGATGCACCATTGGTCGCCGGTGCGATGATGCTGGGCGTGAAGAATGCGATACATAACCGGGTCGCGCATGTTCAGATTGCCGGCGGCCATATCGATCCGGGCCCGCAAAACTCTCGACCCGTCCGCAAACTCACCCGACTTCATCTTCTCGAGCAGATCCAGGTTCTCCTCGACCGAACGGTCGCGGTACGGGCTCTCCTTACCCGGCTCCGTCAGTGTGCCCCGATACTCCTTTATCTCTGCCGCCGTCAGATCGTCGACATAAGCCTTGCCGTCCCTGACGAGCTTCACGGCGTACTCATAAAGCGTGACGAAATAATCCGAAGCGTAAAACTCCCGGTCTTCCCAGTCGAAACCGAGCCAGCGGATGTCCTCCTTGATGGCTGCAACGTAGTGCTGCTCTTCCTTGATCGGATTGGTGTCGTCGAATCGAAGATTGCAGAGCCCGCTGTAGTCGCGGGCGATAGTGAAATTGACGCTGATTGCCTTGGCATGGCCGATATGTAACAAACCGTTGGGTTCCGGGGGAAAGCGGGTGTGAACCCGGCCGCCATGCTTTCCCTTCTTGATATCCTCGTCAATTATGTCGCGAATAAAGTTTCGCGTTGGAGCTGTTTCTGTCTTGTTCATACTGCCTACTTTTGTTCTTTCTGGTCGCGAACGTTGATGAGCCAAAGGCTCCAAACGCCTAATCTAGCACGTCAGAGACATAGATCAATGAAAAACATGTTGCTGTACCGTGCATGCACTCCCATTGAGTACCGTTCGGAGCCTGTTGGGAAGGTCAGCTCGGGACCTGCTTCTCGCCTCGTGGCCGGCAGATGCTCACAACCGCCGCTCCCTGAGCCACTGTATCCGTCAACGACGGGTGGCCACCCCAAACTCGTTATGGGATGGTGGTGCGTCGATTTCGGCTAGACGTACCTCCCCAATGTCTTAACCGTACACCAATCTGCTACACATAACAACCCACCAACAATTAACCGGACCGGGAACCATTTTCGGGGAATCTTGTTTTCAGAAGGTGTAGGTTTAATAGCGATCGTAGTCAGCTCGGGGAACTCTAGAAGGGGTGCGAGTAGCAATCTCAAACTTCGAGGTGAATTATGTCGCGAATTCTGCTCTTGGCCCCAATGTTCTGCCTGGCCGTAATAGGACTCGGCTGCAGTTCTGATGACAGCCCGACATCGTCAAACGGCGACAATGGCCGGGTCGTCAAAAATGACCCATCCCTCTCAAACGATATCCAGGAAATCTTCCAGCGCCGAGGGTGCACCGGCGGTTCCTGTCACGGCGCCGCCGTTTCGGCCGGCCTTGACCTGCGGCCCGACAGTGCCTATACCCACCTGGTCAATGTGGACGCTACTTCCGAGAACGAAGTCAGAGTCGTTCCCGGTGACGCCGAGAACAGCTACCTGGTAATCAAGCTCGAAGGTCGGCAGAATGTGGGGCAGAGGATGCCGGCCATTGGCGCGCCGCTTGATTCCATAGACTTGCAGAATATCAAGAACTGGATCAACCAGGGTGCCAAAGACAATTAGGATGGACAGTCACTATGAACGCTGACAAACTCAAGAATCACCGCACCATCGTCATTTCGACCTGTCTCGTGTGCCTGGTGCTTGCTTTCGCTCCCGCACATGGTCTCGAATGTCACGTCGATACTTCCCGGGAAAACCAGGTGACGTTTTACTCCGATGCTCCTATCGATGATTTTGAAGGTGTTACGGATCGCATCGACGGCTACGTCTACTGGGCGGAATCCGAGCTGCAAGAGGATATTCAATATGACAAGACCGATCTGTATTTCGAAGTCGAACTCGACGCTCTGGATACCGGGATCGGCCTGAGAAACCGACAGATGAAAAACGATTACCTGGAGACCGAGAAGTACCCTTATGCCACGTTCTCCGGCAAGATAACCGAAGTGAAGAAGTCGGGGGGCGATGAGTTCCTTGTGACCACCGACGGCGAATTGACGATTCACGGCCAAACGAAAGACTACACGATCGAATGCCGCGTCAACCGCGATGCTCCCGCCTATCGTATCCGGTGCGAATTCCAGGTGTCCCTGCCGGACTTTAGCATAGAAGTGCCCTCGCTCATGTTCATGAAGATAAGCGAGACAATCGATCTTGAACTCGATTACTACGTGAGAGCCATAAACACGGAAGAGAAGCAATGAACCGCGTGATCACGACGACGATTACATGTCTGATGTTAGCCGTGTCCATGACCGCTCACGGTCAGGGTTCCGACATACAATGGAAACGCCAAAGAGACCCGGTCCAAACCGAACTTCGACTGTTTCACTCGACACAGGTCGTGAACCTGCCGACAGCTGAGACGATTCGCGGGGGCTTATTTCAATTCGAAATCTCCCACCGGTTCGTGCCGCGCATATCCGACGGCCACGACGTGCTGTACGGATTCGACGGTCCGGTCAACATGTGCATCGGCCTCGGCTATGCCATTACCGATAGGCTGACGGCCACCCTGGCGCGCAGCAATCTACAGGACAATGTCGATTTGCAGCTCAAGTACAAGGCGCTCGGCTTCAGACTTGACCTGCTGCCCGTCATGATCGGATTTCGGGCCGGAACGGCCTGGAATACCGAAGTCCCGGGGCGCGATGACGGAGACAGCCGCAATTTCCAGTACTACGTGCAGGGCATAGCCAACACGATGCTCTTCGAAAAACTGGCCCTCGGAGTGGTACCATCATACCTCCACAACTCCATTATCGAGAGTGAGGACACGGAGTACGCAGTTACAGTGGGCTTGTACGGCCAGTATTACATCTCGAGTCTGCTGAGCCTGCTGGCCGAATGGAATATCACGGAAGCCGGCTATTATTATGAATATGATGCCGCCACATTCGGCATTGAGCTGGAGACCGGCGGACATTTCTTCAAAATAGTCGTGTCCAACTCCACCCGCCTCAATCCCTCGCAATTTCTCGTTGGCGCCAACAACAGGTTTAAACCCGACGAATGGCGGGTCGCGTTCAACATTACGAGATTGCTGAAGTTTTAATGGACTTGGACGTAGTTTACAATCATTCCTGCAACAGGTGTGGTCGACTCCCCCACCCCTTCGAATACGTTTACAATCCTTCTCCGTCACACGTGATTCCGCAGCATCAACTCCTTCGGATGCGGATTCAGATACACCTGGTTTTTAATGTAGGCAACATCATACTTGTTGATGTAATGTCGAAGCAGGGTAATGGGAACTACCAGCGGCACCAGTTGGCTGTGGTAATCCTCAATGACGCCCACGATATCTTTCTTCTCCTCTGAGGTGAGACGGTCCTTGAGAAAGCCCAATATGTGATGCAGCACGTTCGTGTTCTTCTTCGTCGTCGATTTGACCTTTAACGCCGCCATCACTTGTTCACGATACATCTGCTTGAACTCAGCGGCCGGGTATTGCTTAATGGCCGCCATTAACTGTCCGAGTTCCTTGTAGTGCTTCGGGCTGTGCGCCAAAAACAGGTACTTATGAGCCGTATGGAATTCTATGTACTTGTTTCTGGAGTATGTGCTCCGTTCCAGTTCCTGAAGCCGGTGATAGGCGAATACGCGAACAATGAAATTCTCCCGCAGCCCGGCATCGTTGAGGCGGCCCTCTTCTTCGACGGGGAGATGAGGATATCTCTCCAGCAGCGCCCGCGCATATAATCCCACTCCTTTGCGCTCGACCATCCCTGACTCATTGTACACGCGCACCCGTTCCATCCCGCACGAAGGAGAGTCTTTCTTCAAAATGTATCCGCTCAGCCGCCGCAGATCGGGCTGCCGGACTCGCCCTTCCGAATAACGGTTCATACGCTTCGTCCAGTCGGCTTCGGTCTTATTGCCGATCATCAACGGTGCATCCGCATCGCCGTACAATCTAACCGACTCGCGCGGTACCCCCATTCCCACTTCCAGTTCAGGACATACCGGCACGAACCGGAAATAGTCTCCCAGTATATCCGTTACATATCGATCTCGTTTATGCCCGCCGTCGAAACGCACCTTCTGACCCAACAGACAGGTACTGATACCAACTTTGATAACTTTTTTCGTATCGTGTGTTTTGCTCATACTTGTGACGCCGTATTGTTATTTCGATCTGTCATGCCATGATATATCATTTCGGAATGCCGGGCAAGGGCTTTGGCCATCCCCGCAAAAACCACCACATGCAACGGATAGACTGCGTACCAATAAAACAGGCCAAACAGGCCACGAGGATAGTACCTTGCAGTCTGAATGAGCCTGGTGGCTTTGTCATCAATCTGCTCCACTTCAAAATCCAGCCAGGCCTGGCCCCACACTTTCATTTCAGCTCGAAGAGACAGCTTTTTGAGAGGTTCGTACTCTTCCACTCTCCAGAAGTCCAGGGCATCTCCCACCGCCATGTCCGTCGGGTGCCGCCGCCCGCGCCGGAGACCCACTCCACCCAGTTGCTTGTCGATGAATCCGCGTATCTGCCACAAAAGATTAGCATAGTACCAGCCGTTCTGACCGCCGACAGATGATATTACCGAGAACACCGACTCCACCGGCGCCGCCACCGTAATCTGACGCACGTCCCGGCGCAGGTGAGAAGGATCAACCTGGCTGTGCACGGTCGACGATGAAGCGTCGGTCCATGCCGTCTCGACGTCATGACTGGTTATATGCGCCAGCGCCTTCTGCACCGCTTCCGTAAAGCCCATCGGTTCGATTTGAAACAGGTGCTGCGCCCTATCATTCTCACACACGGTTTCGTGACGCAGACTCTCGATCAACTCGCGAGCGACATCCGTCTGTACCGGGGTAACCAGATTCACCCAATAGGACGACAACCTCGGTGTCAGCACCGGTACCTGTAGCAGCTGTCGCCTGAGTCCCAGCACTTCGGCCACTTTCAGCATCATGTCGCGAAATGTCAATACGTCCGGTCCGCCTATATCGATCACTTCCGTCCGTGAACCGGGCAGCTTCAAGCTGGCGAGCAAATATCGCAGCACGTCTGCAACGGCGATAGGCTGCGTTTTCGTGTACACCCATTTGGGGCAGATCATAACGGGTAGCCGATTTACGAGATGGTGGACGATTTCAAAAGATAGACTCCCCGACCCGACAATGATCCCGGCTCGAAATTCAAACACCGGTACTGTGCCGGACCGCAGAATCCGGCCAACTTCGTGTCGACTTCGGAGATGCGGTGACTGCTTGTCATCATATTTGCCCAGACCACCCAGATATATAATACGTTGCACGCCCGCAGACTCAGCAGCCTGCACCACGTTTTCGGCTGCCTGTCGATCCAGGTCCTCGAATTTGCCGCCCCCGGCCGCCATGCTGTGCATAAGGAAGTAGACGGTATCGACATCCGTCATTGCGCTCGCAACCGACTCCTGGTCCAGCGCATCCCCCTCATGAAGCTCAACCTTGTTCGCCCAACTCCGGCCTTCAGCCTTACGGCGACTACGCACCAGACAGCGCACGCGATAACCGGCTTCTACCAGCTTGGGTACCAGCCGCCCGCCGACATAACCGGTGGCGCCGATTATGAGTATCTTCCGTGTCATCGCCGGCCTGCTGATTCTCCCTTTATCTCCAACCGGTCAGACCTGACCGAGAACGCGTCTTTTATGATTTCCGTGCGATAGTTAAAGATGGCCTCCAGCTGCCTCTTCACGACGAGCCTGTGAAGCAACACACCCAACCACCCAAAAGGCAATACATACTTCACGCTGTCCCGAATCAAGGTGCCGTCTCGATGTTTTATGAAGGTATGCGTGTGGTGCCAGAATACGTAAGGGCCTTTCAATTGCTCATCGATGAACTGACAGGGAGGATCATAAGATGAAATTAACGACCGCCAATGGGTTGTGACTCCCAGAATCCGTACTGAATAATCTATGAGAGCACCCGCTTTCATCGCCACTGGGGACGGAGTCAAAATCTCGAATCCCATCGACGGCGGCGTGATCCGGGCCAGATTCTCCGGCCGCGCGAAAAACGCGAACACCTCGTCACGGGGCTGTGCCAGCCGCAGTTCTCTCTCGAACGTGTTGATCTTCATACGCGCGCTTCCTTCTGCAGTTGTTCGATCCGATTGATGTATCCGGCCACGTCGAATTTCCGTTTGCACCCATCATAACTCATGTATCGTATCTTCCCAAATACATCGCGCTCGAACCATGGGCGATCATGGACCCCGCCGATGGACCAGGCGATACCCGTATACCCGTTTGAGTCCCGCCCATCCAGTTCGTACTTGTCATTTAGAAAGATGGCCGTACTCAGGGCGGCTTCCGGCGTCGGGCTCCACCCCAGGATCTTCTTTGCCCAATACATCCGCATATAGCCGTGCATTTTGCCGGAAATGACCATCTGCATCTGCGCCGCATTCCACAGTTCATCATGTGTCTGAGCGAGTTCGAACTGATCTGGGGAGTAGATGTATGGTCGAGGGTCGAAACGGTGCTCATACAGTGTCTTCTGAGACCAATCCGGAAACCCGTCGAATGAATCGTAGTTGTCATTATAGAAGCAGAAATTGTCGGCAAGCTCTCGTCGGATAATCAGTTGTTCGAGAAAGGCCTCTCTCGACTTAATATCCTCACCCCGCTGCTGCACTTGAAGAGCCACGCGCTGAGCGGAGATTTGACCGAAATGCAAATATGGTGATAAGTCGGACTGAGCATCCTTGGTGGGGTCATTCCGCTGATTATCATAAGTTGCCATACCATTGATGAATCTCTCCAAAACATGGCGGGCCGCACTTTCACCGGGCTTCAACCAATTTACTTCCCCGACGGTGTCATTAACTCTCAGGCTTTTCCTCAAGGATATCCAGTCAACCTCAGGGAAGTCCGTGCGACAGGGGAAAGGATGTATTTTCGGCGGCGGAATTTCGTCCAGGTATTCCGGCAGCAGCTTGCTTATTTTGGGCCGAATCGTATGGGCTGCATATTCTTGTTTCGGCGACGCTTCCCGGCAGGGTACGATATTGTGCGCATCGACTTCGTATACCGGGATATCAACCAAATCGATCAGCTTGCTCTTCCAGGCGCGCCGTATCTTCAAAGGCGAGAAATCGGTCACAACTGCGCTCGCCTGCTGTTTCCTAACGAATGACGATAGAGTCTCAGGCGGGTCACCGGCCAGAACTACTAAAGGAATGTCCAAACGTCTCAGGTTATGCTCCACCTCTTCCAACCCACGCAGCATGAAACCGTACTGCCGCACCGTGGCCCCCAGAAACTCCGGCGCCAGGCAAAACAGTATAATGAGCGGCTGCTCGGCAACGATCGCCAATTCCTGGGCATACAGGAGCGCCCAATTGTCGTTGACACGCTGATCTCGGCTCATCCAATATATTACCGGACCCGTCTCTTGCCCGGCTGACTTCAATGTCCACACGCGTCCGCTGTTCACAAGTTTCATCGATTGGCTCCAATTCCTCTATATCAACACCTACACGACCACCCGTCGCAACTTCGACAGTCTCTCTTTGAAATCCCGCAAATCGCTGGTGATTACGGCGTCGATCTCCCGAATCGCATCCTCGTAACCGGATACCGCCCGCCCGCCAACTATCAGTGTCTTGTCATCGTCGAGAAGTCTGCCCAGCTTCCGCAACTCCAACTGCGTGACCGGATCGTCGGCAGGGTAGATTATACTGAGCGCAATGGCACGAGTTTTTTGTTGTTTGGCGGCGCTCGCGATATCTTCCGCCGGGAGGTTCGGACCAAGGTAAACGGCACGCCAACCTTCCGATACGGCCGTAACCGCGGCCATAAGCGCTCCGAATTCGTGCAGTTGTCCCCGTGGAGTCGTTACCAACAGCAGCGGGGCCGTCTCGCTGATCCGCGACGTTACCACCATACTGCCCAGCAGGGAGCGCACAACAGCCGACGCCAGATGCTCATGAGCCACCTGCAACTCCCCGTCGGACCAGAGCTCCCCGGTCTGCTCTAACAGCGGATGCAGAACTTTCTCCAGCAAGACCTGTTGTCCCAGTGCCACCGATGCCCCCAGAAGCCGAGACTCCAGATTGATAGAATCCAGATTGCGGACCGCTTCCAGACATAGCTTCAGATGATACTCCGCCGCACTGTAATCCGATTCCTTGTCTTCAATGGGCTGGAAGGTCTGGCTTGACTTTGAGACCATTTCCCGAAGCTCCTCGGTTGGCAGATCCGCGATCTGGCTGATCGCCTCGCCTGAAAGCGTCGCCCGCCGCAACAGTGTTAGACGATCAATATCCTCATCAGAGTACAACCTCCGATTCGTTTCGGATCTTTGTGGTACAACCGCCTGATACCGTTTTTCCCACATCCTGATCAAATGGGGAGAAAGGCCGGTTCTCATGGCCACATGTCTTATAGGATGTCGATGCCTCAATATTCCTCGATTTGTGTACATTTCGTTTAATTAAATAACATTAATAAAGCAATTTTGTTCAACAAAAAACTCACCACATTGCGATAATTTCCCAAAATTTGATAGTAACTTATTATAAATCTTTGGTTTAAGCTATAAGACGAGAATCTGAAAAAAATTACGATAAATATGAACAAATATGGAACAAATATTATACAACCGCCGTTCTAGAAGGCGAACTTGATAACTGAAACCCTTAATGCAAAGGAGAAAACAATGAAAAGCTTGGACGCAATCGTAGCCGTACTGCTGGTGATCGGCGGTCTGAACTGGGGCCTCGTGGGCTTCTTCGGTTTCGATCTCGTAGCTTCCATCTTTGGTAACGGAGCGGCTCTCAGCCGTATCGTGTATGGTCTGGTTGGCCTGTGCGCCGTGTACCAGGCAATCCAGTGGAAAGCTATCCAGCGCCGTTGGCAGGCCGTGCCCATCACGGCGTAATTGCAATTGACCTTGTGTCCTTCTCCTTGAGCGAGTCACATCATTGCTACTCAGGGACAGCAGATCAAGGCGAAGGATACTACGGTTACTCTGAGATAAACTGAACAATCAGAAGGAAATGGAAACAATGAACAATCTTAAGCTCACCACGCTCTTATCCGGCGTCGCCCTCTCGGCCTTCGTGGTCGGCTGCAGCGACGATGATGATGACATGAATCCCGTGACCTCGCCCGATCAAAGCAATGTCTTGATCGTCCACGCTTCACCGGATGCTCCGGGTGTGGACGTCATAATAGATAACGCCGCCCAGCCGGCGGTCCAGAACCTGCAGTTCCCGGCCAACACCGGCTACCTGTCTGTGGAATCCGGACAGCGGAGCGTCAAAGTGAACGTCACCTCCACATCGACGACGGTCATAGCCGCGGACCTGAACCTGGACCCGAACATCAACTACACCGTCTTTGCCGCCAACTCTGTGATGGAGATCGAGCCCCTTGTACTCGTCGATGATCTCTCCACACCGGCTCCCGGCAAGGCGCATGTTCGCTTTGTCCATCTCTCTCCCGATGCACCCCCTGTCGACATTACGACCTCCAGCGGGCTGGTGCTGTTCGGGAATGTCGCCTTCAAGGGATTCGAAGGATTCACGCCGCTCGATGCCGCCACGTACGACCTCGAAGTCCGCCTGGCCGGCACATCCACTACCGTCCTCTCCCTGTCCAACATCCAGCTGGAGGCCGGGAAAATCTACACCGTGTTCGCCCGTGGCTTCGTGAACGGCGCGGGTCAACAGGCGCTGGGCGCCCAAATCATAGGTAACAAATAGAAAACAAAACCACATGAATCGCAAGCAAGCCATTGAAAGGAAGAGACAATGAAGACACTCAACACAACTATCACGGCCGTAGCTCTGGCGGCATTGCTCACTGTCAGCGTTAAGGCCGGCTCGTGCGGTCCCGGCGGTGCTCATACACTCGATGCCAAAGAGGCGAAAGTGACCACCGCCGCCGCCAAAGTAGACAAGAAGGCGCAGATGGACATCGTTGAAACAGCCGTTGCCGCCGGTTCCTTCGAAACGCTGGTCGCGGCCATTAAAGCGGCCGGACTGGTCGACGCTCTCAAGGGCGAAGGTCCCATTACGGTCTTCGCTCCCACTGACGAAGCCTTTGCCAGGCTGCCGGAAGGTACAATTGAGGCTCTCTTAAATGACAAAGAGAAGCTCACCTCGGTCCTGACCTACCACGTCGTGGCCGGCGCCGTCAAGGCCGAAGACGTCGTGAAGCTTAACGAAGCCGAGACTCTGAACGGCCAGAGCGTTTCGATCGTGGTGAAAGATAACGTGGTTATGATCGATGATGCCACGGTTACCGCCACTGATATCTACTGCAGCAACGGCGTCATTCACATAATCGACTCCGTGATCCTGCCGGAGATGGACAAGAAATAATCTCCTGAGTTGGAAGCGGCCGATAATCGGAGCGGCCGCTTCTCCCAAATCAAGAAGTGCAAATCAGACTACGTTCCATGAAGAAACGAAAAAGAGAAAGGTAAGAACTCATGAAAACTCTGAAGACAATGATCTTGAGCCTGGTCCTGGGCCTGAGCGCCGTGACCGCCCAAGCCCAAACCGCCAATCTGCAAGTGATTCATAACGCTCCCGATCCGGCGGCAGAAGTAGTCGACATTTACGTTAACGGCTCTCTATTCCTGCCGGACTTCGCCTTTCGCACCGCCACGCCTTTTGTGGAAGTGCCCGCTGGTGTCGAACTGAGTATTGCTGTTGCCCCCGGCAACAGTTCGTCAGTTGATGATGCCCTGGCCTCGTTCCCCGTTACGCTTATGAACAACAAGACCTACGTCGCCATCGCTAACGGCGTCTTGACGCCGGACGACTTTGCCGTCAACCCGGAAGGCCTCGACATCGCCTTCACACTTTTCGCCAAAGACGGCATTCGCACCGAATCCCGGTGGCGTTCCCTGGTCGATTTGATCGCGTTCCACGGGTCCCCCGACGCTCCCACTGTCGATGTCCGCATCAAAGACTGGCCCTGGGGCGCTTTCTTCAACGATCTTTCGTACGGCGAATTCTCCCGCTATCGCTCGGCTATAACCAAGGACTATATTCTGGAAGTCACTCCCGGTAATGACAAGAATACAGTGGTGGCCACGTTCCGGGCCGACCTGTCCGGCTTGGCCGGTGGCGCCGCGGTGGTCTTTGCCTCCGGATTCCTGACTCCAGCCGCCAACCAGAACGGTCCGGCCTTCGGCTTGTTCGCTGCTCTCCCGACCGGCGACGTCGTGCAATTGCCCGCGGTTCAGGAAGTGGCCGAACTCCAGGTTATTCACAACGCCGCCGATCCTGCGGCTGAAGTAGTTGATATCTATGTTAATGATGATCTCTTTATCCCGGACTTCGCGTTTCGTACCGCTACCCCGTTTGTGGAAGTGCCGGCCGGCGTCAACCTGACCATCGGGGTGGCCCCGGGGAACAGCAGTTCCGCTGATGATGTCATTGCCGAGTTTGACGTTGTGC
Organism: uncultured Ignavibacteriales bacterium; assembly: GCA_964557855.1. Taxonomy (GTDB): domain Bacteria; phylum Zixibacteria; class MSB-5A5; order GN15; family FEB-12; genus JAJRZL01. Next base: position 62,117 of record CAZLBP010000001.1, on the reverse strand, counting down.
TGGAAGCTTACCAGCGCTATGTCGTCATGGCCAACGGCGTTTTGGATCCGTCAATGTTTGCCGCCAATCCGGACGGCCAGAGTATCGGCTTCACGCTGTTTCCCCAAAATGACATTCGCGATAAGGCTCGTTTCGGTATCGGCGTCAACCTGATCGCATTTCACGGCGCCAGTGATGCCCCTGGAGTCGATATTATCGCCAAGGCCAACCGAAAGTGGGGGACGAGAATTTTCGATGACTTGACTTATGGAGAATTTTCTTCGTACAAGTTCTTCTGGCCCCGTGACTACGTACTGGAAGTCACCCCTGAAAACGACAACTCGACCGTCGTAGCTGCCTTCGAGGCCGATCTGAGCGGTCTGTACGGCAAAGCGGCCGTTGTCGTCGCCTCGGGTTTCCTAAACCCGGCAGCTAATCAAAACGGCCCGGCGTTCGGCTTGTTCGTGGCTTTCACAGACGGTACAGTCATCGCCCTGCCCGCGGCCAAGAACACTGGCGGCGGCTTTGCGGCGAGCAAGGCCGACGGCGAGAACAACCTCCCCGGCGCCTACCAACTGGAGCAGAACTACCCCAATCCCTTTAACCCGACTACCACCATTTCCTTCGCTCTGCCCGAAGCTTCCCGAGTCACGCTGCAGGTGTTCAACATCCTCGGCCAGGAAGTCTCGACTCTGGTCGACGGTGAACTGGCGGCCGGAACTCATGAAATTGATTTCGACGCCGGCAGCCTGGCCACGGGAGTCTATTTTTATCGCTTAAGTACGGATTCCTTCAACGACACCCGGAAGATGATGCTCGTGAAATAGTCCTTTGCATCCATCTCCCTCTGCATTGGAAAGCGCACAGGTCACAAAGCCTGTGCGCTTCCTTTATCTCAGAAAATGCCTGGCGAAATTATAGAACATCGGATGGGCCGGAAACGCTCGCTCGAGCTCCCGCAGGTTGACATCAAGCAGGTTATCCTCCGGCACCACTGCTCGCAGCAAGTCCCCCTTCAAGACGGCTTTGAAATCCTCGTACATGTCACCCAGGTCGTTGCTCAGTTCGAAAGCCGGCGTGGGGAAGTCGCTGCCATACAAAAGCAGGCTCGGGGGGAGCTTCTTGATCTTACCGAAGTACGCCTTGCGTACCGGAGTCGCAATAGCGGACACATCGGCCAGCGCCTTGCCCTTGAATTTGCCCTGCTCGGTCTCTTGTAAGTACTGTCGAACCTCGGAAAACTCACTGTGCTCGAACAGACTCCCCAGAAAGCCGCCGAAGAAGTAGGGCAGCCCGCAGTGGGCGAATATGATGACCGCACCTTCGCCCAGAGCCGCCCGAATGTTCCGGTGAATCCTGTGTACATCCGGTTTTATCCACTTTTTGCCGAATCGCCAGAAGTTCACCACATCATCCCACAACGTCCAGTTCAGAAAATCGAATGTCTGGGTTCGCTCGTCAGTCGATGGTATAGCGTATTCCGGCCCGTTGTGAAGCAGTAGCGGCAGTGGCCGTCCCTCGGGACCGGCCGTAGCCAGAAAAATCATTCTTTGCTTGACTATGTCATCGGCCAGACTGAACTGCTGCGCCGAGGGCAGCCACTTCACGAGGACGGCCTCTTTGTCAACGCACTCTCTGATCCGCTTTTCGAAGTGACGGTCATATGGGTGGACGGAGCATCCATAGAGCGCCCTGGTTCTCAATTCCCGCAGAGCACACAAGTCCTCGACATATTCATTAGCCACCCACACGTTCGACCGCTCCGGTTTGGCAACTCCTTCCTTATCATGAACAGGATCCAGCGCCAGTAGAACCACCTTGTCGACCCGACTGGATTTGATATGTTCAATCGTCAACTCCCGAAGTACTTCATCGCAGACACTTCGCTCGTCCACTTTCGCGTACTTCAAGAACACCTTGTACGTGATCGTTTCCCGATACTCCGGCAGCATGTGACCCAGGTGCGGCCAGGTATCCCCAATCAACCCGACATGTACATGAGCATCTACTATGATATTATTCTGACTTGCCACTTCCGTTTTCCTCCCGGAGACCTGTTGCACCGGAATCGCTGCACCAGATGAAAAACGCTGAATCCCTCAGTACGACGAGTCCGCCTCGGCGGACGACGAAGCTACCTTCATTTTAACGCTCTACACGATCTTGCAGGATTCCACCTTGTCGCCAAAGTCCTTCTCACGCTTCAAGTCCCTGATCTCATTGACCTTACCGTCGCCGATCAGGTCCATAAACTTCTTATTCGCATCATAGTTCCTGTCTTCAAACAGTCGCAGAATCTGTCCCGGCGGAAGCTGGTACCGCACCGACGATACCTTTCTGTTGAAGGATTTTCCCTGCACACTGATCTTACCGAAATCCGGGATATCGAAATCAACTCCGGCGCTCAAACTGAGGCGAAGCCCGCGATATGTATCGTCCTCATACATCTCCACCCACCCCTGATCAGGCGACGTGATTGTCTCCAGCATGAAAGCTGTTGGATCCGGCGTGTATTCGACAAACGATATGCGCCGGTAACGACGCCAGTGAAAACAACAGTAAGCCAGCAAACCCCCACCCGGCTGCAAGTACATGCCGGCGCCCGCATTCATGTTGGCGCGGAACGGACTCTTTTTGCTGCGGTTGCGACCGGTCACGGTCCCTTCGAACTTCTGTCTGCCGACACTCGCAACACTCTCTATTGTACAATTGTCCTGTTGGGACCGATTAAGGTCACCGCCGTTCAAACGGATCTCAAACAGCTCCGCTACGTCGTCGCCGTTAATAATCGGCGCCGCCCCGCTCGTATTGCGGGTAGTAGTCAGGAAGAGCTTGCCCGTTTCCTCGATAATCAAATCGATGCATTGACTTTCCGGGACCCGCTCATCGATAGACCACGAATCAGTCGGTGCAAAACCTTCCGACAGATCGGCGCTGTTGGACAAGTAAACGTCAAGGTGATTCATCCCGCCGTTTTTGTGCTTGCCCATCACAATCAGCAGTATTTGACCGCTCGGCAATTTTGTCAGCGCAACAGCACCCGACTGCGCCTGCTCTCGCCGGATCCACAGGTCCTGATGTAGAAGTTGAGGACGCTCCGGATCGGTGAAATCGTAAAAGAGTATCCACGATCCCTTAGCATCGGACTCGACCGGCACAGCGGCCAGACTTCCCAGACTGCAAATACCCCCCACATGCCAGAATTCATGACTTAGGCCGTGGACTTCGTCGTTGACGCATAAAGCCAGCTCCAGTCTATCTTCGTCCGGTGGTCTGTCCGCAAACAACACGTTTGCCCCCCAGACGTGATGCTCCGGGCGAGAACTCAGCTTGGCAACGAACAGATGCCCGGTAGTGGTGCCCGCGTCACCGCCCGAGAGAAGCAGGTAGTTGGAGTTCTGCAATCGACGAATGCCCTGGAAATGATTGTGCTTACCGGAATTCGCTGTCGAGGATGTATAGCGCTTGCCGGGAATCAAATCACCATCCCAAATCGACAGAAAGTTGCCGGTCCGGCGAATGTTTCCCATTGCGGCCTTTGCATCGGGTACGGTCAGATACGGCAATTCGATATTGCCCGGCGTCGATGTGACCTCCGGTCTGTAACACCTGTAGACATCCTCGGGCACGGTATAGTCCTCCTGAGACGAACTGTTGTGGCTGAGTTTTTCGGTCCTGTACTATAAGTCACTCAAGCTCCCGGCGCCTGCACATACAATATTAACCCTTCAACCCTGCCAAGACAAGCAGAAACGACTCATCAAGTCATGCTGGGCGGAGATACTGTCCTCGATGTCAAACGGAATCAGGATCGACCTGTGGGGGCTGTCATCCGGCGAAGGGGCTTGTTGAAGAACCTCATTTACTGTTGTGTCGGGTCTTGAGCCCGCGTCAGCGGGACTGTGACCCGACACGTAACTTGTTGACGGGCAAGAGCGGCAAGTCACACGACTCCACTGTAGTGGATTCGCAGGACCAGCCGCAACAGACAAGTGCCACTTTTTCAACACGCCCGTAGGCAGGGGTCCATCTTCCCTGGAAGTGGAAGTGGATTCCGGCCTTCGCAAAGATGACGAGTCTAAGTCAGCCTGTGTCAAGTCGAAGGATGGACGTGTCCAAACTCCATCAGCTCCTGCTCACCGAATGTAAGTGTGACTTGTAGGTAGACAGCGACAAATATACCTTTGTAATCACGAAAGCCCCATTTGAACCTTGAATTCCGAATTAAACCACTATATATCTGAAAAACAAACTGCACATGACATCGAACTGTTCGAACCGGAATAGTGAAAGTAGTGCAATGAAGATAGACTCAATAAAAGACCTGATTAGTCCCGTCGTAGCCGCCGGCGATTTCGCCCGACAGGAACAGCAGAAGTTTGATTTCCGTCAAAGACTATTGAAATCCGATGGCTCCATCCTCACCAGGATTGACCACGAATCGGAACAAAAACTGGTGCGTGACATACAAGCACTCTTTCCCGGTGCCAACATTCTGGCCGAAGAAAACGTACGGTCTTTTGAACGCACCACCCCTTATACATTCACGATTGATCCGATAGATGGCACCGATTCATTCAGTCAAGGAATGGCCAGCTGGTGTGTGGCGGTCGGCCTGCTCGATTCCCAACTGGAGCCGATCGCCGGCATCGTCTATGCACCCTCCTGGGACCTCCTGTTCGTGACCGATGTCGACCAACAAGCGACGTTGAACAACGACACAATGACTTCGGCAGCCCGATCCGCCGTCATTGACAAGAACGCCAACCTGATGGTTTCTTCGAGAATATGTAAGCACCTCGACCTGCGAGGGTATCCCGGGAAAATCAGATCCTTCGGAACCACCGCCCTCCATCTCTGTTTTCCCCTCCTTTATCCCGGCGTTGTGGGGTCGCTGTCGGATGAATTCCATATCTGGGATGTGGCGGCATCGCATGCCATTATCCGATCTCTGGGACATCGACTCGAGTACTGGAACGGTGAAGAAGTGACCTACGAGCCCATTGTGGATGGGTCCGGGGTGACCGATGTGGCCGTATCCGGACTCCCCGAATCGACCGCCGCCTTGCGTAACCTGCTACAAATCTACTAACCCCTCGGCAAGACACAAAAATCCGGCTAGACGCCGGCAATACGGACCATTCAAGAACTTGAAACATAGAACCACCGTCTGTGCTACAAGCTCAGATTCATTGTTGTGTCAGGTCTTGAGCCCGCGTCAGCGGGATTGTGACCTGACACGGCACTCGTTGGGGCAGGAGAAACGGCAACTCACATGAATTGACCGCTGCGAATTCGCAAGTCCTGCCGAAATAGCAGCAAAAGGCTTTCGTAACAAACCCCTGATCCGGGCATCAAGAGACGTATCACTCCGTCACAAGAACTTACGAACCAGGCAAGCGGAATTTACTCTTCAACCGCCTCAGCTTCCGCCACCGGCTCATTCGCCGAGATTTTCAATTCCGGCACGGTACCGAACTCGTGGGGCTTGCTCCAACTCATTTCGATCGTGATAGCTTCCTTGTCCTTCTTCTCGGTAGCTTCGATCTCGAACTCGATCTGGTCGGACGGTCTCAGCGATACCTGTTGGTCATCATTCTGTACGTAGCAAGTCCCGGATTTCAGACCATCCAGCAGCTTGGTCAAATAATCGAAAGCCTGTTCGGACGACATGCTCGCTTTGTAGCCGATCTCACGTTTACCCATGACAAATCTCCTTTTCGAACCAAATGTATATTACCAGGTCAGACTAAAGACAATAATAAGTGAATAAGTGGCTCCTCGTCAAGATACGGGTGAGACTCGTCCGTGATCAGCGGCAGATCGATAATCTCGACACCGTGATTACGAATCGACCGTTGGTCCGGAGGGTTCTCGTAAGCGTCGGCCCGCGTGTCCATGACGATGAAGTTCACGAGGCTCTCTACCGGGACTTCCGAACCGGCCTTCCGCCGCAGGTATCGCACCAGTTCCGCCACGCAGTCGTCGACCGACATGCCGAACTGCTCCGGGTCGTAACCGGTATTCGGGATGAACACTTTCGGACAGCTTTGCCGGGCGATCTCTTCGGCCACGCCGCCGGGCAACAGGTTAGCTGTCACGCTGGAAAACAGACTGCCCATTGGAAAGACAATCAGTTCCGCCTTCCTGATCAACGCCCGCGTCTTCTCCCGAATCTCCACTTCAAGCGGCTTGGCATTCACGATATCATCCGTTATGTACAGGTCGACAATCCTGGAAGAGATCGGTTCGGTCTCCTTGCCCGTGATTTGCCTCTGTCCGACTACCACGTCACCGTTCTCCAACTTTGCAACGAGATGGTAGTCGCCGCTCATGATCGTTCGGACAGTTCCTCGTACTTCTACCAGCTTGCTGAACATAAACACCACCGGATCAATGTGTCGGTTGTTATTCAGGTAGCCGCCCACCAGCACGATATTTCCGATCGAAGCTCCCCGCAAATCGAAATTGTCGGGCATTGCCGACAGGAAGTATTGGATATGGTTCCTGATGATCTTGCGCATCGGGTCCTGAATCGCCGATACCAGCGGGTCATGGCCGCCGGCCATATCGAACACCATCCGGCGTAATTCCTGATTGTCAACGTCGCGCGGCAGCCGGTGCGCAAAAAGCTCTACGATCTCAGGATGCCCGGTTACGGATCGGTCCGCCAGCGCCATGATACGGCTGCGGAGATCGCCTACCGAGAGCATATCGAATGCTTCCCGAAACTGCCGCGAACTGCCGCCCGAATCGAACGACGTGACCAGGTGAATGGAATTGTGCGTGTACTCCATCAATCGTGAACTGAGTGGGTTAAGCGCTGTCCCGCCGCTGAAGAAGAGAACTCGCGGACCCAGCTCCGGACTCTTTCGGTAACGGGCCACCCGCAACGGGTCCGGTACGGTTAGCGTGCGTGATACCTGAACCTGCGCCGATGTCTCTAGACGACCGGATTCGTCGATTGTCGAAGCGGGTTCATACCTGCCGGCGGTTGAGGATATTGAGACTGAGTTGTGCCGCTTGTTCAAAGTTCACTCCTCCCGTGTATTCGTAGACGTCGCAATGTGACAGGTGTCTTAAATAGGCAGACTCGGACAAGTGCCTCTCGAACTTCGCCCCATCCCGCCAGTAAAACAAACCGGGCGGTTTGATGAACGCTGCCAGCAAGTCGCGACGCCCCCTCAAGTCTACCGGCTCAATTACCAGGGAACCGTCACCGAGCTTCCAGTTCAGTATCACCAGCACATTCATCTCGGCCGCCAGTTGAAAGCGGTCCGCACCGTATACCTCCTCTACGATCACATCGTGTTTTTGCTCCAGTTTCCAGAGATCGTCAGGTGGCAGGTTTTCCAGCTTCTCTTTTTCTTTGGACGGAATTCCCTTCATTAAGTCCCGATTGTGGAGAATCGTTCCGGGATTGATCCTGGGCTGCTTGGGGACACCGTACATTTTCAGGCTGCCGTTGGCTTTCTGTACCAGCAGACGATCATTGGAGATGAACTTGAGGCCCATGCTCATCATTTGCAGGGCCAGCGTGGACTTGCCTCGCCCAGAAAATCCCGCAATGGCCAAGCCCCTGTCTTCTTGCACAACTCCGGCGGCGTGTCCCAGCAGACAGCCCTGATTCAGCAGCCACTGGATGAAGCGATTGTTGATGAAATTCACGATCTGGTTCAGGTTCTCCAGAACGGGTCCCATTGCCAGATGAACGTCGTCTCCGAAAAAAAACATCATGCCCGTCAATCGCTTGCGAACGATGCGACCATCCGGTAGATCTACATACTCTTCCTTTATTTTAGTCTTGCCGGGATCCGGTGCCTTGATCGTGAATGGAAAGTCCAGCTTCAAGGTGTCCCGCTCGATTACCTGTATCCGAATATCGGCGTTCTTGGGATCAGTCAGAAACGATGGATAATACCGAGAAAGCTCCCGCACGACGTCGGGCGAGTTGGAGGTGACCTCCAGGATGCAGCCGTCGAACTCCAGATACAGCTTCCTTCGCATCTCCTCGCCCGATAACAGGGTAGACGTAATCGAGTCCAGCGCGACCTGCAGATTACCCATTGCCGATGTCCCGAATAACATAATCCACATAACGGCGTGCTGCGTCCGTACCATTGGCCGCATGCAATCCGCGGAAGCCCCCAAACGCTGACACTTCGAATACGACCGGACCCTCCGATGTCTCGGCGACGTCCACACAAGTGAAATCCAGCCCAAACAGGTCCTGCGCCTTTTGGGCCAGCCGGATAAGTTCCGATGACGGTTTGTAAGCGTTATATCGACCGCCGGAGTGAATGGTTGTATTCCACGAAGAGTCGTTACCCACCCGAGCGTACGTTCCGATATACTCCCCGCCCATGAATACCAGGCCCAGATCCTGTCCGGGCAGATCCAGAAGCTTCTGGATGTACAGTACCCGGTGGCCCGCTTCCTGATATTGCGCTACCCGAGCCGCAACGTCTTCGTCCGAACTGATGGTCACCATGCCGCGCGCCTTGGTTGTATACAGCGGCTTCAGCACCGCCCGCCCAAACATGTTGATGTTCTCGACAGCTTTGGTTCTCGATTCCGTTACGAACGTCGGCGGCATCGGGATACCCCCCTTTCGAAGCGAAACCGTACAGCTCAAACGGTCCAGCGCCCGCATTGTCGCTTCCGGTCTCGAATAGATCCTGACACCTTGATCTGCAAGAAACCGCAGCATCTCCATTCTATCCAGCAGATTCGGTGAGTAATACTGGCCGACCTTCTTCACGATGAGTGCGTCGAGATCGTTCAGCGTGATATCCCGATAATGAACTGTACCGGCCGCCAGGTTCACGCAGACTTCATTCATTTCAATCAAACAGGCGGAGCCGGTTGCTTCCTTTACGCAGGCCACCAGACGTTCGGTAGACCAACCGCCGGCAACCCCGACCACGCCGATTCGCAAATCTTTCATGTGAGATACTTTCCTGAAGCTCGTTTAGTATGCCAATGCATCCTGGGGTAATCGAAATTCAGACCAGCCCCGGCCATCGTGTTCGATCAACTTTTCCAGCAGGAACATGGCGCGCAAATACATCGAATTGGCGAATTCCTCCTTCAGCTCGAATCTCGTCGAACTGACGAAGGAGCGAATGAGACCCAGAGTCAGACGCGCCTCGAACGTGTCGTCATGGTGCCGCTTCGCGAAACCCCTGGCGAAGTTGAAGAATTCGGCGATTATCCAGTTCAACCGCGAGCGATAATCGTTCCCGGACACCGGTATACGGAAATTGGAGATCATGAACACCGCCACGTCTTGCACGTAGTCCGTCTCTCGAGAGCGATGCAGGTCGATGAAATGGACCGAGTTATTGGTGCTGTCATATATGATATTGTCAACGTTAAAGTCGCCGTGAATCAATACCGAGAACGGCGCCTGCAGATTCTCGGCGATGGGTGATGCCCGCTGGAGGAGCTCTTCGAATGACGGCGATGTCACCGATCCGAACAGATCACCGGAGGACTTGTACTCCGGATGAACTCGGTGCACGTCCTGCAGGCGATCCTTCAGTTGCTGAAAGTGCTCGGCGTTTACCGGACGATCTTGCTTGGTCCGCAGCCAGACGTCTTCGATCGTTCTGATCAAGGCGGTCACCGCGTCTTGCAGATTCTGATCGTCGGCATTGAACAGCATCTCTTCCACCGTTTGTCCGTTGAAACACTCCAGGAGCAACAACCCGCTGTTGCCGTGCCGCTCGAAGCCGAATATCTTGGGCGGCAGACCCGGCACCAGTTTCTCCCACCGCTCGATGTTCTCCTTCTCCGCATTCAGTTTCTTGAGTCGACCCTGCTTGAATAACACCGGCGTGGTCAGGCGCCCGTCTTCTTTCGGTTCTACCAATCCAATCCGACAACCTGACCTCGTTTCCCAGATGGACTGCAGGGATACGTCCGCCAGCGTGGCGTTCTCCGGAAGACCTTCCAGACTCTCTTCCAGCGCCTGAAACTGGTGGATCTTCAGCTTTTCGCCCATCGAAGCCGACAAGACAGCTTCACCAATATTGAGCAAGCAATCCCCGATCCGTTCCAGATACCGGAAAATGAAAATCGTGGTCAGCAGATCTTCGGTGTCTTTGCCGGAACGCAGCTTTTCCAGTATGTCTGTGAAAAACGCCTCATACAGCTTGTCGATAGTCAGTTCGCATCGACAAATCTGCAGGGCCACTTTGGTGTCCAGGGTGCTCAGAGCTTTCGGGATATCATTGAGCGACCTGCGAATCAGATCGAAGAACGGCTTGTACTTGTAACGACGGACTATCTTGGGGTCATGGTAATGGGATACCTGCACCACCGTGTTCACGGCGTAGTCGGCGATGCGTTCTAGATTGGTAGCCACAACCAGGGTGGCTTTCATGAGGTCTACGGTGGGCTTGTTTTTTCTACCGGCCTTGAAAATTTCGGAAAAACACTTGTTTTCGACGATGCTCTTGAGATTATCAATGTAGTCATCGCGGGATACGATATACTCGCTGGTGCTGATGTCGGACGTGTCAAGAACCCGTTGCGCGCCGTCAACCAGCGACGTTACCTCCAGCACCAGAAACCGCAGATTTTCTTTGACCGCCCGTTGAAACTTCAAGGAATGCCTCAGCTATGTTTCGGCTCAATCTTCAATGGCGCCCGCTCGACCTCTTCGCCCTGCTCTTTCCAACTGATCTTGAGCGACAACTTGATATGGCCATCCTTGCGCTTCGCTCGAACGTTGAATTTCAACATGCCCGAAGGCTCCAGCTCCATAGGTCGGTTGCCGTTCGCGAATCGAATATGACCGTTGGCGAATCCCTCGCCGATCGCCGTCAGATACTTGACGATCGATTGACAGTCTTGAAACGATTCGTGGGCAAATTCATTGTTGCTACTCATCATAGATCCTTCTGTGTTTATTGATGAAGCCTGCTCTTGTATTCCTCGATAGTGAGACGGCGGTTCATCCGGGCCGTCACCAGGTTCTTCCGTATCGACAAATCATCCCAGGCCGGCTGCACCCCTATTTCCCGGCTCGCTTTTTCTGCGTCCTGATACTCCGGTGGTTTGGCTTTTTCTCCCATATGACAGTCGTCGCCCATCGTGATCAGCAGCGGGTGCTTCGATCTTCGGTCCCTGTTGTTGAGCCGGTCAACCACACTGATCAGGAAGTTCGTGTACTCCCGCGACTGCGGATTCCACACTTCCAGGGCGTCGACGTCGTAATCGGCCAGCAATATCGGCCAGAACTGTTCCGGATGCGGAATAACGATACAACCCCCCAGCGAACGAATCTCCTCGATCACTTCCTCGGTCTCATAAAAGTGCGTGGGTGAAAACTGCTTCTTGACTATCTTCTTGATCGCCTTCAGAAAGACTTGTACCCGGTCCACGAACTCGTCATTAATACTGCCGCGATAACTGTCAAAGAACCACTGAATAATCTTGTTGCGCAGCATCTCCGGCGGCGTCGCGGCATAATGCTTCTCGATCAGGTTCTTCAGTTTCTGTGTCCCTACCTGTACGAATTCGATAAGCTCCTTGTCCGCCCCGGTTTTGGCGGCCGCCATGTATAATCTATCGTTGAACTTCGTGTCAGTAATCGAATCGATGAATTCATCCAGCTGACTGGAACGGTATTTGAACGTATGCGCCAGCATCCCCTTGAACACGTCGGCGTCCGCCACGCGGGATTCCTCAAAATGGGCCAGCAACTGTACTTTACGTGTGAATCCCTTCGAATAGCAGTCGACCTCCGCGCCGGCACGACCGTCAAACGTCACCAACCGATTGTGCTGGGTCGGTATGATCAACTCCAGGTCACTGTTGGGAAAGGTGGCGCGAATTCGTTGCTCCACCAAATCCATCGGGACGAACTCGGGATGCCAGTGCAAGGCCAGAATCGAATCCTGCTGATAATACACCTTGGCCGGCTCCACAATGCGACGGCGCTGCTCCTCCGACAACTCGGTGGAAACCAGTTGCAGATACCGCTCATCATCCTCTTCGGTCACATCGGGAGACAAGGCGGGGATGTTTTCTATGGCCAGTTTACTTTCACTCATTCGAATAAGTTTGGTTTTGACTCAGCAAGACGTTTAGACATCATGATATCCGGGTATGTGGCCCTTGTCAATACGCACCGAAAGTTCTTTCCACAAAATGACAATCCAAACGAGTATTTATGAGTAATATGTTAGTATTGTGTAACAAAATTGTTAGCACGGTTTGCGAAAAGCAACTTTTGGCTCAATTCGCCGGAAAGCACGGAGTACACACTCCATCCTGCGCAAGTGCTGCGTATCGACGGATGCCGGACCCCACCTGTCTGTGTGGCCGGGATCTCTGATCCCGGTTCTCCAAAGCCCCGTTGAATCCTGCTTGTGCCCCGGACACTTGATCGTGTTGACCAACCCCGTTACGGTTGTGTCGGATATTGAGCCCGCTTCAGCGGGATTGTGACCCGACACGTAACCCGCTGACAGACGCTCATCGTGCCCCGGACAGCTGTTCGTCCGGACACCGCACCTACGCCGTTCCTGCCGCCTGTGTACTCAGCACTTCCTTCAGCGCTTTCAAAAGTTTATCGATGTTTTCCTGCCGTGAAGCATAACCCATTAAACCGATTCGCCACGTCTTACCGGCCAGCGCACCCAGACCCGCCCCAATCTCGATGTTATACTTGTCCAGCAACTGCCGGCGAATGGCCGCTTCATCGATTCCGGAGGGAGTCTTGACCGCATTCAATTGGGGCAGCCGATACTTCTCTTCAACCACGAACTCCAGCCCGATTTCTGTCAGGCCCTTTTTGAGCTTCAGATGATTCTCATGATGCCGTTCCCAGCTGTTTTCCAATCCCTCCGCCTTGAGAATGCGTAATGCCTGGTTGACCGCATAGATCGAATTGACTGGCGCGGTGTGATGATACGACCGTTGCTTACCGCTGCCCCAGTACTGCGTCACCAGGTTCAAATCCAGAAACCAACTCTTCACTTTCGATTTCCGGTTACGGACAACATCCAGCGCCCGGTCATTGAAACTGATCGGGGAAATCCCCGGAATACACGACAGGCACTTCTGTGTGCCGGAATAGATCGCATCGATGTCCCAGTCGTCCACACGCAACTCGATACCACCTAACGATGTAACAGCGTCGACAATCGCCAGACAGTCATGCTGATGGGCCAGCTTGAGCAGAGCCTCGGCATCTGAACGCGCCCCGGTCGATGTCTCCGCGTGCACGAAAGCAACGTATTTCGCTTCCGAATGTTTCTTTAGCGCATCCCCGACCTTTTGTGGATCTACCGGGCGACCCCAGTCATCTTCAACGACCACCGCTGTACCCCCGATCCGCTCGACAATATCCCGCATCCGGCCGCCGAACACCCCGTTGATACACACGATACACGTATCACCCGGCTCGATCAGGTTCATCAGACACGTTTCCATCCCGGCCGATCCCGGGGCCGACACCGGCATCGTCAGCTCATTCTTTGTTTGAAAGGCGTATTTGAGAAGCTCTTTTGTCTCGTCCATCAGGTCGATAAAATACGGATCAAGATGTCCAACAGTGGGCCGCCCCAGCGCCTCCAGCACCTCGGGGTAGACGTCGGACGGTCCGGGACCCATCAGTGTCCGCACCGGCGGATTAACGATATTCTCTGCCATAAACTGCAAACTCCTTATAGAATAAAGCTACTTCTCTTGGTGAGAGTGGTCGCCCACCGCTTGCGGTGGGGTCCGTTCCCTCTGAACTGCTCTACATGGTACATTTGCGCCGCGTATTGGTGAGCGCCGGGTACCGCACCCTTTGGGGTGCGTCCACAGTTCCACGCACCGTCGGGAACCCGCTCCCGACCGATACGGGTGGCCACGCCAAACTTGTTTGGGGTGGTGTCGCGTCCGAATACACCATGCTTGCCACCTACTTCTCCTCCACATCCACCAACTTCGGCGACTCTTCCACCGGCTTGACACCTCTCCGGTCTTTGTGATGCTCCTCGGCTTCGACGAAATCCGGCGTCTTCTCCTGGAACTGTTCTTCCTCGGTCGAGCCGCACAGCGCCCCGGTCGAAGACTTCCCGGATGTTATAACATTATTAATGTCATCGAAATACCCGGCGCCCACGAACGACTGGTGTTTGATCGCCCGGTAGCCGTGATCCTTCTCGAGCTCGAACTCGCGGTTCTGCAGCTTCTTGTAAGCTGCCATACCCCGGTCACGGTAACTGTGCGCCAGCTCGAACATACTGGTATTGAGCGCGTGGAACCCGGCCAGAGTAACGAACTGGAATCGATACCCCATCTTGGCCAGTTCCTCCTGGAACCGCGCAATCGTGTCATCATCGAGGTTTAGATCCCAGTTAAACGACGGCGAGCAGTTGTACGCCAGCAATTTGTTCGGAAACTTCTCATGGATGGCATCGGCAAACTGCTGCGCTTCTTCGAGGTCCGGCTTGCCCGTCTCGCACCAGAGCAGATCGGCGTACGGCGCATAGGCCAGCCCGCGAGCAATCGCCTGCTCCAGCCCGTTCCGCACTCGATAGAAACCTTCCGCTGTTCGCTCCTCCTCAAGAAACGGATGATCGTAGTCATCGATATCGCTCGTCAACAGCGAAGCCGAGTTGGCGTCGGTCCGCGCGACAATTATCGTCGGCACGTCCAGTATATCCGCCGCCAGCCGCGCCGAGACCAGCTTCTGGACCGCTTCCGAGGTTGGAACAAGGACCTTACCGCCCATGTGCCCGCATTTCTTGGCCGAGGATAACTGGTCCTCGAAATGCACTCCCGCCACACCGGCCTCGATCATCGCCTTGGTCAGCTCGAACGCGTTCAGCACGCCGCCGAACCCGGCCTCCGCATCGGCCACGATCGGCGCATACCAGTACGGCATCTTCTGGCTCTTCCCCTCGGCGTGGGTGATCTGATCGGCGCGAACCAGCGCGTTGTTGATCCGTCGGATCAAAGTGGGCGCGCTGTCGGCGGGGTAGAGGCTCTGGTCGGGATACGTCTGGTTGCACAGGTTCGCGTCCGATGCTACCTGCCAGCCGCTGACATAAATCGCCTTCAACCCGGCCTGCACCAACTGCACTGCCTGGTTGCCGGTCAGCGCCCCGAGCGTATGTACGTACGGTTCGGTCTTGAGCAGGTCCCACAGCCGTTCCGCTCCAAGTTTAGCGAGTGTATAATCTATTTTAATCGAGCCGCGGAGCCGCACGACGTCTTCCGCCGTGTAGGGCCGTTCGATCCCGTCCCAGCGCTCCTGCATACTCCACGCTTCGGTCAGCTTCTCTGATTCATTCACAACAATATCTTCCTTCCCGCGCACACGATCTTCACGCGGTTTGTAGCCTTAAAGTTGACATGATTAACGAGTTTATGTGTACCGGCCCGCCGACGTCTCGACAACCGGGCTCTTTGCATTCTCCATAACCTGATACCTATAACAGGCGGGAAGGCATAATGTTCCGGAGCGGGTTTCGGTATGCAGGGATCACCCTCTCCCCGAAACGAAATGGCCGTTGATAACTTGCAAAACTTGTGATTGCAAATGTGACTCTCATTCAATAAAATACAGGTACAATTGTAGCAAATGAGTGAAGCGAGGGAATGATTAAGGAGTTAGACAGTTGGTAGCTACAGATGGATTTGATGATCTCCGGTCGCTCTATGAGCACATAGAGCTTTGCGCACTTGAATATAGATACCTCATGAATATTGGGGACCAGTTTCAGAAACTGCGCGACCTTTTCCACGAAAGAGGGGACGAAGCTGGTGCCCAGACTGCCCAATACGAAGTAGATGCTTTCAATCTACAAACGGCTGGAAATGTCCTGGAGCCAGTGATGATTGGAACAGACTCCAATGGTAGCGAGGTGCGTATTCCCGATATTAGTAAGTTCAGCGATGAAGAGTTTGAATATTTCTGCAAGAGACTGGAAGATGTCCATAATCCCCGCCTGAAGGCCCGCTATGCCCATATCCTGTGGAATGGACCTGGGAAGCGACAGCAATACGCTCAGGTTGCCGTCGAGACCTACCTTCAGCTAATCGCTCATTTCGAATTGAAGGACAAGTCTGGCAATTCGGATAACGGGCTTACCGGTCCTCACTACGGACAAGACGTAATTGAATCTGTCAAGTGCGCAGTTGGCATCGCTGTAAATGCCCGAGTCTGCGTTGACGCGGCAATACTTGAGATGATACGGCTCGTTAAAGAATTCAATCCTGAAAGTAGTTCTTGGTATAGGCTCAACTATGAGCTGCTTGGGTTGATCATCGACAACAGAAACTCACTCTCGGATGATTTCCGGAAACGAGTTCCTATTCTTTGTAAAGATGGCGCAGACCAGCTTCGCACAAGAGGAAACCTGCACGGTTCGATCGAGCTTTGCAAACTTGGGCTGAGAGCGGACCAGTTGCTTACGTTACAGACTGTCGACTGGAACAGGCGGATAGCTGAATGCTACGAACAGCTGATGGAGACCAGGGAGAAGTCACCGATGGTAGCTGCGGAATGGTGTCAGCGTGCAATGGACTACTATTGTGCAGCTGGAGACAAGGATAAGGTCGACGATCTTGCTCTGAAGCGCGAGAAATTCAGCACTGCTATAGAGTTCCAAGAGGTCTCCAGCCAGATTGACCAGACAGCCCACATTGCTTTGTGCAAAAAAGTTGGTAAAGAGCTAGCGACTCATTCAACTGAAGAAATTGTGGCGGCAATAGTCACAGATCCGAACCTTCTTCCCACGAAGGCAGACATGGAATTACAGGCCAAGGAATCGGCAAAGGCGGCCCCCCTCCGGACAATGATATCGGGGACCGTAATGGACGATAGGATGCACGTAGTAGAGCATGTATCCACTCCGGAAGAGAAACTGAAACGCGGTACATTGGAGGCGTTCAAGTTCCACCTGAAACTGGAGAAGGTACCGTTAATCAACGCTTTAATATATCATGCCTATCGGGGGAACAAGATCAATTTGGATAAGATCATCGGGAGCCTAATGGAAAACTCGTGGATAGGGGCTACTTTGAAGAGCCAGCGAGAATCCAACAGGGAATACACTTATTGCTGGATTGATCAGCTTCGCCCCGCCATCGACGAATACTTCAGCTACATGGATAAGATGCTTGAAGGAAACGAACCGGATATACCTCCGATAACGGCTATCGATTCCCTGGTAATGAAGTTCGAAGGACTGGTTCGCGATCTCGCCCAGCTGAACGGAATCCCTACCCACTCAGATGCTAAGGACAGAGCTGGACGATCTGTTACGCGCGAAAAAGACGTATCACAGTTGCTCCTAAATGATCGGCGAATAGCAGCACTATTCACCGAAGACGATCTGCTTTACTTTCGGTTCCTATTTGTCGAGCATTCGGGATTCGCCCTTAGGCATCGAGTCGCTCACAGCTTGATGCTGGTAGAGGACTACAATTTTGGTCTTTTGCAGCTGGTCTTTGTGGCTGTTATGCGCTTGGCCAAATATCCAGTCAAACGTGAACAGGAAGGGGCATCTCAGTGACCGATCAATCGCAGTTCTGGTTAGAGCAGGGACCGGCCGTGCCAATCCCTGCCCTTTTATCATCTGGTCGATCATTTAGCCAAGTACCCCATAGCAGCTCCATCACGTAGTTCTGGCCAGTCGAATGTGAAATAAGTCTGGTGCCTCATGGGTGCATGACGGTGATCACATCCCCAAAACCCTCATCCATTCCCCCACACTTTCCCTACAAGACCAATGGTGAATCCGACAACGCCCCCTATTAATAAAGAGACCGAACAATCTCTCCCACAGGAAAGACCACCGAAAAAAACGACTATATCCAAACGAACCCATTTTCAAACCACCCGACACCCCATCTACTGTACTGCCACACAACAGCTTACACGCACCCAACTGTTATAATTGACCCTGCCCCCCTCCACTGCTATATTTGCCCACATGAAACGACTCATCATAGCAACACTGCTCCTCCTCCCAGCCCTCTGCCTCGGGCAGGTGAATATCGAGGACAAACGGATGGAACGCCATAAGTCCGGTTTCAACGGCAGCGTCAACTTCTCCATAGAACTCGAACGCGGCAACTCCAACCTCACCGAAATCGGCCTCAAGCCCCGCTTCATCTTCCGCCACGGACCCAGCCAGTGGTTCGCGCTCAATTCGTACTCGTTCGTCGAAACCGATGGCGCCAGTATCGTCAACGAAGGCTTCTCCCACCTGCGCTACAACTACAGCGTCAGCGACGTAGTCATCCTCGAAGCCCTCACGCAAGTGCAGTACAACCGCGAACAGGACCTCCGCAACAGATTCCTCCTCGGCAGCGGCCTGCGCTTCGAAGTGTTGCAGCGTTCCAGGGTTCACCTTGCCCTTGGTCTCACGGCCATGTACGAGCGCGAAGAACTCGAATCATATCGAATCATCGAAACGCCCCGTAACAGCGACTACATCGCCCTGCAGCTGACCGCCAACGACAAGACCACTCTGACCAACACCGTCTATATCCAGCCCGCCTTTGACAAAATCGACGACATCCGCATCCTCGATAATCTCGACCTATCGGTAGCCCTGTCCACCTGGCTCGCCATGACGCTCTCGCTGGAATACCGCTTCGACTCCAAACCGCCGCCCGACATCAAAGAGTACGATCTCACCCTCCTCAACGGCCTGACCGTCAGGTTCTGATCCGCGCCCCGCAGAGACGAAGCACCCAGGTGTCGAAGAGCATACCCGGGATAATCCCGTTGCCGCTCGGAAGGTGATAGGCAATCGGATCGGTGAATTGACTGCGATCCCGGCAACGAATTTGACTGACGAGCCAGTAACCGGCCTTGTCTCAAAGGAAAGCCAAAGCTGGCGGGAATTTTGGACATTGTGACGGCGGTATCTTCCACTTCGATTAATGGCGGGGGCAAGTACCTCAAGTGGAATCATGAGCAGCATCAATCGAGTTGCCTGTTAGGCCGCCTGACACGCACACAGGGGGGATTTCAATTCAGCAGATCGTCAGTTTTGAATCAAGAGCGTGTCCATTTCGAGTTTCGTCAAGCGGGGCTGACGTTACAGAACACAGGATCATTCTGCTCAACTCAAATTCTACGGATACGTTCTCAAACCAAGAGTGAACTTTGACTTTTGCTGCGCAGAATTGCTGCTCTTGCAATAACGCTTCGACGGATCTCTACGCTGGAGAGGGCAACAGTCCGGTGCTCCAAGTATCGCTTATCACACGAATAAGTGAAATCCGCAACCGGCTCGATGAATGAGGCAAGTAATGGCCCCTTACCAACCCTTCTTCTTCACAATATCTGATATCTTTCTATCCAGGTTTTGCTCGAAGAGTTGCAGGGTGGTGGTCTGTGCTTCCTCGATCTTCTTCATCAGCGTCCCGATATCGGCCGGCTTCTCCAGGAAGTCCACCGCTCCTAATTTGACTGCCTTGACACCTTGTTCAATGGAGCCATGACCGGTGAGCATTATTACCTGCAAGGCGCCGTTCTGATCGAGAAGTTTTTTGAGCGTCTCCAAACCATCCATCTCCGGCATAAAAAGATCAAGCACGACCGCGTCATACGTGTGTTGCCGAGTCCGCTCCAGGGCTTCGGAACCGCCCCCCGCGGTATCTACCTGCAAACCACGTGCCTCCATCCGTTCGGCTAACGCCTTCGTGAATTCCTCTTCGTCATCAACAAGCAACACTCTAGCAGCGGCCATACCGCCTCCTATGCTGTTCGTTCATCGCAAATCCAGTATGTTCCTCAAGTGCCAGACTACTCATTCTTACTTCATCGGCAGCACGAGTACGACTTCTGTCTCGGCTGCGTCCTGTTCCAGGCGTATCTCCGCTCCCAAACGTTGCCGGAGAGTGTCATCATTGATACACTCCCGGAGCCTGCTTTCTTCGGAGAGAGCACCTCCCCGAATTGACACCGAAGTCCGCTTCTCATCCCGGCCGACCGAGATTCTGATAGAATCATCTTTCGCTGACTCCGCCAGCATACAAGAGATCACCAAAAACAACAGCTGTTGAACCAAGAACGGGCTCCCGGTGATCGGCAGCGAAGCATGAGTCGAGTCAAACTCCAGATGCACTTTTTTGAGGCTGGCCAGTCGCGTGCACAGCGCACTGAGATTCGATATCGTCTTCACCAAATCAAACTCAATTTGCGCCTGATCTACGGAATGGGCGAAGCTGTTCAGACGACGAATAATGGTCAAGCCTCGTTGTGTCTGTTCCTGTACGGTGGCAGCGATACGCTCCAGTTTTTCCTCCGGTACGGCTCGACCGGCCCGAGATCCCGCCAGCAGATCTTCCATCAACCCCGCATTCTGGTCTATGATCGAAATCACGTTGTTGAGCTCGTGGGAAACCGAGGCCGTGATAGCGCCAAAGAAGGCCAGGCCGCGTTCATGAAGCAGGTCTTGATCCGTCTTGTCGCTCCCACTCATACCTGCCCCGTGGCTTCCTTAATCTTCTGAAGCAGTTTGTCCAGACTGATCGGTTTGGGCAGATAATCATACGCATCCTCCGGAACCTGGTCCGGTTGCTCAACTGGAGAACCGTGCCCGGTTATAAGTATGACCGGAATGTTCGGAAACTCCTTCTTCATTCTGGTGAGCACTTCCAGCCCGGACATGCCGGGCAGTTTGACGTCCAGCACCACCACGCTGAAATGCCCCTGACGCAGTTTGTCGAGTGCCTCCGGGCCGTTCAAGGCATAGGCCGCTTCGACTCCGCGATAACCCAGTCGCTCCACCAGGGTCGTGACCAATTCCTGTTCATCATCGACCAGCAGAACCTTTAACGTACTCATTTTACATCAAACCTGTTGGTGTTCACTCACGGGCAAAGTTACGATAAACCGTGTTCCTTTACCCAGTTCGCTCTCAACTTCGATTGTCCCCCCTAATCGCCTGACGATCTCCCGGGTAATCGACAAGCCCAGCCCGGTCCCGAATTCACCTTTGGTCGAATAGAACGGTTCGAAGATATGTTCTAGGTCGTGTTCGGAGATTCCCGAGCCGTTGTCGCTGATCGTGACAGCTATCTCATACGGCGCCGGCTGGGCGATGGCGATGTCGATTCGGCCGTTTTCGGGGACGGCCGCAACGGCGTTGTTGATGAGATTTAAAAAGACCTGCTGCAACTGACCACGATCGTTGACGACGCGAGGTACGGTCTTTGGCTTATGGATCTCGATTCCGATATTGCGGTGCATAACCTCCGTGTGTTGAAAACCAACTACTTCCTGAAGCAGCTTATCCACTTCGATCGGCTCTCGACGTACCTCCATGCGACGGGAAAACCCGAGCAGACGATGGGTAACATTGCTGCAGCGCTCGACCGATGCGAGAATCGTGTCGGCCAGACCGAGCGTCTTCTCCTTCTGCGGGAACTCGTCTTTGGAGCTTACCATATCCTTAAGCAGTCCGGCCTTTTCGTTAATAATCGCCAGCGGGTTGTTTATCTCATGCGCCACACCGGCGGCCATGCGACCGATGGTCGCCATCTTGTTCGTGTATTCCACATTGTGCAGCAGTTTGGCCCGGCGCATGTCCGACTGGCGCAAATACCGGACCATGCGGAAGTGACTGTAAAACACGGCCATCAGAATCAAACCGACACTGAGCAGCAGAAACCAGACCAGTTCGGAACGCTGCATGAGCCAGCTTGTGAACTGCAGCGGTTCTTTGCGAATCACCGCTACGACAAACGGCGTCTTCTCGATAAAGGCGTAGCCCAATGTCACCCACTGACCGTCCGCGGAATACTGCTCAATTACCTCGCGTGTACGAGAATGTATACGCAGTTCAATTTCGACCGTGTCCAGCAGATCACCATAAAACTGCGATGCTGTTTGGAGGACGCTCTTCTGATTGAGAATGAAGGCATCCGTGAACCGATTGATATTGAGTGTATAGACCTGGTTGTTCAGCAATTCCATGTCAAGCGTCGCCCGCAGGATGAACGAACCGGAACCCTCCTTTTCGTGTCTTATCGCAATTACGAAGTGAGGCAGGTTGCGATGTCCCGTGAAGACGTCACTCACAAATACCCCTCGTAACATGACTTCGTGAAACCACCTCTGGTCCTTGTAGTTGACATTTTTCAAGTCGTAAGGACCTACGTAGTACAACTGGTCACCGTCAACATCGACGATACCGAGATCGACGAAGCCGCCAAACGACTGGTTCAAACTGCGCAGCATCGAGGCCAGCGCGGAATCACTGCTCAATTCAGAATAGGACCGGCTGCCGGTCATCAAGGAAAGTACGGAGCGGCGCTCTTCAATAACGTATTCCAGGGTGCGCTTGGTATTCGAAACTAACTGTGAGACGGTGAAGCGGCTCTCGGTCTTTACGGTATCCTGATCCTGATAGTACTTGATCGCCGTCAGCACCACCAATGGTGTCAGAGCCGTAGCCAGCGTGAACAGTACCGAGAATTTCCACAGCCGTCGGTAGGGTGGCGGTATCCGCTCTCCGCGCTCGGCATGGCCGGCGTTCTGAAGCGCCCGATCAGTATCCGTGCTGCGATTCACCGACATTGTCTTCCCCTGATATTATCTCGCTCACATCTCACAGCTGACTCTGCTGGCCGTCTCTCGATATCCTATCATGTGTCAGGACGTGTCCTTGTTGCCCTGCCGTTTGGCCTTGGCGTAGGCTTCTTTCATGACTCGGGCCAGCATATCGATGTTGGCCGGTTTCTGCAGGTAAGCAAAGGCGCCCAATTCCTCGGCCAACTCGCGCTCGCGCTCGGATCCGTGGCCCGTAAGTATTATTACCTCCACTTCCGGGCTGTTCTCCTTGACCCGTCTCAACACTTCAATGCCGTCAATGCCAGGCATCATCAGGTCCAGCACCATGACGTCGGGCGCATCTTTCTCCAGGATGTCCAGAGCTTGCTCTCCGTCGTAGGCGATAGCCGAATCCAGATCGCGTGTCTGAAGTCGCTCCGACAAGGTATGCACGAACTCTCTTTCATCGTCAACCAGAAGGTACTTCGGCCCGGTATCGAGATTGGCCCAGGGATTCATGGATGGCGGCGAATATTTGGGCCCGAATCTGACCGTCACGTTGGTCACTCCCTCTACTTGCGAAGCAATCTCTGTTAACTGTTGTTCGTAGCGCTTCTGTCGGAGCACGTATTCGCTCATCAGGATCACCACATTACCACGTTCCGCATGCACCTCCATGTTATGTCCCGCCTCTGCTAATGCCAGAGCTACCTCTGCAGACAAAACGAAGTCCTGCGCCGCCTGGCGGGACCTGTCGGTGACGGCGACCGCGTCGCCCTGAGCGTGCTCGCTTATCATCGCTACGGCATCAGACACCGACGTTTCCTGCATCGGGATAACGATATCGTACAGACTTTCATCGAACGGCGGTTTGTCGGACAGAAAGCTGACACATGCCGCCAGGGCCTCATCGTCCTTACGGATTTTCTTTTCGGCCTCCTTCTCCGATCCCAGCCCCGATTGCAGAGCCTGGGCGACTCGATAATCGAAATTCCCAATGACACATATGTGTAGAGCGTGTGCGATTGTCCGGGGCGCCAGATGACCCATACACCCGTGCAAAAGGATGTTGTCTTTCAGCAGAAGCTGTGCCAGGACCACCCGGACATACGCTATGCTCTTCTCTCTGCCATGTGTGAGCTTACTGAGAAAAGGTTGGTCGCCGTAAAGTGCTTGTACCAGTCGTTCGTGGGGAACGCCGAATCGGTCGGCGGCCGTATCCAGCAGTGTGGCTTCCATACGGTCGTAGCCAAGAGCGTCAGCCACTTGCCCGGCCACGTCGTCACCGTGACAGAAGGATCCGCTCGTTATAAAAATAATAGCCACAACTTCTTCCTTGTTCTCATCGCATACGGTCGTCCGGTCTCAGTTTACATCCGCCGGAGGTAGTTTGCAAGTCCAAAAAGCTGTAGCCACCCATATACTGGGTAAACGTCGATTTGGTTTGGGGATTATCTTGCCGACAATCGAGCTAACTGACCCTGCTCTGTGGCGTGATTGACGCTGAATTTCGATCTGCGCGAAAAAACAACTTGTAAAGAAGCTCTCGTCTTCATAGTATGTGCCCTGACAGTAGTCTGAACACGGTGAAAATGGCCGGCCGTTCTTGCGCTCTTTCTCCAGGGCAGAACGTTCCCCCGCCATGGGTGTCTCAGAGAAGGAGTCCTCGATGAAGCACAGTGTGGCTGAAGAGATTATGGTCCCGCTGGACAGCTACCCTCACGTCCCGTACTGGTTCTCCCTGCGTCAGGCGATTGGCTCCATGGCCAAAGCTCATTTGGAAATCGATAATCGAATGTCGCTGCCGCGCGTCGTGTTGGTCTTCGATGAACAGTACCAGCTCATGGGTCTTCTGCGAAGGCGGGACATTTTGCGTGGGCTCGGCCGGAATGCGTTGCAGGATACCACCGAACACGCCGGTGAAACGGATCCGACCCTGATGCGGGATCGCACCAAAGTGACGTACTCCAATGAAGAGCTGCCGGAGCAATTGCGGGAACGAGCCGACCGTCCCGTCAGTGAAGTAATGACGCCCATTCGGATTTCGGTACCCGCCTCAATGCCCATCAGTGACCTGATTGATTATATGGTCTACAACGATGTGGCTGTTATCCCGGTAATCAAAGAGAATAGTGTGGTTGGCATTGTGCGTTCCACGGATGTGCTGCATCATGTTGGTCAACTGCTCATGTGATGACAATGTATTGGTCTGACACAGTCTCAGCACGTAAGTCGAATTGGTATCACAAGGATTTCAGGTGGCGTCAGGCAAACTAGTCCGAGTCTTGCCGTTTATTGGGTGGTTTCACAACTACTCCCCTGATTCGCTGCGTCGCGATATTATCGGGGGGGTAACCGTCGCGCTCGTGCTGGTACCCCAATCGATGGCGTACGCCCAACTGGCCGGCCTGCCTGCCCATTACGGGCTTTACGCGGCGTTCTTACCGCCCATGATTGCCGCTCTGTTCGGCTCCAGCCGACAACTGGCCACGGGACCCGTGGCAGTGGTCTCGCTCATGACGGCCACGGCGCTGGAACCGATGGCGACAGCCGGCAGTGACATGTTCATCGCCTACGCCCTCCTGCTTGCTCTCCTCGTCGGAATCTTCCAGTTTCTGCTTGGTCTCCTTCGCCTCGGATTGGTGGTCAATTTCCTCTCGCATCCGGTTGTCAACGGCTTCACTAATGCGGCCGCGCTCATCATTGCGACCTCACAATTGTCCAAACTGTTCGGGGTCTATGTCGACAAGGCAGAACATCATTACGAAACGGTCTACAACGTCTTCGTGGCCGCCGTCTCCTTCACGCACTGGCCGACCCTGGGTCTCGCTGCGCTCGCGTTTCTGATCATGATCGGATTGAAGAAACTCAACCCCCGCATCCCCTTCGTTCTGGTGGCGGTCGTGATGACCACACTCATTTCCTGGATAGGCAATTACGAACGCGACAAAACGGTCGAACTAGAGCAAATTCGGGACGACGGTGTCCGTGAACTGATACTGCAGTTCAACAGCGCAGTCGATCTGCTCGAACAACGTTCCGACCGCAGGGTTAACGTGCGCCAGGACCTGGAGGAGTCCATGGAGGTTAACGGCGCCCACGCTGCCGAGACCATCAATCTCCAATATGAGTTGGCCCTTCTCAACAACACGGTCGACAGCCTGAAACACGCGGTAGGTCGGTACCGGCAGCAGTTGCGCGAACACGTCCTGACGGCGATTCGTAATGCCAACGGTGAGATGTATTTCTATGCTGCTGATAATATCCCGGATCAAGGTAATATCGATGGAAAACACTGGCGCATCAAGGTGGGCAATGCACCGCTGAAACAGGACAAGCTAACCATGATCGGCGGCGGCGCCGTCGTCGGTCACATTCCCAGCGGTTTGCCCGGCCTGAAGATACCGGCGTTGGAGACGTCGGCCATCTGGTCGCTCTTTCCAATTGCGATGATCATATCTTTGCTCGGTTTCATGGAGGCCATCTCAATCGCCAAGGCGATGGCGGCCCGTTCCGGCCAGCGGCTCGACCCCAATCAGGAGCTGATCGGACAGGGCCTGGCCAATATGGTTGGTTCGTTTGCCCAGAGTTATGCCGTGTCCGGCTCCTTCTCGAGGTCCGCTGTCAACTTTCAGGCGGGGGCAGTCTCCGGCCTGTCAAACGTGTTCAGCAGTCTGGTGGTCGTGATCGTGCTGCTGTTCTTCACACCGCTGCTGTACCACCTGCCGCAGGCCGTCCTGGCGGCCATCATTATGATGGCTGTAGTCGGGCTGGTAAATGTGAAGACCTTCATTCACGGCTGGCGGGCTCAAAAATCCGACGGCGTAATCGGTGTTATCAGCTTCGTATGTACACTGGCGTTCGCCCCTCATCTTGACCGGGGCATCCTGATTGGCGTGTTGCTGTCACTGATCTTGTATCTGCTCCGCAACATGAAACCGGCCACCGCTATGCTGTCACTCCATCCTGACGGAACCTATCGGAACCGTGAACGCTTCGGTCTCGAACAGTGCCAGCATATCGCAGTTATCCGCTATGCCGGCTCTATCTTTTTTGCCAACGTCAGTTATCTGGAAGACAAAGTCCTGGAAACGGTCCGGTCCATGCCGGAACTTCGCCATGTGTTAATTGTCGGAAACGGCATCAACGAACTGGACGCCTCCGGAGAAGAAGCGCTGACAACACTGGTGACTCGTCTTCACGACCAAGGACTGAAGGTATCCTTGAGCGGGCTGAATGACGCCGTCCTCGATGTTATGCGGCGCACCGGATTGCTCTCCCGGATTGGCGAAAACAATCTGTACCGTAACGTTGGCCGCGCTCTCGAGAGTATTTGGAGTTCAGCTCATCAGCACTCAGACGAAGACCCGTGTCCGCTTAGAGTCGTTCCGTTGAAACGATGGAAAGTGGCCGAGGAATACAGAACGAGTCCCGATATTCACAAAGACCGAGACAAATAGACGCAATCCCCCGGATTGCTGAGCCAGTCGCCAATTGCTGATTGTCGCGTGGAGTGAGGTCATACGATATCCTGTTGAGCCGTCCACGCGAATGAATCTGGTTGTGTAGTAAATGGTACGAATATGTTCCAGGCATTTGACTTGGCGAAGGCTTATACGGAGTCCAGTAGTCATTCTCGGAAGTCTTTCTTACTCGCCAACAAATTATGCGCGGTGATCTTGGGCACCATTGACTGAGAAGCCCGATCTTGGCGAGCGCTTTTGTCTGGTTGGACGCTCATTATTAGATACAAAGTGCTTGCCTGAAAACAACGACGACAACAGCAAGCCGTTCGCTACCCGGCTGAATTGCATGAGAGCAAAAGTCAGAGCTGTTGAATAATTGTAAAGCTCACGATTGACATCGGTCTCGGAATCACTCTCTCCCTGACCGGTTACAATGATATTGAAATGGGCGGAGTAAATACGTAAACTGGAGAGCAAACAGAATAGGAGAAAAGATCATGAGTGAACTGAAAGCAAACGCCGAGGCCCGAAAAAGGGTGCTCAAGCACCTCATTCTGCAGCTTCACGAGGGTCAGGCGCCTGAAGCAGTAAAGCCTCAGTTAATGAAGCTGCTGGGCAGAGTTCCTTATAACGAGGTCGTTGAAGTTGAGCAGGAGTTGATTTCCGAAGGAATGCCCGCCGGGGAAATACTGAAACTCTGTGACCTGCACTCGGCCGCCATGAAAGACGTGATCGATACGTCGGACAGCAAACCAGTTCCACCAGGTCATCCCGTCGACACGTTCAAGAGAGAGAATGAAGCTCTTCTCGGCGAATTGGCTCTCACCGAGAAGATATTCGAGGAGATTGGTACCCTGGCTGATGTTCAGGATGCCACTGAACTGGTCGGACAGCTCCGCTTACGCTTTAGCAGGCTGGCCGACATCGAAAAGCACTATAGTCGCAAGGAAAACCTGCTGTTCCCGTTTCTCGAAAAGAAAGGTGTCACCGGCCCACCCACAGTCATGTGGGGCAAGGATGATGAAGTGCGCGGGCTTGTGAAAAATGCATTCGAGGTACTTGAGAGTACTGCACAAATGAACGCGGGTGATGCCAAAGGTGTGGTTGAATTGGTACTTCAGCCAGCGACCGAGGCCATCAGAGAAATGATCTTCAAGGAAGAAGAGATACTGTATCCAATGTGTTTGGATAAACTGGCAGAGGAGGAATGGTATTCGATTTACGTTCAAAGTCCGGAAATCGGATTTTGCATTCACGATCCAGCAGAGGAATGGAGTCCCTCCGTATCGGTCAAATCTGCAGAGGCTGAAACCGACGATAGCCGCATATCCTTCCCCAGCGGGAGTCTGACACCCGCAGAGATGCGTGTACTACTCAACACTATCCCGTTCGATCTCACATTTGTTGACGCCGATGACACCGTTCGCTATTTCACTCAGGGCCGTGAACGGATATTCGACCGGAACCGTGCGATCATTGGTCGAAAAGTACAGATGTGTCATCCACCGGCCAGTGTTCACATTGTCCAGAACATCGTGGATGACTTCAAAAGCGGCAAGGCTAACCGCGCGCCGTTCTGGATCAACCTTAAGGGGAAGTTCATTCATATTGAATATTTCGCACTTCGAGACGAAAATGGCAAATATCTTGGTACTCTAGAAGTCAGTCAGGATCTTACTGAAAAACGTTCTCTGTCAGGGGAACAGCGGCTGCTTTCCTATGCTGAGGAGTAAGTCAGATGGATGACGGCAACCTGCTAATTACTCCGCAGACCACAGTCGCGGACCTTCTGAATGCCTTTCCTCAACTTGAGGAAGTGCTGGTTGAGATTGCCCCGGCATTCAACAAACTGCGCAACCCGGTTCTTAGAAAGACAGTAGCAAGAGTAACGAGCCTGGCTCAGGCGGCTCGCGTCGGAAATGTGTCCGTGGTTGAGTTGATCCAGCGTCTGCGCCAAGAGGCGGGCCAGCCTGAATTCGTTGATGAGCAGCCGACCGACTCGTCCCCTGACAAAGGACCACCCGCCTGGTTTGCCGAAGAGCGCATTGCGAAGACGGTTGATGTTCGGCCAATGATTGATGCGGGCGAACAGCCGATCGGGAGGGTCCTTCGAGATCTGGACGGCCTTGGAGAGAAAGACATCTACGAACTGATCACGCCATTCGAACCAGCACCGTTGATCGACAAAGCGAAAAAGACAGGAGTGCAAGTCTGGTTTCTTGTGGCGGGAACGGCTGAGTATCGCACCTATTTTTCCAAGCCGTAAAATGGACTGCCTTCCATCTGTGACAACGCCTTGAGGCTTAAGCAGTCAGAGGGTTGGACTCGATAGAGCATATCATGTCTACCTGTCAGTTACATGAATGAGAGAGCAATAGTAAACAGGCTGACACTGTAAATCCCATATTCCTCTTTGTGATGATGGTGCCTGTCGGCAAAATCCAGAGCAAAGGTAAACACCTTCTGGAAGTACTCAGCCGGCGGTCCATCCAGCCGACACTCTTCGAGGTGGTTCAAACCACCTTGCAGATTATTGAGAAACTTCGTTATCAGCGCGTGTTCCTTCTTCAGTATATCCATTGCTTTCATACTGCTTCCTCCTGTATAGTGGAGCATTGGCGTTACTAAAAGTCTCTTCTCGTAAACAATCGTAGCCCGACGATAAATGGCCAGGTAATCCAGACAATCAGGCTACTTGACGTCAGGACTATTCCCCAATACGAACCGAAAAACCGTTCAAAAACGGCTCCGGTATACCCCATAAGGGCGGCAATATCGACTCGCAAGAGTAGCATTATGCGAGCCAGGTCAATGGGATTGAGCAGTGATACGATGATCAGTGGCTGTTCAAGCGGGTAATCGGCAAACAGGGAGATCAAGATGAGTATCAGTCCATCGTAGACAACTGCAGAAAGGAACCAGATCAGGAGTGACGAACCCAGGCCGCGGCTCTTATCTTCAAAGAGCAAGGCCAGCCAGAACGCCAATCCGACAAAGATACACACCAATCCCATGCCGGTGAGAATCAAATGAACGTAATCTACAGCCATGTCAAGGACCGAGTAACTGTGCAACACGATGGGTACGCCCACGCCCAGGAGCAAGCTAACCGACAAGGAAGAGATCAGGCCGAAGTATAGACCAGCGTACACCGATGACCGTTTTACCGGTTGAGTCAGCAGCAATTCAATGAACTCCCGGGAATTATAAAGATACATGGAACCGAACGTGATGGCAATCAAGGGTATCAAGAAGAGGATGATATTGAGCAAACTGACGAAGACCCGGGAACTGTCGCCGCTTAGCTGAAACAAAAGCGTAGTCAGCAGAAACAGAAAGAGAGTAAGAACGATGCCCCATCTACTTCTGAGGATGTCGCGGATTCCATACAGTGCTGTCATGGTGACGATATTCATTCGTACGCCCCTCTCTTCATCAGGCTCGCTACGGCCTCTTCGAGATTATTGGAATCAGCCGCGCTTCGTAGCGCCGATTTTTTTCCGTGGAACAAAACCTGTCCCTCATGCAGAAAGACTATCTCATCTGCGAGTTCCTCGATTTCGCTCATGATATGGGAACTCAAGATAATCGTTGTCCCCTGTTCACCGAGCGCTCGCACCTTGCGCTTGAGTATCATACTGGCGACCGGATCGAGACCGGCGGTGGGCTCATCCAGAATGAGTATTCCGGGATTGAACATCAGGGCTATCACAGCGTTCAGTTTTTGTTTCGTACCGCCCGATAAGGTGCTGACTTTCTTACCCAGATCAGAGCCGAGTTCAAAGTCGGCAATCAATGTCAATTCCTCCGAGGCCGCCTTTTCACGCAAGCTCTTGACTAATCTCAGAACCTCACTGGCTGTCAAATTCTGGGGGAAGTGGGCCAGCTGGGGCATGTACCCGATAGACTGACGATGTCTACCGCTGCCGTTAACATGGTGACCATCAACAACCAGTTCGCCCTGTGAAGGAGACACCAGACCAAGCAGGCATTTGATCAGCGTCGTTTTACCCGAGCCGTTGGGCCCCACCAGCGCTGTAATCACTCCCCGGCCCAGTGTTAACGAAACATCAGACAGGGCGTCCAGCTTGCCGAATTTTTTGTGCAGGTTCGCGATTTCTATCATGGCCACTGCCCCATAGCAGGTCTGTTGTCCACCAGAGTGGGCGGGGTTAGACTGGGGAAGATGCGTTCCGCTTCGTTGAGGATAGAAATAAACAATGATCGCAGCAACAGAAGGGACTGCGGGTGCCTTTGCACCACGATGGCATATAAACTTACCGGTCGAAAAGGGATATCTCCAAAGCCGTCGCGATCCAGATCATACCCATCGTAGTCCGACCAGTAATTCTCTCCAAACATGCTGAAATTCTGCCGGCTGTTAGTCGAAACTTCGAAAGAATTCTCCAGGAAATTGTTTCGGTAGATCCGATTGTCAACGGCATTTGCCATGATCTTCAGGCCCCACCCGTTGCGTAGTATGTCGTTTTGCACAATATTGACTCGATTACAGCCTTCTATGTATATCCCGATCGTATTGTTGGCAATCGTGTTGTTTGACACTCGGCTATCCGATATCTCCTTTAGCAACAGACCGTAAGATGCTGATCCCCAGTGATGACGAAAGCTGTTTTGTTCCATAGTAACAAAGTGTGTATACATAACAGCTACGCCGGCGCCGTTGAATTCGAAGTCGTTTTCCCTGTACACACAAGTATCGGAGAACATGAAGTGCAGACCGTAGCGTAGATTGTGATGACTGTAGTTCCCTCGAATCCGACTGTGTTTGACGAATTCGAAGTATATGCCGTCGCGATGGCCGGTGACCGTATTCTCTTCAATTAGCACGTTGCGGCAGTACCAGAGATGAATACCGTTACCGGATTTCGACTCCGTGGTGGCCTGCCCCGATATGCGGTTCCGGCGCACTTGACAGTTGGTCGACTCCGCCAGGTATAGTGCGAAGAAGTTATCCAGAAATGTGTTCTCTTCCACAATACAGTTATCGCTTTCTTCAATCAGCAAACCGGCATAGTCCTCGACAAAACTCTTGCCGGAGGATTTGATAGTCAATCCGGCTATATATACGTCGTCTGCTGTAACCGTCATTACGTAGCCCTCGCCGCGTCCGTCAATCATCGGTTCACCAATGCCGATAATCGACATTGGCTTGGCTACAACTATGTTCGACTCCTCATAGATGCCGGATTGAATGTATATGGTGTCGAAGGCATGAGCGTGTCGAATTGCTGCGGCGACTGACGTATCGCCGCGCGGACTGACTTCGACTACTCCACACACGCCTTTCTGTAACGAAAAGAGCGGCCAGAGCAAAATGAGACAGGCGGCCATATAAAGTGTAGAGCGCGTTTTAGTCATGAGTTGAGGAGTGCCTCTCTATTGACCATTTATTCCCCACGCCGCTCGAACGATTTTCTGAACATCTCCCCATTCAACCACCTGGCCACCATCTTTGTCGATGAAGGTAGAACCATCTTGCGGGCTACCAAAAGCTACCAAGCCCACTCCCATGGGGCTTTTCAATTCCCGGGCATGAACAAAAGTGGCGGTATTATGCGTCAGCAGTCTACCCGGCTGGTTCACATCCGTAACATACAAGGTGGGTTCCCCACCGAAGTCTGCCTCTCGCGCGATGGCGAATGCGGCCAGACACTCGATAGAATCGAATTTGAATACCTTACGTTTACCGGTAACCAGTTCCGACCCAAAACCCTGATCTACTATTGTCATCCGACAGTAATCACAGTGATCTTCGCCATAGCGAATAGGCACCGGTCCCTGATTACCACATGAAACTATCGCCAGGGTAACGAATGCAGCCAGCACGACTGAAGTCCGGGAATGGCCAGACTTGATTGCCGCACCCGACCTGCCTCGCTTTCGTCTCAATTCGAAAATGAGAATCAAGACGCCGATAAGAAAGCTCGCAATCGCAATCCAGCCTCCCGAAGCAGGCATAGACACCGCCCTGAAATTGAGAAGATCTTTGGCGCCGATCAGAGGCGGTTGGTATGTCATGCCCGGAACTTTGATAATGGCATTCTCCATGTCCAGGTTGTGGCCATAGTCATAGCCCCAGAGGTAGTAGTCCACCAGACCGGCTACGGCGACAATCGCAAATAGTATCAGCCATATCCACAGTAGCCGCACCTTACCCAACGCTCCGACCACAACGCCAAACAATAAGACGACACGCATGATCCAGGGCATTATCTTAAGCTCCGGGATCGACTCGGGATTAATCGTCTTCATACCAATATAATGGTTCAAGTTGTTGATCTTCTGCAGATCACCTTCATGCTGTCCGTCGATTTCGTTAATATAGATGTGCAAGCCGAGGCCTTCAGGGTATTGTGGCGCATCAAGAACAATTACCCACAGGGGTAAGTAGTACGTGCATGACAGCAACAGAGCGGCCATTATAATCAGTATGCGGGATGTTCGAGTCATAGTAATCCGAGCCGTT
This sequence comes from uncultured Ignavibacteriales bacterium, assembly GCA_964557855.1. Classification (GTDB taxonomy): domain Bacteria; phylum Zixibacteria; class MSB-5A5; order GN15; family FEB-12; genus JAJRZL01. The sequence continues at coordinate 28,663 of CAZLBP010000001.1, read as the reverse complement.
TCCTGAGGACAGGATTCGGTATCCTGTCCTCAAAATGTGATCAACTCCGTTTATTTGCCGGCGTTGTGAGTCAGGGGCACTCCTGAACCGCGGGCTGAGACTCTCACGTAGCCCTGCATCTCCTGATGCAGAGCAGAACAGAAATCGGTACAGTAGAATGGGTAAACGCCGGGTGCCTGCGGTTCCCAGGCCAGGGTCCTCGTTTCGCCCGGCATAACCAGCAGTTCCGCGTTTCTGGCGCCCATGACGGCAAAGCCGTGGGGGATGTCCCAGTCCTGCTCAAGATTCGTCACGTGAAAATAGACTTTATCTCCGACTTCGATACCTTCAATGTTATCAGGAGCGAAGTGAGTCCGAATAGTTGTAATGTAGGCATGAACTTCATTGCCTTCGCGCTTGACACCCGCTTCCTTTTCGCTTTTGACAGCGTGCGGATTAGTGTTCTTTTCGATGGGGTATAATCGTACCTGTTTGTCCTTGATCATGCTGGCCGGCAGCGCCTGGGCGTAGTGTGGCTCTCCCATAGTGGGGAAATCCAACAGCATTTCCATCTTCTCACCGGTGATATCAATTAGCTGCGCAGCATGGGCGAGCTCAGGGCCCGTGGGAAGATATCTGTCTTTGGTCAGTTTATTCAAGGCAATCACCCATTTGCCCCAGGGCGCCTGGCTGTCTCCGCCCGGGATCATAAGGTGACCAATCGAATAATAAGTCGGAATCCTGTCCACGACTTCCCAGGTACCGATTTTCCATTTCGTGATTTCCGAAGAAAGGAACATGGATGTGTACGCATAGCCTTGACCATCGAATTCCGTATGCAGCGGCCCCAGTCCCGGATCCTGAACCTCACCGGCCAGGACGGCTTCGTACTTCAGTACAGGGATACCATCGACTGTAGTTTCGAACTCTTCATTCTCGATAGCCTGTAGCATTTTGGTAAACGAATGAACTGGAATTATGGCAGCCAGTTTTCCGCCCGCCGCAATGTACTCGCCGGTCGGATCGACATCAACACCATGCGGTGATTTGGGGGTCGGCAGATAGTAGATCATGTCAGGACAGTCTTTCGGGTGCAGTACCTTCACATTCGTCAGGGTTTCCGTTTGAGCTATATGAGACTCATCCAGCCAATTGTGGACGTACCTGCTTTTCATGGTTTCGTACTTGCCCTCGGCTAGGTACTTCTCTGCGAGTTGCCAGTTCACCGCCGCGATAAAGTCCTTGTCGTTCTTGGAGGCGTTTATCTCCAACACTTCCGTAGCCTGCTCCGTGTTGTAGCACGTGAAAAAGGACCATCCGTACGAAGGGCCCTTTCCGGAATGGGAAAGATCATAATTGTATCCCGGCACTATAATCTGAAAAGCGATTTCCATTTTGCCGGTTGCAGAATCTACCTTGATGAAAGTGATAGTGCCGTCAAAATTCTCTTTGTACGATTCGATTGGCACGTCTTTCTGAGGAATTGGGACACTGAAGCGCGTTGATGCCACGACGTACTCGTTATTCGGCGTCACGAACGGAGAGGCGTGATTGCCGGACGAATTGGGAATCTCAATTATTTCGGCTGTCTCAAAAGTGGTCAGGTCCAAGCGCGCAACCCGCGGCGTGTTGTTGCCGTTTATGAACAGCCATCGGCCGTCCGGGACGCCATCGGTTTGGGACAACTGCGGGTGGTGCGAGTCATCCCAGGGTACGAAGCCGTAGCTGGTCATGAACATGTTTTTGGTTTCTTCGGAGTAACCCCACCCGTTTTCGGGATATTGTGAAAATACGGGAACGGTTCTCAAGAGGCGTCCCGACGGTAACCCGTAGACTGTGACGTTGCCCGAGAAACCGCCTGAAAAGAACCCATAGAATTCGTCGTACTCGCCCGGGGGCACGTAGACTTTGGCGGCCGCCGCACTGGTACCGCCCAATTGCTGATCTCCTCCACCGCAGCCAACCAGCGTAAAGACCAGACCTGTCAGTATCAGGCACAGCGTGGACCAGAGTTTTCTCGATTCATGATTGAACATTACAGCTCTCCTTTCCAACTCCAAAAAGTATGTACAACACTTTCGATTGTCTTCTTATTCACTATTGATGCCGGTTTTCGATGCTTCCCATCGTAAGTATTCAACCAGGATGCGGGCCTCCTCTCTGCTCACATTCTGGTTGGTCATCATGGTGTAATATTGTTTGAACATGGCCTGCATATCTGGATGATTCTTTACATTCTGCTCCGGATCGAGAATCTGGTTCATGATGAAAGTGGGGCTACGATAGGCAGTTACGCCACGTAGCGGCGGTCCGGTGTAGCGTTCGTCCAGCTTGTGACAGGTGGCGCATTTCGATTCGAAAATCTGCACGCCTTTTTTTGCCATGGCTGTGTCCAGCGGACCGACTTCCACTACTTCTTTGATGGGGCCATAGCCGTGCTTCAACTCAAATGGTACTTCCTCACTGCCGGATTCTGAATCCCCGCCCCGTGTGAATAGTCTCTCTTCCATCGGCAGCGGATTTCCCGTGGCATCGTAAATCACGGCATACTGATTGATTGCCGTTGCCCGCACCTCGTTGATTTCGCCGCGATACAGCGTATCAAACAGGGTTAGCACAATGAATATCGCCAGAAAGGACACCGCGCCTACAAAGACCACGGCATAAATCTTATTGTCGTATTTCAGGTGCATGAAGAAAAGAGCAACCAAACTGGCCTTAACAGCTGCGATCAGCATCGCTACAAGTAAGTTCCAACGACCAAAATCTTGCTGGGCTGCGAGTACCGTCACAACGGTCAATACCAGCAAGACACCCGCCACGACGAAATACAGACTGATCGGCACTAGATGTTGGGATTGCTTCTGACTCATGTTCGTTCTATGGCACCTTCCGGCTTGTGTATTCCGGATAGTAGAAAACTTAATCTACCTAAATAATCTATTATATAGACACGTGATTTTGCCATTCCGAGTATTTGTCCCAGTCAGTCTGCCAGCCTGGTTCCGCGCAGGTTGCTGGCCAAGGTTGAGACTTTTGTTCGCTCGAATAGTCCTTTTATGCGTTCTCTCTGTTGTTTCCAGGTTTCATGCAGGGGGCAGGGGTTTGCCTCATCACACTCGGGCAGTCCCAAAACACATTTCTCAAAAACCTCGAGACCGTCGGTGGCGCCAACTATATCAATCAACCGCATGGTGCGTACATCCTGGTCAAACCCAATACCGCCTTTAGGTCCTCGATATGACTTGAGCAGCCGGGCCTCCGTCAAGCTCTGCAGAACTTTCGTAAGGAAGTGGAAGGATAAATTCAATTCCGAAGCCAGTTCCTGGATAGAAAAATACTGTCTTTCTTCTTCTGACGCTTTCGATGCCAGCAGAAGGACGGCCCGGATGGCATAAATACACTTTCTAGACAACATCATTCGTCATAATTTCAGATTTCAGACTCTGATATCTTATATATTACAGGAGAATCGGCGTGTCAAGTAGAATCTCCAATAGCAGTACTTTTCGCGGAATGGTCTGGACTCCGTTGGGACCGGATATATCTTTGTGGAAGCGCATATGGCACGGCAAGTTACGGAATTAGTGAACGCCCTCAATGATAGGGAACTGCTGTTAGTTCAAAAATCAACACAAGCGACCACGGGGTACTCCATGAATTCGAGTCCTGCCAATCTCAGATCTTGCGTTGGACTGCACTGACGCCAGCTTAATTCATGTCACTTCAGCAACACCATCTTCTTGGTATCGCTGAATTCCCCGGCGGTGATTCGGTACAGGTCGATGCCGCTGGATACGAGATTGTCAGTTTCGTCGCGGGAATCCCACGTGACCGTGTGCTCTCCGGCCTCCAGGATGCCAACGATCAGGGTCATGACTTTCTGTCCAATGATGTCATAGACATCAAATACAGAACTCTTCGATTGTTGTCTACTCTCTGAGATGAGGGTGGAGGGACGACCCGAGCCCCATAATCACGTCTAGGCACATGGACTTACGTAATGCTATGGCCAAATCATGACTGTCTGTCGGTAACTAGTCCAAGGATCATGGGATAGCCCCTACACGGAGAGTTTTCGAAGTCTCAGTGCATTGGCGACCACCGATACCGAGCTGAAGCTCATGGCTGCAGCGGCAAAGATCGGGCTGAGTAAAATCCCAAGGAATGGATACAGCACGCCTGCCGCTATGGGCAAGCCTGCCGAGTTGTATACGAAGGCCAGAAACAAATTCTGTTTGATATTGCGGATCGTAAGGCGGCTGAGTTTTCGTGCTCTTACGATTCCACGCAGATCGCCCTTTACCAACGTAACACCGGCACTCTCCATGGCGACGTCTGTGCCCGTACCCATCGCAATTCCCACTTGGGCTTGAGCCAGCGCCGGGGCATCGTTAATGCCGTCGCCGGCCATTGCAACATACTTGCCCTGGACCTGGAGTTTTTTGACGGCATCAGCCTTTTGATCCGGTAGTACTTCCGCCACTACATCGTCGATGCCCAACTTGTCGGCGACAGCCTTAGCGGTAGTCTTGCTGTCGCCGGTAAGCATCACTACCGCGATACCCTCATCGTGCAGTTGCTTGATGGCCTCGGGAGTAGTCTCTTTGATCGGGTCGGCGACTCCAATCAGACCGGCCGGTTTGCTGCCGATCGACACGAACATGGCCGTCTGGCCTTCTCGCCGCAATTCCTCGGCTTTGTCCACAAGAGGTTGCGCATCGATTCCAAGCTGATCAAGCAGGGCGCGATTACCGAGCGCGATTTGCTCACCGCCTAACTTCCCGGTTACACCCTTCCCTGTAACAGATTCGAAATTTTCGATATTGTTTGGTGTCACACCGCGTACTCGGGTGCCCTCGATAATTGCCGCCGCCAGAGGGTGTTCGCTGCCTTTCTCCAATCCGGCAGCAGCAGCCAGGAGCTTTTGCTCATCCCAGGGCTGCTCCGCATGAACTGTCACGAGCTTGGGCTTACCTACGGTGAGTGTACCGGTCTTGTCGACGACCAGCGTATCAACCTTCCTCAGCACCTCAATGGCCTCAGCGTTTTTGAATAACACACCGACGGAGGCGCCTTTGCCGCTCGCCACCATAATTGACATCGGGGTCGCCAAGCCCAGCGCGCACGGACAGGCAATGATGAGCACCGCCACGGCGTTAATCAAAGCATGAGTCAGCCTCGGTTCGGGCCCGACCAGCGACCAGACGATAAAGGTAACAACTGCAATCGCAATAACCGCCGGAACAAAGTAGGCCGCCACAACATCGGCCATTTTCTGAATCGGCGCCTTGCTCCGCTGTGCGTTGGCAACCATCTGGACAATCTGAGAGAGAAGTGTGTCCGCGCCCACTTTTTCCGCCTCGATTACCAGCGAGCCCGTCCCGTTCACGGTGGCGCCGATAACTCTCTCACCGGCACTTTTCTCGACTGGAATAGGTTCACCCGTGATCATCGATTCATCGACGGAACTGCTTCCCTCACTAACAATTCCGTCAACCGGCACTTTTTCGCCCGGGCGAACGCGCAGCTTATCGCCGATCTGCACCTGGTCGAGGGGAACATCCTCCTCGGATCGGTCCGGATTAACTCGCCGGGCGGTTTTAGGTGCTAAGCCCAGAAGCGCTTTGATAGCGGCCCCGGTTTGGCTTCTTGCCCGAAGCTCGAGGACCTGACCAAGTAGTACCAAGGTCACGATCACCGCGGCAGCCTCGAAGTAGACGCCGACTTCGCCCGATGCATCGCGAAAGGCATCGGGGAATATTCCCGGGAACAGCGCAGCGATGAGGCTATAGATGTAGGCCACGCCGACTCCGAGGGCAATCAATGTGAACATGTTTGGGCTCTTATTGACAACCGACTGATAGCCCCGGACAAAGAACGGCCGACCGCCCCACAGCACTATCGGCGTCGCGAGTATCAGCTCGAGCAGCGTCAGTGTACGAGCGCTTGCCAGTGACTGCAACCATCCATGAACTCCGGGAATCAAGTCCCCCATAGCAACGACCAGTAGGGGAACTGAAAGTACCGCACAAACCCGAAAGCGGCGTGTCATATCGCGAAGCTCAGGGTTATCCTCTTCCACTGCCGAAACGCTCCTTGGCTCCAGCGCCATGCCGCATATCGGACAGTTTCCGGGAGTATCCTGAACTATCTCCGGGTGCATCGGACAGGTATACTCGGTCTTTGTCGGCTGAAGAGTCGGTGTTTCCGGTTCGAGGGCCATGCCACACTTGGGACAATCGCCCGAGCCTTGCTGTTTTAACTCCGGATGCATGGAACAGGTAAAGATGGCAGCGCCGGCAGGTTTGTCACCAGAATCTTCTGGTTCCTTGCCGGGGCCACCTGTTTCGGTGTGACTCGTACTGGACTGATTCACGTAAGAGTCCGGGTCCTGCTTAAACTTGTCTCGACATCCTGCCGAGCAGAAATAGAACTCTCGACCGTTGTGCGTCGCAGTGTATGTAGATTCGGGAGTAACCGACATGCCGCACACCGGATCCGTCAGCTCTTGATCATTCTGGTGAACCGAGCGCTCAGCTTCAAACCTAGTCTTGCAATGAGCACTGCAGAAATAGATGTCTTCGCCGTCGACTCTTGTGCGATGAGGCGAATCCTCCTGTACTGTCATGCCACATATGGGATCAGTGTAGGCCACGTGTGATACTCCTCTTCATTCATCTCAGTTTTTGCAATGTTGCTCGACGCGTATCACCAAATACGACATCTCCTGGTGCTAATGACAATGGGTCTTCTTTTTATCCGGCACGTTATCGCCCGGTGATGACTGTTTCTCCGCATGTTTCCCGTGGTCACTATGCGAGTGGCCGCCACAGCAACCTCCCCCCTTCCTCATCAGGAAGAAAAACAGGCTGCCGATCAGAACCAGCCAAATCAGGTTTTCCATTATTTCACCTACTTCCGGATCAAATCCTGCTTCTTTTCCTCGAATTCGTCACGGCCTATTTCGCCGGCTGCGTATCTATCTTCGAGGATTTGCAGCGGGGTCTTGGACCTGGTATCACGGTTCCGGGTAGAATCGATCAAAAGCTTGGCCAGGACAATGATCACAGCGATGACCGCTACCCAAAACAGTATCATGCCAATGCCACCGAATCCAAAATGCATCTTTGCTCACCTCCAAGTGCTATCTTCGCTCCATGACCGGGTAAATAGGGCGACCTTTTCAGGCCGCCCCACCCGTAGGAAGTTAATGGTTGTGGCCGTGCTGAGCGGATGAGCCGGACTCAGTTGAGTCCGTACCCATCATGCCACCTGAGTGCATCATAGACATCATGTTCTGACACATACTTCGCTGTTCCTTCATGCTCTGATGCATCTGTATCATCATGTCGTGATGCTTCCGCATTTCTGCTTTGAGTGCGGACATGTCGTCCATCTTCATCATCTTCTCGAAGTGGGACTGCAGGTCGTCAAAGTTATTCGACATCATCTTGCAGTGCTGCGACATGTCGCCCATCATGTTACCCATCTTCATCATCATCCCTTCGCCCATCATCCCAGTATGTTCGGTACTATCGTCCTTGTTCATAGCGGAATGATCGTGATTGCCGCCCATCATTTGAGCCGCGGCAAAGGATGCGAGTCCGAGGGTCAACGCGAATACCATTACTAGCATCAATCGATTCTGTCTCATCGTTTCCTCCTTCATTACGATTTCTGCTCATACATCGAGCAATAGCCATGCCAAAGCCTACTCCTAAACGTCTACGTGCCTGTCCGCCAATGCGATAGAGCAAGCCGGCTGCGTTTCTCCGTCTCGGCACCAACGAATCTCTGTAGAATATTCTTCATTATTGTGGACTATTCTAATCTAATAATGCAATGCGAATTTGACGTAAGGGTCGAGCCCCCGTGCGTTTCACAACACACGGGGCCGAGGAGGGCGTGTTTGACAGTTCGTCAGTGCTTCGAGTGTTTGCTCTGGCTCTGACGAATGTACTTTTCAGGGTCTTTCTCAAACTCGGACTGGCACATCGGGCAACATGCAAGGTACGTGTTGCCATTCAGTTCAATGGTCATATGTGCCTTGTTCCGGTTTACCGGTTTCTGACAGGTTATGCAGCGGTTCATTGTTCTCTCCAATCTCTGTGCGTTCATCTCATCGGTTTCTATGTTCCGCCGGTTTCGTCTCCTGGTGAATCGAGCGTGTCTGCGATGCGTTGTGCATCGCTCGCACGACATACGATTTCAAGCTTATAGATCATCGTATAATTGGTAATGTAGTTGAGAGACAGCTCGCTCGCCTCCGGATCAGCCAGGGCCCCAATTCCTTCCACCGGAATGACCGACATCGCCTTGACTCCGATCGCATTCAGTCCATGCACAACTTCGTCCATCCTGAATCTGCGAATATACGCCTTAATCTCTTTCATAACGGTCGCTCCATTCTCATTACTGTCTTTCGCTATTCTGTTAGGCAAGTGACATGCCGACTGGATGCGCGGTGGCATGGCATTCTATAAGAATCACCGAGACAACACGTTAGTACATCCAGGGCGCAGCTAAGTCAAAGTGACGCCGCTCCCGACACAACGACGGCTGAAGACTATTCAGCGATTTCGGAGAATATTCCACGATCGGGGCTGCTTCGGACTACGGCAGTCGGAAACGATTTGCTTGAGTCTTTTAAATGGCAGAATTCGTTGAAATGGCCAGTAGCACGACTTCGTGTAAACCACTTGGAGAGCGATGTCCTGGCCTTCAAGTTCTCATATTGAGAACTCCACAAAACCTCGCATCTTTCTCCGCTGGCACGTGAAGTCCAGTTGTCGTGCCTCGTTACCGCTGAAGTCGATCTCCACGCGTTCGCCTATCGGCAACTCAACCGTCTTATTCAAGGCCGGGAATACAATTGCCTGGTTACATTCGCCGCCTGTGTTTCGCAGGAAAATTAGTCTTGCCGGAACGCCGGCAGCGAAGCGAATGTGGCTTGGGACGAACGCCGTGTCGACTATGATGGCGGCAGTCTGAATGGCTGGTTCTACTGTTGTATCCCATTGCCCGTGATCTGATTGTGCAGACTGCCGCGAGAGCATTAGTGGTACAGCGACAAGCCCCAGCAGTAGTAAGACTCCTATTACTTTAGGCCATTGACGATCCATCATTGTTCTCCCCAGTGCTAAAGTGAGTATGATAAGCATCGTTATTGTGGCTGCAGTCCAGCCCATTGCCTGCCTCCTTTCGCGTGCAGTATATGGGAACGTGTTTTATTTCGTCGAAGAAGTCGACCCTTTCTTGGCCACGCAACCTGAATCAGAATCTACTGCCTGGTCTCGGGTTGACATGAGGGTCGGCTTCGAGGCGCCGCGGCACCCTCCTTTAGTCACCGGCTGCACTAGACTTTGTTTCGTATAAGTCAGCCGCTGGCGGAACTGATTGAGCCGCTCGGTCATTCCTGTCACACCTTTCATTCTCAGATCGTCTCCAAGGTTCTTACTGTTTGTTTTGATATGCAATAAACGTGCCGGGACCACGCGACCTTGCGCCGGCATGGCGTATTCTCCTGATAGCAAAGCACTTAGAAAGGTAGAGCGGTAGCGTGTAAGGTGAGATCGGTCGGCAGACCGTAGCGGTGTTGAAGAATAGTCTATGAAATCGGTGATTATTCTCGAGTCGCTGTATTCAACTGTCCTGAGACCTTACTAGACTACGCTGTGACCGTGACCAAGATTCGGCCGTTGAGGATGTTGACTTCGTATTCTCTTAACGGTCTTGGTGGTGGACCGGTGATATTGCGGTCGTGAAGATCGTAGTGCCCATTGTGCCAGGCACACCAAATGTGTTCAAGATCGGATCGGTACTGTACCGTGCAGTCCAGATGCGTGCAGATAGCCGTAAACGCTCGGACCTTGTGGAGCTCGGATGAGAATACCCGGTTTATTTCCGATGGGAAATATTACGCCTGAGTCAGGCGAGATTTCGCTCTCTGCTGCAACGTCGATGGTCTTGCTACCCGGCTCCGCCCCCTGAGGAGGGATCAAGAAACGTATCATGGGATACGCAATAGTACGCGCCGCAAGTCCTCCAAAGACAGTAAGGATTACTTCCAGAAACGGCCGTCGTACGAATTTGTTATCACATTCTGTCACGGTGAGCCTTACCTCACTCTGTACAGTCGTAGAGCGTGGCCGGGTCTGGAAGCGGTACGATCCCGAAACCCGGCCACCGTTTCGGGACTAAGAAACGAAGTCTACGGAGAGGTGGAGAAACCATACATATGATAACCGTCATCGTTATGGTGCTCGCCGCCCATCATTCCACCATGACCGTCATGCATGCCGCCCTCATATAGGAGACACAGGTACTCCGTACCCGGCATCAGCGAGGAATCCGGTACAAACTCGCACGAATCGAGCGTTCCATTCCAGTGAAATTCACCGGGCGCATGTATAGAGTCCATCCATGCCATCATGTGCTCTTCCATATTCATGTTCATTATGCCGAACCCGCCGTGATGACTGAGTGAATCGCGCCATTCACGCATGGACTGTCCGCCGGCCAAGTGCAGGTTTTGCATGACAGACATTGTATCCACCGGTCCGGTGAATTTGATCGCTACCGAAGCCGATGTCGGGATACCTGTCGCACCATCGGCCGGGTAGACCGAGGCGATGGAAGTTACGTCGGTTCCCAAGTTCGATATTATGTCATGATCGTCGTCACCACATCCAACCAATGCCAAGATGCCTACGATTAAAACCAATCCGCCTGTTAGAATCAGGGTCGATTTCATTATCTTACTCTCCATGTTTTCTGGTTCAACTGCCAATTTCGTCTAACAACTACTCTGCGATTATTACTCGCCGCCATTTCGTACACTGGGCGACCTCTTCACCTTGATCTCCGCCAGGAGACAGTACAAAGTCGGTACCGTAAACACGGTTACCAACACTACCGTCATGCCGCCAAACGAGGGAATGGCCATCGGCACCATGATGTCCGAACCCAGACCGGTCGATGTCAGCACCGGAATCAACGCCAGAATGGTCGTGGCAACCGTCATTAGAGCGGGCCGGATTCGGCGTTTACCGGCTTCAACGGTGGCCTCGCGAACCTCCTGAATTGTCTTAGGTCGGTCGCGGTCGAATACCTGCTTGAGATATGTCGAGATGATCACGCCATCGTCTGTGGCAATACCAAACAGGGCCAGGAACCCGACCCACACTGCAACCGATAAGTTGAAGTTTCTCACATGGAACAGTTCCCGCATATTCTCTCCGAAAAATGAGAAATCGAGAAACCAGCCCTGGCCGTACAGCCACAGCATGAGGAACCCGCCCGACCAGGCCACAAAAATACCGGAGAACACAAGCAGCGTTGTTGATACCTGCTTGAACTGGAAATACAATATCAAGAAGATGATGACTAGCGACAGCGGCAGTACGACCATAAGCTTCTTCTCTGAGCGAATCTGGTTCTTGTAGGATCCGACAAACTCATAACTGACACCGGCCGGGACGTCAAATTCACCTGAGCCGATCTTATCCTGAAGCAGCCTTTGCGCCTCCTGCACGACGTCAACTTCGGCGTAGCCCGACTTCTTATCGAAAATGACGTATCCCGTTAGGAACGTATTCTCGGACTTGATGACCATCGGGCCGCGGACAAACTGAATCTCCGCCAACTCGATTATCGGGATCTGAGCACCATTGGCCGTCGGCACCAGGATACTACCCAGTTCCTCCAAGCTGTTGCGAAGTTCACGCTGATAGCGAACACGAACCGGATATCGTTCACGACCCTCGACAGTTGTTGTCAGCTTCTTGCCGCCGACGGCCACTTCGATTACGTCCTGCACCTTGCGAATGCTCAGACCGTATCGTGCAATTTTCTCCCTGTCGATATCAATCTCGAGGTATGGTTTTCCCACGATCCGGTCGGCAATTACCGCCGCCGGTTGCACCGAGGGTACTTGCTTGAGATACTTCTCGATCTCAAGGCCGACTCGCTCGATGGTTTCCAGATCCGGCCCTCGGACCTTCACGCCCATCGGCGCTCGCATGCCCGACTGCAGCATCACAATGCGTGCTGCAATCGGCTGGAGTTTCGGCGCGGACGTAGTACCGATCAGCTTACCCGCTTTCAATATCTCATCCCAGATGTCATCCGGACTTTGAATGTGATCCCGCCAGTTTCGGTACGGTTTTCCATCATCATCGGAAATCAGCTCACCGTACTCGTCACGCACGAACACTTCGTTTTCATCATCATATTTGAATCGAAGACGGTGCCCACTCTCGTCGACGCGGTACTCCGGTTTGTAGTTAATGATAGTTTCGATCATCGAAATTGGCGCCGGGTCCAGGGGCGAGTCAGCTCGCCCGAGTTTGCCAACCACAGACGAGACCTCGGGAATGCTTGAGAACGCCATGTCCTGATGCTGAAGAACGTCCAGTGCCTCGCCGATTGACGCATGGGGCATGGTCGTCGGCATCCAGAGGAACGATCCCTCATCCAGATCGGGCATGAACTCCTTCCCGAGTCCTGGGAACGCATGATTCATCGCTACAAACGGCCGGCTCGAACGGACCCAATCCGGCATCCAACCAAACATCGATCCAATCCCTAACCAAATGGTCAGACCAAGGACAACTAGAAGGACCGGCATTGTGAGGAACAGGGCTTTATGTACCAGACACCAGCGGAGAATCGGCTCGTAGACCCTGATGAACAGCTGGAACAGGAGAAGTACGCCGCCGAGCAAGAGAACCACAAATATGAAGTTCAGTAATATGCCGGCATCTACGCCCAGCGGCTCCCAGTGCCCGGCCAGCAGCCACGCGACGATGACGACAACAATGTAATTGAAATAAGTCGGCACACGCGAAGTGACCTTCTTCGGAAGCCTCTCTTTAAAGTGCAAGTAGGCTCCAACCGCGATCAGCACAAGTCCGGTAAACCAAAATGAGAAGTAGAATGCTGCCAAGCCACCAAGGAGGAGGCCAAACGGCCAGAAACGGCGCGAACGCGAAAGGTTCTTTCCTTTGGTGAACAAGATATGCGCCAGCGGCGGAATAATCGTGAGGGCCACAATAACCGAGGCAATCAGCGCGAAGGTCTTGGTGAACGCCAACGGCTTAAACAGCTTTCCTTCGGCCGCCTCCATAGTGAACACGGGCAGGAACGACACGACCGTGGTCGCAATCGCCGTCAACACCGCGCTTCCCACCTCCGAGGATGCTCGGAAAATGACCTCCAGCCGGTTTTCATCGGGATGGGCCTGGTCCAGATGCTTGAGTATATTCTCACATATGACGATACCCATATCGACAATGGTGCCGATAGCAATCGCAATCCCCGACAGCGCCACAATGTTGGCGTCGATTCCAAAGAGTTTCATCGCGATAAATGTCATTAATACTGTCAAAGGGAGAAGGCCCGAGATCAACAGCGAACTCCGGAAGTGCATCACCATAATTAAGACCACGATAATGGTGACCAGAATCTCATCGACGAGGGCCGTATTAAGCGTTCCCAAAGTCTCAGAGATGAGCCCGGTTCGATCGTAGAATGGGACAATCGTAACCTGTGAGGTCCGGCCGTCTGCCAAGACCTTTCTGGGCAGACCCGGTGAAATTTCTTCGATCTTCGCCTTGACATTTTTGATCGTCGCCAGCGGATTCTCACCGTACCGGACGACCACCACACCACCAACAACCTCAGCGCCACCTTTGTCCAGAGCGCCGCGCCTGAGGGCCGGACCAAGCGAGACCGTAGCGACATCAGCGACCCGCAGGGGCACATTACCCGTCTGCCGGACTACCGTCTTTTCAATATCTTCGATCTCTTCAATAAACCCCAGGCCACGGATCACATACTCCGCTTTGTTGATCTCGATAGTTTTTGCACCGACATCAACGTTGGACATACGAACGGCATTAAACACATCCGTTAGTGTGACGTTGTTGGCCCGCATCGCGTCCGGGTTGACATCGACCTGATATTCCTGGACAAACCCGCCTACTGAAGCCACTTCAGAGACACCGTCGGCCGACATCAAAGCATAACGAACCGTCCAGTCCTGAATAGAGCGCAGTTCGTGCAGGTCCCAACCGCCGGTTGGATTCCCATCTTCGTCTCGTCCCTCCAGCGTGTACCAAAACACCTGACCAAGGGCAGTGGCGTCAGGACCCAGGGCGGGTTGGACTCCTTCGGGCAAGGTACCGGCCGGCAGAGAGTTGAGTTTCTCGAGGACTCGTGAACGGGACCAATAGAACTCAACGTCATCCTTAAAGATGACATATATACTCGAGAATCCAAAGAAGGAGTAACTGCGGATATCCTTCACACCGGGAATACCAAGCAGGGATACTGTCAGCGGATACGTAATCTGGTCTTCCACATCCTGCGGCGAGCGCCCCATCCATTCGGTGAAGACAATCTGCTGGTTCTCTCCTATATCAGGAATGGCATCAACCGGAACGGGATTACGCTGCAGACCGCCAACGCGCCAGTCAAATGGAGCCACCATGATCCCCCAGGCTATGATTACCAGCATGAGGAGTATGACGACCAGCTTGTTTTCCAGGCAATACCTGATGACCCGGTCCAGCAGTGACGCTCTCTGAAATTCGTGAGAATGCTGTTGCTCAGTCATCGTGCTTTCACTCCGTCACTGCATTACCGGCCTGCAGTTCCTTCTTGATTTCGCCGCAACGCAACATCGATTCACCGTAGTACGAATTCCAGACAATGTCTTCCTTCTGCAGCCAGTAAGCCCCGGCGTTGTCGCGCGCCATTGGACAATACGTGAGATAAAAGGTTTCATCAGATGCATGGCCGAACGTGTCGTGCATTTCGATAGCCGCCAATGAGAGCTGGAAGAAGGCGTCGCGGGCGCCGACAATCGATCCCGAGGATTTGCCGATGTCCGCCGCATCAACGAGATCCTCGGATATATCCATCCACCGGTCGTGGGCCTTGCCTTCGAACAATCCCATGTCCACCTCCTTAACTGCGTCCACAAGCGTACCGTATCCTTCTTTGGCTTCATCGAGATTGTCATTAGCCAGGGCCATTTGAACTTCGAAGTACGCGTCGTACACTGTTACCAGCGCGACCTGGGCTTCTTCGCAATCGTCCAGCCGTTTAGCGGTTCCTGCTTCGTAAGGTGATGCTTCCGCCGTTGCCATCCTGACCGCTTTGGCCTCGCCGTGATCGTGGCCGGCAGCGACAACTCCGCCCTTCGGTGACATCATGCTTGGCTTGGCCTGAATCTGCAGCTCGCTGTCAATTTTGAATGCCCCGTTGGTGACAACCTGCTCACCTTCTTCGAGACCTTCCTTCACAACGTAGTAGTCCTGAGCTCGGGGCCCCAGAGTGACCTCGCGTCCTTCAAAGACCACGCCTTCCTCACTCGGCACCTCGACGTACACGACTGCCCGCTTGCCCGTGATCAACGGCGCCGAAGCCGGAATCAAGAGTGGCGCCCTGCCGGTTGTATCGTTACCCGCAGTGTAACCGAGTGTTTCAGCCGGAACGAGGTCCATACCGCAGATATTGCATTTACCGGGTGCGTCCTTCACAATCTCCGGGTGCATCGGGCTGATCCATTTCCCCGCTAGTTCCGGCGCAATAACGTCGCCTTCGCTATCCAGACGGGACTGAACCGTGGCACTCACAAACATCTCCGGCTTTAGTCGCTGATCCGAATTGTCAACGATCGCCCGAACATTAACGGTTCGGGTTTTGGGGCTCACTACCGG
Source organism: uncultured Ignavibacteriales bacterium (assembly GCA_964557855.1). Taxonomy (GTDB): domain Bacteria; phylum Zixibacteria; class MSB-5A5; order GN15; family FEB-12; genus JAJRZL01. The sequence goes on along the minus strand of CAZLBP010000001.1, from coordinate 12,956 downwards.
ATCGATAAAGCTGATCACGGCATCGAAGACTTCGCCCGGAAACGACGGCGATGTAAACGATATGTGTTGCCCATACTTGAGCCACGGCAAATCTGACTCATACGCCTCAAGCAAGACCCAGAGTCGGTTCAAATCAGCAATAGTGTATATGCGGGTACCTGTTGATACATACATGCCTTCTTTGGCATCCTTGTGTAGCACAACACCGCTCGCCGGAGCCGTGATAGTGAGGTGCTCTGCCGGGGTATTGCCCTGCTCGATGTTGGAGATCTGCTTTTCCGACAGGCCGTACAGGCGCAGTTTCTCGCGAGCCGACGTGAGCGTTTCGTTTGCTGTCGATTTCAATACCGGACTATTCGCCTTATCAAGAGTCCTGACGGCTTTCTTGGCCTGCAGAAGTTCCTCCTGAGCGGCAATCAATTCCGGTGAGTATATGTGAACCATGTCATCACCCTTGGACACCGTCGCGCCAGTATAATCGATATACAGGCTGTCGAGCCGTCCGGGAACCCAGGCCGTAATGTATGACACCCGAGTTTCGTCATAGTCGAGCTTGCCGACCATGCGAACAGTTCGCTCGGCATAGGCTCTGGTGACCGGCGTCGTATGTATGCCGGCCAACTTCATAGCTGTTTTCGACATGCGAATTTGGTTTGGATCCAGTTCCCCCCCGCCGCTGCCGGTTTCGACCGGAATCAGATCCATGAAGCAGATCGGACACTTGCCCGGCTTCGGCAACTGAATCTGCGGGTGCATGGAACAGGTCCACATCGTGGGCTCAGACGATTCAGCGGATGCTGCGTGGACGTGCTCTTCGCCGCCGTTCTTCGGTTCCGTTGATTCTCCGCCACCTAACAAGAGACCGCCGAGGAAGAACGCCACGATTGCCACAATCACCAGTGAAATGATTGCCGGGCGTCCTCGTGGGATCAGCCTCTGCCAGTTGTTTTGAGTTGTGGGTTCATTATTCATGACGTTCATTCCTCTTACGATCTCAGGAAACCACAGCCTTAGTGATCGTGGCCGCTGTGATCGCTGTGGTCCTTCATTTGCATCTCTTCAGTGCCGGTTTCCGAACCGCCGTCAAGCTGCTCGAGATACTTGCCGGGGTCCTTCTTGAATTTCTCCGGACAGCCTTCGCAGCAAAAATACACGCGACGGCCTTCGTGGTCCGCGAACACAGCCTTTTCATCGATTTCCTTACCCGATACCGGACAGGTTGTCTGTATGTTCTCGAACAGCACGCCTGCCTCTGCGGACTTCTTGAAGTACTTATCCGGGTCTGCCTTTAGCTTGTCCGCACACATCGGACAGCAGTGATAGACCCGCTGACCCTGGATGTCCGTATAGACAGTAGAGTCAATTTTACCACCCATCACCGGACAATGAGTTTGGTTCTTCAGCTCCCTGGGAGCCGTTGCTTCAGATTCTTTGTCTGCATCCCCGGCTTGCGCGGACAAGACAAATCCAAAGACCAGAGCGAGAACTGTGATGGCGTGTTTGAGTGAACGCATGTCGTAGCTCCTTTCAAATACGTTATTGTTGCAGATAGTTACTGAGTTCTGTTCCACTGAGCATTTCTAACTGCGCACGTTTGGTCGCCAGCCGGGCTTGCTCGCGAGCCACGGTCAGCTGGAAATCCAGCAATTGTCTCTGAGCATCCAGGACATTGAGAAAATCAGTCTCGCCGGCCTGGTATGCAGCATAGATCGCATTCAAGGACTGCTCAGCTTTTGGAACCAGGCCGTCACGATAAAGACGCGTTTTTCGCAGCGCATCGGAATACTCGAAAAGCAACAGCTCGGTCATGGCGACAAGCTGATTTTCCGAATCGTGAAGGTTGTACTCGGCGACGCGACGGCGCGCTTCGGCTTCCCTTTTCCGAGCGCTGTTCTTACCAAACCAGATTGGCAGCGAAATACTGGCGCCGATCATCCAGGGGTCCTTCCCGCTTTCCGCCATGTCCGGGTTGATTGCTTCTCCGGTCTGAATGTATTCAACGCCGATCGAGAAAGACGGCATCGTCTGTTTGCCCGCCAAACGTTCCCCGGCCCGCTTGCTTTCGACCATTCGTTCGAGAGCCCGAAGATTCGGATTATGCCGCGTGATTACGGCTATCATCGTGTCTTCAACCAGCGGCACTTCCTCAACGGAGATCGACTGCGGTACTCGTATGTGCACACTCTCCGGCAGATTGAGCAGTGCCCTGAGGCGGGCCATTTTCGGCTCAACCTGCTCTTGAAGCGTCTGCAGATGGTCTTCAAGTTTGCTGAGCTCCACCTGAGCTTTGATAACATCGGGGTGCGGTTTCAGTCCCACCTTGTATTTGGACTGTGCCACTGACTCCCAGAACTTGAGCAACTCCAGGTTCTCGCTGGTTATCTGGAGGTCCTGACCCAGAAAATAATAGTCATAGTAGGCCGCTTTTACATCATAGTACAGTTCGTACTTGGCCGCCTCGAACCGCTGGTAGGAGGCCTGCGACATCGCAAAAGTCATTTCTTCTTTCACACCCAGTGTACCAAACCATGGGAATGATTGACGCACACCAAATCGTTGTTCCTGTGGTCCCACCCGAGTCTCGACATTTTCTATAAAGTAAGCGTAGTTGAACATCGGATCCGGCAACGCCCCCACGTGATCGGATTTCTTCAGGTCCGCAATCCAACTATTGTAAGCGGATCGTAGCCGCGGACTCCGTTCCATCGCAACTGCCAGGTAATAGTCCAGCGTGCTGGTCGAATCGAAAGATGGAATAGACTCAGGAATCGTGTCCAATACCGACGTCAACGAATCTGCGGTCGACCGCATTTCTGACTTGGCAGCGGTTTGGACTGAACCCGCCCAGAAGAGAACAAACACCGAGAGCCAGACGATTCTATAAATGTCGTCACTGGTTGCGAATCGAGGCCGGTCAAACGAATGTCTGTTTGTCATGCTTGGTCTATTCATCCTTTTTCTCTGGCGCATTTCTTTCATTGGCCAGCTGTAATATCAAAAGGCATGCCAAAGAACGAAAGCTGCTCAACGTCAACAACTTACGCAATCCAGCTCGGCTGAGTGTAGAATTTGTGTGAAGAATATTCTTCAAATTCGTATAATATTCTATAGAAGATGGCGAAATCAGGCTGCAAGACAAGACGATTGGATCTCGTCGCCATGTTATATTTTATTGTGAATTAACGTATTACAAGGACAAATCACAATGAGAACCAAGTCTGGCACACAAGTTGCGGAGTCGGCCGGTAGAGGCAAAAGCATTATGTGGGAACCTGAAAGACAGACAACGAAATTCTATATTCTCGGTGGAGTGATTGCCCTAACACTCGGTGTTCACTATGGCTGGATAATCGAACCGATCTTCGGTCACGTCCATTGGATTCACGCCATTCACGGACGTTTCTGTTACATTCCAATCGTAATAGCCGCCACCTGGTTTGGATTGCGAGGAGGATTGTATACTGCTTTCTTTATCTCTGCGGCTGTTCTTCCCTTTATTTTCACGGCCGAACTTGAAGTTCACGCGCTGGCCGACGAATTGACGGAAATCGTCTTCTACTTTGCGATCGCGTTGTTAGCCGGCGGACTCGTGCAACGAGAGTTTCAAAGCCGCGAGAAGGCCGAAGATATGCGCCTGCAACTGGAGCGTTCCCATAAGATGTCTCTAGTCGGTCAAATTGCGGCCGGCATGGCTCATGAAATAAAGAATCCCTTGGCATCCATTAAAGGGGCAGTTGAAATCCTCTGTGAAAACGGCACCTCTGAAGAAGACAAAAGAGAATTCAAAGCCATCGTACTAAAAGAAGTGAAACGTATCAATGCCAGCGTAACCGACTTTCTCGAGTTTGCCAGACCCAGCCAGACGACGTTGGCCGAGCTTAATCTGGCAGATGTTGTCCGTTCCAGCCTGAAACAGGTTCAGCCTCAGGCCCTGAGGAGAGATATTAAGATCATTAGCCATGTCGAAGATCCGGTAGTCGTCATGGCAGATGAAGAGAAGATTCATCAGGTCATGCTCAACCTGCTGCTCAATGCGGTCGATGCTTCCCCGGACGAATCGACTGTGACTGTCAGCCTCAAGACCGAGTCGTCCGAGGCGCGGATTTTCATTGAAGACTCCGGCAGCGGTATAAGTGAAGACCATGTGTCGAAAATCTTCGAGCCGTTCTTTACCACCAAACCAACCGGGACAGGACTGGGACTCGCCATAGCAAAGAGCATTGTTGAACGACACAACGGTCGCATAGAACTTGAAAACGTTACCGGCGGTGGAGCGAGAGCGGAAATCAGGCTGCCGCTGCTGGTTGTCGGGGTGCCGGCGTGAAAATTCTCCTGGCCGATGATGATTCCTCTGTTCGCAGAGTGCTGCAATTCAAACTCGAGAAAAAGGGTTTCAAGGTGGATGTCGCTGCGGACGGCCGCGAAGCTCTGGAGGCGATAAAGTCAGCACCGTATGATCTGCTGTTGTCAGATATTCGTATGCCTGAAATGGACGGGATTGAGCTGTTGAACGAGGCGAAAGCGGCCCAGCCGAACATGAAAGTCATCTTGATTACCGCCCATGCCACGGTCAATCAGGCGGTTCAGGCGGTCAAGCTTGGCGCTTTCGATTACATCACAAAACCGTTTGAAGATGAAGAGCTGTTTGTTGCGATCGAGAAGGCGCTTCAGTTCGAAAAGCTCGAGTCCGAGAACAAGAAACTCCGAGGCAAACTGAAGAAGGCCGAGTCGGACAAGAAGTTGATTGGGGCGTCTGAGCCGTTCCGTCAACTGAAATCGATGATCCACAAGATTGCCGACACCGATGCCACCATTCTGGTAACTGGTGAATCGGGTACGGGTAAAGAACTCGTTGCGCGGTCAATTCATCAGGAAAGCGGTCGCACTGAGCAGGACTTCATCGCGGTAAACTGTGCCGCTATACCTAAAGAGTTGATAGAGTCGGAGTTGTTTGGTCACGTCAAAGGTGCCTTTACCGGTGCTGTCCGGGATAAGAAAGGGAAATTCGAGTTGGCTGACGAAGGAACGTTGCTGCTTGATGAAATCAGCGAATTAGCCATCGATCTGCAGGCCAAGCTGCTCCGAGTGCTTCAGGAGAATATTATCGAGCCGGTTGGGGCCGAAACTCGAAGAGCAGTCGACGTACGGCTCATTGCCGCCTCCAATGTTGATCTCCGACAACGGGTTCGTACGGGAAAGTTTCGCGAGGACCTGTTCTATCGCCTCAATGTCGTACCGCTCCACGTTCCCAGTCTCAGGGAACGTCGTGACGATATCCCCCTTTTGGCCCGAGAATTCGTCCGAAAGTACAGTGAACAGGACGAAATAAGCCTCGACCCGAAGCTCGTGGATAAGCTTATCGAGTATGATTGGCCCGGTAATGTCCGCGAACTAGAGAATCTCATGGCGCGGATGGTGATACTCAGACGCGGCAACAAACTGACGGTCAAAGATCTTCCGGATGACTTTGGGCAGTTCGATCTTCGGGAAAATGGAGATGATGGCCACAGAAACCGGGTAACCTTGGAAGAGGCCGAGCGCAACCTAATCCTTGAGGCTCTCGAAAAGACCGGATGGAACAAAACCAAAGCCGCCAAACGCCTCGAAATCCCCCGCCACGTACTGATCTACCGCTTGAAGAAGTTCGGAATCGAGTCACCGGATTAGGCTTCGATATCCACCTAACCCAACTACTGTTCATCTAAGAATTGTTATCTCTTTTTCGATGTTGACGCGATTGGGTGATGGGCTGCCCCGGGGACGTATGGGATAATTGCTCATTTTTCGTTTGACACCCCGGTAATTGCGTCTTCCCCGGCTGGAAGTTACGGGTGCGTCCCGAAGTTCATTTAGGACGGCCTCATGAAACGTCGGTCTCTCCTGAGGAGGGAATAGAGACAAAGTGGGGCAGTGTACGGCGAACGATCCTGACGGCGTGCGTAAAGGAGAGGGTGTCGGGATCGCGATTACCCGTGACGGCCGCCTCGTGCATGAGCCCCCGGATGGCATAGTGGGCCAGGAGTAAACCGTACAATCCATGCGTGCCATTCTCAACCAGACTGACAAAGCGCAGCTGCGGGTAGGTACTCCGCCCGCGACTGGCGCCCGGACGACCATAGCTCTCTCGGTTGGCCTGCGTGTCGGCCATGTCCATCGTGCTGCCATCAAGGCTCACCAAGCGCCAGCTACGGTACCAGGCCCCCTTGGTCCGTTTCGTGGCCAGGGGCTTGACCACTTGATCATGCAGCACCATCACCGGCTCATAGCCCAGACGAGTCCGGGCCTGGGATATCCCCGACTTGCCCGTGACCCGAATCCGGGCGCCGGGCGCCTGTAACCACTGCAGACCGTCAAGAAGGCACCGCAGTACCTCCCGACAGGAGACCTGCATGTACAGGGCCAAGGCGATCACGCAGTACACCACCACATGCCCCGGCAAAATCCGCCGGCGTTGGCCGGCTCTGCCGGTTTCATCAAGAATCCGGGTAACCCGCTCCAGCGGAAAATACCTGGCTATCACACCCAAGCTGATGTGATCCGTTAAACGACTGCCCGCCGGGAGTTCTGCAACTGTTCGTGCCATGGCAATACTCTCCTTATCTTAAAGATCGGATAAGAGTACAACACCACAAACAAACCAGCAAACATTCAATGAACAGTATTGGGGCTAAAAAGGGTTAGCAGTACGAGTTGTGTCGACAACGAGACCGGTCCTGGTGGTGAAGTTGATGTTGCTGACCTGTCGTATTTGGTCGACTTCCTCTTCCGTGGTGGTTCGCCTCCGCCGTGTACGGATGAAGGTAATGTTGACGGTCTGACCGGTCCCGGCGGGCCAATTGATGTAGCCGACCTTTCATATCTGGTCGACTTTCTTTTCCGTGGTGGTCCTCCGCCACCTGATTGTCCAGCCCCGTCGAATCGGGTATTCACAGATGAATACGATAGTGGCGTGACTTACGAGGCATTCGCCGGTTCGCTGCTTGACGCGGTTCAGATAGATGAGGATACAGCATACGCAGGCTTGCGATCCTTGATCGTTACTATTCCTGATGAGGGAAATCCGGCGGGCAGTTACTCCGGCGGCGCCTTTACGGACAGCGTTCCCCGCGATTTAACCGGATTCAATGCTCTGACATTCTGGGCCAAAGCAAGCACTGGTGCCACGCTGAATGTGGCCGGAATCGGCAACGATAACACCGGAACATCGAAGTACACCGCTCAAGTGAACGATCTTCCTCTTTCTGCAACCTGGCAGAAATACGTCATACCGATTCCGGAACCATCCAAGTTAGTTGCCGAGTCCGGACTGTTCTTCTTTGCAGAAGGCCCTGAAGGCGGTAACGGGTATGAGATGTGGATGGACGAGATCATTTTCGAAGATCTGGCCACCATAACAGACCCTCGTCCGGCCTTGAATACACAAACGCTGGATGTGGAAGTGGGTGATACGGTTGTTGTCGGTAATCACACGGTCACGTTCGATGTCGACGGCACAGACGTAGTTGTCAACGCCATGCCGGGCTATTTCACTTTCTCATCTTCAGATGAACTCGTTGTGCTCGTAGCAATGGATGGGACCATTACTGCGGTCGGCACCGGTACAGCAACATTGACAGCAACGCTCGGTGCTGTACCTGCTACCGGTGAAATCACCGTTAATGTCACTACTCCTCAAGCCGAGCCGACAACTCCGGCCCCGACCCCGACGGTTCATCCTGACAGTGTGATTTCGCTCTTCAGCGATGCCTACACGGACCACCCGGTTGATACCTGGTCGGCTGTCTGGGACATGGCGGACGTAGAGGATTTCCTGATCGGTGCGGACAACACGAAGAAGTACACCAATTTCGTCTTTGCGGGTATTGAGTTCACGACGACGACGGTGGATGCGAGTTCGATGACGCATTTTCATATGGATGTCTGGACGCCGGATCCGACAGATGCACCGGCGGTGTTCAAAGTCAAGTTGGTCGATTTCGGTGCGGATGGCGTATTTGGGGGCGGCGACGATACCGAAGATGAATTGACGTTTGACGAAAACACGATGAATACGGGAGAATGGATCAGTATCGACGTGCCTCTGGCCAGTTTTACCAATCTGACAACAACCGGTCATCTGGCGCAGCTGATTATCTCGGGTGATCCGAATACAGTCTATGTAGATAACATATACTTCTACGAGTCCGGCCTGCCCCTGGCCCCGAGTGTACCGGCTCCGACGCCTACAGTTGATTCTGACAGTGTGGTTTCTCTCTTCAGCGACGCCTACACCAACCATCCGGTTGACACCTGGTCGGCTCCCTGGGATGATGCTGATGTTGCCGACTACCTGATCGGTTCTGACAACACCAAGCAATACACCAACCTGGTCTTTGCCGGCATAGAGTTCACCAGTACCACGCTCGATGCTTCAGCTATGACGCATTTCCATATGGATGTCTGGACACCCGATCCGACGGCGGCCCCGGCAGTGTTTAAGGTTAAGTTAGTCGACTTTGGCGCCGATGGCGCCTGGGGCGGCGGTGACGATGTCGAACATGAGTTGACCTTTGATGCAAACACGATGGAGACGGCCCTATGGGTCGGTATCGATGTGCCGCTTACCGATTTCACTAACCTGACAACGACCGGTCATCTGGCCCAGCTGATCATTGCCAGTGATTCTCTGAATACCGTCTATATCGACAACATTTACTTCTATGATGCCGGTATCGCCACAGCACCGACCACTCCAGCTCCGACTCCGTCGGTACCTTCAGCGGATGTCATTTCGTTGTTCAGCGACGCCTACACCGACCATCCGGTTGACACCTGGTCGGCCGGCTGGGACATGGCTGATGTTGCCGACTATCTGGTCGGTTCTGACAGCACCAAACAGTATACCAACCTTGTGTATGCCGGCGTCGAGTTCACCACTACGACAGTTGATGGTACTGCGATGACGCATTTCCATATGGATTTCTGGACAGCGGATCCGACGGATGCACCTGCTGTATTCAAAATCAAACTGGTCGATTTCGGAGCAGACGGCGCATGGGGTGGTGGTGATGACGTCGAGCACGAGATCACCCTGGATGAAAACACGATGAACACCGGTAGTTGGGTGAGTATTGAGCTGGCTTTGGCTGACTTTACCAACCTGACGACAAAAGGCCACTTGGCTCAATTGATCATAACGAGTGATCCGAACACAGTATTCGTTGACAATGTGTATTTCCACAAGTGATACTGTGTGACGGGCATTTGAACGGTGGCAGTAAATGAACCTACTATTGGACCGGCCCAACACACATTCGCGAGAACTACCCTGGGCCGGTTCGATAACACGTCTTATCAGGCGGGAGAAGCGGACAACGCGCGCTGAAACTGCCCGCCAGATGAGACTGTGCTGTTCCGGTGCCGTAGAAGCTGTCCGTAAACCTGAGCAGAACTGAGACAGTCTTGATTGGCCGCAACTACAGACTCATCGTAATATCTCTCCTGTTCACAATGGCATTGGTGAAGAACGGTTACTGTAACTCATCCGATTCACCTACTTCCCGGACGTTGGTTTGGAGTGACGAATTCAACGGTCCTGCCGGTCAGTCACCCGACTCAGCCAGGTGGGCATACGATATTGGAACCGACTGGGGGAATGCCCAGCTTGAATACGATACCGACCGTCCCTCCAATGTATCGTTGAATGGATACGGTAACCTCGCCATCACCGCCCACGAAGAGTTCTATATGGGTCAGCCGTATACATCGGCAAGAATCGTTACCAGAGGCTTGTTTGAACCAATGTACGGTCGAGTTGAAACTCGTATCAATCTTCCCACCGGACAGGGTATCTGGCCCGCGTTCTGGATGCTCGGCAGCGATATAGGCACAGCAGGCTGGCCCCAATGCGGTGAGATTGATATTATGGAATATCGCGGACAGGAGACCAGTATCATTCACGGGAGTCTTCATGGTCCCGGCTATTCAGGCGGAGACGCCCTCACCCAGAGTTACATGCTGGACAACGGACAATTTGACACCGCCTTTCATGTTTTCGCAGTGGAATGGGAAGAAGATGAGATTAGATGGTATATGGACGACAGTCTATATCAAACCATAACTCCAGGAGATCTCGATGGTGACGAATGGGTCTTTGACCATCCATTCTATATTATTCTCAACGTTGCAGTCGGTGGCAACTTTGTGGGGCCTCCCGATGCTTCTACAATTTTCCCTCAGACTATGCTAATCGATTACGTACGAGTATACCAAAGTGCGACTCCGGCGGATACATGCTGTCAGGTTCGCGGCAACGCAGATGGTATCAGTGGCCCGGCCGGCCCGGTTGACGTAACGGACCTCTCTTACCTGATTGACTTCCTTTTCAGAGGTGGCCCGCCGACTCTGTGTGAAGAAGAAGGAAATGTCAACGGCGTCGTTGGCCCGGCTGGTCCGATCGACATTTCCGACCTTTCCTTTCTGGTCGACTACCTGTTTCGCGAAGGGCCCGAGCCCCCTGAATGTCCGGCCTCGCAGGCCGGTCCGCTGATCGCCGCACCGGCGCCGACAGCGGACGCCGCCGAAGTTATCTCCCTGTTCTGTGATGTCTACACTGACCATCCAGTTGATACCTGGTCGGCCGTTGGAGATGTCGCGGATGTTGCAGACTACTTGATCGGAACTGATAACACGAAGAAATACAGTAATCTTGTCTTTGCCCTGATAGAATTCAGGACTACTACGGTTAATGCGTCTGAGATGTCTCATTTCCATATGGACGTCTGGACTCCCGACGCGACAGCTTCAGCGTCAGTATTCAAGGTTAAGCTCGTTGATTTCGGAGCCAACGGCGTTTATAACGGTGGGGGCGAAGATGACGTCGAAGGTGATATCACCTTCGACGAGAGCACTATGAACACGGGCAGCTGGGTCAGTCTCGATATGCCGCTGGCCGGTTTCAGCGGTTTAACTACAAAGGAACATCTGGCCCAGCTGATCATCTCGGGTGATCCGACAACACTGTCCCTTGATAATGTCTACTTATACGACGGCGGCGTGCCCCAAGCACCGGCGGTGCCGGCTCCCCTACCGACTGTTGATGCCGCCGATGTCGTCTCCTTGTTCAGTGATGCCTACCCTAATCATCCTGTTGACACGTGGTCGGCTGATTGGGATATGGCCGATGTCGCGGATTATTCGATTGGTGCGGACAATACAAAGAAATATACCAACTTGATCTTTGCCGGCATAGAATTCAGTACGACTACGGTTGACGCTGCCGCCATGACTCATTTTCATATAGATATCTGGACACCGGATGAAACAGCCGCTCCATCGGTATTCAAAATTAAACTAGTGGATTTTGGTGCTGACGGCGTATATGGTGGCGGTGACGATGTTGAACATGAGATCACACTGGATGACAATACCATGAACACCGGTAGCTGGACAGGTATCGAACTTCCTTTGACTGACTTCACCAATCTTACTGCAAAGGAGCATCTCGCCCAATTACTCATCTCAGGTGACCTGAACACGGTATATGTTGACAACGTGTACTTCCACCGCTGAGGACAGGTTGTTGGTATTTTTCTATGAGTGGCGAAGTAAATCATAACGATTTTGGCCCGAAGGGCACATTGCAGGATCTTCAGTCCCGGCGGCGCCCCCTGACCGAATCCGTCCTTCGACTTATTTGGCACGAACAGAGAACAACTCGTGCTGAGATCGCCCGGTACACCGGTCTGTCACGTTCTACAGTATCTGAAATTATCGACTGCCTGTTGAAGACCGGATTAGTCATCGAAATCGGCGCCGGTCGCTCAAGTGGTGGTCGCCGACCGATACTTCTGGAATTCCAGGATGAAGCGAGAGTGATACTGGGAGTAGATCTTGGTGCCACTCACGTGTCAGTGGCATTGACGGATCTGAGAGGGCGAGTTCTAGACTGGAAGGAAATGAAACACCCGGTCCGCACCGATCCCGAAGGCACCCGGCGACTGATGAATAGGCTGTGCGACGAGTGCCTGACTAACTGGGGAGGTGGAAGTAACCGATTGTTGAGAATCGGTCTGGCTGTCCCCAGCCCGGTCGATCCTCAAGATCCCAAGTTCATTTCGGAAGTCGTGGTTCCGGCTTGGGAAGGAAAAAGCGGTTTTGAGAAGCTACAGCAAAAATACAATGTTCCCGTATATGTCGATAATGATGCTAACCTGGGCGCCCTGGCCGAACACTGGTGGGGGTGCGGACAGGGGGTTAATGATTTCATTTATATCAAAATGGGCTACGGTATCGGAGCCGGCTACATATTGAACGGAGACGTTTATCGAGGCGCGTCCGGCGTGGCCGGCGAATTCGGCCATCTCTCGATAGATCCCAGGGGGAAACAGTGTGTGTGCGGCCTCAAAGGTTGCCTCGCAACGCTGGCCAGCGGAGCCGCCCTCATTGAACGGGCCCGTGAGTTGGTCAACAAGTACCCGACCAGTCAGCTCGTGCAGCAGGAGCTTACTATTGAAGCTATTGAGAGCGCTGCCCTGGCGAGTGACAGGCTGGCCGTGAAACTCATCGGAGAGCTGGCTGAACACCTGGGATCAGCCGTTGCAGGCTGGTTGAATCTGATGAATCCCAGATTAGTGGTTCTGGGTGGTGAGCTGACTCGGCTGGGGGATTTACTCCTCAAGCCGCTCCGCAAGAAAGCGACAAACAGCGTATTAGTAAGCATAGCAGCGGTTGATATACTCATGAGTGATCTAGGACCCAGAGCCGTCGCGTTGGGGGCTGCAACTTTAGCCCTGCAGAAAGCCCTGGCCGATCCGGATCTATCCAGCGTGGATGCCGTAGAGTGAACAAAGTGAATCGCATCATCATTCTTGTCCCCGGGATAGCTCTGTTTCTAGAGCCCATTTCATAATATCACCGGTCGGGCAAAACCGGCCACTAGGGGTCGCATTAAAACCGGCCATTTTGAAAAAGGAGCC